>NZ_JAHFUW010000096.1 GCF_023264855.1 Herbiconiux sp. | reverse complement strand
TCAGCCGTTACGTGTCGATCGAGGAGAGTGCGGGCCTGTGGGACGCCACGCGGCGCCGATCGAGCACATATCCCTGGAGGGCGATCACGGCCGCGCCCCGGCACCAGCTCTCGTTGGTGCCCGAAGTGAGTTCGACCTTCACCGTGGAAGCTCGCGGGTCACGCTGTTCTCGTATTCCTTCGTCGACCGCGCGTGCTGACACCGCAGCAAGATCCACTCCTTCGCCACCCACCACGACGAACGACGGAGCCACGAGGTTGGCGACGGCGGCTATGAGGCGACCGAGTGCACGGCCCGAACTCGTCGCTATCCCGGTTGCCGCTGGCTGACCGGCTCGGACGAGTGACAGGAATTCGGTCCAGTCGACGGGGCGGTCCAGCGCCGTCGAGATGTCGCGCAGGATGGCGGGCACCGTGAGCATCGACTCCGCGCACCCGCGATGACCGCGATTGCACATCGGGCCGAGCGGGTCGAGCGGCCAGTGCCCTACGAGGCCCACGCCGGAGTCGTCGTTGGCCAGAAGACGGCCGTTGGCCACGCATCCGAACCCCACGCCCACGCCCAGGGTCAGCGCGGCGAAATTGTCGTGGCCCGCCCCGAGGCCGAACCAGTGCTGAGCCTCCATGAACGCGGTGAGGTCATTGGCCGCGAAGGCCGGGATGCCGGTCGCCTGTTGCACGAGACGGGCCAGTGGCACATCGGTCCAGCCGAGGAAAGGCGCGCTGGAGACCGAGCCGTCGCCGGCGACCACGCCGCCGAGCCCGATGCCGATGGCGTCGATCGGGTAGGAGCCGCCCGCCCGGCCCGCTGCGGCGGCGATCCTCTCGACCACCGTCTCCGGCTCGGTCGATGACAGTGCCAACTCGAAGTAGTTCACGACACCGGCACGGAGGTTCGTGACCGCCGCCATGACGGCGTCCCCGGTGAGCTTGATGCCCAGGAAATAGTGCGCCTCCGCCACCACGTCGAGCGGGATCGACGGCCGACCTGCCCGCCGCTCGGCCAATTGGGGCGTCTCGACCAGAAGCCCCACGTCGATCAGCTCGGCGCTGATGCGCGTGAGGGTGGCCGGCGCGAGATCCAGCCGACGCGCCAGTTCGACCCGGGCGAGCGGCCCGTGCAGGAGCACCTCCAGGGCGACGGACTGCGCGAGGTCGTCAGCGGGTTTCCACGGCATCCCGGCGCACCTTTCCTTCTTCAGACGAAACAAAAGCGGGATCATTCAAGCACAGAATCGCATCTTGACGCCATGTTTATTCGTGTGGTGAAATAACTGCCGATGGCGCTCCCGCCACTTCCCGAACCAGGAGACATTTGCAATGAGGCATTCACGTTTCGCTCTCGCCGGCGCGCTCACCGTCGCCGGTGCGCTCATCCTGTCCGGCTGTTCGTCCTCGTCCGGAGGCAGCGCCGACGAACCGATCACCCTCACGTTCTGGGGCACGTATGGCAACGGCGGCAACAGCGCCCAGACCGATGTGCTCGAGAACGAGCTGGTCCCCGCCTTCGAGAAGGCGAACCCGGGCATCTCCGTCGACTACGTCGACATGCCGTACGACGGACTCAAGCAGAAGCTCACGACGAGCGCCGCCGGCGGCGAGCTCCCCGACCTCGTGCGTTCCGACATCGGCTGGGTCGCCCAGTTCGCCGAGCTTGGCGTGTTCAAGCAGCTCGACGGCACGATGCCCGGATTCGACGACCTCGCCGGCGCGGTCTACCCGGGCACTCTCGAGACCACGTCCTGGAACGGCCACTACTACGGCCTCCCCCTCAACACGAACACCCGCGTGCTGATCTCGAACCAGAAGGCCCTGGATGCGGCGGGCATGTCCGCGCCGCCCGCCACGTTCGACGAGATGAAGACCATGGCCGCCAAGCTCAGCGGCACCGGCATCGCCGCGTTCGCCGACAGCGGCCTGAGCGCCTGGAACGTCATGCCCTGGATCTGGTCGGCGGGCGGCGACATCACCGATCCCGACATCACCACCGCCAGCGGCTACCTCGACAGCGACGAGAGCGTCGCCGGGGTGCAACTGCTGGTCGACCTCTACAAGGAGGGCGCCATCCCGAACCTCATCACGGGCAACACCGGCGCGACATCGACGTCGGACGGCCTGCCCTCGAGCAGCTACGCCACCGTGCTCGACGGACCTTGGATGAAGGAGATCTGGCAAGGTCAGTACCCCGACTTCACCCCGGTGTACTCCCCCGTCCCCGCCGGCGACGGAGGCTCGATCAGCGTGGTCGGCGGCGAGAGCATCGTGGTCTCCGAGGCCACGCAACACGCGGATGCGGCGTACAAGTTCGCGGAGTTCACACAGTCGGAGCAGTACCAGGTGGGAATGGCGGGGGTGGGTCAGATGACCGTGAAGCCGGAGTTCGCCGAGCTGCAGGCCGCGATCGATCCGTACTACGAGGCCTTCTCGACCCAGCTCGACACCGCCAGGGCCCGACTGCCCATCCCGCAGGCCAGTGAGGTCGACACCATCCTCAACACCGAACTCGTCTCGGCGTTCGAGGGATCGGTGACGGTGAAAGAGGCCCTCACCTCGGCCGCGACGCGGATCGACGATCTGCTCGCCGAGAACAAGTAGAGAAAGAGCGAGCAGAATCACATGGTTGTTCTCGACGGTCGGCGTGGGGCGGCCCCGGCGGCTCCGGCGGCCCCACGCCGCCCGGCCGCCTCGCCC
>NZ_JAHFUW010000042.1:29038-43205 GCF_023264855.1 Herbiconiux sp. | reverse complement strand
CCGTCGTGCTCGGCCTTCGGCGCCGGTTCCGCACCGGCGCCTGAGACCGGCGTCGCCGCGACGTCCCGAGCCGGGGCGGGCTCGGCCGCATCCGTGAGCCCGCGGCGGGCGTCGTGGCGCATCTTGAGGAGCGAGGCGATGGTGGCGACGGCCATCGAGGCGATGATGACGATGAGGCTCGTCCAGGTGCCGATGTCGGGGGCCCACTCGATGGGCTGGCCGCCGTTGATGAAGAAGACCTCGTTCTCGTGCAGGGCGTGCGAGACCAGCTTCACGCCGATGAACGCGAGGATGAACGCGATGCCGTAGTGCAGGTAGACGAGCTTCTCGAGCAGGCCGCCGAGCAGGAAGTACAGCTGCCGCAGCCCCATCAGCGCGAACACGTTGGCCGTGAACACGATGAACGGCGACTCGGTGATACCGAAGATGGCCGGGATCGAGTCGAGTGCGAAGAGCAGATCGGTGGAGCCGAGCGCGAGGAACACGATCAGCATGGGGGTGAACATCCGCTTGCCGTCGAAGGTGGTGCGCACCTTGGCGCCGTCGAAGTCGGGCGAGATGCTGACGCGCTTGCGCAGCAGGCGGATGAAGCCGTTCTCGCCGTCGCCCTCGTCTTCGTGACCGAAGGCCTGCTTCCAGGCCGTGTAGAGCAGGAAAGCGCCGAAGAGATAGAAGATCCAGCTGAGGTTCTCGATCAGCTGTGCGCCGATCAGGATGAAGATGCCGCGCAGGACCAGCGCGATGATGATGCCCACCATCAGGGCTTCCTGCTGGTATTTCCGGGGCACGTTGAAGCGCGCCATGATGATGACGAACACGAACAGGTTGTCGATCGAGAGGCTGTACTCGGTCAACCAGCCGGCCAGGAACTGCCCCGCGTGCTCCCCGTCGCCGAATACGAGCATCAGCAGCGCGAAGATCAGCGCCAGCCCCACGTAGAAGACGACCCACAGGGTCGCCTCCTTGAACGAGGGCACGTGCGGCCGCTTGAACGCCAGGATCAGGTCGGCGGCGAGGATGAGCACGAGCACGACGAGGGAGACGATCTCGAAGGCGAGAGGCAATTGGGTCACGAGGACCTTTCAGGATGAGCGACGAGCAGATTCCGAGCGCGGCGAACGCCCGAAAGTCTCTCCCGCACGGCCGGCCGAATTCAAGCGCTGCCGCCCGGCTTCGATCCACCGTGCCGCAGCCCCGGGGCCCCGGCGATGGGACCCGTGATGACGAGGTCTGCGAGCTGGGATACTCCCCTTCTCACGGCAATAGTACAGCCGGGGCGAGCGACGTGATCGTCTCTCGCCCCGGCTGCGGGCCCGGACCGGCTCAGCGCGGCGAGCGCGCGCGGCTGAGTTCGTCGCGCACATCGGCGCGCACGCTGTTGAGCCGTTGCTTCAGACGCCCGACCAGGTCGGGATCGAGTTCACCGCGCCCGGCCGCCTTGCGGAGATCGGCGCGCAGGTTCTGCCGGAACTCGGCCAGCGCCACCTCGGCCTCGCGCATGGCCGTGGCCGCATCCGCGCGCTCCGAGGCCCGGCGGGCCGTGTCGTCGTCGGCGGCATTGCCCGTCGAGGCTCCCCCGCCGGCACGCGCCGATCCGGAGGTGCCCGTCTTCGACCCCTCGCGCGCCTCACGGGCCGCGGAGGCGAGTTCGGCCTTGAGGCTCTTCATCGCCTGGTCGACGCCCGTGCGCACCTCGTCGGCGAGCCGGCGGACCGAGTCGGAGAGCTGCGCCTCGATCTCGTCGAGCTCGCCGCGACGGGCCTGGAGTTCGGCGCGGCCGGCATCCGTGATGGCGTAGACGGTCTTGCGGCCGTCGGCCGTCTTGGTGACCAGGCCCTCTTCCTCCAGCTTCGCCAGGCGCGGGTAGATGGTGCCGGCGCTCGGGCTGTAGGTGCCGCCGAATCGCTCGCTCAGCGCCTGGATCAGCTCGTAGCCGTGCTTCGGCGACTCGTCGAGCAGACTCAGCAGGTACAGCCTCAGGTGGCCGTGACCGAACACGGGTGTCATGCCGACACCCCCTCGTCGAACGACGGGCCGGTCGGCTCGGATGCGGCTGCGCCGGCGACATCCGTCTCGGCCGTCGCAGCGGGGTCGCGGAAGATCACAGTGATGTCACCCGAGACGGAGTTGGCGCGGAAATCCGTCCATTCGCCGTCGAGCGTGCCGGTGTGACCGTTGTACCCGCCGCCGCGCAGACCCTTGATGGTGCTCGCACCCAGCTGCAGCGTGCCCGAGACGGAGTTCACGCTGTAGCGCGCCGAGACGTCGTCGTCGAAGCGCACGGTGAGGTCGCCCGAGACGGTGTTGTTCTGGATCTCGTCGGGCGTGCCCGTCGTGTCGACGAACACCTCACCCGAGACCCCGTCGGCCGAGAACTTGCGGATGGCACCCGAGGCGGTGATGTCGCCCGACACCGTCTTCGCGTTCACGAGCCCGGTGTGGTCGCGGATCGAGACCTCGCCGTTGACCGTGTTCACCTCGAGGTCGCCGGTGACCGCGTCGACCACGACCGCGCCGGAGACCGTGCTGAGGCGAGCATCCGTCGTCAGTCCGGAGATGAGGGCGGATGCCGTGATCACGCCGAACTTCAGCGCCGCGTCGCGGGGAACCAGGATGCTGATGTCGGCCTTGGCATTGCCCCGCCACGATTTGAACACCTCGATGAAGTTGTCCCAGCGCAGCTGCGGGTGGTCGATCTCGAGGCGGTCGCCGTCGATCGAGATCTTCAGATCTTTGCCCGTGACCGAGTGCACCTCGATGCGCGCCCCGGGTTCGTCGTGCCCGATGATGTCGATCTGCCCACCGATGAGCCCGACCTTGACCGAACGAACCAGCTCGATGTCGATGACTTTCGGGCCGTCGACGACCCACTTCTCCAGAACCACAGTGACCTCCACATTTCGCGCTATATCGCGTCTTCGATACTCACGCTATATCGCGTTTGGGTGTGTGTCAAGATATATCGCGTCCGGCCGAGGCGGTGCGACTTTCCAACAATTACTCATATCGAAACTGAGACATATTCGAATACGTTCGCGGTGAGGGCTCAATTCCTCACTCCGCACATTCACCTGACCACCGTCAAAGAGGCACCCATTATGAACAATCCCACCCGCCGCCATTTCAAGGTTCCGATTCTGCGGGGGGCCGCCCTGCTCGCGACCGCGATTTCACTGATGACCCCGCCGGTCATAGGTCATGCGATGAACCAGTCGGATCTCCGGCCCCCGACAGAGATCTCACTCTGGCATGAGTTGCCGCTGGCCATGTTTGGAGGAACAGCGGACGCACTGACAAAAGACGCTCTGGGCGACATCTGGTACTTCGACGCAACCTCGAATCATTTGGTCAGAGTCGATTCGGTCACACATGACCAGGCTCAGTTCAGTCTCGGCTTCCTAGCTCGCATCAGAAGTATGGCCGCCACACGCGATGGATTGATCTGGTTCGCTAATGACTACGACCGTACGATCGGAAGCCTCGACCCTGCCACCGGAGTTGTCCGACGCTTCCCATTGGCCGGTGTCGGTAACCCTCTCTCACTCGTGGTTGGCGATGACGGAAACATCTGGTTTGGCGACGATCGCCATTCGAGGCTGGGGCGGCTGACGCCGTCGGGGGTCTTGACCTTCGTCCCGGAGCCCACGGGAGATTACGCATACTCGCTAGCCTCTGCGCCCGACGGGAAGATCTACTACGTTCGCGGCGGCACGGATGCGGTGGGATCCTACGATCCGATCAGCGGGGTCTTTTCAGACACGGGTGTGCATTCAGACTCCGCGCTCAATGTCGCAGTCGGCAAATCAGGAGATGTCTGGGTCAGTGGGGTCGACGAATTCACACGAATCACGGCAGCCGGCGTCATAACGACGTTTCGCGTATCCAGCCCCGGGCCTGCACCTGTGATTCCTAAGGACTTCATCGGGGGTGATCTTGCCGAAATCTATTTTGTCGATAGCAACTACGGGTTCGGCACAATCGACTCGACTGGTGCCATCCACTTCAGTCGCCTAGACGCGGGAAGCAACTCGATCGAGCTCGATGGCGCTGGACATGTCTGGGTCAATGCACCTTCCGGCCATGAGCTTGTCTGGATGTGACGGAAGAATGCCATCCGACTCGCGTGAGCTCGCGCTCCGACCTGCGAGAAGGAGCTACGGCGCTATGCCGTGTTCGGTCATGAAGGGGATGGGGTCGTAGCGCACGCCGTCGGCGCCGTACATTTCGAAGTGGGTGTGTTCGGTGGTGGCGTTTCCGGTGCGGCCGGTGAGGCCGATGACCTGGCCTGCCGTGACGATCGAGCCGACACCGACCGTGAGGGAGCCGTCTTGGAAGTGCATGTACATGCTGCAGACGGCCTGGCCACCGACCTTGTGCGCGATCGAGGTGTAGACGCCGCCGGTGCCGCCGTTGCCGGATGCGGCGATGACGACACCGTCGGCGATCGCGTGCACGGGCACGCCGGGGCTGTTCAGCATGTCCATGCCCTTGTGGAAGCCTTCAGCGCGAGGGCCGAACGGGTCGGACATGCGGTTGCCGTCGGGGTAGACGGGTGAGAAGGCGACTGATTCGGCTACGGCGTCGGCGCCGGCCTGACACTGCGCTCCCCCGTAACCGCCCTCCGAGCCGGAGGAGACGGGCTTCGGGGTGGGCGTGGGCGTCGGGGTGTGCACGACGTAACCGTCGCGGGACACGGATGCTCCGGCGGCGTCACCGGCGTCGAACGACTGCGCGGACCCGGCGAACGCGTCGATCTCGACGTTGTCGAAGGAGTCGGGGGCCGCGAGCGAGGCGGCGGGCACCGATGTGGCGACTGCGACACCGACCACGAACGTCATAGCGATGACGCCGAGTACCGTGCCTTGGTATTTCACCCGGCCCATTCTGTATCGCGGTCGCCCACAACACAACACGCGGCGCATCCTGAGGCAGAATCAGCAGATGGCACTTCCCATCGAGGACTACGCGATCATCGGCGACTGTCACACCGCGGCCCTGGTCGGGCGTGACGGCAGCATCGACTGGCTCTGCCTGCCGCGCTTCGACTCCGCCAGCACCTTCGGCGCCCTGCTCGGCACCGAGAAGCACGGGCGCTGGCTGCTGGCCCCCACCGCGCCCGACGCCCGGGCGAGCCGCAGCTACCTGGACGACACCTTCCTGCTGGTGACGCGCTGGGAGAGCCCCGAAGGTGTGGTCGAGGTCGTCGACGCGATGCTTCCCGGGGCGGGCCACCGCTCGGTGGTGCGGCGCATCCGGGGTGTCAGTGGCCGGGTCAGGATGCGGCAGGAGCTCGCCATCCGCTTCGACTACGCCGACGCCCTGCCCTGGATGCGGCAGGCCCCCGAGCACGCCGCGCCAGGCGGGTTCGCGGTCGTGGGCGTGGCGGGTCCGGATGCGGTGATCGTGCGCGGGCCGGCGATGAAGGCGTCGAACCACTTCCACGAGTCGCTGTTCGAGGTGGCCGAGGGCGAGGAGGTCGACATCGTGCTGACCTGGTTCCAGTCCCACCACCGCCCACCGGCGCCGGTGGACGTGGCCGCCTCGCTCAAGGAGACCGCCGACTGGTGGCGCGCCTGGTCGCGCGAGACCGACCTGCCCGCTCCGTACGAGCGCGAGGTGCGCCGCTCGCTGCTCGTGCTGCGCGCCCTCACCCACCAGGAGACGGGCGGCATCGTGGCCGCCGCCACCACGAGCCTGCCCGAGCAGTTCGGCGGATCGCGCAACTGGGACTACCGCTACACCTGGATCCGCGACGCCTCGCTCACCCTCGCCGCCCTGATGCTGCACGGCTACGAAGACGAGGCCGGGCAGTGGAGGCGCTGGCTGCTGCGCGCCATCGCGGGCGACCCGGCCGACATCCAGACGATGTACGGGCTCTCCGGTGAGCGCCGCCTGCCCGAGTCCGAGTTGAACAGCCTGCCCGGCTACAACGGATCCTCACCCGTGCGCGTCGGCAACGACGCCGCGGGCCAGTTCCAGGCCGACATCTTCGGCGAATTGATGATCGCGCTGCGCGAGGCCCGCCGGATCGGCGTCGACGAGGACGAATTCTCCTGGCCGCTGCAGCGGGCGCTGCTGGGCTTCCTCGAACAGAACTGGCAGCGGCCCGACAACGGCATCTGGGAGATCCGCGGCCCGCAGGTGCCGTTCACACACTCGCGCGCGATGGTGTGGGCGGCCTTCGCCTGCGGGGTCGAAGCGGTGCACCAGTACGGGCTCGACGGGCCGGCCGATCGCTGGGCCGAGATCCGCGACGCGATTCGCGACGAGATCGAGACGAAGGGCTTCGACGCCACGCGCAACACCTTCGTGCAGCACTACGGCAGCACCGAGGTCGACGCGTCGCTGCTGCTGCTCGCACAGATCGGTTTCGTCGCCCCCGACGATCCGCGGATGCTGGGCACCGTCGCCGCGATCGAGCAGGACCTGCTGCACGAGGGTCTGCTGCTGCGCTACCGAACGGAATCCGGGGTCGACGGTCTCGCCGGGGGCGAGCATCCGTTCCTGGCCTGCTCGTTCTGGCTGGTGCAGCAATACGCCCACTCGGGCCGCCTGGATGACGCGCTGGAGCTGATGGACCTGCTGGTGTCGCTCGCCAACGACGTGGGGCTGCTCTCGGAGGAGTACGACGTGGCCGGGGCGCGGCAGGTGGGCAACACGCCCCAGGCGTTCTCACACCTGGCGCTCGTGCGGGCGGCGGACGCGATCGCGTCGGCGATCGGGTCGTCGGCGGTCGATTCGTCGGCGGTAAACTCCTAGGGATGCAGCCACTCACCGAAGCGGAGATCCGCGGGTCGTTCACGAACATCAGTGAGCACGAGCTCGAGCGGATGACCCTGCCGGGGCTGCACGAGATCGTGTGGGAGGATCGCGAGTTCCTCGGCTGGCGCGACGCGCACGCCATCCATCGCGGTTACATCGTGTACTGGCGCGAGGGCCGTCCGACGGGCATCCTCCTCAAAGCAGGGGGATCGCACGCCCGCCCCGGCATCTCGGCGATGTGCACGCTGTGCCGCACGCCCCGGCCGGCCGGTCAGGTGACGCTCTTCACCGCGCCGCGTGCCGGGCAGGCGGGCATCGACGGCAGCACGGTGGGCACCTACATCTGCTCAGATCTCGGCTGCTCGGCGCTCATCCGCATCGTGCCCGCCCGCTCGGAGATGCTGCCGGACCCGGATGTGCTGGTCGCGTCGCGCGCGACCGGCATCCTGACCCGCCTGGACTCGTTCACGAACGGAGTGCTGCGCTAGAGGATCAGCCGTCGTTCTCTTCGAGGTCGGCTTCGTCGTCTTCGGAGCCGGCCGTCTCGGGTTCGTCGGCGATCGTGGGGTCGACACCCGAGGGGACCGCGTCGTCGTCGGAGTCGTCGAGGGTGCCCGTTCCGTCGGGGTAGCCTGCGCCGTCGGGGTATTCGATGTCGCTGAGGTCGGGGGCGTCGCCGGTCATCGCTGTCCTCCTTCTGGGCCGATCCGGATGCCGGCCACCGTGGTTTCAGTCAAGCACGGTGGTGCATCCGCGGCACCCGCGGATCGACCACGGAGCAGATGGCCCCGACGCGGGGCAACCTCCAGGCGAGTGCGCTACGAATACCGCTCATGAACACTCGCAGAGCGGTGGGGGCGGTGCGGCTCCTGGTGGGGGTCGGCCTGCTGGTCACCATCGTGATCCAGATCGCGGACCGCGTCGTGAACGACGCCTTCGACCCGTGGGAGTACTTCAGCTACTTCACCATCGAGACCAGCCTGATGAACATCGTCGTGCTGGTCGCCGGTGGGCTGATGGCGCTCCGGATGCCGGTTGACACCGTGCTGTACACGACGGTGCGGATGGCGGTGCTCACCTATGCGATCGTCACCGCCGGTGTGTACAACCTGCTGCTGCGGAACGTGCCGTACGAGGGCGGCTACCCGGGTCTCGCCTGGCCGAACGAGGTGATCCACGTGGTGGTGCCCGCGGTGCTGCTGCTGGACTGGCTGCTCTCCCCCGGCCGGCCGGCCCTGCGCTGGAAGGCACTCGGAATCGTGGCGATCTACCCGGTGGCGTGGCTCGCCTACACGCTCATCCGAGGCGCTGCGAGCGGCGGGGCGATCTATCCCTACCCGTTCCTGGACCCGGCCACGGCGGGCTGGGGCAGTGTGCTCGTCTACATCGTCGCCTTGACCGCGGTGCTGCTGGCGCTCGGCGCGCTGGCGATCGCCTATGGGCGGGCACGCAGCCGCGCGGCATCCCGGCGTGCAGGCATCAGCGGGTAGAACCGCAGGTGGCAAGAGTGCAGCTCATCTCAGGCACTCGGCGAACGGATCGCGGACATCACCGGCCACCTCGAAGACCGGTCTTCTCGGTGGTGGTTCGCTTTCGGGCGTCGGCCCGTTTTCGGGCCAGGGTGGGTGTGCGGGATTTGCGGGCTCGGTGA
Source organism: Herbiconiux sp. (assembly GCF_023264855.1). Lineage (GTDB taxonomy): Bacteria > Actinomycetota > Actinomycetes > Actinomycetales > Microbacteriaceae > Herbiconiux. The sequence continues at coordinate 34,792 of NZ_JAHFUW010000042.1, read as the reverse complement.
CGTGCACCCGCCCGACCGGGGACGTCCATTGCAGCTCGCGTCCGGGTAGGGCTTCGACGGTCCAGTCGGATTCGTGTTTGAAGTGGTGATGCTTCGGACACAGGCTCGCGAGGTTGTCGTGGGAGGTTTCGCCGCCTTCTGCCCAGGCGTGGACGTGATCGAGTTCGCAGCGTTGCGCACGGCGTCGGCAGCCCGGAAACCGGCACGTCTCATCCTCAATCGTCAGAGCAAGCCGCAAATCAGCGGGGATGCGGTAACTCTCCCGCCCCACGGAGAGCGTATGGCCGGTGACCGGGTCGGTCAACCACCGCGTCACACTCGGCGCCTGCGCCGTCAACCGACGAGCAGTCACCGAATCAATGGGGCCATAGCCGTGGAGTTCGGCGGGCTGCTCCGTGTGGCCTAGGAGCGACAGGGCGGGGACCGTGAGGATCACCTGCGGGCGGATCCGCTGCGCCGCGGTAGCAAGGTCACCCTCGGGATCAAGAAGCAGCGCGATAGCGGCATCGCAACGCAGCTGTGCGTGGGTGCGGGGCTCGTCGGGGCCGCGCTGGGAGCGGGCGATCTGGTCGAGCTTGTCATCGATCGCGATCGCCTCCGCGGCCGGCAGCAACACGCTCAGCTGCGCCATCCCATCCGCCGCGGGATCCACCCACACACCCCGCCGCTCCGACGCTTCCACGTGTCGCTTGCGGGGCGTCTCGGGGTGGACGCGTTCGCGGTAGATGCGGGCGCGTTGGGTGAACTGCGCCACCGTCAACCGGGACGCCACCGGAAACAGCGCCGCTTCGAACTCACCGTGCGCCTCCACCGGAATGGTCGAGCACTGCGCCACCATCACATGCGCATGCCGTCCGGTGATGTCGCCGGCCTGCAGGGCAGCCAACGTCAACGGCAGCGAGGTGACGAGGGTTTCCGCATCCGTCACCATGCTGCCCACCGTGCACTCCGGCACCCGGAGCGTCGTACCGACCTCGGCGACCAGCAGACGCTTCTCTTCCTCCGTGCGAGCGAACCCACACACCGCGGATTCCTCCGCATCCAGCCCCAGGGTGCGCCCGCGAACCCGGCGGGATAACCGAGCGACCGCCACCATCTTGTCGGCCTCGAGCGACGCCTGCCGACGGGTGATGTCGTCGATGTAGTCAAGATCGGAATCGAATGCGGCGCGCGCGTCGAACCGACGCCGGGGCCCGGCATCCGTCGCATCCACCATCTCTATCATGAGATTAATTCAATCATCGACCACCGACATCGGACCCCGACAACCCAGCCACACCCATCGAAGGCAAGCGCGAAGCGCGCGGCAGCCCCAACGACAGCCCGAAGACTCCCGCAGAACGCAAAAAGCCCCCGGCGAACCGGAGGCTTTCTGCGTTTTATGTCGTGACCCCAGCGGGATTCGAACCCGCGTTACCGCCGTGAGAGGGCGACGTCCTAGGCCGCTAAACGATGGGGCCGTCTTGACAACTCATCGAGTATGCCACACGCCGGAGGGCAACTCAAAATCGGCCGCGCCCCTGCTCAGACCAACACGGCCAGAGCACCCGGAACGAGCTCCACCGTGAGAGGCAGCGCACCGAAACGCTCGCCGTCGGCGTAGCCCGCGATGCCCTCGGCGTCGACGCTCACGCGGCGGCCCCGGCGGAACTCCACGATCGGCAACCCGGCGTGCGTTCCCGAGAACACCTTCGGGAACAGCCGGATGAAGCGCACCTTCGAGACCGGCTTCACGATGAACACGTCGAGCAGGCCGTCGTCGAGCAGGGCATCGGGCGCGATCTTCATGCCGCCGCCGATCGTGGTGTTGTTCGCCACCGACAGCAGCGGGGAGTCCACCTCGAAGCTCTCGCCGTCGATCTCGAGGCGGTAGTGGCGGGGCTTCAGCGCGACCAGTTCGGCCACCAGCGCGATGACGTAGCGCGAGGCGCCTTTGGGGCGCCGCAGGCGGTTCGCCCGCTCGTTGACCGCCGCGTCGAAACCCGCCGAGAGCACCCCGGCGAACCAGCGGTGCGGTTCAGCGGAGCCGGACCCCGATCCCTGGGCCGGTGCGTCGAGACCGGGGCCGGTCACCCGGGCGGCGTCGACCACGCGGGGCTCGCGCTCCAGGGCATCGCAGAGGAAGGCTGTCGCAGCATCCGTGTCGGTGGGGATGCCCACCCCTGTGGCGAAGTCGTTGCCGGTGCCCGCCGGGATGATGCCGAGCGGGATGCCGGTGCCCGCGACGAGGTTCACACCGAGGTTCACCATGCCGTCGCCGCCCACCACCACCAGGGCGTCGGTCACCGGGTCGGAGTCGAGCGCCTGCCGGGCGACCCGCACCAGCCCGTCGAAGTCGGGAGCGCTGAGCGGCAGCACGTCGTGCCCACGGGCCCTCAGTGCGGCCACGACGGCGGGACCGACCTGACGGGTCTTGCCGAAGGAGGCGTTCGGATTGATCGCCACGACGATCCGCTTCTGAGGGGAGCCCATGTGCACCGATTATCCCGTATGCATGCGGCCGCGCCGATCGGTGCCGTGCCGCATTTGCACCGCGGGCGCCGAGAGGTGTTGAGTCAGAGGCATGAGACTCACGAAATTCGAGCACGCCGCCCTGCTGCTGGAGCAGTCGGGAAAGAAGCTCTTCATCGACCCGGGATCGTTCACCACCCCGATCACGGATGCCGCGAACACCGCCGCGATCGTGATCACCCACGAGCATGCCGACCACTGGACGCCCGAGCAGCTGAACCGCATCCTCGAGGCCTCCCCCGATGCCGTGATCTACGGCCCGGAGGGCGTCGTGGCCGCCGCCGACGGCTTCGCGATCACGCGGGTGGATCCGGGCGACGCGGTTCAGGCCGGGCCGTTCGCTCTGCGGTTCTTCGGCGGCCGGCACGCCGTCATCCACTCCTCGATCCCCGTGGTCGACAACGTCGGCGTGATCGTGAACGAGCAGCTCGTCTACCCGGGCGACTCCTTCGCCGTGCCGGAGGGCATCGAGGTGGATCTGCTGGCCGCGCCCGCATCCGCCCCCTGGCTGAAGATCTCGGAGGCGATGGACTACGTGCTCGAAGTGGCTCCGAAGCGCGCCTTCGGCACCCACGAGATGGTGCTCTCGGGCGCGGGCAAGCGGATGGCCGCCGACCGCCTGAAATGGGCGACCGAGCAGGGCGGCGGCGAGTTCCTCGACCTGCAGCCGGGCGACTCGCTGGACGTGTGACGGAGAGGCCTCTCAGCGAGGCACGGCCAGCGGCGCCTCGGTGATGCCGAAGACGTCGGCGAGGGCCGCACGGGCGGCCTGCCACCCGGCCATCCCGTGAACACCCGGCCCCGGCGACGTGGACGCCGAGCACAGGTAGACGCCCGCCAGCGGCGTGCGCCACGGTGTCGGCGAGAGCACCGGCCTCGACACGAGCTGGCCGAACGTCGCCGCACCGCCCGCGATGTCGCCGTCGACGTAATTGGCGTTGTACAGCTGCAGCGCCGACGCGGGGATGGCGGCCGAGGCCACGATCCGGTCGCGGAAGTCGGGGGCGAACCGTTCGATGCGGGCCGTGATCGCCTCGGTCATGTCGCGGCCCGATCCCTTCGGCACGTGCGTGTAGGCCCAGAGCGTCTGGTGACCCGCCGGCGCCCTCCCGGGGTCGGCCACGTCGGGCTGCGAGACGAGGACGTACGGATGCTCGGGGTGACGTCCGCGCGCCACCTCGCGCTCCCCCGCCTGCACCTCGGCGGCGCTGCCGGCCAGATGCAGCGTGCCGGCGGCCGCGAGTCGTCCGTCGGCCCACGGCACCGGGCCGTCGAGCACGAAGTCGACCTTCGAGGCCGCATCGCCGTACCGGAAGCCGCGCAGCGCCGCGCGGTACCCGGAGGGCAGCAGGTCGCCGCCGATGCGCTCGAGGGCGCGCGGGGTGACATCCAGCAGCACCGCGTGGGCGGAGGGGAGTTCGCGCAGCGAATCGATCCGCGTCTCGGTCACCACCTCGCCGCCGTGCGCCACGAGGTCGGCCACGAGGGCGTCGACGATCGCCTGCGAACCGCCGATCGGGATGGGCCAGCCGCCCGGCGCGTGCGCGAGCATCCCGAGCAGCAGTGCCGTGCCCCGTGCGCCGAACGAAGAGACGGGGCCGATGGCGTGCGCGGCGAGGCCCGCCAGCATCCCTCCCCCGACGGTTCCCAGCCCGCCGTCGACGGATCGGGCCGTGGTGAGCACGCGCGATCCGAAGACCGCGGCGGCGAGCGGATGCCGGGCACCGCGCAGCAGCGGCTTCATCGTGAAATCGACCACGGCATCCTGATCGCGCAGCAGCGGCGCGAACAGGCGGCGCCAGGACGCCCCGGCGGCTCCGCCGAGTTCGGCGGCCGTGCGCTCGAGATCGCGGTACGCGATGCCGGAACGATCGCCGTCGAAGACCTGGGCGTACGAGATGTCGGGGGTGACGAACGGCACCTTCGACGCGAGGTCGAACGCCCGGAAGAACGGCGACGCGAGGGCCATCGGATGCACCGCCGAGCACACGTCGTGCCAGTGCCCCGGGAGCGTCAGCTCGGCGGTGCGCGCGCCGCCGCCCGCCGATCCGGCCGCCTCGAAGGCCCGCACCGAGAGGCCCGCCCGCGCGAGCGTCACGGCGGCCGCGAGACCGTTCGGGCCGCTGCCGACCACGACGACGTCGACCGGTCCGGTGCCCATGCGGCCAGACTACCGGCGCCGCCTCCGGAGCATGCCGCGAACCAGGGCGGAATGGCATCGGAGCACTCGACGGTTGTATACCTGAACTACCCGCAGACCAGAGACAGGACGAGGTCTTCATGAGCACCGTCACCGAAACCACCGGGCCCGCCGACCGCACGAACGGGGCGTCCGGCGCCACGCCCAACACCGACTACGACACCTCGGCCTTCCGCCAGGTGTTCGAGCAGCACTTCACCTGGGCGGCCGCGGTGGAGCGCAACACGCATCGTTACGCGAACCGGACGGCGATCACCGACTCGACCACGGGCCGATCCTGGACGTATCGCGAGCTCGGCGAGGTGACCGGGGCCCTCGTGGCGGGCCTGGCCGAACACGGCGTGGGCGTGGGCGACATGGTCGGCTACCAGCTGATGAACCGACCCGAGTTCGCCTTTCTCTACGTGGCCGCGCAGGGGCTGCGAGCGGTGTCGTCGCCGATGAACTTCCGCCTGGCGCCGGCGGAGACGGCGCACATCCTGAGCCAGACCAAGCCGGTGATCTTCTTCTACGAGGCCGCCGCGGCCAAGGAGGTGCAGGCGGCGTTGCGTCTGAGCTCGTTCGCGCCGACGGCCCTGGTGGCCGTGGGTGAGGGCGAGCTGCTGCCGGGCGCGGTGCGGTTCGAGTCGCTTCTGGTGGAGGGGGCGCCGAGCTTCCGCGCCCCGGAGGGTGCCTCGGTGTGGGACGAGACCTCGCGGCTCTACACCTCAGGCACCACCGGCATGCCGAAGGCGGTGCCGCTGACCAGCCTCAACGAGGTGCTGAGCGCACACGACGCGATCATGCACTTCCCCCTCGGGCCGAGCGACAAGACGATGAACATGTCGCCCTGGTTCCACCGTGGCGGCAACTACTGCGCGGGGCCGAACACGGCGTTCTACGTGGGATCCGAGGTCGTGACCCTCCCCCAGTTCGAGCCCGGCCTGGTGCTCGACCTGATCGAACGGCACGGCCTGACCTACGTGATCGGCGCCCCCACCAACCTCGAACGGCTCGCGGATGCGCAGGAGGCGTCGCCCCGCGACCTCTCCTCGCTCTCGGGC
>NZ_JAHFUW010000042.1:0-29028 GCF_023264855.1 Herbiconiux sp. | reverse complement strand
TACGACGACCGCTTCGCCGATCCGACCGACACGGTCGCCAAGGACGGCAGCGAGGTGGGCGAGGTGATCATGCGCTCGGTCAAGAGCGGGTACACCTACATCGGCAACCCCGAGGAGCAGGCGAAGAAGTTCCGCGACGGCTGGATGTACCCGGGCGACCTGGCCACCTGGAACGAGGACGAGATCGTCACCATCGTCGGCCGCAAGGACGACATGATCATCTCCGGTGGCGAGAACGTGCACCCGGTGCAGGTGGAGGAGGCGCTGTCCGGGCACTCCGGGGTGGCCGACGTGATCGTGACGGGGCTGCCGGACGCCGAGTGGGGCGAACTCGTGGTGGCCTATGTGAAGCCGCGCGAGGGGCAGCTGGCCGATCCGGTCGCCGCCGCCGCCGAACTCGACCGGTTCTGCCAGCAGAGCGTCTCACTGGCCCGGTTCAAGCGGCCTCGCCGCTACGCCTTCGTCTCCGAACTCCCCTACACGGCCACCGGCAAGAAGCAGCACTACGTGATGAAGCAGCGGGCGGTCCAGGATGCCGCGGACGGGGTCTTCGTCACGCCTTAGTCGTGGCATCCACTGCTTTCTCCGAATATTCCTCGACTTGACGCCTGTCTGAGCGGTACTCTCGGATCACGGCCGGGGGCTGCCGACGGCAGTACATCGTTCTTGGGGAATCGAGTCGACCATGCGTATCCACATCAGGGCGGTCTTGCGCCGCCGGTCCGTCCTCTGCACGCTCGCCGTCGCCCTGGCGGCGTTGCTGCCCGTCGCTGCACAGCTCGGCTCACCGACCGGGGCGGTGGCCAGCGGTGTGGAGTTGACACCGGCCGTCTCCCGGATCGCGGGTGCCGACCGCTACGAGGAGGCGGTGCTCATCTCGCAGCGCGCCAATCCGGGAGGCACCGACACGGTGTTCCTCGCCTCGGGGGCGTCCTTCGCCGATGCGCTGAGCGCCGTTCCGGTGGCGTCGGTGTACGGAGCCTCGCTGCTTCTCACCCCGTCGTCGGGACTGATCCCCTCCGGCGTCGTGTCGGAGATCATCCGGCTCAGACCGGGCACGGTGACCGCGGTGGGCGGGCCCGCGTCCGTTCCGGATGCCGCCTTGGAGCAGGTGCGGGCGATCCTCCCCCGCACCTCGGTGTCACGCATCTCGGGTGCCGATCGGTACGCCGTCAGCCGGGCGATCGCCGGAACACTCCTGCCGAGCGCACCAGGGGCGATGATCGCGACCGGTCGCGACTTTCCCGATGCCCTCTCCGCCGGCGCCGCCGCGGGAGCGAGCTTCGTTCCCCTCGTTCTGGTCGACGGAGCGGCCCCCACCCCCGACACGGCGACGCTCGATCTGCTGAGCACCTACAAGCTCTCGGGATTCGCGCTCATCGGCGGGCCGGCGTCGATCTCGGCCGGGGTCGAGAGCGCCATCACCGGACTCGCGCGGCCCGTCCGCATTCTCGGCAGCGACCGCTACCAGGTGTCCATCGCCGTGAACGATCGGCTCCCGGGCGACTTCAGCACGGTCTATCTCGCCACCGGGGTGACGTTTCCCGATGCGCTGGCCGGTGGCGTGCTCGCCGGCCAGCATCGCTCTCCGCTCTACGTCGTGCCGCCGGATTGCGTGCCGAAAGGCGTGCTGGCCGCGCTGTCGAGTCACGGAACCAGTCGCGTGATCCTGCTCGGCGGTGTCGCGTCGCTGAACGACGCGGTCGCATCGCTCACGGCCTGCTCGTGGTGAACTCCGGGTTCGTCCGGCGCCGCGCCGACGTGCTCTCGGGCACCTCTTCGCGGGAGGATTGAACGAAACGGGCGGCTGTTCCGTTGTGCAGGGTGGAGGAGGTGTCGTGGGCGAGGAACAGGCGGAGCTGCTGCGGGCGGTGCACGATGCACACGCGCCGGCGCTGTACCGCTATGTGCTGCGGCTCACCCGCGATCCCGCTCTGGCCCAGGACGTGGTGCAGGAGGCCCTACTGCGCGCCTGGCGCCGGCCCGCCATCCTCGAACAGGGAGACGAAGAAGCGCGCGCGTGGCTGTTCACCGTGGCGCGCAACCTCGTGATCGACGACCGGCGCAGCGCCCGGCACGCTCACGAGTTCGCCACCGACGACGTGCCGGAGCGCCCCACCGGGCACGACGAGACCGACGCCGTACTCGACCGCTGGCTGCTGTCGGATGCGCTGCTCTCGCTCAGCCTCGAACATCGCACCGCCGTGGTGCGCTCCTACTACCTGGGGCAGTCCGCCGCGGAGATCGCCCGCGACGAAGGGGTTCCGGTGGGCACCGTGCGTTCGCGCACCCACTACGCGCTGCGCGCCCTGCGACTCGCCCTGCAGGAGCGGGGGGTGACCGAATGACCGGATCCGGCGACGACACCGTCCCCCGCACCGACACCGGCGCGCGGCCCGACCCCTACCGCGACTGGGATGCCTCGTACGTGCTCGGCATGCTCTCGCCCGAGGAGCGCCGGGAGTTCGAGCGCCACCTCGCCGAGTGCCCGGCCTGCACCGCGGCCGTCGGCGAGCTCGCGGGCCTCCCCGGCATCCTGGGCGGACTGAGTGCGAGCGAGGCCACCGCCCTGCTCGAAGACGACGCCCGGAGCACGGCGGACGCGCACCTCGGCCAGCTCGGCGACGGCACGCCCCTCGTGCGCGAGCTGGCGCACACCGTGCGCCGCCGCCGCACGCGCACCCGGCGCCGGCTGGCCGCGGTGATCGTGGGCGCCGGCGCCGCACTCGCCTGCGCGAGCGTGCTGGTGGGCGTGGCACTGGGCACTGGCGTCACGAATCCGGTCACCGTGCCGAACAGCGCCGTGGCCAGTGCGGCCCCACCGGAGGCGAACACGGCGGCCGCCATGTCCCAGGTCGAACCGGGCCGGCTCGAAGCCGACCTCACGGTGACCGAGAAGGGTTGGGGCACCCGCTTCGACTGGAACTGCAGCTACCGCGACGACGGACCCTATTCCAGCGGCTCCACCACCTACGACCTGGTGGTGACGGATGCCGACGGCACCCAGACCACCGTCGCCACCTGGACGGCGGCCGGCAGCAGCGCGGGCAACCTCTCGGCGTCGACGAGCATCCCGACGAAGACGATCCGGGAGGTCGACATCCGCGTGGCCGGAACCGACCAGCCGCTGGTGCGCACGAGGCTTTAGGTGCCGGCGGCGCCGGGCTTCGCTCGGCGTCACCGGGTCATCGAGTACGGCCCGAGACCTTGTGTCGTGGGCTTTTGGGTTTTTCGATCGGGGTTGGGGGCGTGAGGCGGCGTAACGGGCCCTGCTCGACGACCTAAGGTGAGTGGGGGGCGCGGCTGGGGGGATGGCACTATGGAGGGGAACCCTTTTCGATGCCTGTGCGACTCCTCGTGGCTGGAGCCGGACGAAGTTGTGGAGGTCTGAACCGGTGCAGTTGTTCGTGAGCGGATCCGAGACCCCGATCTCCGGCGAGCTGAGCATCCCCGTGTCGAAGTACCACGCCCACCGCGCCCTCGTGCTGGCCTCTCTGGCCCCGGGCCGGAGCGTCATCCGCGGCCTGTCGGAGACCAGACAGGTCGTCTGGACCATCGGCGCGCTGCGCGCCCTCGGCACCCGCATCGACATCGAGGACGACGGCTACGTCGTGCACGGCGGCGAGTACCACACCCGGGACGACGTGGTCGATCACGGCTCGAGCTCGGCCGAGGGCCTGCTCAACATGGGCTCCTCCGGCACCACGCTCTACTTCTTGACCGGGCTCGCCGCCCTCGCCGATCGGCCCATCACGCTCACCGGGATGAAGTACTTCCGGCGCCGGCCCATCAAGGCCCTGCTCGAGGCGCTCGGACAGATGGGCATCCGCTCCGAATCGATCGACGACCGCCCGCCGATCACGGTGCTGCCCGGGCGGCCCGAGGGCGGCCGGGTGACCATTCCCGGCACCCTCTCGCAGTGGGTCTCCGGTCTGCTGCTGGTGGCGCCGTTCGCCGAACGCGAGACCACCATCGACGTGATCGGCGAGCTCAACGAGCAGCCCTACGTGGAGCTGACCGTGCGGATGATGAAGCACTTCGGCCTCGACGTGGAGCACTCCGAGGACTGGCGGCACTTCACCGTGCGACCCGGCCAGACCGCCCGGGCCACCGAGTACCGCATCCCGCCCGACATCGGATCGGCCGCGTTCGGCCTGGCCGCCACGGCACTGCACCCCTCCGACGTGCTCTTCCGCGGACTCACCGCCACGACGGCGGGCGAGACCGACCACCCGGAGGCCGATTTCCTCGACCTCGTGCGCGCGATGGGCCTGCCGATGGAGAACGACGCGCGGAGCGGCTTCGTGCGCGTACGGCACGACGGCCTCCGGCTGCAGCCGCTGGAGGATCTCGACTGCCAGCCGATCCCCGACCTGCTGCCCGTGATCGCCGCCCTGGCGAGCTTCGCCGACGGCACATCGACCCTGCGGAACATCGCCCACATCCGCTTGAAGGAGTCCGACCGGGTGAACGCGATGCTGCAGCTGAACAAGCTCGGCGGACGGCTGGTGGACTCCGGATCCGAGCTCACGATCACCGGGGTCGACCAGCTGCGCGGGGCTCCGATGTCGTCGTTCAACGACCATCGGGTGCTGATGTCGCTGGCGGTCGCCGCCACGCGCGCGGAGGGGCCCTCGCGCCTGACCTATCCGAGGGCGTACCGCATCTCGTATCCGGCCTTCCTGCAGGCGATGACGGGTGTGGGGCTGTCGATGGAGATCCCGGCCGCCGGCCGCTCGCAGCAGGCGCTGGCCTCGTGAACGCCGGCGCATCCGGCAGCCCCGTTCTGACCGTTCTCGTGGAGGACCTGCTGCGTTCCGATCCCGGCTCCCCGGCCGTGATCGAGGTGGGTGAGCGGCCGCGTACGCTGAGCCGCGCCGAGCTGGCGGCGGAGGCCGACCGGGTGTCGGCCGCGCTGCTCTCGCTGGGGGTGGAGCCCGGCGAGTCGGTGGCGTTCCAGCTGCCGAACTGGGCCGAGTGCGTGAGCGTGATCCTCGGCGTGATGCAGATCGGCGCGGTGGTGGCGCCGATCATGCCCGTGTTCGGAGCGCGCGAGGTGGCGATGGTGCTCTCGCGCTCGAAGGCGCGGGTGCTGGTGCTGCCGGAGTCGTTCCGGGGGCGCGCACACGCCGCCGAGTTCCCGGCGGTGGCGGCCGAGGCCTCGGCTCGGGACCTCCCGCTGCTCGTCGAGCACGTGCTCGTGGTGGGCGCACGCGACCCGCACGGTGAGCTGCGGGCGGGCGCCGTCGCGCGCCCCGATCCGCACGGCGCCCCGGATGCGACCGACGTCGAGTGGCACGACTTCGACGGCGTGCTCGCCGCGGCGGAGGTGGATGCCGCGGCGATCGCCACCCGGCGCCCGGGCTCCGACGACGTGGCGCAGCTGCTGTTCACCTCGGGCACGACCGGTGAGCCGAAGGGCGTGCAGCACGCCCACCGCTCGCTCGCCGAGGCCACCGCGCTGGAAGTCGCGCACCTCGGGCTGACCGGCGACGATCGCGTCTACATCCCCTCGCCGCTCGCGCACCAGACCGGGTTCCTCTACGGACTCCTCGTGTCGTGGCGGCTCGGCACGGCCGCCGTGGTGCAGCCGATCTGGGATGCGCGGGCGGCCCTCGAGCAGGCCTTCGGTCAGGCGGGCGCCGGTTTCGTGCAGGCGGCCACCCCCTTTCTGATGGATCTGGTCGAGGCCGTCGAGGCCGGCGCTCCCGCCCCCGCGAGCCTGCGGATCTTCGTCGCCACCGGCGCCGCCGTGCCGCGCGAACTCGCCGAACGCGCCACCCGCGTGCTCGACACCGCCGTGTGCGGCGCGTTCGGCACCACCGAGACCTGCCTCGGCACCCTCTCGGCCCCGGACGACCCGCCGGCCTCCGCCTGGGGCAGCGACGGCCGCCCGCTGGTCGGGATCGGACTGCGGATCGTCGACGACGACGGCACCGAACTGCCGCCCGGGCGTGAAGGCCACTACGAGCTGAACAGCCCCACGATGTTCCTCGGTTACCTCGACCGCCCCGACCTCACGGCCGAGGTGTTCACCGCCGACGGCTGGTACAAGACCGGTGACCTCGGCATCCTCGACGCCGAGGGATTCCTGCACATCACCGGGCGGGTGAAGGATGTCATCAACCGCGGCGGCGAGAAGGTGCCCGTGGTCGAGATCGAGAACCTGCTGTTCGCGCATCCCTCGGTCAGAGACGTGGCCGTGGTCGCGATGCCCGACGAACGGCTCGGCGAGCGCGCCTGCGCCTTCGTGGTGACCGCCGACGGGGCATCCGCACCGCTCGATTTCGGCGAGATGCAGGCCTTCCTCGCCGGGGCGAACGTGTCGAAGTACTACTGGCCGGAGCGACTCGAGACGATCGAGGCGCTGCCGCGCAATCCGGTGGGCAAGATCCAGAAGAACCTGCTCCGCGAGCGCGTGGCCGCGCTCGTCGAGTCCGAACGAGCAGCCGGCGCCCCGCCGTCGGCGAGGGAGAGTGCATCAGCGTGAGCGACGATCCGAACGAGGTGGTGGTTCCGGATGGGGCCGCCTTCGACGAGGCCGGCTTCCAGGCCCTCAAGGCCGAGATCGAGGCCTGGGTGCGCGGCCCCGGCGAGGAGTGGTCGGAGCGGGTCGAAGCCGCGGGCGACGTGCCGCAGGCGCTTTACGACGAGCTGCGCGACCGCGGCTGGCTGAGCCTCGCCGCCCCGGTCGAGCTCGGGGGCCGGGGCATCCCGTTCTCCCGCTACCTCGAGTTGCTCGAGGTGATCTCCCGCTCGCACGGCTCGATCCGGATGCTGGTGCACGTGAACAACGGACTCTGGCGCGCGATGGCCCCCTTCGTCGACGACGCCCAACGGGAGACGCTGAAGCAGGCCGTGAGCGGCGAGAAGCTGGTGGCCTTCACCCTCACCGAGGCGACGGCGGGCACGGGGGCCGACATCCGCAGCACCGTGCGCCTCTCCGACGACGGCTCGCACTACCTGCTGAACGGCGAGAAGCACCTGATCACCTTCGGCGTGAAGTGCGACTACTGGCTGCTGTTCGCGCGACTCGAAGGGACGTCGGGGTCGGCGGGCACGGTCGCACTGCTGGTGCCCAACACGGGGCTTCCGGGCGCCGAGGTGATCGACGACTCGGAGACGATGGGCGTGCGCGGAACCGACCACGCCATCCTGACCTTCACCGACACGCCGGTACCGGTCTCGGCCCGGATCGGCGCCGAGGGCGAGGGCCTGGCGGTGGCACTCGGCGGGTTCCTGCTGCCGAGCCGGGTGTCGGTGGCGATGAGCGCCGTCGGACTGGCCGAGCGCGCCCAGGAGCTCGCCATCGACTACGCGCTAAAGCGCGAGACCTTCGGCAAGAAGCTCGCCGAGCGGCCCGTCATCCAGGCCTATCTGGCCGAGAACTACGCCGACATCGCGGCCGCCCGGGCGCTCGTGCTGGAGGCGGCGCGGGCGTACGAGCAGGGGCGCCCGGATGCCGGTGCGCTGTCGAGCGCCTCGAAGATCGTGGCGGTCGACATGCTCGCGCGGGTCACCGACAAGGCGCTTCAGGTGCACGGCGGGCAGGGATTCTGGCACCGCAACGCGATCGAGCGGGTGTACCGGGATGCCCGGGCGCAGCGCTTCGAAGAGGGCACGAACGAGATCCAGAAGACCGTGGTGGCACGCGCGGTGCTCGCCGCGGCGGCGGCATCCGGCACCGGCGCCGCACCAGCACCCGCACCCGCACCCGCATCCGACGCAGAGAAGGCAGAACAATGAGCGACGACCAGACCTCCGCCCCCTCCCCCCGGGTCGTGGTGATCACGGGCGCCTCGCGCGGCATCGGGCGCCTGCTGGCGCACAAGCTCGGCGCACAGGGCGCTGCCGTGGCCATCAACTACAAGGTCAACGCCGACCTCGCCGAGCAGTCGCTCGCCGATGTGGTGGCGGCCGGCGGATCGGGCTTCACCGTGCAGGCCGACGTCGAGAGCCCCGACGACATCGACCGGCTCTTCGACGAGGTGCGCGACCGCTACGGCCGCCTCGACGCCTTCGTCTCCAACGCCGCGGCGAGCGCCTTCAAACCCGTCTCCCAGCTGAAGACGCACCACCTCGACCGCAGCTACGCCATGAACACCCGTGCTTTCGTGCTGGGCGCCATCCGGGCCGCCGAGCTGATGGATCACGGTGGCCGCATCCTCGCCATCACCAGCTACGGCTCGCAGCGGGCGTTCGCCACCTATGCGGCGCTCGGCTCGGCGAAGGCGGCGAACGAGTCGTACGTGCGCTACATGGCGAACGAGTTCGGACCGCGCGGCATCACGGTGAACGCCGTGAACGGGGGGCTGATCGACACCGATTCGCTCGACTACTTCTACAACAAGGTGCCGGGGATGGCGCCGATGGCGTCTGTGCTGAAGACCGTTCCGTTGCGCCGGCTGGGCACGGCGGACGACATGGCGGATGCGGCCGACTTCCTGCTCTCGGCCAAGGCCGGCTACATCACCGGGCAGGTGCTGAACGTCGACGGCGGCTTCACCGTCGTGGCACCGCCGTACTGGGAGGACACCACGGGCGACCTGCGGGCGGCCGTGCTCGGCTCGGTGCCGGATGCGGGCTCCGGATCCGGTTCGCCTTCCACTGCCGCGGGCGAGTAGCCTCCTCTCCGTGACGACGGCCCTGAGCACTTCTCCCCCCAGCACTCCCCCTTCGCTGGCCCGCACGCTGTCGCCCTGGCGGCTCGGCGGCCTCGAACTCCCGCACCGGGTGATCACGGGCAGCATGCACACCGGTCTGGAGACGGTCGACGACGGCGGGGCGGCCCTCGCGGCCTACTACGCCGAGCGGATCGCGGGCGGTGCCGCGCTCATCATCACGGGCGGACTCGCCGTGAGCCCGGAGGCCTGCGGCGCCGACGACTTCAGCGTGCTGGGCGAGCCGACGAGCGATGCGCGGTTCGCGCTGGCCGTCGGCGCCGTGCACGCGGCGGGCGGGCGGATCGCGGCGCAGCTCTTCCACGCGGGCCGGTACGCCCTGCTCGAGGGGATGACGGATGCGACGGGCGCGCCCCTGCGACCGGTCGCCCCGTCGCCGCTGCCGTGGCGCAGCTCCGGCGCACAGGTGCCGCTGGCCCTCGACGAGGAGGGCATCCGCCGCACCCTCGACGACTTCGAGCGGGCGGCCTCGCAGGCGATCGTGCTCGGCTTCGATGCGGTGGAGATCATGGCCTCGGAGGGGTACCTGATCAACCAGTTCTGTTCGCCGGTCACCAATCATCGCGACGACGAATGGGGTGGCGACGCCGCACGGCGACGGCGCTTCGCCGTGGAGGTCGTGCGGGCGGTTCGGCGCGGTGTCGGCTACGACGTGCCCGTGATCGTGCGGATGTCGGGTGCCGATCTGGTGCCGGATTCGAGCACCCAGGACGAGACGGATGCGCTGGCCCGAGCGCTCGTGCTGGCGGGCGCGGACGCACTGAACGTGGGGATCGGCTGGCACGAGTCCACGGTGCCGACGGTGCAGGCGGCCGTGCCGCACGGGGTGTGGGTGCGGTACGCCGAGGCGATCGCGCGGGCGGTGTCGCTGCCGGGCGCCGCGCTGCCGGGCGCGGCGGGAACGGGGGGCGCAGCATCCGGAGCCGTGTCGGACGCGGGCGCATCCGGTGACCGCTCGGACACGACAGCGTCCGTGACCGAGCTGCCCGCGACGGCCGTTCCGGTGATCGCCAGCAACCGGCTGACCGACCTGCGCGACGCCGAGCAGGTGCTGGCCGGCGGGCTGATCACGGCCGTGGCCCTGGCGAGGCCGTTCCTGGCGGATGCGGCGATCGTCGATCGTTCCCGCTCCGGCCGCTTCGACGCCGTGAACACCTGCATCGGCTGCAATCAGGCGTGCCTGGACAACAGCTTCGTGAAGCAGCCCGTGTCGTGCCTGGTGAACCCGCGGGCCGGCAACGAGACCCGGTACCCGCTCGAGCTGACGGCGCGGCCCTCGCGCGTGGCCGTGGTGGGCGGCGGGCCGGCGGGGCTGGTGGCCGCCACCGATCTGGCCGAGCGCGGGCACGAGGTGACGCTGTTCGAGGCGCAGCAGCACCTCGGCGGGCAGTTCACGCTGGCGGCGCTCATCCCGACGAAGGAGGACTACGCGCTCACCGTGCGGCACTACGCCTCGCGGCTGGTGGAGGCGGGAGCCAGGATCGAGCTCGGGCGGGCGGCCTCGGCGGCGGAACTGGCATCCGGCGGCTTCGACTCGGTGGTGCTGGCGACGGGGGTGCGGCCGCGGCCGGTCGACGTTCCCGGATCCGGGCTCCCGCACGTGCTCAGCTACGAGCAGGCCCTGCTCGACGGGGTGCCGGCCGGGCGGGTGGCGATCATCGGCGGCGGCGGCATCGGGGTCGACGTCGCGAAGTACCTCGTGCTGTCGCACGCTCCGGCCGAGCGGGCACGATCGTTCGAGGCGCGCTTCGACGTCCTGCCCCCTCGCATCGACCTGGAGTCGGCAGAGCTGCCCCAGCGGGCGGCCGCACGCGAGGGAACGGGCGTGACCGGCATCCTGTCCCGGTTGCCGGTGGCTGCGCGGGCAGGATCCGACGTGGTGCTGCTGCGCCGCTCGGGCAAGGTGGGCGCGGGCATGGGGCTCACCTCGCGCTGGGTGGCGCTCGGCGAGCTGCGCGAGGCGGGTGTGCGGATGCTCACAGGGCTCGAGTACGAGTCGATCACGGCCGAGGGCGTGCAGATCGTGCTCGCCGACGGAACCCGCGAGATGATCCCCGCCGACACGGTGATCGTGTGCGCCGGGCAGCTCGAGCACGACCCGCTGAGCGCCTCGCTCACCGAGCTCGGCCTCCGCCACGAGCGCGTCGGCGGTGCGCTCGACGCCCGCCGTGTCGACGCCGTGCGCGCGACCCGCCAGGCCCTCGACGCCGCGCGCCTGCTCGCCCCCTGACCTCGACGCCGCTCGCGCGGACCGCCCCCTCGCACCACGGCCCGGCCACTTGACAGAAGTCGCCCTTTCTGAGGCCCACCTGCCACAACTTGTGTCAAGTGGCGGGAGAGGACGGGGCGGGACGCGGCGCGCGGGCCGGCGGCGGGCGAGTAGCGTGTGGCCATGGCGAATCTTCTTCATCTGGACAGCTCGGCCGACGTGCTGCGGTCGCGATCGCGGGCGATCGGGCACTCGTTCAGCGAGGCCTGGCTGGGCGCGCATCCGGGCAACACGGTCACGCATCGTGACCTGCACCGCGACCCGCTTCCGCACCTGGCCGACGCCTCCCTGCACTGGCCGCCGCGCCTGCGACCCGCGGATGCGGCACCGCCCGCCGACGCCGAGGCCCTGCAGGCCTCGCTGATCGCCGAGCTGCTCGCCGCGGACGGGCTGCTGATCGGCGCGCCGCTCTACAACTACTCGCTGCCCTCGAGCCTCAAGGCCTGGATCGACAACATCCACGTGCCCGCCGTCACCGCCCCGTTCGACGGCGACACGCAGCCGATGGCCGGGCGCCCCGCCGTGATCGTCACCAGCCGGGGTGTCTCCTACGACGCCGGCTCCCCCACCGAGGGCTGGGACCACGAGGTCCCCGCCCTGCGCCTCATCCTCGGCACCGCCCTCGGCATGGACCTCACCGTCATCGAGACCAGCCTCACCCTGGCCGAGGATGTCGCGGCTCTCGCCGACCAGATCCCCCGCAGCCGCGACGAGCTCGCCTCGGCCCACGCCCGAGCATCCACCCTCGGCCACTCCCTCGGCGCCCCCACCCCTTAACGGTCATCGACCCGTCACTTCGTCCCGGTATTCGCTCGTCAGAGCGGGACTGAGTGACGGGTCGATGCCCGTGGAGGTGACCTGAGGGCTACTGGGCGCGCTGGAGCACGATCAGGCCCGTGGGGAAGCGGTCCCGGGCCGAGACGTAGACCTTGCCGAGGGCCTCGTCGACCGAGACGCCGTACACCTTGTTGCCGTAGGCGGTGCCCGGGTAGTTCGCGATCTCGGTGAGGTCGGCGGCGTTCAGCACACGGATGCCGCTGGCCTCGAACGCGTCGGAGGCGTGCCCGAGGTACAGGCGCCCCGCCTTCGAGTCGACGGCCACCGAACGGTAGTCCGGATCCGTCACCGCGAGCGACTGCAGCAGGTCGAACGACGTGCCGTCGTACACCCGCACGCCCTCGGTCCCGGAGCCGTTGTTGGTGGTGTAGAGACGGTTCGCCGCCGCATCGAAGGCGATGCCATGCGTCGCCCAGCCCTCACCCGGCGTCTCGACGACCTCGATCATCGCCCCGGTCTGCGCATCCATCACTTCGAAGCCCGAGCCGCGGTTCGCGCCGAAGACGCGTCCGGTCGTCAGGTCGACGTCCATGCCGCGCACGTTCGCCGTGAAGGCGAACGGCCCGCGCTTCACCGTGTCGGTCGCGAGGTCGAGCACGGTCCAGGATGCGCCGTAGGCGACGTACAGCTCGCCCTTGGCCGAATTGATGGCGACGTCGCGCACACCCTCGTCCTCGGCGCCGACGATGGCGTGCGTCGCGACCACGGCATCCGTCACCGGGTCGATCTCCAGCACCCGCGCGGGGCGCTGCTCGTTGCCGACGAAGAGGTGACCGGTGGCCGGGTCGACCACGGATCCGACCGGCTTCACGTCGAGGTCGGCGTTCGAGGCGGCCGACGGGATCGCCGTCAGCTCACTCGCCGTGTACGCCAGGCCCGTCGGAGGCTCGGGATCGGTGGGGTCCGTGGGGTCGGTCGGATCGGTCGGATCCGTCGGGTCGGTCGGATCCACCGGCCCGCCCACGCCCGCACGCCGGCTGATGGTCACGGCCACCGGAGCGAGCTCCGAGCCGGGCGGGTTCAACCGGAAGTCGCGGTTGGAGACGAACACCCGCTGGCGCTCCTCGTCGACCGAGATGCCGTAGCCGTCCTTGCCGTACGCGGGGTCGGCGATGTCGGCGAGCAGCTCACCCGTCTTCACGTCGTGCACCGAGAAGCCGCCGGTACCGGCGACCTGTCCGGTGTAGCCCACGTAGACCAGGCCGTTGGTGGAGTCGACGTCGAGCTGACGGGCGTTGACCCGGCCGACCTGCTCCCAGACCTGGCCGAATCCGTCGTCGGCGTCGAACGCCGCGATCTGCACGGAGTCGGCCGCGTCACGGAAGTACGCCGTGGTGACGAGCCCGTTCGCCGGGTCGGCCGCCACGTAGTACGCGTCGCCCGTTCCGCCGATCACGCCGAGCGAGGCGCCCGTCGCGGCATCCAGAACCTCCACACCCCGCGAGGGGATGGCGCCGTAGACGAACCCGCGCTCGGGGTCGACGTCGATCGAGCGGTTCGAGGCGATGAACGGGAAGGGCCCGGCCACCGTCTCGCCGAAGTTCGCGTCGGCGATGGAGACGACCCGCCAGTTGGTGTTCTGCTGGCCGACGTAGAGCAGCTGCTTCTCGTCGTCGATCCCGAGGTCCCGGATGTTCTCGGGCATCGTGATCGTGCGCAGGATCTGGTTGGTGTCGGGGTTCAGCTCGAAGATCGAGCGCCCGTTCTGGTCGCCCAGGTAGAGCACGTCCTTCGCCTGGGAGAACGCGGATCCGGCCGGCAGTGAGGCGTTCGACTTGTCCACGACATCGATCGCTCCGGCGACGTCGTAGTCGAAGCCCGCTTCGAGTACGCGCTGCGAGACCGTGACGGCCACCGCAGCCAGCTCCGACCCGGGCGGGTTCAGGCGGAAGTCGCGGTTGGAGACGAACACCCGCTGGTGCTCCTCGTCGACCGAGATGCCGTAGCCGTCTTTGCCGTAGGAGGGATCGGCGAAGTCGCCGAGCTGGTCACCCGTGGCGAGGTCGAGCACGGTGAAGCCGCCCGATCCCGCCGCGGTGCCGGTGTAGCCCAGGTAGACGAGGCCGTTGGTGGAGTCGATGTCGACCTGGCGGGCGTTCACGCGGGTGACCTTCTCCCACACCTGGCCGAAGCCGTTCTTCGCGTCGAAGGCCGCGACCTGCACGGCATCCGGAACCTCCTCGAAGTAGGCGGCGGTGACGTAGCCCTTCGACGGGTCGGCGGCCACGTAGTACGCGCCGGCCGTTCCGTCGATCACGCCGAGCGACTCGCCCGTGGAGGCACGCAGCACCTCGATGCCGCGCGACGGCACGGCGCCGTAGACGAGGTCGTTGACCGGGTCGACGTCGATCGAACGGTTCGACTCGATGAACGAGTACGGTCCGCGCACGACCTGGCCGAAGGTGTCGTCGGCGATCGAGACGACCACCCAGTTGCGGTTCTGCTGACCCACGTAGAGCAGCTGGTTCTCGTCGTCGATCCCGAGATCCCGGATGTTCTCGGGCAGCGTGATGGTGCGCAGCACCTCATCGGTGTCGGGGTTCATCTCGAAGATGGTCCGGCCGTTCTGGTCGCCCAGGTACAGCACGTCCTTCGATTCGGAGTAGGCGGATCCGGCGGGCAGCGAGGCGTTCGACGTGTTCACCGAGTCCAGCTGCGAGACGACCTGGTAGTCGACCGTGCCGACCGGGGTCTCCGGATCGGTCGGGTCGGTGGGATCGGTCGGGTCGGGGTTCGGCACGCAGCCCAGGCACGGGGTGCCGGGGTCGCTCGGGTCGATCACCTGGGGAGCCTCGTCGTCGGTCACGGCCTTGCCGGCATCGTTCTTCACGATCGTGAGACCGTCGAAGTACTCGCCGTCGGCGGTGCGCGACTCGTAGCGCAGCGTGTCGCCCGCGACGTCGATCAGCTGGTAGAGCTCGACCTCGCCCTCGAGCTTCTTGAGGTGCCCTCCGTTCTCGTTCCAGATGCGCGGACCGGCACCCGAGTACATCTTCGAGCCGACCACCGACACGGCGTACACCGGGCCGTCGTAGTTCAGCTCGGAGTTCCAGGTGCTGGGATTGCCTTCCTCGGCGGCGAGCGTGTTGCCGCGGCCGTAGTTGTGGTCGTGGCCCTGCAGCACGAGGTCGACGTTGTTCGCCTCGAACAGCGGCAGCCAGGCCTCGCGGATGGCGCGGTTGTTGCGGCCCTCATCCAGCGAGAACACCGGGTGGTGGAAGTACACGACCGTCCACGTGTTGGGGTTCGTCTCGAGGGTCTGCTTCAGCCACTCGGTCTGCACGGCGAGCGCCGCGGCATCCGTGATGTTGCTGTTCAGCGAGATGAAGCGCACGCCCTGGTAGTCGTTGTAGTAGACCGTGCCCGCAAGCAGCGCCTCGATGCCCTCGGCTCCGGTCGGGCCGTTCTCGGGGTAGTCGAACTGGGCCTGCCACTGCGTCGAGAGCTCTTCGCCCTCGTACTCGTGGTTGCCCGCCGCCGCGAGGAAGTTCTGCGTACCGAACTGGTAGCCGGCCGCATCGAACACCTCGCCCCACTGGCTGTCGTCGTTCGCGTCGTCGATCAGGTCGCCCGCCTGCAGCACGATGCTGGCGTCGGGGCGGTCGCGGAAGGCGTTGCGGATGACCCGGCTCGCGTCGCTCTTGATGCCGTTCTGCACGTCGCCGAGGTAGATGAACGAGAACGGATCGGCGGTGGCGGCCGCGGTCGTGAAGTGCTGCCACTCGCTGAAGTTCGTGCCGTCGCCCACGCGGTACTGGTACTGCGTGTCGGGCGTAAGGCCCGTGAACTGCACCGTGTGGAAGCTCTCGTCGTAGTTCTCGGTGCTGACGTCGGTGTTCTTCGATGCGTCCACGGTCATGATGCCGGTCGGGTACGGCGTGGCCGTGGCGACGCGATACTCGGCCTTGGCCGTCGAGACGCCTTTACTGGTGCGCCAGGTGACCGACTGCGAGGTGGCGAGATCGCCGTTCGGGGTGAGCACGATGCGATCCGGGATCACGGACGGCCCGTGCTGCACGAGCGGGGTCACCGTGGCGGCCTGGGCGCTGCTCACCCCCAGCACCGGTGTGAACAGCGAGGCGGCGACGGCCGCGATCGCGAAGCCTGCGAGCATCCGCGTGCTGCGGCCCCGCTTGGACGTGTTCGTCATGTTCTGACGACCTTTCGATGCTGTGTTCGGGGAGGTTCTGGTGGTTCCGGATGCGGGTCGGCGGCTCATGCGACGCCACCCTCGCGGCGACCGCGGCGGTAGAGCACGAACAGCACGACCAGGCCGGCGAGCAGGGCGGCGCCGCCGAGGGCGATCCCGACCCCGACGCCGTTGACGCCCGTCTCGGCGAGGTTCTTCACGCCGGTCGCGGCCGATCCGGGCTTCAGCACGGTGATCGCGACGGATGCCTCGGCACCCGACTCGAGACCGCGCACCACGATGCGGTGCTCACCGGGGGCGACTCCGGCCGGGATGTGGGCGGTGAAGAAGTAGCCGCCGTTCGCGTCCGCCGTGGGGTAGCCGAGTTCGATCGGGTCGGAGTGCAGCGTGACCTCGAGGTCTTCGTTCGGCCAGAAACCGCTGCCCTTCATGCTGAGCGAGTCGCCGGCCGCGATCCCCGTGGCGGAGAGCTCGATCGGCGAGGGGTTCGCCGCCGGCTTCGGCTGGGTGGGGTTCTCGGTGGGCTGCGGGCTCGCGGGGGGCTGCGCCGTGGGGGTCGCCGTGGCGGTGGGCTCCGGGCTGGTGGTCGGCTCCGGGCTGGTCGTGGGCTCGACCGTGGGCTCCGGGGTCGGCTCGACCGTGGGCTCGGGGGTCGGGGTTGCCGTGGGCTCCGGCGTCGGCTCCACAGTCGGCTCCGGGGTCGGGGTGACGGTCGGCTCTGGGGTGGGCTCGACGGTCGGCTCCGGCGTGGGCTCCACGGTCGGCTCCGGGGTCGGAGTCGGAGTCGGCTCCACGGTCGGCTCCGGCGTGGGGGTGGGCTCGACGGTCGGCTCCGGGGTCGGGGTCGGCTCAGGCGTGGAGGTGCCCTCGCCGGGCACGACGGGCGTCGGACGCTCGGGCGCGTTGATGTCCGACCGGGTGGATCCCGGTCCCGAGGCCCAGGCCACGGTCTCGTCGGTGACGAGCTTCGTGCCATCCGTCTTGGTGATGGTGAATGCGTCGAACAGCTCGCCGGTGACGGTGTGGCTCTCGAGGTGCAGCTGATCGCCCACCACGTCGACCGTCTGGTACATCTGCGTGTCGCGGTTCATGCTGCGCAGGTTCGCGCCGTTGGTGATCCAGTTGTTCGACTCGAGCGGGTCGGGCACGTACATCTTCGGGCCCGCCACGGTGACGAGGTAGACCGGTCCGGTCTGGCTGGTGGCGGCATCCGCTCCGGCCGGCAGGTTCTGCTCGTTCGCGAACAGGTTGCCGCGCCCGTAGGCGTGGTCGTGGCCCTGCAGCACCAGGTCGACGTTGTACTTCTCGAACAGCGGCAGCCAGGCCTCGCGGATGGTCGCGTTGTCGCGACCCGAGGTCACCGAGAAGATCGGCTGGTGGAAGGCGATGACGGTCCACTTGTTCGGGTTGTTCGCCAGTACCTGGTCGAGCCAGCCGGTCTGCTCGGCCAGCAGCGCGCCGGAGCCCATGTTGGCGTTCAGCGTGATGAAGCGCACGCCCTGCATGTCGACGTAGTAGACGTTCTCGTCGAACGTCTCCTGCACCTCCGGCGTGCCGGCCGGACCGTTGCGCGGGTACTCGAACTGCGCGCCCCAGTAGCGGCTGAGCTCGGGGCCCGGGTAGTACTCGTGGTTGCCGGGGGCGGCGATCACGTTGAGGTAGGAGTTCTCGAAGCCGGCGGCTCCGAACCACTCGCCCCACTCGGCATCCGCGACATCGGTGTCGATCAGGTCGCCGAGGTGCACGACGGCCTTGGCGTAAGGGCGGGCCTCGTAGGCCGCGCGGAAGGCACGCGAGGCGTAGCTCTTGACATCGTTCTGGGCGTCGCCCTGCACGATGAACGAGAACGGCTCGGCGGTTGCGGCAGCGGTCTCGAACTCGAGCCACTCGCTCCAGGTCTCGCCGTCGCCCACACGGTAGAGGTAGGCGGTGTTCTCGGCGAGGCCCGTCATCGTGGCCGTGTGGTACTTGATGGTGTAGCCGAGGTCGGTGGCGAACTCCGTCGTGGAGGTGGCCGCGACGGTCGTCGAGGCGGTGACCGGGCCCTTCGTCATCGAGGCCAGCTGCACCTGCGGGGTGGTGACGTCGACCGAGGTGCGCCACGACACGTTCTGCGTGGCCGCCGGGGTCTCGGTGGGGGTCAGGATGACGCGGTCGGGCACGGCCGAGGCCACGTGCACGAGCGCGGGGTTGACGGGTGGCGGGTTCAGTCCGCCGGCGGCGTAGGCGATGCCGCCGCCGAGCGTGCCGAGGGCGACGACGGCCGCGAGGCCACCGGCGACCAGCGCGGTGCGGGGTGTGAGGCGCGTCAGGGCGCGCGTGAGCTTCTCGCTCTTCATGTGATGGGACGTCCTTCGGTGAGACGGCACGGGTTGCCGACGGATGCCGCACACGCTTGGTTCGCGCACGACGCCGATCACGCTAGTGAAGAGGCAGGGGCGCATCCGGGGGTCGGCGGGAGGTTTCACGGCGCGTTCATCCGGTGCTCGGCAACGCGCTACGAGAGCCCTTTTCCCGTCATCCACTCTTCACGCAAGGATGCCCAGCTCGGGTTGGCAGCGGTGCCATCGAACTGCTATACGCGTATAGTTCTGACGTCTGTCTGCGCTTCGATAGCGTAGGAGACCCACATCGATGCAGAGGAGAGATCCGTCCATGACCGCCCGCCGAGCGCCTCGAGGCCTGTCCATCCTGATCCCTGTGGCTCTGACTGGGGCTCTGGTGAGCGGATGCACGGGGTCGGGTGACGACCCCACGGATGATGCGGCCGTCGGCCTTCCGCCGGCGTCGGCCGCCCCCGTCACCGGTGCGCCCTCCGCCACGGCCGACGCCGGCGGATTCCCGACCTGCGACGAGGTGAAGGCGGCGCTCGGCCCCGAGGTGGCGGGTCTCGTCGAGCTCGCCGACAGCGAGAACGGCGTGGCGACGGGTTCCGAGGGGCCCGCCCTCGGCTGCGCCTGGCACACGAAGGAGACGGCCGATTCGAGCATCGACCTGGCGGAGTACGGCGGGATCTCCCTCGGCATCTCGCGCGACCCCGAGTACACCGAGGAGAGCATGGAGCCCCTGGGCTGGAACGTCGAAGACGGCCGGGTGGCTGCCGCCGGAGCCTGGGCGCTGAAGGTCGGTGGCGGATACGACCCCGACGAGCAACTGGACGTGACCGGGGTGCAGGTCGTGCGGGACGGCGTCGTCGTCGTGCTCACCTCGGGCGGGGTGGCGCTTCAAGACGTTCCGCAGTTGGCCGCGTTGACGAACGAGTGGGCGCTGGGCGCCGGCGTGGCGGCCCTCGATCTGATGGACTGAGGACTGATGGACGCTGATCGGATGCCCTTGTGACTGCCCCACCGCCCTTTCCGGACGCGCGTCTGCGGAGGTTGCCGTTCCCGTCGTGGCCGATCTGGCTCGTCTTCGGACTGCTCCTCGTGCCCAGCCTCGCGATGCTCGGCGTTCTCGGCTTCGCGAAGGATGCGGCGGCCGATCGCCTGGGCCTCGAACGCGACGCGGTGGGGCGGAATGTCGTGCTCACGGGAGTGCTCTCGGAGGTGGAGACCACGTCCGGCCTGCCGAAGACGAGCAGCCTGTACGAGGTCACGATCCCGGACACGGGGACGGGCGCCGGAACCGGTGGCGATGCCGATACCGGACCCGAGGATCAGGTGACGTTCCGGGGTGACGAGCAGTGGGGCTTCCCGCCGTCGCCGGACTACCTGGCCGAACTCGACTTCCTGGTCGTGCTCGACGATCGACCGCGCGCCGTGCAGCACGGCCCCGTCGGCAGCATCCGGCCGGTCACCGAGCAGTCGGTCCGCGAGGCGGAGGACGAGTTGACGTCGGCGCGGGCCGTCTGGGTGGCCGGGATCGTCGTGTTCTGGCTCTTCACCCTCGGACTGCCTGTGCTCGCGATCCTGCTCGCCGTGCGGCGGCACCGTGCGAAACGGCGGCTCGCTCCTCGCGCCCTGCTGTGACGCGGCACGTCGCGGATGGTGAGAGGTCCCCATCGCGGCGAGTCTTGCACACCCGTAGGTTAGGTCGGTGTCCCGGTCGAACCGGGCGGGGAGGGATCGGCGGATGCGACGCATCGGGAGGCTGTCCGTCATCGCGCTCGTGCTGGGGCTGGCCGGCTGCGCCGGGGCGGACGACTCGGACGACCGGGCCCGGTACGACGCGATGCTGGAGATCGAGAAGGTGCCCGGGGTGCTCGTCGCGCCGTACGAGCGGTACGTGCAGATCGACCCGGCCGCACCCGAGGACGAGATCGTGACGACGGCGCTGGCCGTGCGCGAGATCCTCGACGGCCTCGGCTCCGACCGACCGAACGAACTCGACCTCATCGCCGTGTATCCGGGTGACGCTTACGTGACGACCGAGTTCACCACGCGTTCCTACGAGGATGCCGACCGGTTCGAGCGGGATGTGCGCATCTGGGCCGGCCTGCTCGACGAGGGCTTCACCGAGGTCAGGTACAACGTGTTCGACGAGGCGGGCGATGGGGTGCTGAACGTGCATTCCGGGGAACCGGGCGAGCCCGGACCGACGGTGAACCAGGCGTTCGACGCGATGGTCGCTGCGCTGGGCGACGACCTGATGTCCTTCCCGGGACTGCAGACCGAAGCGCTCGTCGGCGACGTGCTGGTGACGAACCGCTCCGGCCATCCGGCCTTGCCCGCCGGCTGGGACACCGCGCTCGAGGAGGTCACGAACCTGGAGTACATCCCGAAGGCGAATGCGCAGTTCGAGTCCGATACGACCGCGCTCCGTCTCACCGGCGCCACCGGTCTCACGGCCGAGCAGACCGCGGAGATCCTGGGCATCCTCGGCGGCGCGGGAGTGCTCCAGCCCTCGGTGAGCGTGAGCTACGCCATCCGGGGCGACGACGATTCGCTGACGACGCTGTTCGGAGCGGCCCCGTGAGGCGGCGGCTGGCGGCGGTCGCCGTCGTGGCCGTGCTCCTGCTCTCCGGATGCACGCCGCGATACGACACGCCCGACGATCGATCGCAGGCCTTCGGCGATGCCGTGGCCGAGACCCTGAGCGACGTCGAGCCGCAGCCGGCCGAGCTGCGCGTCCGAGGGAGCTATGACGGGATCACGCTCGACGCCCGCCTCGGCGACCTGTCGTCCTCCGACACCCTCCGCTTCATCGAGGAGGCGCTGCCGCTCGTCGGCGACTCGCCGCTGGGTGCCCTGCCGATCCGCCTCGTGCTGAGCCACGACGACGCCCGGTCGGGGGTGGGGGGCATGGAATGGCTCGGCTACGATCCGGCCCGCTCGGAGCGGTACTTCTCCGCGGTGCAGCTGTGGCTGGACGTGCTCGCCGACCCCGGGGTGCAGGTCGAGGAGAGGTTCGAGGTCCAGGCGGCGTTCGTCTCCGGCTCGATCGAGGTGTTCGACGGCCGGGATCTGGACGCCTACCGCAGCGAGCTCGTCGGAGTCCTCGAGCAGGCGGGGTACGTGGATCCGTCGATCAGTGTCGTGGCCGCGGCGGCGCAGTAGGAGGACGGTGCAGGAACGCAGAGTGGTGCGGGCGGATGCGCCGGCCCGATCCGAGCTGGAAGCGCAGGGCTGGGTGATGATCGCCCGGTCCTGGGGCGCCGGACTGGCGCTCGACGAGCAGCGGCGCGAAAGGTTGCGGCACCTCGTGGACCGGGCGCATCCGCTCGTCAGCGTCAGGGAGGTGACCGCGAGCGACGCCGAGGCCGTGCTGGCCCTGGATCGCGAGACGGCGCACGACTACCCCGGCGACATCGCCACGGCCCACGAGGCTCTGACGACGGCCGGCGCGACGCCGACGGCCACCCACCGCGGCTGGGGCGCTTTCACCGCGGAGGGCCTGCTGGTGGCGATGACGTTCGCCGACACCGGCCCCGACGTCACGGAGACGGATTTCACGGTCGTGCGTCGAGGATGGCGCCGCCTCGGGCTCGGATCCGCCGTGAAGGCAGCCGGCGTGCTCGCCCTGGCCGATGAGGGTCGCACGGTCTTCCGCACGGGCGGCTCCTTCGACAATCCGGCGAGCATCGCGGCCAACCGCTCCCTCGGCTACGAGCTCGACGAGGAGTGGCTCACCTACGCGCCCGGAAGCCGACCCGCCCGATAGGGGTCGGCGGGTGGCCAGAGCGACAATGCGTGCAGGCTGTCGCGTGCGAGCCCGGTCTGCGCGTGGAACCCGAGGCTTCGGCGATCACGAAGTGAGCAGACGCGTTCTTTTGCCGAATGGGCAAGGAGGGGTCCTCTCCTGGACTGGCGAGCATACGATCGCGGCGTGACGAATCCCTCCTCCGCTCCCGCTGCTCACACTCACGGACCCCTTCTGGCGCGCTTGCTCGACCTCGACGCGATCGTGCAGTCCCCGATGCTGGAGGAAGCCGTCTCCCTCGCCGTCGACCTCGTCGGCGCGCACGAGCCGGATCGCGTTCTCGACATCGGAGCGGGCACGGGCACGGGCTCGATCGCGCTGGCCCGCCGGTTCCCGTCAGCCGAGATCGTCGCGGTCGACATCGACGACGCGATGCTCGACGTCGTGCGCGAGCGGGCGAGAACGGAGGGCGTGCGGGATCGGGTCGTGGCTGTGAACGTCGACATCACGTCTCCGTCGGCGCAGCTGGATGTGGCCGATCTCGTCTGGTCGGCGGCGGCCCTGCATGAGGTCGCGGACCCAGGCCGGGCCTTCCGCAACATGTTCGAGGCGCTCCGGCCGGGCGGGCATCTGGTCGTCGTGGAAATGGACGGCCTCCCTCGCTCCTGCCCGAGGCGTTCGCCGCCCTCGAGCAGCGGCTGCGGAGTGCTGCCGGACCCGCGCCGGCCGCCGAGCATCCGGAGTGGACGGCCGCGATGGAGGCCGCGGGCTTCGAGGTTCTCTTCACCCGCACACTCGCCACCGACCGCGCGATGCCGGCGGACGGCCCGGCCGGCGACTACGCGGCACTCGAACTGCGGCGCGTCGGGCACCGCGCCATGCCGTCGCTGAACGAGTCCGATCGGCTCGCCCTGAGAACCCTCGCCGGCGACGCGGCAGGAAACGTCCGTGAACTCGGCACACTCCGCATCCGCAGCACCCGCACCCTCTGGGCTGCTCGCCGCCCAGAGGATAGGGGCGTAGACGGACACGTCTAGACGCTCGTCTCAACCCGGGAGCGGCCGACGGAGCACCCCTCGGCCGTCGGCGTGTTCATCGATTCAGCGCGCGGCCCGCAGCACGGCTCGTTCCTCGGGCGGAGTGAGGCCTGCCCGGCGCTCGCGGTGCACGTTCCGGGCCGTCTCATCCGCCAGCACGCGGGCGAGAGTGTCCTCGAGGGAGGAGAGGGTGCCGCCCGTGGCAAGGAAGGACGCCCCGGATCGCTGCAGGAATGCGCTGTCGGTCTCAGGGAGCCAGAGCGGCAGAGATCGCGGTCCGGCCCAGTAGTTGACGCCCTGCGCGAGCAGGAACCGGTCGTCGAGCGGTACGAGTTCTCCCCCGTATCCCGCCACTCCGACGGCAGCGGAGAAGAAGTTCCGCATGGGGTGGATCTCTCCGACGGCATTGATCGTGCCGGTGACGCCGTTGTGTCCCGCTTTTTCGATCCAGGCCGCGAGGTCGGCGACGTCGATGACCTGCACGAAACGCCCATCGGGCGTCGGGACGAGTGCCGGGCCCATTCGGCTCAGACGTGCCGGCCAGTATCCGAACCGGTCGCTCGGATCGCCGGGGCCGACGATGAGACCCGGTCGGGCGATGAGGAGGCGATCGCCGAGCGCTGCGGCGCTGGTGCGCTCCGCCGCGACCTTCGCGTGGGCGTAGGAGGAGAGGTCTGTCGGATCCACCAGCCGGGCGGACTCGTCGGCGCCGGGCTCGTCGTTCGTGGCGTACACAGAGACCGACGACACCAGCGTCCAATGGGAGGCGTGTGCCGCGAGCGCGTTCACCGCGG
Organism: Herbiconiux sp.; assembly: GCF_023264855.1. Taxonomy (GTDB): domain Bacteria; phylum Actinomycetota; class Actinomycetes; order Actinomycetales; family Microbacteriaceae; genus Herbiconiux. The sequence continues at coordinate 5,182 of NZ_JAHFUW010000042.1, read as the reverse complement.
ACTCGACCAGGGCCGGCTCGAAGGAGAGCTCGATCACGTCGTCCCAGGGCGTCTTCAGATCGTCGTACGCCGCTGCCGACAGGCGGTCCGCGCGAATGTGATGTGCACCCGCGGCAACATCCCCAGCTTGCCCACGAGCCAGGCAGTACACCTCTGAGCCCGCCTCGACCGCTCTCCGCGAGATCTCCCGACCCAGCCATCCCGTTCCGCCCAGCACCAACACTCGTCGCATGCCGACAGTCAACCAATTCCGCTCGTGTTCGCCGACACGGCTTCGCTCCGAGCGGAAACGCCGGACGTGGCGGGTCTCGGATGCCCGGGCGGCGCGTGGCCGGACCGCCGCTCTCTTGGGAGTGGAAGTCCCGACGGGTCGCAGGCTAACTTCGACAGATGTATTACAGCGACCGGGACCTCTGATGTCAGGGCATGCCGCATGAAGACCAGAAACCTCGCCGTGCTCGTGTCCGTGACGGTCACCCTCGGCTGTGCGCTGACTGGCTGCGTGGCCGATGCTCCGAGCGATGACGCCGTGCCGTCGGTCACGGCAACCCCGGTCGCAGAGGACGAACCGTCGCCCGCCGTGACGGACGTCGTCGACGACCCTCCGCTCGTGGACACCGGCGTCCGCGAGCACGCCACCGGCCAGGTCGTCCTCGACGATGCCGGACAGATCGTGAAGTACGTCGTCGCCGAGGGTGATCGCGGCGACGAGATCGGGCTGCGGCTCGGCACGGAGGCCACGCAGATCTACCACGACGCCGGGGAGTTCGAGGGCCGGAACATCCTCAACTGGGGTCAGATCCACCCCGGAGACGTGCTGCGATTCATCTCCGGCCGATGACGGCGCCGAAGGCCTGCCGCGTTGTGCCCGCCGAGCGATCCGTCAGCCGACGGTCTCCACGCGTTCGGGCGACGCCTCGGGCGAGGTGACCTTTTTCGAGTCGGCGAAGGCTCGGGCGAGCTCGTGAATGGCGGCGATCAGCGCGCCGACGAACAGGGTGCTCACCACGATCAGGGATTTGGGAAGGACCGCCAGCTCGCCGCTCATGAGCACGAACACGACGACCAGCACGCCGAGACCGTACGCCGCCCATGAGGGATTCTTCATGAACGAACCGTAACCGCATCCTCGACAGATGTCGAGAAGATTGCGAGAAGATTGCGGACCGCAGGACGACCGCTCGGCGTGGGGGGCGGTTCCGGGGCGGTTGACAGGTGTCGAGTTGACATCGAGGCTGGGTAGGGAGGAGGGGTCATGACTGAGGTACTCGAGGGCGTTCGCGTCTCCGCGGAGAGTGAGCGGGCGGCATTCGTTCCGGGCGCGGCCGTGATCGCTCGTATTCGGAGGATGGTGATCGCCGCGGTCGTGGCGGGTCTCATCTATTCTTTTCTGACCGTGGCCAGCAAGGGCATCTGCGTCGGTGGGGTCGATGGGTCCGGCGGGTTCATCGATTCGTCGGGAAACCCCACGGATGCGGCGCCGTCGTGCCTCATCCTCACACTGGGACCGAACCCGCTGATGCTGGTGCTGTTCGCTGCGATCGTCGTCCTCGCGCTCACGCGAGTGCTGAATCGAGCGCAGAGCGAGAAGGACGCGGTGCGCATCATCGATCGATCGGTCGTCGCGGTCGCGGTTCTGGCCGCGCTCGGCATCGTGATCTCGCAGATCTGGTTCGGTCTGATCCCGACCTGGGACTGGACTCCCACGGGATCGTATTCGTTCGTCTATCCGTTCCCGTTCGGCAGCGTCGAGCTGTCGATCACGCCGATGACGACCACCTAGGGTCCGGGTCAACCTCCTCTGACGGACAGCGAGCGTGCATGATTGCACGGTCTACAGGGGGACCCGCGGAGTCGTCTCGGGCCGACAGGGGATGCCGACTGCCGTCCGGTGCTGAGCGTGCAGGATGGGTCCCTCGACGGGGTGGACTGCGTCTGGACGGATGGCCGGTCCGTGTCGTTCGGGATCGACGGTTCGGTCGACGGCGACGTCATCGCCATATCGACGCAGGGCGACGAGACATAGGGCGCGCGCTGAGGCTCACGCGGCATCGCCCCTCCGGCGGCACCTGACCCAGGAATGGGGATTCGTCCGACCGGAGGGGCGCGCACGGTGCGGTTGCGCTCGGTGCCGCCGGGGCTCAGCCTTGTCTGCATGACTGAGGACACATCCGGGATCGACATCAGGCGCGACGACGGGAAGGCGTTGATCGGCGTTCTGGCGGTGCTCGAAGGGCTGATCCGGGCCGGCCGGATCGGGCCGAGCGAGGTGACCTCCTTGCGGCGGCGCCTGGCCAGAGACGGTGTGATCGAGGTCGATGACAGGGTCACGGATGGCGGAACCGACGATGTCGCGACCGGACTGGGCGACCTGAATGTTCGGCTAAGGCGGGCGCTGGGAGAAGTGTGGTGAGAGCCGGGAGGCGAAACGCGACTAGCCGATGACGCTGCGGTAGCCGGGAACGGAGCTCGACGCGTACTCCCACGGGAGTACGGTGGCCGGGCCCGGGGGCGGATGCCGCGGGGGTGCGGGCGCGGCTACGATCGAGCCATGCCGCAGCAGCCGGGTCGGAGCAGGGCCGAGCGTGAGCGCTGGGCCGCCGACCGGTGGGCGGAGTCGGGCTGGGGCGACCGGGACTGGGAGCCGCGCTTCCGCATCGGGGGCCGGCCTGCGCTGTGGATCCCGGTCATCATCTCGTTCCTCGTGCAGATCCCGGCCGCGCTGCTCAGCTGGCACGCCCGCCGCTTCGAGAGCGCCTTCGACGACGACCCCGGCCGCTTCGCGCTGCGCCTCGGGCTCGCGGTGCTCGGGCCCGTGGCCCTGCTGTTCGCCCGGCGATTCCCCGGCCCGGTCGTGGCGGTGGTGTCGGTGGCGGCGGGCGCGTACGTGCTCGTCGTGTCGGGCAGCGCGGCACCGCCGTACATCGCGGTGGTGTTCGCCGTGATCGGGGCCGTCGTGCGCGGCGCCCGCGTGTGGGCGTGGGTGTCGGTGGGGGTGGCGTGGGCCGTCACCCTTCCGCTCGGTGTGCTGCTCGGGGTGTCGTGGCAGCCGGCGCTCGTGGTGGCCGTCACCCTCGGCCTTCTGCTCGTACTCGGCGTCGGCGAGGCCCTGCGCACCCGGCGCGAGCGCACCGACGAGTTCCGCCGCCGGGTCGCCGAGCGCCGGCAGAGCGCCGCCCAGGCCGAGAGGGTGCGCATCGCCCGCGAACTGCACGACGTGCTCGCGCACTCCCTCAGCCAGATCAACGTGCAGGCCGGAGTGGGCCTGCACCTTATCGACACCCGGCCCGAGGAGGCCGCCAAGTCGCTGGCCGCCATCAAGGCGACCTCCAAGTCGGCGCTCGACGAGGTGCGCTCCGTGCTCGGCGTGCTGCGCGAAGGGGCGGATGCGACGGGCGGCGGGACGGATGCGACGGGCGGCGCCGTTCCGGATGCGGCGCCCCTCGTTCCCGAGCCGGATCTCAGCCGCCTCCCCGGCCTCGTCGCATCCGTGCGCTCGCAGGGGCTCACGGTGACCTTCGACGACCGGATGGGCGACGCCGCCGTGCCCCAGGCCGTGCAGCTGGCGCTGTACCGGATCGTGCAGGAGTCGCTCACGAACGTCATCCGGCACGCCGGTGCCTCCGCGGCATCCGTCACCCTCGCCTGCACGGACACGGAGTGCACCGCGGTGATCGAGGACGACGGCGACGGCCGCGGCACCTCCGCCGACGGCCGCGCCGCGGCCGGCCTCGACTCGCGCGGCTCTCCCGGCTCCCTGGCCGAGGGCCGCGGCCTGCTCGGAATGCGCGAGCGCGCCGCCCTGCTCGGCGGTCACCTCGAGGCCGGCCCCCGGCCCGGCGGAGGCTTCCGGGTGGCCGCCGCACTCCCCCGGCGCACCGGAGGCGTCGGATGATCCGGGTGGCGATCGCCGACGATCAGCAGCTGATCCGCGGCGGGTTCCGCGCACTGCTGGCCTCCGAGCCGGGCATCGAGGTGGTGGGCGAGGCCGGCTCCGGTGTGGAGGCCGTCGAGCTGGTGCGCGCGCAGCGGCCCGACGTCATCCTGATGGACATCCGGATGCCCGACGGCGACGGCCTCTGGGCCACGGAGCAGATCACGGCCGACCCGGACCTCGTGGCCACGCGGATCGTGGTGGTGACCACGTTCGAGCTCGACGAGTACGTGGCCCGCGCCATCCGCGCCGGGGCCAGCGGCTTCCTGGTGAAGGACACCGAGCCGGTGGAGCTGATCCGGGCCGTGCGCGTGGTGGCGGCGGGTGAGGCGCTGCTGAGCCCCGGCGTCACCCGGCGGCTGCTCGAACGCGTGTCGCACGACCTCACCGCCGCGCCCGACACCCGCCGGCTCGCCGTGCTCACCGCGCGCGAGCAGGAGGTGCTCGGCCTCGTCGGCGCCGGCCTCACCAACGACGAGATCGGCACCCGGCTGCACCTCAGCCCGCTCACCGCCAAGACGCACGTCTCCCGCATCATGAGCAAGCTCGCCGCCCGCGACCGCGTGCAGCTGGTGATCGTCGCCTACGAGACCGGCCTGGTGGCCCCCGGCCGCTCCCCCGGCTGAGCATGCCGGCTGCTCCCGCGGCGGACTCTGCCGGCTGCTCCCGCGGGAGTAGGCGAAGTGTCGCCCGGCGGCCGATTCGCGCGGGGCGCCGATTCGGGAGGCTGATGTCCTGAGGTTCCGACCGGAACCGGAGAGAAGGACATCATCGTGTCGACCATCGCCCTCGCCGCCGCCCCCGCAGCCGCTGCCGCCGCCCAGATCGGGCATGGCTTCGGCCCCGGGTTCGGATTCGGCTGGCTGTTCCTGCTGATCCCGCTGTTCTGGATCGCCGTCGTCGCCATCCTGTTCGCCACCGTCGGCCGCCGCTGGCGCCGGGCCGCATGGATGCACCGTGCCGGCGGCTTCGACCAGGCCGGCCGCCGCGCCGAAGCCACCCTCGCCGAACGCTTCGCCCAGGGCGACATCGACGAGGTGGAGTACCGCGCCCGCCTCGAGGTGATCCGCACGAACAACCCCGCCCCGCAGTACCCCGGCCGCTGACGCGCGCCGCGCCGCCCCCTTCCTCGCCGACCCGTCAGCTGATCCCGTTATTCGCCCCGGATAACGGGACGGAGTGACGGGTCGGCGAAGGTGGTGGGGGTGGTGGGCGGGTGCGATCAGCGGGAGAAGAGGCGGCGCAAGA
>NZ_JAHFUW010000041.1 GCF_023264855.1 Herbiconiux sp. | reverse complement strand
CGGCGGGCTCTGGGATGCGCCGGCAGAGCGGTGCTGCTGGGGCGGGGGTTGGTGCGACCACGGCTGTCCCGAGGGCGGCGTGGGTGGCGGGAACTGCTCGGTCATGGTCGTCCCTCCTGGGCGTCCTCGCCCGGGATCGTGCCGGTGGAGCCCGCTGCGGAAGCGGCGGCGGCCGGGGTCCAGCCGAGCAGTGGCGCGAGCCGCTCGGCGATGTCGTGCAGGAGCTGCACATAGTCCTCGGGCTCGAACGAGAACGGCAGCGCGAACGCCACCTCCTCCACGCTCCGGAACGCCGGATCGGCCAGCAGCTGCTCGGCGATCTGCTCCGAGGTGCCGATCAGGTCGGCGGCGAACAGCATCCGCTTCGGGCCCTGCGGAACACCGACGCGGCCCGCCCGGCTCGCGCCGTACGCCTCGTACGTCGCGCGCTGGGCCGCACTCGCGGAATCGGTGGGCACCACCACGAGTCCCTGCGACACCCGGGCTGCCTCGCCCGCCGGATGCGCGGCCCGGTAGGCCTGCACCGTCCGGTACTGGTTCTCGGCGAAGTCGTCGCCGTGCTCGCCCTGCACCACGCTGGAGGTGAGCAGGTGGAATCCGTTCGCCCCGGCCCACTCGGCCGAGCGGATGCTGCCCGCCCCGTACCAGAGGCGATCCACCAGTCCCGGCGAATGCGGCTGCACGGTGTCGGCGAAGACCTCGATGCCCTGCGTGCCCTTGAAGTCGGAGATGACGTCGCCGCGCACGAAGTCACGGAAGCGCAGCAGGCGCGCGTAGTCGAAGTCCTCCTGCTCGAAGGTGTGCGGGTAGATGGCGTCCTTGAACCGGTCGACGTTCATGGGCCGGCCCGCCGAGAACCCCGGGTTGATGCGGCCGTGCGAGAGCAGGTCGACGGTGCCGAGGTCTTCGGCCAGCCGGAACGGGTTCTCCAGCCCGATCGGCACCACGGCCGTGCCGAGCTCGATGCGCGAGGTGCGCTGCGAGGCGGCGGCCATCACGGTGGCGGGGGAGGAGATGCCGTACTGCAGATGCCGGGAGCGCAGCCAGGCGCTGTCGAAGCCGAGGCGCTCGCCGAGCACGATCGTCTCCAGCGTGCTCTCGTGGCCGGCGACCGGATCGGCGGGATCGAACACCCCGATGGTCAAGAAGCCCAGCCGGCGCAGCGGCCGGTTCGCAGGGAGTTCGCTCACCCGCTCAGCCTAGGACCGCTGCGCCGCCGGCGGGCGTCAGTCTTCGTCGTCGAGACGGAAGCCGACCTTCAGGGTCACCTGGAAGTAGGAGATCTGGTCGTCTTCGAGCTCGCCGCGGGTGGAGACGACCTCGAACCAGTCGACGTTGCGCAGGGTCTTGGTGGCGCGGGCGAGGCCGTTGCGGATGGCGGCGTCGGTGCCCTCGGGCGAGGTTCCGACGATCTCGGTGATGCGGTAGGTGCGGTTGCTCATGCGGATTCTCCTTCGGATGGCGGCCGGATGACGGGCCGTTCGGCGGACAGCGGCCCCCAGGGAGCCGTTCGCTCGCGAGCCTATGCCGATCCGAGCCCGGCCGCTCCGCAGATGACGCTCCGTTCCGCCCCCGGGGGGCGATCGCGACCGGACCGGCGGTGTCACCACCGCGGCGGCCGCGGACCCTCTAGCCTGCTGAGGTGACTGCGAAGAACCAGCCCATCTCCGCCCGGGCCTGCGCCATCCTGAGTGTGCTGACCGCCGCCTTCTCGCTCTACCTCGTGAGCTCGACGGCCCGCGACGGTGGGCAGTGGACGTTCTCGGTGCTGGCGTGTTTCGTGCCGCTGCTGTTCGCGGCCCAGGGCATCCGGATGAGCCGGGAGCCCGGCGCCCCCTGGGTGCGGTTCAGCCTGGTGCTGTCGATCGTGGGCGCCGCGCTCGGCGTGGTGTCGTTCGCCGCCTTCTTCTGGCTGCTGGTGCATTCCACCTCTGCCTGACCCCGCCGTCGGGCAGCGGCGCGGCGCCGAGCTGCCCGACGGGTCGGCCTGACGGCCGAGTCCGCTAGCCGCGGGTCGCCTCGGCGAGCAGCTCGAGCACGTGCTGGTACTGCTCGCCGGTGGCGCGGGTCATGCCGAGCTCGCAGGTGCGGTTGCAGCTGGCGTGGGCCGAGGCGTTCGCGGCGCGCACCTCGGCGGCCTGCACGCGGGTGGCCGATTCGGTGAGCTCCGGATGCAGCATGCCGCGGTCACCGGCGAAAGCGCAGCATCCCCAGTCCTCCGGAATCAGCACGGTCGAGGCCACCGCCCCGGCCACCGCGTTCAGAGCGCCGTTGATGCCGAGACGGGTCGACGAGCAGGTGGGGTGCACGGCGAGCGACTCGAGCCTCTCGTGCTCGGGCAGGGCGGGCAGGATGCGCTCGGCCACGAACGAGATCGCGTCGACCACGCGCATCCGGGGCAGGGCGGTGTCGGCCTCGACGATGTGCAGAAAGCCCTCGGTGCACGAGGAGGCGTCGCTGACGATCGGCAGCTCGCCGTCGCGGGTGGCCCGGCGCAGCGACGCGAGCACACGGTCGCGCATGATCACGGCGCCCTCGGGGAGGCCCTTCGACGACCACGGGGTGCCGCAGCAGAGCGAGTCGATGTCGGTGGGCACGGTGATGGCCACGCCCGCGCGCTCGCAGAGCTCCTCGAAGCTCTGCTGCACGCCGGGGCCGCCGCCGGCCGGCCCGAACATGGTGTTGACGCAGGCGGGCACGTAGACCGCCTCAACGAGACCGGCGGCTGAGGCGGCTGAGGGGGCGGAGGGGGCGGCGGGGGTGCCGGATGCCTCGGCCGACCGGGCGGCGCCGGGCGCAGCATCCGTCCGCCCGAGCGATGTCGAACGCGAGCGCTTGCCGCCCCCGCCCGGCAGCTCCGGCGACCACAACGGCAGCACGTCGTCGCCGACGACCGCGCGCGCGAGCCGGTTCGGCCCGGTGAGCAGCGGGGCCGCCGCGGCCGGCAGCTTCGCGGTCACGGTCAGCGCCGCGCCCGCGAGACGGGTGGTCGCGTCCCAGTGCTGCGCGGCCGTCTTCCACACCGTCTTCTCCACGCCGGAGTGCTCGGTCTTGCGCAGCCGCCGCACGAGGTCGCCGGTGTTGATCAGCACGGGGCACGCCGTCTGGCACATGCCGTCGACGGCGCAGGTCTGCACGCCGTCGTAGGTGTAGTCCTTCTCCAGCTCGGCGGCCAGGGCGGTGTCGCCGTCGGCGGTCGCGGTGGCGATCGCGCGCTTCACCACGATCCGCTGCCGGGGCGTGAGGGTGAGGTCGCGGCTCGGGCACACCGGCTCGCAGTAGCCGCACTCCACGCAGCGGTCGGCCTCCACCTCGATGGTCGGCGTGCGCTTGATGTCTTTCAGGTGCACCTGAGGGTCGTCGGTGATGATCACGCCGGGGTTGAGCATCCCGCCCGGGTCGCAGAGCGCCTTCACCTCGCGCATCACCGCGTACAGCTCGTCGCCGTACTGCCGCCGCACGTACGGCGCCATCACGCGGCCGGTACCGTGCTCGGCCTTCAGCGAACCGCCCTCGCCGAGCACGAGGTCGACCATGTCCTCGGTGAACGCGGAGTAGCGCGCCAGGCCCGCGCCCTCGAACAGGTCGGTGAGCATGAAGTGGATGTTGCCGTCTTTCGCGTGCCCGAAGATCACGCTGTTCTCGTACTCGTAGGCCTCGAACAGTCGGATCAGCTCTTCGCAGGTGCGCGCCAGGTTCGGCACCGGCACCACCACGTCTTCCAGCAGCGCGGTCGTGCCCGAGGGGCGCGCGCCCGCGACGGTCGCGTACAGGCCCTTGCGCAGGTGCCAGAGCGAGGCGCGGGTCGCCGCGTCGCTGGAGAGCACGGCCGGAGCCTGCAGTCGCAGCCCGCCGAGCTCGCGCTCGCCGCCGGCCTGCAGGCCGGCCAGCTCCTCGGGCGTCGCCGCCTGGTACTCCACGAGCAGCGCGGCCTGCCGGTCGACCACGAGATCGCGGATGAGCGGATGCGCGTCGGCCTCCTGCTTGCCCACGCGCAGGGAGGTCGCATCCATCAGCTCCACGGCGGAGGCGCCGGTGGCGACGATTCCCGGCAGCGCCTCGTTGGCGGCCAGCAGGTCGTCGAAGAGCACGAGCCCGGTCGCCGCGTGAGCGTGCAGCGGCAGCGTGCGGAACACCGTCTCGGCCACGAAGCCGAGCGTGCCCTCGCTGCCGATCACGAGGTGGGCAAGCATCTGCGCCGGGTCGTCGTGGTCGAGCAGGGCGTTCAGGCCGTAGCCCATGGTGTTCTTCATCGAGAACTGGTGGCGCAGGATGCGGGTCGACTCCGGGTTGCCGCGCACGCGGTCGCGCAGGCGGAGGAGGCCCTCGAAGAGAGCCGGTTCGTCGTGCCGGAGCCGGGCATCCGCATCCGCAGCACCCGTGTCGACGACGGTGCCGCTCGGCAGCACGATCGTCATCGACTCGAGGGTCTGGTAGGTGTTGCCGGTGGTGCCGCAGGCCATGCCGCTGGAGTTGTTGGCGACCACGCCGCCGATGGTGCAGGCCGATTCGCTCGCCGGGTCGGGCCCGAGCTTGCGGCCGAAGCGGGCCAGACGCGCGTTCACCTGGCGCACGGTGGCGCCGGGCTGCACGCGCACGCGCAGGCCGTCGTCGAGCACCGTGATGCGGCGGAAGTTGCGGCGCACGTCCACGAGAACGCCGTCGGTGACGGCCTGGCCGCTGAGGCTCGTGCCACCGGAGCGCAGGGTGACGGGGGTGCCCGTGCGCGTGCCGGTGCGCAGCAGCCGGCCCACCTCGGCGGCATCGCTCGCGATCACCAAGGCCTGCGGCACCAGCAGGAAGTGCGAGGCGTCGTGCGCGTTGGCGTGCAGGTCGATGGCGCGGGTGCTCACCCGGGCGGGGTCGGCCACGCCCTCGCGGAACAGCTCGGCCACCGTCGTGCCGTGCAGGTTCGCGTCGTTCGGCCTCGCTGCCGGGGGTGCGGATGCGCCTCGTTGCGCCATGGACGTTCCTCTCGCCGTTGTCCGACAAGTTTACATAGATGACGAGTCGACGCCAGTAGGATGGAACGATCCGGTGGTCGGATGCGGGAGGGCGGCAGATGGTTCGGCGAATCGAAGCGGTGTCGGTGGTCGAGGCGGTCGGCGACGACATCCGCGGGCGCCTGTTCGCGGGGGAACTGGTGGGTGGAACGGCGCTCACCGAGGCGATCGTCGCCGAGGAGTACGGGGTGTCCCGCTCCACGGCCAAGGCCGCGATCGAGAAGCTCACCGCCGAGGGCCTGCTGCAGCGCGACGCCCACAAGCCGGCCCGGGTGCCCGTGCTCGACGCCGACGACGTGCGCGACGTCTACCGCACCCGGATGCGCCTGGAGAGCGAGGCGATCCGCGAACTGGCGGCGGCGCGTTCGGTTCCGCCGGCCGCCACCGAGGCGAACGCCCGGGTGCGCGCCACCGGGGCGGCGGCATCCATCGACTCGGTCGAACCCGACATGCGCTTCCACGCGGCGCTCGTCGTCGCCCTGGAGAGCCCGCGCCTGGAGCGGATGTACCTCTCCCTGGTCGACGAGGTGCGCCTGTGCATGGCGCAGGTGCAGGGCCGCCGCCTGCTCGACGTGCAGCAGATCGCCGACGAGCACCAGCAGATCCTCGACCACATCGCCGCGGGCGACGCCGACGCCGCCGTGCAGTGCCTGCACGGCCACCTCACCCGCGCCAGCGACCGCCTGATAGCAGCCCTCGCCGCCGCCCCCTGAGCGTCGCCGGCGCGGCGGTCACTGCAGGGACGAGGTGAGGCGCGCCAGGTTGTCCCAGGTCTTCTCGCCGAGCGGGCGGCGCAGCCACTCCTCGAGCGTGAGCTCGCGGCTGAGCGAGCGGTAGCGGTCTTCCACCTCGCGCATCCGGTCGACCAAAGGGCGGGAGTGCACGAGCATCGACACCTCGGCGTTCAGGCTGAACGAGCGGATGTCCATGTTGCTCGAGCCCACGATCGCCACGTCGTCGTCGATCGTGAAGTGCTTCGAGTGCAGCACCGCCGGTGCCCGGTAGAGGTGGATGCGCACCCCGGCCCGCAGAAGCGCCTCGTAGTAGGAGCGCTGCGCGTGGTAGACCAGCTTCTGGTCGCCGATCTCCGAGACGAACAGCTCGATGTCCAGGCCGCGGGAGGCCGCCGTGACCAGCGCCAGCAGGATCGACTCCTCCGGCACGAAGTACGGGCTCGTGATGCTGATGCGGTGCTCCGCCTTGTGGATCAGCGCCGCGAACAGCTTGAGGTTGTTGTCGTTGTCGAAGCTCGGCCCGCTCGGCACGGTCTGCAGGGCGACGGATGCCCCGGCTGCAGCGGCCGCATCCGGAACCTCGAGGAACGGCAGCAGCTCACCGCCCTCCGCCGCCCAGTCCGTGATGAACACCGCGTCGAGCTCGCGCGCGGCCGGTCCGTCGATCCGCATCATGAGCTCGACCCAGTGCAGTCCCCGCTTCACGTTCGACGGCTTCAGGTACGTCTCGTCGATGAGGTTCTGCGACCCGGTGAACGCGACGGCGCCGTCGACCACCACGAGCTTGCGGTGATTGCGCAGATCCGGCCGCTGCCACTGGCCGCGCAGGGGCCGCAGCGGCAGCATCGCGCGGAAGGAGCAGCCCGCCGCGGCCAGGAACTCCTGTGTCTCGCGCCGGTGCGGGTAGAGGAAGCCCGAGAGGTGGTCGGCCAGCACCCGCACCTCGACGCCGCGAGCGGATGCCCGGGCCAGCGCCTCGAAGAACGGGCGCGTCGAGTCGTCGAGCACCAGGATGTAGAACTCCACGTGCACGCGGACGTGCGCCGCATCGATCGCCTCGATCATCGCGTCGAACGACTCGGTGTAGCCCTCGATGAGCCGCGCGGTGTTGCCGCCGACCAGGGGCAGCGCCCCGAGCGAGGTGTTCAGCCGCACGATCGAGGGCAGCCACACCGGAGTCGCGGAGGGATCCGGCGGAAGCGCCGCCGTCGACGTCTGCGCCGCGAAATGCGCGTCGATCGAGCGCTGTTGCGCACGGCGCCGCTCGGGCAGCCGGCTCCGGCCCACCAGCAGGAAGGCGATCGTGCCGAGGAACGGGATGAACACGATGGTGAGCACCCAGGCGATCGCCGCCGACGGCCGCCGGTTCGCCGAGACGGCCACCGTGGCGACGAAGCCGAGCACGATGTGCGCGGCCAGCAGGACGAGCGCCAGGGTCTCGCCGGTCTCCAGCGGCGTCACGCGGTCGCCCCGGCCGGCCGCAGCCGCAGCATCCGGATCATGCCGCGTTCTGCCGCGGAACGACCACCTTCTTGATGATCAGCAGCACCGAGGCGGTCACCGGGCAGGCGATCAGCGCGCCCAGCAGCCCCAGCAGCGTACCGCCCACCATGGCGCCGATCAGCACCAGCGAACCCGGGATGCTGATCGCCTTGCCCACGATCCGCGGGGTGAGGAAGTAGGCCTCGAACTGCACGTAGACGAGCATCACGATGCCCACCGTGAGTGCGGTCTCCGGCCCGGCGAACAGCGACACCATGGTCACGATGATGAGGTTGATCACGCTGCCGACCAGCGGGATGAGCGTGATCGGGAAGGCGAGCGCGGCGAGCACCGGGGCGAACGGCACCCCGGCGATCGTGAGCAGGATGAAGGTGAACACCGCGTTGATGGCCGCCAGGATCACCATCCCGCCGAGGTACTTGCCGACCGACTCCATGATGGTCTCGCCGAGCTCCATCACGCCGGCCCGGCGCGAGGCCGGCACGAGCGAGTACAGGCTCGTCTTGATGGTCTCCAGCCCGGCCACGAAGTAGATCGTCAGCGCGATCACGAAGATCACGCCGAAGACGCCGTTCAGGATGCCGGCGCCCACCTTGAGCGCACCGCCGCCGACCGCGAACCAGGTGTCGGGGTTCGTGACGGTGGTGCGCACCCAGTCCAGCGCGGGCGTGAGCGCTCCGCCGAAGGAGTCGTTGGCGTCGATGAACCACTGCTGGTCCTGGATGTCGCCGAAGCCCTTGGGCAGGTAGGTGAACAGCTGTGTGAGCTGGTCGACCACGATCGGGATGACGAGCCAGGCCAGCAGCGCCACCACCACGATGAAGCCGGCGATCACGGTGAGCACGGCGCCGGTGCGGGAGAACTTGCGGGCCTCCAGCCAGCGCACCGTCGGGTAGAGCCCGAGGCACACGAAGAAGGCCACGAAGATCAGCGTGAGCGCGGTGCTCAGCGAGGCGACCGCGGCGCCGAGCAGCAGAGCCAGCAGCACGCCGAGGGTGGCGACGAACGCCACCCGGAACGGTCCTCCGCTCAGCAGGGCGATCCGCCGGGGTTCGTCGTTCGCCATGCTTCTCCGATCATCAGGCCGTCGATGCCCATCGTAGGGGCTGCGGCCCCCGGGGCTCAGGCCTCAGGGGCTCACCTCATCGTCAGCGCAGGACTACCTCAGTTCTTGCTCAAGAATCAGGGCCGGCAACAGACAGTCGGGGCACGAGAAATGCCTGGTCAGGTGTAGCGATTCGGAGTGGGTGACCGGGGGCCGGCCACGCGACACGCCCGTTTGCGCGGCGGTGCAGTGCGGGTAATGTTTCAACCGCCCCGAACGGGCCGCGCCGGTACCCCAAAGACCGAGCTGCGGATCACCCACCCGAACGGCGGCCCGCGACATCTACCCGGATGTCGTTAGTGTGATGCGCGCGGCTCACCCTGAGCGCCCCCGAGCTCGCCGCGCGCATCACACCCTTCTCCTGGCGGCCACAGTGACCACCTGCGCTCACGAGCGAACTACGCTTGTTCGGTGAGCCGCGCATCCGACACCCTTCGCCGTGCGCTGTGGGGACGCGGCGCCGGATTGCCGCGCGACGTGATCGTGCTCGGCGTCGTGGCGTTCTTCGTGATGCTGGGCTTCGGCGTGGTGGTGCCCGTGCTGCCCGTCTACGTGCGCAGCTTCGGTGTGGGCTACCTCGAAGTGGGCGCCGTCGTGTCGGCGTTCGCCGTGATGCGGCTGGTCGCCAACCCCTTCGTGGGCAAGCTGATCGACCTCGGCGGCGAACGCGTGATCCTGGCCGTGGGCATCGGCATCGTCGCGCTCTCCAGCGCGCTCGTGGGCCTTGCCGACACCTACCCGCAGGTACTGCTGCTGCGCGGAGCCGGCGGGGTCGGATCGGCCATGTTCTCGGTGTCGGCCATGAGCCTGCTGCTCGGCTCCGTCGACCCCGCGGTGCGCGGCCGGGCCGTCGGCTTCTATCAGGGCGGCTTCCTGATCGGCGGAATGGCGGGCCCGGCGGTGGGCGGACTGCTCGCCGGCATCTCGCTGCACGCCCCGTTCTTCTTCTACGCGGGCACCCTGGTGATCGCCGGCACCGTCGGGCTGGTGCTGCTCGAGCGGCGCATGCACGACCCGGCGGCGCCCCCGCCCGAGCCGCCCAAGCCGTTCCGGGAGGTGCTGCGCGACCGCCGCTACCAGTCGGCGCTGCTGGCGAACCTCGCCCAGGGCTGGTCGGCCCTCGGGGTGCGCAGCGCCCTGATCCCGGTGCTCGTGGTGGAGGTGCTGCACGGCGAGCCCGCCTGGACGGGCATCGCCTTCGCGGTCGCCGCCGTGGCCCAGACCCTCGCGCTGCTGCCGGCCGGCCGCTTCGTCGACTCGGTGGGCCGCAAGCCCGCCATCGTCGGCGCCTTCGCGGTGGGAGCCGTCGTGATGCTCGCCATCCCGCTGGTCACCTCGCTCTGGCTGCTGATCGTGCTGCTGTGCATCTACGGCGTGGCCGCGGCGTTCATGGGCACGGCGCCGGCCGCCTCGGTGGGCGATGCCGCAGGCGGGCGCGGCGGGCAGCCCGTCGCGGTCTTCCAGGCGGTGGCGGATGCCGGTGCCATCGCCGGCCCGCTGGTCGCGGGCCTCCTCGTCGACGCCTTCTCCTACGAGGCCGCCTTCGCCTCGGCCTTCGTGCTCATGGCCGCCGCCTCCCTCTTCGCCCTCCGGATGCCCGGCCGCACGCCCCCCGCGCCGGTCCCGGCCAGCTCGCCGTAGGTCGCGTCAGCGAGAGGGGGAGCGTCAGCGTCAGCGTCAGTGACGGGCGGACTGGGCCTCGAGCACCTCGGCGTAGCGGCCCTCGGCGGTGGCGAACCGCTGCCAGCGCACGCGGTCGACGACGATCTGCTCGGCGGCGGGGTCGGCCGCGAACAGGGCCATCACCTCGTCGAGGAACTGCTCGAGCGGCATCGCGTAGTCGGTTTGGTCCAGTCCCATCAGAGTGGTGCCGACCGCCGGGGGAACCAGCTCGACCACCTGCACGCCGGTGCCCTGCAGCTGCACGCGCATCGCATCCGTGAACGAGTGGATGGCGGCCTTCGTGGCGCTGTAGGTGGGCGTGGCCGGCAGCGGAACGTAGGCCAGGCCCGAGGAGACCGTCACAAAGGCGGGGCGGGCACCGGCCGAGGCGCGGGCGATCAGCTGCGGCAGAAAGGCCGAGGCCAGGCGGATCGGCCCGAGCAGGTTCGTGGTGACGGTGCGCTCGGCGATCTCGAGCGAGGCGGGTTCGGTGAGGTCTTCGGGCAGCATGATGCCGGCCATCGCGATCACGGCGTCGAGCTGCGGATGCGCCGCGAGCACCTCGTCGCGGGCGGCCAGGATCGATGCCGGGTCGGTGATGTCGACCTCGACCGTGCCGATGCCGGGATGCTCGGCGGCGATCTGCTCGAGCAGTGCGCGGCGACGGCCGCCCACGATGACCGTGTTGCCGGCGGCCTGGAAGCGGAGCGCGAGACCGAGGCCGATGCCCGAGGTCGCGCCGGGGATGAAGAGGGTGTTTCCGGTGATGTCCATGCCGGTAGTCCACTCCGGCCGGCGAGGGCGCACCAGGACACGCTCATCCACTGAATGCCAGGCAGTGGATAAGCGCGCGCCGACCCGTCAGAGTGGAGGGGCGGCCGGATGCGCCGCGGCAGGCGCCGGATGCGGCGGGAGAGGCGAGGAGCGCCGATGGATCGCACGGCTTTCGGAGAATTCCTCCGCACCCGCCGTGAGGCGCTGCAGCCCGAAGACGTGGGCCTTCGCCGCGGCAGCCGGCGGCGCACCAGCGGCCTGCGCCGCGAGGAGGTCGCCGAGCTCTCGGACATGTCGGCCGACTACCTGGCCCGGCTCGAGCGCGGCGACGGGCCGCAGCCCTCCGAGCAGATGGTGGCGGCGATCGCCCGCGGGCTCCGGCTCACGATCGACGAGCGCGACCACCTGTTCCTGCTGGCGGGCCTGCGCCCACCCGGCCGGGCCGCGTCGAGCGAGCATGTCAGCCCGGGGCTGATGCGCATCCTGGACCGCCTCGCCGATACCCCCGCGCAGATCATGGGTTCGCTCGGCGAGACGATCGTGCAGACCCCGCCCGCGGTCGCGCTGCTCGGCGACCAGACGCGGCACACGGGCCGGATGCGCAGCTCGACCTACCGCTGGTTCGCCGATCCCGCCTCGCGGGACATCTATCCGCGCGAGGACCAGCCGCGGCACGCCCGCGTGCAGGTGGCCCAGCTGCGCCGCGCCGCCGCCCAGCGCGGACCGGATTCCGAGGCCGCCGAGATGGTGCAGCACCTGCTGGCCCAGAGCCCCGACTTCGCGGCGCTGTGGGCCGAGAGCGAGGTCGGCCTGCGGTACACCGAGGAGAAGCGCTTCGCGCATCCGGAGGTCGGCGAGCTCTCGCTCTACTGCCAGGTGGTCTACGACCCCGACCAGGCGCAGTCGCTGCTCGTGTTCACGGCCACCCCCGGGTCTCCCAGTGCCGACAAGCTCGCGCTGCTCGTGGTGCTCGGCGCCCAGGTGGTGGCCGCCGGCTGAGCGGGTGACCGCAGACCTGCCACTTCTCAGAAGTCGCCGCCTTCCGCCCCGACTTGCCAGAAGTTGTGGCAAGTCGCGGGGTGCCCAGGGGCGGGGAGTAGTCTCCGGGCATGGACAGCGACTACAAGTTGACACAGACCGAGCTGCACGAGTTCGCCATCCACGACAAGCCCGCCGGTGCGCTCCGGGCCACGATCGCCCGCGAGGCCTCGGGTTCCTGGTCGACGCGCGAGCCCGAGCAGGGCGGACAGCACGCGAGCCCGCAGGAGTTCGACGACCAGTCCAGCCCGCAGACCGCGTTCGCCGCGTGGACGCAGGCTCAGCGAGCACCCGACCCGGAGTCCTGAGCTCAGAGCTCCCGGGCGAGGAAGTCGCGCATCGCGGCGATCAGGCGCAGGCGGGAGTCGGCCCGGCGGTATTCGTGGCCCTCGCCGGCGAGCTCGAGGTAGTCGACCGGGCGGTCGAGGGCACGCAGGGCGGCGACGATGCGGTGCGCCTCGCCGATCGGCACGTTGGTGTCGAGCTCGCCGTGCACCACGAGCAGGGGGGCCCGGATGCGCGCGGCACTCCCGAGCGGCGAGATCGTGGCCAGGAACTCAGCGTCGTCGACCGGATGCCCGTACTTGGTGACGGCGGCATCCGCGATCCACGGCTCCGTCTCGGCATAGAAGTGGTGCAGGTCGGACATGCCGCAGACGTCGACGCCCGCCGCGAAGACGCCGGGCGTGAAGGCCAGCGCCGCGAGGGTGAGGTACCCGCCGTACGAGCGGCCCGTCACCGCGATCCGGCCCGGATCGGCGATGCCCGCGGCGACCAGGAACTGCGCGGCCGCCGTGACGTCGTCGAAGGCGCCCTGCCGGCCGCGCACGTCGTCGGCGTGGCCGAACTCCCGCCCGAATCCGGACGAGCCGCGCACGTTCGGCGCGAACACGGCGATGCCGGATGCCGCGAGCACCTGATGCTGCGGGCTGAACGTGGGCCGTTCCTGCGACTCGGGCCCGCCGTGCAGGTGCAGCATCGCGGGGCCGGGAACGGGCTCCGCCGGCGCGGGGAGCAGCCACGGTCCCGAGCGCGAAGCCCCCGCACGGGCAGAAACGGTCTCGATGCCCAGGCCCGAGCCCGTGTCCGTCGCATCCGTCGTCGCCGCCCGGTACAGCCAGCCCGTGATCTCGAGTCCGTCGAGCGAGCGGTAGGTCTCCAGGGTCGGCACCACGAGTCGCGCCGCCGGCAGCTCGGGCACCGCGGTCACGCGCGTCCAGGCGAAGCCGGCGGTGTCCAGCCGCCAGATCTCGCGCGGCCGCTGCGGGCCTTCCACCGCCAGCAGCACGCTCGACCCGTCGCGGCTGAGCACCGGGCTCGTGGCCACGGCGCCCGGTAGCCCCGGCACGGGCTCGAACCGCCCGGTCACCGTGTCGTAGAGCTCGAGCTCGCTGCGTCCCGCCACGTTCCACACGAGCAGCAGCAGGCGCCCGGCATCGTCGGCGTCGAGCGCTTCCAGCTCGGCGTCTGCCCGGTCGGCGAGCACCCTCGGTGCCCGCCCCCAGTCGGCGGGATCGACGGGAATGGCCACCAGCTGCCGCCGGGGCAGCCCCACCTCGGTGGCGGCGTACACGACCGCGGGAGCGCTCTCCCCGGGAGGCGCGGGCCGGATGAACGCCACATCGGTGCCCCCGGTGGCCGGATGCGGCATCACGGCGTGATCGCGATCGGTCTCGCGGTCGACCACCACACAGAACTCGTGGCCGCGCGGGCCGTCGCGCATCACCAGCATCCGCTCGCCCGCCGAGAGGTCGAGCACGTGGATCAGCGCGCCCTCGGCCAGTGGTTCGAGCGCGCCGGTGAGCGGATCGGCCAGGAACGCGCGGGTGCGCTCCCCGGGCGCCGTCGCGGGCACGGTGAGGATGACGCGGTGCCCGCTGCGGGTCCAAGGCCCGAGCTCGGCGTGCCGCTCGGGGTCGCCCGAGATGCGGCAGGCGTCGCTCCCGTCGGGCCGCACCACCCAGACCTGCGTGCGCACGCCGCCGTCGGTCGCGACGGCGCAGGCGAGCCAGGCGCTGTCGGCCGACCAGCTCACCGCGATGACCGGGTCGTCGGAGACCCGCACGCGCTGCGCCTCGGGGATGTCGGTCGCGCCGGGCTCGGGCACGTCCTGCACCCAGACCTCGGGCGAGCCGCCGCGGTCGCTGACGAAGGCCACGCGGCGCGCATCCGGGGTCATCGACGGGCCCCAGCTGCCCCAGGCACCCACGAGCTGCGCGGCCAGGTCACCGCCGTCCGCCCCCGGGGAACCGGGTGCGCGCGGGGTCATCGGTGCGCCTGCGGGGCCTGCCATCGAACGGATCGTCGCGCCGCTCATCGGATGCCGTTCTCCTGCAGCCACATCTCCAGCAGGGCGAGCTGCCAGAGCGCGTTCGAGCCGAGCGTGGTGCGGGTCTCGTTCGGGGCGGCGAGCATCGACTCCACCGTGCCGGCGTCGAACAGGTCGCGACGGCGCGCGGCCGGGTCGGTGAGTGCCGCGCGCACGCGCTCGAAGTACGGGCCCTCGAGCTGGCGGATGGCGGGCACCGGGAAGTAGCCCTTGGTGCGGTCGATCACGGCATCCGGAACCAGGCCGCGGCTGGCTCGCTTCAGCACGCCCTTGCCGCCGTCGGACAACTTCAGCTCGGGCGGGATCGCGGCCACCAGTTCCACGAACTCGTGGTCGAGGAAGGGCACCCGCGCCTCCAGGCCCCAGGCCATCGTCATGTTGTCGACCCGCTTCACCGGGTCGTCGACGAGCATCACGGTGGTGTCGTTGCGGAGGGCGGCGTCGACCGCCGTCTCGGCGCCGGGCTCGGCGAAGCGGGCGCGGATGAACGCGGTCGGCGCATCCGTCTCGTCGAGCCAGGCGCGGTTGAGCAGCTTCTCCAGCGCGGGCCGGCGGCGGTCGAAGAACACACGGGAGTACGCCTCCACGGCCTGGTCGCGCGGCACGGAGGCGAGCGGCGGATACCAGTCGTAGCCGCCCAGCACCTCGTCGGCGCCCTGTCCCGACTGCACCACCTTCACGCTCTGCGAGACGTCTTCGGAGAGCAGGTAGAACGCCACGCAGTCGTGGCTCACCATGGGCTCGCTCATCGCGGCGACCGTGCCGTCGATGCCGGGCAGCAGTCGTCCGCTGTCGATCGCGATGCGGTGGTGATCGGTGCCGAAATGCTCGGCGACGAGGGTGGAGTACTCGAACTCGTCGCCGGACTCCCCGCCCGCCGAGTCGAAGCCGATGCTGAAGGTGGCCAGGTCGCTCTGCCCGGCCTCGGCCAGCAGCGCCACCACGAGGCTCGAGTCGATCCCGCCCGAGAGCAGCACCCCCACGGGCACGTCGGCCACCATGCGGCGCTCGACCGCGGTGCGGAGGCTGCCGATCAGGGCCTCCTGCCAGTCGGCGTCGTCCCAGTCGGCACGGGAGGCGTCGCGCTCGAACGCGGGCGTCCAGTAGACGTGCTCGGTGAAGCGGCCGTCGGGTTCGATCATCCGCACCGTCGCCGGCGGCAGCTTGCGCACGCCGTTCAGGATGGTTCGGGGCGCGGGCACCACCGAGTGGAAGGTGAGGTAGTACTCCAGGGCGGTGCGGTCGATCGAGGTGTCGACGTCGCCCGCGGCGAGGAGGGCCGGCAGGGTCGAGGCGAAGCGCAGGCGGTCGGGACGCTCGTCGAGGTAGAGCGGCTTGATGCCCAGGCGGTCGCGGGCCATCATCACGCGCCCGGAGGCGTGCTCCACGACCACGAACGCGAACATGCCCAGCAGATGGCCGACGCAGTCCATGCCCCATTCGGCATACGCCTTGCCGATCACCTCGGTGTCGGAGGTGGAGAAGAAGCGGTGGCCGAGGCCCTGCAGCTCGGCACGGAGCTGGTGGTGGTTGTAGATGCAGCCGTTGAACACGATCGAGAGGCCGAGATCGGTGTCGACCATCGGCTGCGCGCCGGCCTCCGAGAGATCGATGATGGCGAGGCGGCGGTGGCCGAGTGCGACGTGCTCGTGGGCCCAGAACCCCGATCCGTCGGGCCCGCGATCACTCTGACAGCCGGTCATCCGTTGCACGGCGTCGCCGTCGGCCACCCGCTGGTCGAAACGGATCTCGCCCGCTATTCCGCACATCGCGTTCGCCTCTTCCGTCGATGGTCCGGCCTGGCCCGGCGCTCGGTCCTACCGCTTGGCGGGCAGGATCCAGGTGTCTTTCGAGCCCCCGCCGCGGGAGGAGTTGACCACCATACTCCCGGCCGGTGCGACCCGGGTGAGAGCGAGGTCGGCCACGCTCAGGCCGTACTCGCCGTCGCCGGTGGCGTAGACGAACACGCGCAGGTCGACGTGACGGGGCTCCAGCACGGTGCCGCCGTCGTCGGCGACCGCGTCTTCGCCCTCGTCGGGCACCACGAACGTCGGATGCGACGACAGTGCCACCACCTCCTGCGCCACCCAGTTCTCCGGATCGGCCGCGATCTCGGCCCGCCGCTCGGCCACGGCCGCCGCACCCGAGGCCGGGCCGATCAGCACGCCCTCGCCGCCGTGCCCGTCGACCGGCTTGGTGACCAGCTCACCGACCCGTTCGAGCACGCCGCGGCGCTCCGTCTCGTCGCTGGTGCGGTAGGTGGGAACCTGCTCCAGCAGCGGGCGCTCGTCGAGGTAGTAGGTGATCAGGCTCGGCACGTTGCAGTACATCGCCTTGTCGTCGGCGATCCCGTTGCCCGGGGCGTTCCCCAGGAACACCTGGCCCGCGGCGGCCACCGACATGACGTCGCGTCCGATCGGCGCGCCCGACCCGTCCACGGCATCCGGGAGCTCGGTGTCCAGCCTCAGGTAGAGGGCGTCGACCGGCGTGCGGCCCTCGCGCGACACCACCCGCCCGTCGTGCACCTCGATCTCGTCGAGCGTCAGCAGCAGCAGCCCGGCTCCCTCGGCGAGCAGCCGGTGCTCGAACCACGCGGTGCTGTCGGGCCCGCTGCTCAGAAGCGCCAGCACCGGGGCGCGGGAGGAATCGTCGGTCGGCGCACCGGCTCGGCGCGCACCCGCCAGCAGTGCGCGGCGCAGAGCCGCGAAGGCGGTGACGGGGTCGAGGATGCCCGCCGGCCGCGGCACGTCGGCGGCCACGGCATCCATCAGCTGCCGGATGGCCAGGGCGTAGGCGGCCCCGCTGGGATTGCGCACGTTGTCTTCGAGCACCCGCCAGCCGCCGAACTCGTTGCGCACGAGGTCGAAGCCGAACACGGCCGAGCGCACGGTCCCCTCGGGCAGCCGGCGGGCGTCGTCCTGCCAGCCGGGGGCGCCTTCGACCGCGCCACGGGGGATCACACCGTCGGTCAGGATGCGCTGCCGCCCGTAGACGTCTTGCAGAAAGGCCTCGAGAGCCCGAGCCCGCTGGGTGAGGCCCGCCGCGATGTCGCTCCACTCGTGCGCCGTGATGATGCGCGGCACCAGGTCGACCTCGAACGGCCGCAGCTCGCCGTCGACGCCGAAGGTCAGCTCGTGCTCGCTCGCCCACCGGCGGCTCGCGCGCATCCGCTCGCCGACCTGGTGCGGGCTCAGCTCTTCGACGTGCCGCACGATCTGCTCGTAGGCGGGGCGGGGGCGCGACCCGGGGCCGACGGCCTCGTCGCCGGCACGCGTGCGGTAGCTGCGCAGAGCGGGAGCGGCCGGGGCGAGCCCTCCGGCGGGGCCGTGCGTCTCGGCGACGACGAGCTTCACCACCGCGTCGATCTCGCCGCGTTCGGCGAACGTGGCGCGCTGCCGGTCGGCCGAGTTGCCGCGGGCCAGGAGGGTGTCGGCCAGGTCGACGACCTCGTCGTAGTCGCCCAGTTCTTCGAGCTGCGGGCGGAGGCGCCGGATGAGGTGCCGCACGGCGTGGGCGGCGGCGGTGGGCCGCGGATGCACGGTGTCGTCGAGCAGGTCGCCCGTGAGGCCAGAACGCGCGGCCTGCCACATGGCGGCGCGGTGGATGGGGGCGGCCTGCGGGTGGTACGGCCGGCCGGCCTCGATGTCGAGCTCGGCGGCGCGCACGGTGGCGCGGAAGAGACCGGCGATCAGCACGGCGTCGTCGACGATCGGGCAGGCGTCGCACACCCGCAGTTCCAGGGTGGGCGCGTGCGAGGAGGGTCGCACCTCGAAGTAGGCCATCTTCGAGTCGGCGATCACCCCGGTGGCGATGAGGTCGGTGAGCAGTTCGTCGTACTCGGCGGCCGAGCCGATGTCTCCGGTGGCGCCGGCGCTCGGCCAGCGCTGCCAGATGATGGAGCGAATGCTGGAGTACCCGGTGTCGTGCCCGTTCCAGTAGGGCGAGCTGGCCGAGATGGCGAGCAGGGTGGGCAGATCGCGGGAGATCCGTTGGGCGATGTCGACGGCCATGTTGCGATCGGCGACGCCCACATGGATCTGGGTGCCGCAGATGAGCTGCTCGTCGACCAGCAGCCGGTACTGCTCCTGCATCCGCCCGTACCGCCCGCTGGTGGTGAGCTCGAAGTCGGCGAACTCGCTGCGGGGTGCCGTGCCGACGCAGGCAATGCCGATTCCCTCGGGAGCGGCCGCGTCGATCACGCCCTTGCGCAGCCGCAGGATCTCCTGCCGCAGGCCGTCGAGGCTCGTGACCACGTCGGTGTTGGTCTCGACGGTCGTGCGCTGGATCTCGGCCGAATAGTTCTCGCCGGGCAGCCTCGACAGGATCTGCGGCGCGCGCGCCGACAGCTTCCCGCTCTCGAGATCGATCAGGTGGAGCTCTTCTTCCGCGCCAAGCGTCAACACCGCAGCCATGGCCACACCCTATGGTGCCCGCCCCGCGCGCGCCCAGATTCTGCGGAACATCGACAGGCATCCGAAACAGGCGCGCAATCTTCCGCAGGGCGGTCAGCGGGCCAGGAGTGCCCGCGCCGCCTGGGTGACGAGGGTGCGGTCGGTGGTGAGCACGAAGTCGTAGAACCCCTCGGCGTGCCGGGACGCGTCGATCTCGCGCGCGGTGAGGGCGGCGGCATGATCGGCCGTGAAGACGATCACGTCCCATTCCCTGGCGAGCGGATCGTCGGCCGCGATGACCTTGCTGTGGCTTTCCGCCGGAAGGGCTGAGGCGGCCCCCACGGTGTAGACGGTGAGGAGGCAGCCGCTGTCGGCGAGGCGCTGGTAACGGCTGGCCGTGGCGGGAGTGACGTTCGAGTCGTGCTGGAAGGTCGCGAGCACGACCGCGCTGTCTCCACCGGCCCGAGCCCGCTCCTCGAGGAACTTGCTCACCTGCACCAGCAGTTCCCGGCCGCCTCGCCGGGGCTCGACGGCGGCGCTGACGATCTCGAACGGCGTGCCTGCGGCGGGTGTGGCCGCCGAGGCCGAACGGGCGACGCGAGCGCGGAAGTCCGTTCGGGCCTCGACGGTGTTCTCGGCCGCGGCCGCGTCTTCCGCGGAGCCCGGCCTGCCGTAGTGCCAGCCCTGCCCCAAGGTCGCACCGAGAGCCTGCGCCATGACTTCGTGGCGGTCGTTCTCGATGCCTTCGGCGAGCACGAAGGTGTCGGAGTGGGCGGCGTAGTCGGCGACCGCCGTCATGATCCTGGCCACGTTCTGGTCGGGCTGCTGGCGGATCAGGCCCATGTCGAGCTTGATGACGTCGGGGGCGATCAGCGGCAGAAGCGCCAGGGTCGCCGGTTCGGCACCGAGATCGTCGACCGCGATCGCGTGGCCCAGATCGCGCAGTCGCCGGATGGCCGCGAGCAACCGCCCGGTGTCGCGCCCGAGAGCGCGTTCGGTGATCTCCACCGTGAGGGGCAACCCGCTCGTGAGGCCGGAGGGGAGGTTCTCGCGCCAGAGCGTCGGGGGCTCGACGTTGACGAACAGGTCGTGGGCGCGGCGCCCGCCCATCACCCCGGCGGCGGCGACGGCCCGGCCGATGCACTCGGCATCGACGTCTTCGATGGAGCCGGCCTCGTAGGCCTGCTGCAGCGCGAGGTCGGGGGCGACCGCGCCCGTGCCGTCCGCGAACCGCGACAGCGCCTCGTGCGCGACCACGCGACCGGTGGCGATGTCGACGATCGGCTGGAAGAGGGTCCCGACGAGTGTGATGTCTCGGTGCGGCGACAGGGTCATGCCGCCATCTTGTCCCACATGTGTCGCCCGGGGGACTTGGTAGGGTGGAGCGACTCGAATTGTGGGGAGACCTCATGGCAGAAGTGCTGCTCGGTGCCGTCGGACTGTTCTCGGCGGTCGTCGGCGTTCTCGGTGTGATGGCGGTCGTCGCCATGATCAAGGCGCCCTACAAGGGCTAACACCCCGGTCATACCTGACGCGAGCCGGTGACCACCGTGGCGTCGAGGTCTTCTGAGCGGGCGATCTGCGGATGCAGACCCGCGGCCTCGAAGAGCGCCGCCGTGAGCGGGGCCTGGTGTTCGCTCGTCTCGATCAGCAGCCGGCCTCCCGGCGCGAGCCACTCGATGGCGCCGGAGACCACGCGGCGTTGCACGTCGAGTCCGTCGTGCCCGCCGTCGAGCGCCAGCCGCGCCTCGTGCAGACGGGCCTCGGGCGGCATCGTGGCGATCGCCTCCGTGGGCACATAGGGGGCGTTCACCACGAGAGCGTCGACGCGCCCGGTCAGCGCGCTCGGCAGGGCGGCATAGAGATCGCCTTCGAAGACGCGCTCCGGCGGCAGATTCCGGCGGGCGCTCGCGACGGCGGCCGGGTCGAGCTCCGCTGCATAGACCATGCACCCCGGCGCCTCGGCGGCGATGGCCGCGCCGACGGCTCCGGATCCGCAGCAGAGGTCGAGCACCACGGCCTTCGCCGGCAGGTCGCGCAAGGCGGTTTCGACGAGGAAGCCCGTGCGCTGCCGGGGGACGAAGACCCCGGGGCCGACGGCGATCCGCAGCCCCCGGAATTCCGCCCAGCCCAGGATGTGCTCGAGCGGATCGCCCGCGACGCGCCGGGCGAGCATCCGCTCGAGTTCGCCCCCGTCGCCGGCCGAGGCCTCGACCAGCAGGGCGGCCTCGTCTTCGGCGAACACGCAGCCCGCGGCGCGCAGCCGCGTGACCAGGTCGTCGGGCACCACGCCGTCGGCCGGCACGTCGTCGGCCGAGGTCACGCCGGCAGCGAGGCCTCGATCAGCGCGACGATCTCGGGGTCGTCGGGCTGCACGGTCGGCCGGAAACGGTGCACCGCGCCATCCGGGGTCACCACGAACTTCTCGAAGTTCCACTTGACGCGCCCGGCCTTGCCGGCGGAATCCGGAGCCTTGGTGAGCTCCTGGTAGAGCGGATGCGCCGAGCGCCCGTTCACCTTGATGCGGTCGAACATCGGGAAGGTGACTCCCCAGGTGAGGGAGCAGTACTCCTTGATCTTGTCGGTGTCGGAGAGCTCCTGCAGGAACTGGTTGCTCGGAAAGCCGAGCACCGTAAACCCGCGGTCGCCGTAGGTCTTCTGCAGCTCTTCGAGCTTCTCGTACTGCGGGGCCAGCCCGCAGCGCGATGCCACGTTCACGATCAGCTTCACGGGGGCGTAGTCGGCGAGCGTCGAGGTGCCGCCGTCGATGGTGGTGAGGGGAATCTGCTCCAGAGCCGGAGTGGGGGTGGGAGTCGCGGTCACGGTCACGTCCTTCTCGCCGCGTTCTGGGTCGCGGCACGCCAGAACTCTACGCTCGTGTTCGCCTGCGTTCCTGGCGATCTCCTGCTTTACTGGCAGCATCCGGAGGTGGTCGTGACGGGCTCCGGCGAGGTCGGGGGTTCGCGATGGCGCACTACAGCACCGGTCCGGCGGGTGCGGGCGGGGCCCGGCCGGCTAACCCGTGGCGCACCGGCTTCATCGTGCTGGCGATCATCGCCGCCCTCGCCCTCATCGGTGCGGTCGTCTGGGGCATCGTGAGCGCGCTCGGCGGCCGGAGTCCGGATGCCGCGAGCACGCCTGCGCCGACCGTGACCGTCACGCAGACGGCGACTCCCACCCCGACGCCGACCGCCGTCCCGCTCGCCGCGTGTCCCGCCGGCCAGCTCACCGTGACCCTCGGAGAGGCCGGCGGCGCCGCGGGCTCGACACAGGTGCCGCTGATTTTCACCAACACCGGTGCCGAATGCACGATGCAGGGATTCCCGCAGGTGGCGTTCGTCGGCGACGACAACGGTACCCAGCTGGGCGCGGCGGCCGTGCCCGACAGCACGAGCGCCGTCGCCTCGTTCGACCTGGCCACCGGAGACTCGCTGCAGGCGCCGCTCACCGTCGAGGTCGCCGAGAACTTCCCGGACTGCGACACCTCGGCGGCCAACGGCTTCCGCGTCTTCCCGCCGAACGACTCGGGCGCGATCTTCGTGCCCACCACCGACTACACGGCCTGCACGAACACGGGCACCGAGCTGCTGAAGATCGGAGCCGTGCAGCAGAACTGAGGGGTGTGGTGGTGGGTATTCTGCCGGGGGCGCCGGGCTTCGCTCGTCGCTCCCGGGGCTCGCCGGTCCCTGCCCGGCGAGCCGCGACATGTGAGCGCGCGGTCGAGGGACGCGGCCTTCGGTCGCATCCCTCGGCCACACGCTCACCCTGGGTCAGCGAGTACGGCCTGAGACTTTGGGTCGTCGGTGGGGAGGGGGCGCTCATAGGCGGGGCACTGGCCGCGCTCAGGGTGTGCGCGGGAGGTCCTGGCAGGCTGAGGGGACCATGATCTCCTTCACGCTGCTGCTCAACCTCCTGTTCGCGGGGGTGCTCGGCACGCTCGTGGTGGTGGCCGTGGTGCGGGCGTTCGATCCGCGGCCCGCCCGGGCGCGGGCGATCGTGCCCCTCGCGCTCCTCTGGGCGGCCGCGGTGCTGTTCATGACACTGCGGCCGGGCACCGGGCTGGGGGTGCGGCTGAACCTGGTTCCGCTGATCGTCGACGGGCCCGCATCCGCTCTCGACGCCGTGCTGAACGTCATCGTGTTCGTGCCGCTGGGCCTGCTGCTGGCCCTCACCGGCATACGGTTACGCAGCGTGTTCGCGCTGGCCCTCGCGCTCACCCTCGTCATCGAGACGACGCAGTACCTCACCGACCTCGGCCGCACGGCCGACATCAACGACGTCATCACGAACACCGCGGGAGCCTGCCTGGGCTGGGCGGTCGCGCGCGGCCTCCAGCACATCGCGGGCCGAGCCGGTGCGACTCGCCGGGTCGTGCCCCGCTACTGAGGCGGCAGGCGGCAGGCGGCGGCCGTCCCGGCCTTTCCCAGCCGGGCGAAATGCGCGGCGGCTAGCCTGGGCGGTCTATGGAGATCGTCGTCGACATCGTGCTGATCGTGATCGCCCTGCTGGCCGTGCTCGGCGGCTGGCGGCGCGGCGCCCTGGTGACCGCGGCGTCGCTCGTGGGGATCGTGGCGGGGGCGTGGCTGGCCACGGCCGTGGCGCCGCCGATCGTGAGCTGGCTGGCGGGGCTCGGCTGGGCCGACCCGATTCAGCGGGCGGTCGCCGCGGGGGTCGTGCTGCTGCTGTGCATGTCGCTCGCGATCGCCCTGCTCAGCGTCGTGGCGCGGCTGCTGCGGCGGGTGATCGGCGTGGTCCGGATCGGGCGCGGCATCGATTCGCTCGGCGGCGCCGTGCTCGGGCTCGTCACCTGGGGCGTGGTGGTGTGGCTGCTGGCCGGCTTCCTGCAGACCACCGGGCTGATGCCGGTGACCCAGCTCGTGGCATCCTCCCGCGTGGTGTCGACGCTGAACAGCCTCTCGCCGATCCCCTCCTCCACCGCGCTCGCCGCGATCGGCGACACGCTCGACGACTCCGGGTTCCCCGAGGTGTTCGCGTTCGGCTCCGAGACCATCCAGGGGGCGGCCGAACCCGACCCGAACGTGCCCGCCGCCGTGAACGCGGCCGCCGACGGCGTCGTGCGCATCCTCTCCTCCGCCCCGGGCTGCGGATCCGACGCCGAGGGCAGCGGCTGGGTGGTGGCCGGCGACCGCGTCGTCACCAACGCGCACGTCGTGGCCGGATCCGAGCAGCTCTACGTGCAGCCGAGCGGAGTGGGCGAGTTGCTCGAGGCGACGCTCGTGGTCTTCGATCCGGATCGCGATCTGGCTGTGCTCGACGTTCCGGATCTCGGGCTCGACCCGTTGCCGCTCGGCACCGAGCTCGCCTCGGGCGACTCGGCGGTCGTGGCCGGCTTCCCCGAGAACGGCGCCTACACGGTGGTGCCCTCGCGGGTGCGCGAGGTGGTCGATGCGGTGGGCCGTGACATCTATGAACAGGATGCGGTGACCCGCGAGATCTACTCCCTGCGCTCGACCGTGCGCCCCGGGAACTCCGGCGGGCCGCTGTTCGACGCGGACGGCCAGGTCGTGGGAGTGGTCTTCGCCCGCTCGACCATCGACTCCGAGACCGGCTACGCCATGACGCTCGACGAGATCGCGCCGGTGCTCGCAGCGGCCGGGTCCACCACGCCGGTGGCATCCGGAGCCTGCACGGGCTAGGCGGTCGCGAGCGCTCCGGCCCGGTGCACCAGCCGGGCGCCGAGGTGCAGCAGCAGCGCGCCGAGGGCGCCGAACACGATCCAGGTGGCCAGCGAAGCCGGCCAGCCGGTGACGAAGAAGCCGAGCAGCAAGGCCGCGAGCCAGGCCAGGCCCAGCAGAACGACGGCGCCGAGCAGCGTGAACGCGGCGCGCACGGGCGCTCGCCGGAACACCCGCGCGGCGAGCCGGAATGCGGCGCCGACTCCAGGAGCCACCGCCGCGGCGGGCAGCAGAACGACGGCGGCCAGCAGCGGAACCAGCGCGAGCGGCGGGGAGAGCACCGCGGATGCCGCCGTCACCACCGTGAGCACCAGCGCCCAGCCGAGCAGCCCGACGCGCGGCCAGGCGCGCAGGTGACCGCGCCCGGTGCCGGAGACGCCCGCGGTCACGCCCGCGACGGCGACCACGAGCGCCGTGATCGAGAGCGCGAGCGCCACGGCGAACCAGGCGTCGACGGCCGGCACCGGGTCGCCGATCAGCAGCAGCGTCTGCACGGCGGCGTTCGCGAGTACGGCCGCCGCCACGGTTCCCGCCGCCTGCCGGCCGCTCACGGGCTCGGCTCCGAGGTGGCAGGGGAGGTGCCGGCCGTCGCGGCGTCGTCGAGCACGTCCTGCAGCGATCCGGAGTAGAGCGTCGTCCCGCCCACGGTCACCTCGAGCGATGTCTCGTCCGCCGACGTGGTCTTCACCAGGATCGCGGCTTCCTCGGCCGTGGCGCCCTCGCAGGTGATCGCCGTGGTGCTCGCCACGCAGACCGGGGCCGTCAGCACCTCGACCCCCGAGGCGACGAGCACGTCGTTCGCCGCGAAGCGCACCTCGGCGAGGGTGTCGCCGCCCACCGGGGCCAGGGCGTCGATCTGCGAGCATCCGCTCAGGGCGCCGGCGAGCGCGGTGGCCAGGGCCACCGTCAGCGGCACGGCGGCGATCCTCCTCATGAGGCGACCCGGTTCTCGTACGCCACCAGCCGCGCCCGCTCGGTGGTGTGCTGCGCCTCGAGCATCGCCGGGGTGACGACGGAGAGGTCGAAGGGAGCCGGCAGCAGCAGTTCGGTGTTGCGGTCCAGCGGCGATCCGCGGCGCATCAGCGGTGTCTCGGCCCAGTCGTTGGCGGCCAGCTCGCGGCTGCGGGATGCCAGGTCGAGATAGCCGCCGGATGTGCCGGGCTCGATCGGCGAGGCGTGGTCGAGCACCGTGGTGAACAGCGAGAGCGTGCCGTCCTGGTTGTCGACCACTTCGACGACCTGCTGCTGCTGCGGGAAGTCGATGCAGGAGGCGGTCGTGATCTCCCAGAACCCGCCGCCGGAACCCGCCGTGTGCGCGAGGATCTGGTTCAGGTGCGTGTGCCCGTTCAGCCAGCCGATCACCACCGGGTAGCCCAGCAGCAGCTCGATGAACTCCTCCGCCCCGTGCAGCACCTGGTTCTCGCCCGGCCGTTGCGCGCGGTTCTCCAGGGTGAGGCTGTTGTGGTGGCTGAAGATCAGCACCAGCTTCTTCTCGGCCTGCGCCTTCTCCAGCTCGCCCTTCAGCCACTGGAACTGGTCGTCGGGAACTGCGCCGTCGGGTCCGGCGACCTGGTTGCAGGTGTCCAGTCCGAAGGCCCGGATCGTGGGGGTGAGGTCGGCCTGCCACCAGGTCTCGCCGCTGTCGAGGTTGTGCTGCGTGAAGCCGTGGCCGATCGGGCCCGGCGCCGGCTCGGTCACGAAGTGCTCGGCCATGAAGTCGCGCTGCTCGAACAGGTGGCGGGCCGGATCGGCGGGCACGTCCCGGAAACCGGAGCGGAAGCCGCCCTGCAGTCCGAGGGCGTCGATCATCCGCTGGAACGGACTGGCGGTCGCCGCGTAACCCGCGAGCGCCGCGCCGGCCGTGGCCTCCAGCGTGTACGACTTCTGCGCGCCCACGGCGAGGGCGCCCAGCTGCGAGCTGAGGCCGAAGGTGCCGAGCAGGAGGGTGTCGTGGTTGCCGTAGACCGCGTACCAGGGCACCGGCAGACCCACGGAGGGCACGGGCTCGGCGATGGCCTGGGCCAACAGCTCGGGCAGACGTGGGAACCCGTGGTCGCCGAAGTCGCCGCCGGCGGG
The DNA here is from genome assembly GCF_023264855.1 of Herbiconiux sp. GTDB lineage: Bacteria > Actinomycetota > Actinomycetes > Actinomycetales > Microbacteriaceae > Herbiconiux. The sequence continues at coordinate 17,026 of NZ_JAHFUW010000041.1, read as the reverse complement.
GTCGCCCGGCCGGTACGCCCACTGCGCCTCCGGCCAGGCCTGCACGCCGTCGAAGGATGACGGGGATCCGCTGTTCGCCCGCACCGGCTTGCCGTCGAGGATGTCGATGTACCAGCGCAGCTCGTGGGTGGAGTGCATGTCGGCGCTGTCGCCGGTGACGATCGCCGCGCCCATCGGCGCGCCGGTGAGCGGGCTGATCCGCACGTCGGCGAAGGTCTTCACCATGGCAGCGGTGACGTGCACGGTGAGCGGATCCTGGGGGTGGAACGCCGATCCCCAGGCGGAGTGGTCTTGCACGATCATCGGCTCGATCCGGCCGGGCGACTGGGCGTCGATCACGTGCAGGTCGGAGAGATGGCCGAGGTAGAGCAGGGAGCGGCGGGCGCCCGCGCGGCCGGCCCCCGGGGTTCGGCGCAGAACGTCGAGCCTCGGGATGTACGGCTCGCCCGCCCCCTCGGCGAGAGTGCGGTACCGGCCGGATCCCGCGCCGGTGCCGGAGGCGCTCTGCAGCACGGTGCGGGCGAGGGTCGAACCCGCCGATCCGGATGCTCCGGCCGCGGCATCCTGAATCGCCGCCTCGCCCGCTCCGGAGCCCAGCCGCGCGGCCCGATCGGCCTGCGCCGAGACGGCCGAGCCGAGCAGCGCGGGGCTCAGCCCCCAGGCGGCCGCGAGTGCACCGATCCGCGTCACGAACTGGCGGCGCGACAGACCTGGCATGGCGATTCCTCTGGGGTGTCCGGGCCGTCGGGGCGGGTGGTTCCGCGGCGCGATGAGGCGATCGTATCGCGCGGATCCCCTGCGGTCGGGCTCCCATTTCGGGGGTGGTAGTGGCAAATCGCGGAGGCATGTGTACACCGTCCACATCCTCTGTTACCGTGGGCTCATCATCGACCGGAGGAGCCCGCCATGACCACGAACCTGAACCCGTACATCAATTTCCGCGGCCAGGCGGCCGAGGCCGGTGACTTCTACCGGTCGGTGCTCGGCGGCACCATCACGCGCAGCACCTTCGCCGATTTCGGGATGCCCGTCGAGCCCGGCGAGGAGGGGCTCGTGATGCATTCGCAGCTGGTCACCGACGGCGGCCTCGTGCTGATGATCTCCGACGTGCCGGCCAAGATGGACCTCACGCCCGGCAACAACATCACGGTCTCGCTGAGCGGCGACGACGTCGACGAACTGCGCGGCTACTTCGACCGGCTCTCCGAGGGCGCCACGATCTTCGTGCCGATGGAGAAGGCGCCCTGGGGCGACTACTTCGGGCAGCTCACCGACAAGTTCGGCATCAACTGGATGGTGAACGGCGGCGGCACGCCCGACAGCCCCACCGAGTAGCGCTCGAGCGCTCATGGCGAGCGCATAGGAAGTCATAGGGCTCGGCAACCTCCCGTGAACCGCACGCCTGTGATGCGCGCGTAGCAAGGGAGGATGCGAAACACAGAGACCAGGAAGAGGCGGTGGTTCCGCCGCCGCAACGTCATCATCGCGTCGGCGCTCGGCGTGGCGCTCACCCTCGGCGTGGGCACCACGTGGGCGCTCGAGCGCTACGTGATCGCGCACGTGGCGATCTCCGACGTCGACGCCTACGAGGCCGAGCAGTCGGCGCGAGCCTCGGCCGCGGCATCCGGAACCGGCGCGACGGCCACCGACGCGGCATCCGGAACCGGCGTGGTCACGAGCGGCACGAGCTACAGCTCCGACGACGCCGGCATCCAGATCTCGACCGTCACCACGGGCAGCGGCGACGACACCGTCACCTACTACGTGGCCGACGTGACGCTGACGGATGCGACCGTGCTGCGCTCGGCCTTCGCCCAGAACTCGTTCGGCGAGAACATCACCGAGACCACCTCCGACACGGCGGAGGACAACAACGCGATCTTCGCGATCAACGGCGACTACTACGGCTTCCGCGACACCGGGATCGTCATCCGCAACGGGGTCGTCTACCGCGACGAGGGTGCCCGCGAAGGCCTGGCCTTCTATCGCGACGGCACCGTCGAGGTGTACGACGAGACGGCAACGACCGCCGACCAGTTGGTTGCCGACGGCGTCTGGAACACCCTCAGCTTCGGCCCGGCGATCGTGGAAGACGGCACGATCGTCGACGGCATCGAAGACGTCGAGGTCGACACCAACATCGGCAACCACTCCATCCAGGGCGAGCAGCCGCGCACCGCCGTGGGCGTGATCGACACGAACCACCTGGTGTTCGTGGTGGTCGACGGCCGCAGCCCGGGCTACAGCGCGGGCGTCACGATGACGGGCCTCGCCGAGATCATGCAGTCGCTCGGCGCCACCACCGCCTACAACCTCGACGGCGGCGGATCGTCCACCATGTACTTCGACGGATCGCTCGTGAACGATCCACTGGGCACCGGCACGGAGCGCGGCACCTCCGACATCCTCTACATCGAGGACGAGTCGGCGACGGCGACGGACGCCACGGACGGCGCGGCGAGCGGATCGGCGGCGGGCTCGTGATCGTGCTCATCCCCGCGTACGAGCCGGATGCGCGGCTCGTCGACGTGGTGCGGGAGCTGCGCGCCGCCGCTCCGGAGGCCTCGGTGCTCGTGGTCGACGACGGCAGCGGCAGCGAGTACGCCGTGGTGTTCGACGTGGTGCGCGCGGCCGGCGCCGAGGTGATCGGCTACGCCGTGAACCGGGGCAAGGGGCACGCGCTCAAGACGGGGTTCGCGCAGGTGCTCGAGCGGCATCCGGGCGAGGTGGTGGTGTGCGCCGACAGCGACGGCCAGCACCGCACCGCCGACATCCTGCGCGTGGCCGCCGAGCTGGCGGGCACGGTGCCCGAGGGAGTGCCCGGCTCGGTGATGGTGATCGGCGGGCGGCGGTTCACCGGGCGGGTGCCGCTGCGCAGCCGGCTGGGCAACACCGTGGCACGCGGCAGCTTCCGGATGGCCAGCGGCCTCGAGGTCGGTGACACCCAGACGGGCCTCCGCGGGTACCCGCCCGGGATGCTGCCCTGGCTGCTCGAGGTGAAGGGCGAGCGGTTCGAGTACGAGCTCAACGCGCTGCTCGGAGCCGGCGCGGCCGGCTACGGCATCCGGGAGCTGCCGATCGAGACGGTGTACCTCGACCACAATGCGTCGTCGCACTTCCGGCCGGTGCGCGACTCGCTGCTGGTGATGCGGCCTTTCCTGCGCTACGCGGCCTCTTCGCTGGCGGCCTTCCTGATCGACGCGATCCTGCTCGTGGTGCTGTTCTCGGCCACCGGTTCGCTGCTGCTCTCGGTGGTCGGCGCGCGGCTCGCGAGCGCCGCGGTGAACTTCGTGGTGAACCGGCAGCTGGTGTTCCGGGCGCGCCGACGACGCCCGGTCGCCCGCGACGCGCTACGGTACGCCGCTCTCGCCGTGGTGCTGCTGAGCGCGAGCTACGGCCTGCTCGACCTCGCCACGGGCATCGGGATGCCGCTGCTCGCCGCCAAGCTCTCGACCGACACCCTGCTCTCCGTCGCCGGCTTCCTCCTCCAGCGCCGACTCGTCTTCGCCCGCGCGCAGCCCTCGACCCCGCACGCCGCCCCCGCCCCGAACCCTCCCGCGGCCACCGCCGTCATCGAAACGTCGCACATGGCCGCCACGGGTCGGTCATAGGGGCCATTTGCGGCTTCTCGACGGAGGGAGCGGGGGTGGGAGTAGCGTCGGAGCATGAGCAGCAGCGGCGCGCTTCCCCCCGACGAACGGCTTCAGGCACCCGAGCGCGGCGGCGAGCGGGCGAGCATCGAGGGATTCCTCGACTGGCAGCGAGCCTCCATCGTCTACAAGGCCACGGGGCTGAGCGATGCGGATGCGGCGCGCCGGCCGCTGCCGAGCCTCACCACGGTCTCGGGGCTGATCCGGCATCTCGCCGACGTGGAGCGGTCGTGGATGCGAGAAGACATGGCCGGAGAGACCCTGGTGCGCTCCCGGTGGAGCGAAGACGATCCCGACGGCGAATTCCGGGTCACCGAGAACGACAGCCTGGCCGAGATCATCGGCGACTACGAGGCGGCCTGCGCCGAGTCCCGGGAGGTCGCCGCGCAGTTCGACCTCGACGACCGATCGGTGGCCGAAGACGGCCGGTACACGCTGCGCTGGATCCTGCTGCACCTCACCGAGGAGACCGCGCGCCACCTCGGCCACATCGACGTGCTGCGCGAGCTGCTCGACGGGGCGACGGGGGAGTGAGCCGGGCGGCCGGGTGGCCGTCGCATCCGCTCGGGGCCATGCTGGGCTCATGACCACGACGTCGACGTCGACCGGTACCTCGGAGACGCAGCCAGAACTCAAGAAGGTGATGGGCCCCAAGCTCCTGCTGCTGTTCATCATCGGCGACATCCTGGGCACCGGGATCTACGCCCTCACCGGCCAGGTGGCGGCCGAGGTGGGCGGGGCGGCCTGGCTGCCGTTCCTGGTCGCCTTCGTGGTGGCCACCATCACGGCCTGCTCGTACCTCGAGCTGGTGACGAAGTATCCGCAGGCCGCCGGCGCCGCGCTCTACGCGCACAAGGCCTTCGGCATCCACATCGTCACCTTCCTGATCTGCTTCACCGTGATGTCCTCCGGCATCACCTCGGCCTCGGCAGCGGCCGGCGCGTTCGCGAGCAACTTCGCGATCGGCTTCGGGCTCGGCAAGGGGCCGGGTCTCGCCCTCGTGATCGCGCTGGCCTTCATGCTGCTGATCGCGGTGGTGAACCTGCGCGGCGTGGCCGAGAGCGTGGGGCTGAACGTGGTGCTCACCCTGGTGGAGCTCTCCGGCCTGCTGCTGGTGATCTTCATCAGCTTCTTCGCCATCTTCGGCGGGCAGGCCGACTTCTCGCGGGTGGTCGCGTTCGCGACGCCCGACGACAAGAACGTGTTCCTGGCCATCTCGACCGCCACCTCGCTCGCCTTCTTCGCGATGGTGGGCTTCGAGGACTCGGTGAACATGGCCGAGGAGACCAAGGACGCCACGAAGATCTTCCCGCGCACGATGCTCACCGGGCTCGGCATCACGGCCGTGGTGTACGTGATCATCTCGATCGTCTCGGTGGCGATCGTGCCCGTCGGCGAGCTGGCCGGCAACGACACCCCGCTGGTGACGGTGGTGCAGACGGCGGCCCCCGACTTCCCGATCTCGGCGCTCATCCCGTTCATCTCGCTGTTCGCCGTGGCCAACTCGGCGCTGATCAACATGATGATGGCCAGCCGCCTCCTCTACGGCATGAGCAAGCAGGGGGTGCTGCCGCCGTTCCTGTCGAAGGTGCTCCCCAAGCGGCGCACGCCGTGGGCCGCCATCCTGTTCACCACCGTGATCGCGCTGGGGCTCACCGCCTACGTGTCGATCGACCCGGCGAACCCGATCGCGGTGCTGCTCGGCGGCACCACGTCGCTGCTGCTGCTCGCGGTGTTCGCCGTGGTGAACGTGTGCGTGCTGGTGCTGCGGCGCAAGACCGTGGATCACAAGCACTTCCGCACGCCGACGGCACTGCCGATCATCGGGGCCGTCGCCTGCCTCGCCCTCGTGCTGCCGTGGACCTCGGGTCGCCCGGCCGCGCAGTACACGATCGCGGGCATCCTGCTGGTGCTCGGCCTCGTGCTCTGGGTGATCACGTTCCTGCACCGCCGCTCGCGCGGCTACGGTGGCCCCGCCGCCCTCGACACGCAGGCGCTCAGCGCGGTGGAGAAGGGCGACTGACCCTCCCGCCCGAGCCCTCGCGGAGCTCAGGTCGCGGCTATCTGGAGGATTCGCTCGGGGGTCAGCGCGGTGGACTGGGGGAGAGTCGCCAGTGCGGCGGGGTCGACTCCCAGGGAGAGATAGATCGCGTGGAGGGCGACCACGAGGCCGCCGGCGGCTCCGGAGAAGTCTCCCAGTTCCGCCCGCGTGAGGGTGGGGGCGATGCGGATGGTCTGCTCGAGACGCTCCTGATAGGCGCCGAGATCGGCGGTCAGCGACTTCGCGATGCCCCCGCCGAGCACGATCGTCTCGGGTTCGCTCGACACCGCGATGGCGGTGAGCGCGGTCACGAGGGCCCGGTCGAAGTCGGCCCGCAGCTCGGCCGTCGCGTGCCGGGTCGCGGGATCCGTTCCCGCCGCCGGCTCGGCGAAGAGCGTGGCCGGCGACTCCAGGCGCACCCCTGCTGCTGCCGCCCGGGCCATCAGCGCCGGGCCGGTGGTGAAGCTCTCGAGGCGCTCACCGCGCGTGCCGACCGGGATCTGGCCGAACTCGCCGACGAGGCCGTGCCGGCCGCGCAGGATGGCCCCGTCGATGGCGATGCCGACTCCGAGACCGGCGCCCAGGCTCAGCATCGCCGCGTACGGGGTGTGCCGCGCGGCGCCGAAGCGCAGTTCGCCGAGCAGTGCCAGGTTGGCGTCGTTGTCGGCGTGCAGGGGAAGGCCGAGGGCCAGTTCGCACACCGCCAAGAACGCCGGATCCTCCACCTGCCGGAGGTTCGGGGCGTTCGACACCGATCGCTCGCTCTGATTCACCGCGCCGGGGAGGCCGAGACTCACTCCGGCGACCGCGTCCCAGCGGTCGCCCATCGCCGCCTTCGCCTGCTCCGCCAGCCACAGGGCGAGTTCCGCCGCTCCGAGGTCGGCGGGCGTGGGGATCTCGATCGCCACCAGGGGAGTGGCGAGCAGGTCGCTCGCGATGATGCGCGTGCTCGACGCTCCGAGGTCGACACCGATGACGAGGGCTCTCGCCGCCACCAGATCGAGCAGGATGGCGCGCCGGCCGCGCTTCTCCACGACCACCTCGGAGACCTCCGAGACGATGCCGTCGACGATCAGCTGGTCGATCGCCCTCGTCACCGTCGCGGCGGAGATCCCAGTCGACTCCGCGATCTGCTTGCGGGTGGCGGGGCGCTGGATCATCAGCGCCGTGAGCACGGCGGAGCGGTTCAGCTCCCGGATGTCCTGCACCATGCCGCCCCTTCGATCCTCGCCCCGACAGTATTTCAGTTCACGGTGAGTTCTATCGCATCCCGCCGCCGCGACTTTCCGTGCCGTCTTTCCGGGGCGAAACACAATCGTAACAACTGCGTCTTGACTTTGATTGCGCGATGAAATCAAAATAAGTCAACGAGGTCGAAGACGACGGCGCCCCCTGAGCTCCACGGGCCCTCCGACCGGACCGCACGCTCACGTGGATAGGACACCCCAATGAAACGCACGATCTCACCCGGCTCACGACTGCTGGTCATCGCTGCCGCCTCCGCCCTGGTTCTCACCGGCTGCTCGGCGGGCTCCGGTTCCGCCGACGGCGGCAGCACCCCCTCGACCCCCGCGGCCGAGCCCAGCCTCGAATTCGTCGGCCCCGGCGGGGAGACCCCCGGTGCGCTCAGCGAGCTGTCGCTGACGGATGAAGAGACCACCACGGTCAAGGACGGCAAGTTCACGGCCGCCTTCGTCTGGCACACCTCATCGGAGTTCGTCTCCGCCGTGGAGGAAGGCGCGACGGCCGAGTTCGACGACCTGGGCATCGAGGTCGTGGCGAGCACGCAGGCCAACTTCGACTCGGCCACCCAGGCGAACAACCTGCAGACCGTGCTGGCCCTGAACCCCGACATCATCGTCACGACGGCCGTCGACGCCGTCTCGGCCGCCGCCACCTTCCAGCCCGCGGTCGATGCGGGAGTCAAGCTCGTGATCATGACCACGCCGCCCGCCGACTACAAGGCCGGCGACCAGTACGTGTCGATCGTCACCGAAGACCTCGCCGCGGCGGGCAAGATCAACGCCGAGCTGCTCGGCGACGCCCTGGGCGGCAGCGGCAAGATCGCCTACATGTACCACGACGCCGACTTCTGGTTCACGAACCAGCGCGACGAGTCGTTCAAGGCCTGGATGTCGTTCCTCTACCCCGACATCGAGATCGCCGCCGAGGAGGGTTTCGCCGACGAGGCGAAGACCCAGGAGATCGCCGCGGCCCTGATCGCCCGCAACCCCGACATCACGGGCATCTATGTGCCGTGGGCGACCGCGGCCCAGGGTGTGCTCGCAGCGCTGCGCGATGCGGGGCGCAGCGACGTCAAGGTCGTGACGAACGACCTCGACGCCACCCTGGCCGCCGACATGGCGGCCGACGGCCCCGTGATCGGCATGGTGGGCAACGGCGCGATCGGCATCGGAAAGGGTCTCGCGATCGCCGGGGCCTACGGTGTTCTCGACAAGCAGGCGCCCGAGCTCGTCGCCTCCGAGCCCATCGCCGTCACCAAGGACAACCTCGACGAGGGCTGGATGCTCGACTACGGCACCGCGGCACCCGTCAGCGCCGAGTAGTCAGGTGACGAGCACGACACAGCGCACCGAGCGCCGCGACGACGGGCGGGCGGGCGGCATCCCGTCGCGCGACCACGTGATCGGGGTCGACCTCGGCGGAACGAAGATCCACGCCGGGATCGCCACGACCGCGGGCGAGCTGCTCGCCGAGAAGCGCATCCGCACCAGCAGCGACGGCTCCGAGGCGATCGAGCAGATCCACGCCCTCGTACTCGAACTCTGCGCCACCGCCGGGGTCGCGATCGACAGGATCGCGGCCACCGGGGTCGGCGGCGCCGGTGTGCCGGATGCGACGGGTGCGTCGTTCGACCTCGCCCCCAACCTCACGGCGCTCGGCGGCACGCCGTTCGCCGGCCGGCTCGGGGAACTCCTCGGCCACCCCGTCGTGATCGAGAACGACGTCAACGTCTCGGCGGTCGGCGAGCTGGTCGCCGGGCTCGGGCGGGGGCACTCGGACTTCGTGTTCGTCTCGGTCGGCACCGGCATCGGGATGGGCATCATCGCCAACGGCGTGCTGCTGCGGGGAGCCAAGGGCGCCGCGGGCGAGATCGGCTTCCTCCCGCTGGGGGCCGATCCGCTCGACCCGGCGAACCACGTGCGCGGTGCGCTCGAGGAGGTGACCGCCGGTGACGCCGTCTCCGGCCGGTTCCTGCTCGGCGCGGGCTCGGCGCTCTCGCCCGAAGAGGTCTTCGCTCGGGCCGCCGACGGCGACGAGCACGCCCTCCTCGCCGTCGACGACGAGGCGCGCTGGCTCGCCGCCGGCATCGTGGCCGTCACGGCCGTCCTCGACCCCGAACTGGTGATCCTCGGCGGCGGGATCGGCTCCCGGCCGGATCTCGTGCCGCGCATCACCTCCTGGCTGGCCCGCTACGGGCAGCCCGATCTCCCCGTCCGCACCAGCCTTCTCGGCCCGCTCGCCCCCGTGATCGGCGCCGCCGCCATCGCCATCGACGCCGCCGCCGCGGCGCAGAAAGGTCTCTCCCGATGAGCACTCCCACCCAGACCGAGCCGGGCCTTCTCGGCCGGTTCGCCACGGTGAAGTGGAGCAACTACGTCGTCTACATCGGCTTCGTGCTGGTGTTCGTGTTCTTCGCCGTCACCCAGACGCAGTACTTCCTGAACGCCACCAACCTCACCAACATCGTCATCCAGGCCGCGCCGATCACGATCATGGCGATCGGCATGGTCTTCGTGCTCAGCACGGGCGAGATCGACCTCTCGATCGGCTCCACCGTTGCGCTCTCGGCGCTCACGGCCGGCGTCGTGCTGCAAGGCACGGGCCAGTGGTGGCTCGCCGCCCTCGCCGGCCTCGCGATCGGCGCCGTCGTGGGACTCGTGAACGGCATCTTCATCACCTGGGTGCGGCTGCCCTCATTCCTGGTGACGCTCGCCACCATGGGGCTCGTCGCCGGTCTCGCCCGCCAGATCACCGACCTGCAGTCGGTGCCCGTCACCGACAAGGTCTTCGTCTGGATCTTCGGCGGAGGCAACCTGCTCGGCCTGCCGATCATGGTGTGGTGGACCGCCGCCGCCGTTCTCGTGGGCTGGCACCTGCTGCGCCAGCGCCGCTACGGAGCGCACGTGCTCGCCGTGGGCAACAGCGCGGCGGCCTCCCGGGTGAGCGGCATCAAGGTCAACCGGGTGCGGCTCATGGTGTTCGTGGGCAGCGCCATGACGGCGGCCCTCGCCGGCCTGCTCTACGCCGGCCGCCTTCAAGGCGCGCGGTACACGCTCGGCGAGACCGACCTGATGACGGTCATCGCGGCCGCGATCGTGGGCGGAACGAGCCTCTTCGGCGGCAAGGGCACCGTCATCGGCGCGCTGATCGGAAGCCTGCTGATGAGCATGATCAACAACGGGCTCATCCTCTCCGGCCTCAACGTGTCGCAGCAGATGATCGTGCGCGGCGCCATCATCCTCATCGCGGTGTCGTTCTCGCTCCGCGGCAAGAAGAACAGCTAGAAGGGCCCGCGATGTTCCTCGACCTCCTCCGCCGGCGCAATCCCGGCTTCCTCGACGCCATCGCGGCCCTGCACCGCGAGGGCGCGCTGCCGGCCAACACCTACGCGATCGACCTCGACGCAGTAGGCCGCAACGCCACCGCCTTCGTGGAGGCGACCGGCCGGCTCGGCCTCCGGCCGTTCGCGATGACCAAGCAGCTCGGCCGCAATCCCGACGTGTCGCGGGTGCTCGCCGCATCCGGAATCACCCACGCCGTCGGCGTCGACCTGCAGTGCGCCATCGCGGCGGCCTCCGGTGGGCTGCGGATCGGCCACCTCGGCCACCTGGTGCAGATCCCGCGGCACGAGGCCGACACGGCCGCCGCGCTCGAACCGCTCTACTGGACGGTGTTCAACGAGACCAAGGCCCGCGAGGCCGGTGCCGCCGCGCTCCGCCGGGGCCGGGTGCAGGATGTGCTGCTGCGCGTCGTGCAGGAGGGCGACCGGTTCTACACGGGGCACGAGGGCGGCTTCCCGCTCGAGCAGATCGTGGCGGCGGCCGACCTCGTCGATGGCATCCCCGGCGTGCGGTTCGCCGGCATCACCACCTTCCCCGCCACGCTCTTCGACGCCGGGAGCGGCACCGCGGGGGCGACACCGAACCGGTCGACCCTCACCGAGGCCGTGCGCCTGCTCGAGACGGCCGGCCGCATCGACATCGAGGTGAACGCGCCCGGCACCACCTCGATCTCGGTGCTCGAGGCGCTCGCCGAGGCCGGCGCCACCCAGGTGGAACCGGGCCACGGCCTCACCGGCACGACTCCCGCCCACGCGGTCTCCGACCTCGTGGAGGAGCCCGCGATCGCCTACGTCTCCGAGGTGTCCCACCTCTGGAACGATCGCGCCTACGTGTTCGGCGGCGGTCTGTACGTCGATCCCGTGCTGGGTGACGTCGCGACCTCGGCGATCGTCGTGCCGGCCGACGGATCCGCCGCGCACGTGGCCGAGCTCGACGCGCTGCCCGTGGAGATGCCGGCGCCCGAGGCGATCGACTACTACGCCACCATCCCGCTGCACGGCCGCACCGACGTGGCGGTCGGCGACACCGTGATCTTCGGCTTCCGCCCCCAGGTGTTCGTGACCCGCGCGAGCACCGCCGCCGTGTCCGGCATCGGCACGGGCGCCCACCGGGTGGAAGGGATCTGGGCCGCCGACGGCTCGGCGCCTCTCACCCTCCCGAACTCCTGACCCGCACTCTCAGATTGGAATCCACCATGCCGAGCGAAACAGCACTCCCCGACCCGGTGGCATCCGGGTCGCCCGCCCAGACCCCTCTGCGCCTCGTGGGCATCCACAAGAACTTCGGCGGCGTCGTCGCCATCAAGCGGTTCGACCTCGACGTGCAGGCCGGTGAGATCGTGGCGCTCGTGGGCGACAACGGCGCCGGCAAGTCGACCCTGATCAAGATCATCTCCGGGCTCTACCAGCCGACGGAGGGCGAGATCTGGCTCGACGGGCAGCCGGCGAACTTCCGCGACGCCTCGGATGCCCGGGCGAAGGGGGTCGAGGTCGTCTACCAAGACCTCGCGCTCGTGGTCGACCAGCCCGTGTACATGAACATGTTCCTGGGCCGGGAGCTCACGACGGGGCCCTTCAAGATCCTCGACCGCAAGCGCATGGCGACCGAGACGCAGCAGCTCGTCGACGCGCTCGACGTGCGCATCCCCTCCGCCAAGGCCACCCTGAGCGACCTCTCGGGCGGGCAGCGCCAGGGCGTCGCCATCTGCCGGGCCACCCACTGGGCCTCGAGCCTCGTGCTGCTCGACGAGCCGACCGCCGCGCTCGGTGTGGCCGAGACCGCGAAGGTGGAGGAGCTCATCCTCAAGCTCAAGGCGCGGGGCGCGGCCATCCTGATCGTGAGCCACAACATGGATCAGGTGTTCCGCATCGCCGACCGCGTCTCGGTGCTGCGCCGCGGCACCCAGGTGGGCACGCGCGTGCTCGCCGACACCAGCCACAACGAACTCGTCGCCATGATCACAGGACTCACCTCATGAACCCCACCGCCCCCACCACCGCCACCGCCCCCGGCGAGCACCTGCGCTCCGAGATCGCCGAGCAGCCCGCCCGCTGGCGCGATCTGCTCGCGTTCCAGCGCGAGGCCGTCGACGCCGCCGCCGAGCTCATCCGCAGCACAGACCCGGAGCTGATCGTCTTCGCGGCGCGGGGCTCGAGCGACCACGCCGCCCAGTACGGCCAGTACCTGGCCCACAACCTGCTGCTCATCCCGGCGATGCTGGCCACCCCGGCCACCGCGAGCGCGTTCGGGGTGACGCTGAGCTACCCGAGCTCGGTGATGCTCGCCGTCTCGCAGTCGGGCGAGTCGCCCGACCTGCTCGAGACCGTGCGCTCGGCCCAGGCCGCCGGGGTGGCCGTGATCGCGTTCACCAACGACGAGTCGAGCACCCTCGCCGGCCTGAGCGAGGTGCACGTGCCGCTCGCCGCGGGCCCTGAGCTCTCGGTCGCCGCCACGAAGACCTACACGGCCGAGCTCCTCGCGCTGTACCTCGTGCTCTCCCGTGCGCAGGGTGCGGAGTGGGGCGAGCTCGCACGAGCGGTCGAGGCCGCCGCCGCCGCGGGCGAGAGCACCATCCTGCACGGGTGGGAGCCGTGCCGGGCACTCGCGACCGAGCTCCGCGACGAGCAGCGCATCCTGGTGGTCGGCCGCGGCTACTCGATGTCGTCGGCCAAGGAGGGCGCCCTCAAGCTCATGGAGACCAACGCCATCGCCGCCTCGGGCTGGAGCGTGGCGGATGCGACGCACGGCCCCCTGGGGCAGGTCGTCGCCGGCACGCCCGTGGTGGTGCTCGCGGCGAGCCCGGGCGGGCGGGCATCCGTCGCCACCTTCGGTGCGGCCGCCGCCGCCCTGGGCGCCGAGCTCATCGTGATCGGCGAGAACGGGCTCGACGCGTCGGTGCCCGTGCGCTCGCGCATCGCGCTGACCGGTCTCGACGGGGACGGCCGTTCACCGGCCGGAGTGCCCGACGAGCTCATCCCGCTGATCGAGATCCTGCCGCTGCAGCAGCTCGCGCTCGCGCTCGCCCTCGAGCGGGGGCTGAACCCGGATCAGCCCGCCGGCCTCAACAAGGTCACGAGAACGCACTAGGTTGGCCCGCATGTCCGATCAGTCCGCCGCAACCGTCCAGACCGTGCTCGGCCCTGTGCCGGCCGACGCCCTCGGCCGCGTGATGGTGCACGAGCACCTGCTGTCGCTCGTACCGGGCCCGTGGCTCAGCGGAGGAGCGGCCGACGATCAGGTCGACCTCGCAGTACGCGCCCTGTCGTCGCTGGCCGGCGTGGGTGTGGGCACGGTCGTCGACATCAGCCCCTACGGCGTGGTCGGCCGCGACGACGACGGGTCGAACGCGGTGCTGCTGCGCGAGATCGCGGAGCGGACGGGTCTGCACATCGTCTCGGGCACCGCCGTCTACCTCGAGTCCTACTCGCCGCGCTGGGCCCTCGAGGCGACCCTCGACGAGCTCACTGCGCGCTTCGTGGCGGATGCGACGACCGGCATCGGAGCATCCGGGGTGCGGGCCGGTGTGCTCGGTGAGCAGGCCACGAGCCTCGGCGAGATCACACCGCACGAGGAGAAGTGCCTGCGGGCGAGCGCCCGCGCCTCGCGCGAGACCGGTCTCGGCATCATGACGCACACCACCCACGGCACCATGGCGCACGAACAGATCGACATCCTCGAATCCGAGGGCGCGGAGCTCGGCGGTGTGGTGATCGGCCACCTGGACACGCAGCTGAGCATCGACTTCGTGCGCTCGGTGGCCGACCGGGGCGTCGCCGTGGCGATCGACACGATCGGCAAGGAGACCTGGGAGTTCTTCGTCGGCCCGCCGGAACGCGATCCCGCCGACGGGGCGTTCGTGAAGAACGCGTTCCACCGCGCCGACGCGAAGCGGGCCGACATGGTCGCGGCGCTCGTGGCCGACGGGCGCGTCGACTCCGTGTTCCTCGCCTCCGATCTCACGGGTGCGGAGGTCTGGATGAATCCCGGCACGCACGGCCGGCAGGGCTACAACTACCTCATCGAGTCGTTCCTCCCGCTGCTGCGGGAACGGGGAGTGACCGACGAGCAGTGCGACACCATGCTCGTGGCCAACCCCGCCCGGCTGCTCGGGGCATCGACCTGACCGAGCCCCCTCAGCCGGCGGTAGACGGATGGCGGCCCGTGGCAGGCGCTGGGGTCAGGATGCGGCCAGGGCGCGCTCGAACTCCGCGAGCATCTCCGCGCTGAACAGCGCGAAGACCACGTCTCCCGAGTAGGGGCTGGCGCGCACGGTGTCGACCGCGATGCGGGCGGCGCTCGCCGCGGGCCAGCCGTAGACCCCGGCGCTCACCGCGGGGAAGGCGACGGATGCCGCGCCCAGCTCGGCCGCCACCTCGAGCGAGCGGCTGTACGCCGACGCCAGCACCGCCGAGCGGTCTTCGCGGGCGGAGTACACCGGCCCGACCGTGTGGATGACCCAGCGTGCGGGCAGCTCGCCCGCGGTCGTGGCCACGGCGTCGCCCGCGGGCATCCCCTCGGGGCACCGCGTGCGCCGCACCTCCCGGCACTCGGCGAGGATGGCCGGGCCGCCCCGCCGGTGGATCGCACCATCGACCCCGCCGCCGCCGAGCAGCGAACTGTTGGCGGCGTTCACGATCGCGTCGGCTTCGACCGTGGTGATGTCCCCCTGCCGGGCGCTCAGCGAGTGCGTCATGCGCCCGACCCTACGCTGCGGCTACTGCACGTGGAAGGTCACCTTGGCGATGTTCGAGGTGGCTCCGTCGGGGCCGTTCAGACGGTAGAGGAAGCCGTCGTCGCCGACGTACCCGTCGCTCGGGCGGTATTCGAGGGCGCCGGTGGCGGGATCCAGCGTCATGGTTCCGTGCGCGGGCGGCGTGACCCCGGCCTGGATGCGCCACTGTCCTCCCGAGAGCACGTCGTTCTCGAGCACGCTGCGGTCGGTGAGCACGCCGGCGCTGTCGAGTGTGAACTCGTCGTCGACCGTCTCGGCCATCCCGGCGACGGTGACGTCGAAGGTGCTGGTGGGGCCGGTGCTCACGCGCGTGATGACCGCCGTGACGGTGATCGTGTCGACTCCGGTGAACGTGGGGTCGGACCGGTAGGTCAGGGCGCCCGAGCTCGCGATACTGACGTCTCCGTGCGCGGCCGTAGCAATCATCCGTGCGGTCGTGCCATGGCAGAAGGTGCGCAGGTGTGCGCTGACACCGGAGATCACCGTCTGCATCGGCCCGTCATCCGAATCGGCGTAGCTGCACACGGGCGGCTGGATCGGCCCGGTGACCGCGAACGCGGCGGGGGCGACGGCGGTGAGCGCCGCCAGGGGGAGCAGGGCGGCGGCGGCCAGAGACAGGGAGCGGGCAGAGCGGTGCATCGAAGGCTTCTTCCAGTAGGCGGATCGCCCGTTCCCGGGAAGATCGTACCGGAAAACGCCGGCTAAGTGAAGAAACCTCGAATTATGGCGCGACTCAGACGGCCAGCAGCGCGCTGATCGCCGAGCGGAACATCGCCAGCCCGTCGACGCCCGAGCGCATCGCGGCGGCGGTGTCGGGGCCGAAGCCGGCCTCGACCGCGTGCTCGGGGTGCGGCATGAGCCCCACCACGTTGCCGCGCGCGTTCGTGACTCCCGCGATGTCGTCGAGCGAGCCGTTCGGGTTCACGCCCACGTAGCGGAAGACCACCTGGCCCTCGCCTTCGAGGCGCGCGAGCGTCTCGGCCGAGGCGATGTAGCCGCCCTCGCCGTTCTTCAGCGGGATGGTGATCTCCTGGCCCTGGTCGTACGCCGAGGTCCACGCCGTGGCGGTGTTCTCGACCCGCAGCACCTGGTCGCGGCAGATGAAGCTGCCGTGGTCGTTGCGGATCAATCCGCCGGGCAGCAGTTTCGCCTCGGTGAGCATCTGGAAGCCGTTGCAGATGCCGAGCACCGGCACACCGCGCTCGGCCGCCGCGACCACTTCGCGCATGATCGGCGAGTGCGAGGCGATGGCGCCGCAGCGCAGGTAGTCGCCGTAGCTGAACCCGCCGGGCAGCACCACGGCGTCGACGCCCTGCAGATCGTGGTCGCCGTGCCAGAGGGCCACGGCTTCCGCGCCGGCGATGCGCACCGCGCGCTGGGCGTCGCGGTCGTCCAGCGAACCCGGGAAGGTGATGACTCCGACACGCGTCATGCCAGGGCTCCGGATGCCGCATCCGCGCTGTGCGAGCCGGCGCCGTCGACCACGGTGATGTTCACCACGTCTTCGATCACCGAGTTGGAGAGCAGGTCGTCGGCGATGCGCCGCACGCTGGTGAGCACCGCCTCGTCGACGGGGCCGTCGACGGTGAGCTCGAAGCGCTTGCCGACGCGCACGTCGGTGAAGACGGCTTCGCCGAGGCGGGCGAGGGCTCCGGCCACCGCCTTGCCCTGCGGGTCGAGAAGTTCGGCTTTGGGCATGACGTCGACGACGATCTTCGGCACGGCTGCTCCTGCGCTTGGACGGGGACGGGAAGACCCGATCAGTCTACCGTCCCGAAGCTCCCGCCCTGCCCGGCACCCGCATCCGGCCCGGCGCCCCCGCCCGGGTCGCCGGCCTCGCCGACCAGCCGCCCGAGCTCGCGGCGGGTGCGGGCGCCGAGCTTGCCGCGGGCCGAGTAGACGTGCGACTCCACCGTGCGCACCGAGAGGAACAGCGCCTGCGCGATCTGCTTGTTGCTGAGGTGCCGCGCCACCAGCAGGGCGACCTCGTGCTCCCGCTCGGTGAGCTCGTCGGTGA
>NZ_JAHFUW010000080.1 GCF_023264855.1 Herbiconiux sp. | reverse complement strand
CGGTCACCGGCCGCGCCGAGATCATGGACTCCGTGCAGCCCGGTGGCATCGGCGGCACCTTCGGTGGCAACCCGGTCTCCACGGCCGCGGCGCTCGCGGTGTTCGACATCATCGAGCGCGACGACCTGATCGCCGAGGCGCAGCGTGTCGAGCGCGCCTTCTTCGCGCGCATCGGCGACTGGGCCGAGCGCTTCCCGATCGTCGGCGAGGTGCGCGGCAAGGGCGCCATGATCGGGGTCGAGCTGGTGCTGCCCGGCACCAAGAAGCCCAACCCCGAGGCGCTCAAGGCCGTCATCCAGCACGCTGCGGCGAACGGCGTCATCGTGCTCGACGCGGGCAGCTGGGACAGCGTGCTGCGCTTCCTGCCGAGCGTCGTGATCAGCGAGGCGCTGATCGACGACGCCGCCACCGTGATCGAGCAGAAGCTGGCCGAGCTCTCCGCCTAGCACGAGCCCGGCGGCGGCCCGGCCGCCCGCACGCACGAACGAGGGCCCGGTATCGCTACCGGGCCCTCGTCTGTGCGGTGTGCAGGCGCTAGTGCGCGTGCGTGTGCGCCGCGTCGTCCTTGAGGTACTGGTATGGGTTCGAGAGGATCTCCACCTCGGGGATCTCCGGGTTCATGCCGGAGGCCCAGGTGGCGTCGCCGAGCTCGGACTGCAGGTACGAGACCGTGTCCTCCAGCTTCGCCTTCACCTCGGGCAGGTGCCCACCGGTCAGCTTGCCGTCGAACTTCACGGCCTCGCCGCCCACCAGGACGGTGTGCACGTCACCGCGACCGGCCTGGTAGACCACGTGGCCGTACGGGTTCAGGATCGGGCTCATGGTGGGCGAGTCGTCGTTCTTGATCAGCACGATGTCGGCGAGCTTGCCCTTCTCGAGGCTGCCGATCTGATCGAACTTGCCCAGCGCCTTCGCGCCGCCGCGGGTCGACCAGTCCACCACGTCCTCCACGCGCAGCAGGGCGTGCGTGATGGTCTCGTCCTTGGCGTGCGCGTGCAGGTGCTCGAGCGACCGGTCGGCACCGATGGTGGCGCGCATCGCGGCGAACATGTCGGCGCTGAACCACACGCTGGTGTCGACCGACAGCGAGGCCTGGATGCCGTGCCGGCGCAGCGCGTGCGCCGGCGGGTAGCCCTGGCCGCAGGTCTGCTCGCTCTCGGTGGAGAGCGACACCGTTCCGCCGGTGCCGGCGATCATCTGGTACGACTCGTCGCTGAGCGACGCGGCGTGCACATAGACGGTGCCCGGATCCATCACCTTGTTCTCGTACATCCGGCGGATGCCGGTGTCGTTCGTGGCTCCCCAGACGCCGGCGTGCGTGGTGACGCCCACGCCGAGCTCGCGGGCGGCCTGGAACGCGAGGCGCTCGGGGAACTCCTCCTCGGCGGCCGGCACGTCGAAGGCGAGCTGGGCGCCGAACAGGCGGGAGTCGTCGCGGGCGCGCTCGACCAGGCGGCGCACCTCCGGGTCCTGCGTCCACTCCCAGGGAGCGGCCGCGAGGTTGCCGTAGGCGAACACGAACCGGCCGGGCGAGCCGGCGAGCGCCTCGAGGGCGGCCTCGCCGTGCTCGGGGGTGCGCAGCCCGTGCGACCAGTCGACGCTCGTGGTGACGCCGGACTCCACAGCATCCAGAGCCGAGATCAGGTTGCCGGCCGCGACGTCCTGCGGACGGAACTTCATGCCGTGCTCGAGGTAGTACCAGACGAAGTACTGCGTCAGCGTCCAGTCGGCGCCGTAGCCGCGCATCGCGCTCTGCCACATGTGCCGGTGGGTGTCGACCATACCGGGGAGCAGGATGCCGCCCTTGGCATCGATCTCGAACGATCCGTCGGGCGCGGCGAGGTCGACGCCGACGTCGGCGATCTTCCCGTCGACGACGAGCACGTCTCCGCGCGGGATGACGGTGTGCGCATCGTCCATCGTCAAGACGATGCCGTTGCGGAAAACGATGGGCTGGCCGGGTTGCGGCTTCGGGGTGCTGGACATGTAGGCGCTCATCCTCCTTGACTGGCGTTGATGTCACGCGCTCACGCGTGTAGTCGGAGGGTGGTCACGGCTTCTGCGCCGCTTGACTTCGCCCCACCGCCCGACTTGACTCAGGTTAAGCAACGCTGCACATATTGTCCAGTGTTGCTTTGTTAAATTGTCAGACAAAATCCGGTGGGATTTAGTTATAGTATGTAGAACCACTGGGCGCGAAGAAGGGCTGTACACAGTGACCGAAAGAACGATCGTCGTCGTCGGCGGAACCTCCGGCATCGGGCTGGAGATTGCCCGCGACACCATCGAGCGCGGCGACCGGGTGGTCATCACCGGCCGCGACCAGGCGCGCACCGAGGAGATCGCCGCGAGCCTCGGCTCCTCGGCCACGGGCATCGCCCTCGACATCTCCGAGCCGCGCACGATCGCCGGTCAGCTGCAGTCGGTCGGCCAGGTGCACGGCCTTGTGCTGGCGGCCATCGAGCGCGACCAGAACACCATCCGCGACTACGACATCGAACGCGCCATCCGTCTGGTCACCCTCAAGCTCGTCGGCTACGCCGAGACCGTGCACGCACTGCTCGACCGGCTCGAGCCCAGTGTCGACACCGGCATCGTGCTGTTCGGCGGCCGGGCGAAAGACCTGCCGTACCCGGGCTCCACCACCGTCTCCTCCATCAACGGCGGCGTCACGGGCCTGCTCAACACGCTCGCCCTGGAACTCGCCCCCATCCGGGTCAATGCCCTGCACCCCGGCATCATCGGCGACAGCCCCTTCTGGGCGAACAAGCCCGAGGGTGTGCTGGACGGCTACGAGAGCCGCACTCCGGGCGGCAAGCTCGCCACCATGGAGGACGTCGTGGATGCGACGCAGTTCCTGCTGCGCAACCGCGGCGTCTCCGCCGTGAACCTCTATGTCGACCGGGGTTGGTCGATCACCTGATCCGACACCCGCAGGGGGTGCCTTTTCAACGACGAAAGGAACGCACGATGACCGACACCCAGGTGGCCGGCGCCCGAGAGACCTATCGGGAGATCCTCGACGACCCGAAGGCCCTCGAGGCCCGGCTGGTGGCCGCGGCCCGCGCGATGCGGGACGAGATCATCTCGTACACCGCCGAAGGCCAGGCCGAGACCCACATCCCCGAGGCGCTGCACCGGCGCTTCGAGGAGGAGGGCTTCTACCTCATGTACATCCCGCGCGAGCACGGCGGGCTGGAGGTGCCGCCGGTGACCTTCTTCAAGGTGGTGCAGGAGATCGCGCGTGCCGACATGGGCATCGGCTGGAGCTTCTGCCTCTCGGCCAACCACGCCCTGATGTTCGCGAACTGGTTCCCCGAGGCGATCCACGCCGAGGTGTACGCCGGCGGCGACTTCCGCGCGGCGTCGATGTACGCGCCCACCGTGAAGGCCACCCCGGTCGAGGGCGGCTGGCAGCTGAACGGCGTGGTCAACTACTGCTCGGGCATCCCGTGGTCGACCTACTTCCTCGGCCAGTGCATCCTGCCGGGCAAGACCGAGCAGGGCGGACCGCGGTTCGGCCTCTACATCGCACCCAAGGACACCTTCGAGATCCTCGACGACTGGGGCAATATGATCGGCCTCAGCTCCTCGGGGTCGAACAGTATCCGCTTCGACGGCTCGTTCCTGCCGGGCCGCTTCCTGGTGGAGGACGCCGACCTGATGGACTACGCCTTCGACGGCGACAGCCCCGGATCCCTCGCCTACGGCAACGCGATGTACTCCGCTCGGCACATGAGCTCGTTCGGGCTCGCGCTCGCCGCGCTTTGCGTCGGCGGCGCCTACGGGGCGCTGGACGAGTACGCGGCGCTGATGACCACCCGCAAGACCACCATCCCGCCCTTCGTGATGCGCAGCCAGGACCCCGACTTCCTGCGCTACTACGGGGGCGCCATCGCGAAGCTCGCCACCTGCGAGGCCGCCACCTTCAAGGCGCTGGAGATGTGGCAGGACGCCGCGGCCGACAACGTGGCCGGCATCGCCCCGTTCTCGCAGGAGACGGATGCCGTGCTCGGCGCGATCGGCCGCGAGGTCATCATCCAGAGCTGGGAGGTGGTGGAGCGCGACCTCTACCGCACCATCGGCGCCTCCGCCTCGAAGAAGGGCGAGCGCTTCGAGCAGATCTTCCGCGACATGGCGCAGGCCGCCGGTCACCGCAACCCGCAGCTGCGGGACGCGACCTTCCAGCTGATCGCCCGCCAGACGCTGGGCGTGATGTGAGCGAGGTGACGCAGACCACTGCCGAGCCGGCCGCCGCGGCCACGGCCACCGCTGAGACGACCCCCGCCGCCCTCCCCGCGGAGTTCGCGCACTACCCCGTGCGGGCGGTGCGTCGGGGCCACTTCTGGATTCCCGGCGAGCGGGTGGAGAGCGAGCGCGGCACCGTGCAGCGCGCCCCCCTGTTCGTGGAGTGGGAGGCGCCCGAAGAGATCACGCGCCCCTACCCGCTCGTGCTGGTGCACGGCGGTGGCGGCCAGATCACCGACTGGCGCGGCACGCCCGACGGCCGCCCGGGCTGGTCGGACACGTTCGTCGACGCCGGCTACCTGGTGTATCTCGTCGACCGGCCGGCGCACGGCCGCTCGTGGGCGCATCCGGATGTCGTGGGAGCCCTCGGCGCCCAGTTCAGCTACGAGATGGCCATGGGCCTGTTCGACACCGAGATCGAGGGTCACGACCAGTCGCTCTGGAGTGGTGGCATCGGCGATCCGATGCTCGACCAGCTGATCTGCGGCATGGGCTTCCTGCCCGCCGACCTCGCCGAGTCGCACCGGATGGACCAGGACCGCATCAGCCGGCTGCTGGACCGCATCGGCCCGGCCGTGCTCGTGACGCACTCGGCCGGCGGCCCGACCGGCTGGCTCGTGGCCGACGCCCGACCCGACCTGGTGAAGGCGCACGTCGCGATCGAGCCGATGGGCCCGCCGTTCCACGAGTTCGGCCCGGGCACCCGCCTGGACTGGGGCATCGCCGCGGCGCCGCTCACCTACGAGCCACCGGTGACGGATGCCGCGGCGCTGGAGAAGGCCGTCACCGAGACGCCCGGCGCGCACACCCTGCCGAACCTGGTGGGACTACCCGTGGTGGTGGTCGTGGGGGAGACCTCGCCGTTCACCGCCTGGGCCCCGCTGATGGTCGACTACGTGAACGCGGCCGGCGGATCCGCCGAGTTCTTGAACCTCGGCGAGCACGGCGCCCGCGGCAACGGCCACGCCATGATGCTGGAGAAGAACTCCGACGAGGCGATCGTGCCGATCCTGGACTGGATCGCGCGCATCCGCTGACCCCTCGGCGCGCACGCAGAAGCGCCCGCCACCGCTCACGCGGGGCGGGCGCTTTCGCGTCGGCCGACCTCTCACATGGTGAGGGGCTGGCCGAGCAGCACGCGGCCGAGGGAGGCCAGCAGCACGTCGTGCTGGGCGCCGATGTGGGTGCGGTACATGGCCGCGTCGAGGTAGTACTTGCCGAGGCGGGCGCCGGCGAGGCCGGCCGAGCTGGTGCCGGCGGTGCTGAAGGCCACGTCGATGGCCTCCTGGGCGAGGCGGGCGGCCTGCACGATCTGGCCGCGGATGCGCACGTCGTCGCGGGTGGTGAACTCGGGGCCGCCGTCGACCCAGGCCTGGTTGAGCTCTTCGAACTCGCGCACCGCGGCCAGCAGCAGGGTGCGCGACGACTCGGCGAGGGAGGTGACCTTGCCGTACCAGAGCTGGTACTCGGGCGACTGGCTGCGCGGGATGCGCGGCGGGAAGCTCGATCCGCGGTCCATCAGCCGCTCGTACTCGTCCAGGCAGGCGAGCGCGCAGCCCACCATCGTCTGGGTGAGCCCCGCGATGAAGATCGACGAGGTGCGGCCGAGGTAGAGCGGGTTGCCGTGCAGCTGGTAGCCGGGGGTGCCGTCCGAGCCCCACTCGATGTCTTTGAAGTCGAAGGGCACCGCGTTGTAGGCGGGGATGAAGGCATCGTCGATCTCGATCGAGTTCGAGCTGGAGGCGTGCAGGCCGATGGTGCGGCCCTCGCCCCAGTCGTCGACGATCGTGAAGTCCTCACGCGGCAGGATGAACATGTAGGGCAGCTTCCGGCCGTCCTCCTGCTCGATCATCGCCACCGGCATGAAGTGCGTGCTGAAGGTGCATCCGCTGTTGTAGTCCCAGCGGCCGGTGAGCCGGTAGCCGCCCTCGACGGGCGTGACGACGGCCTTCTGCGGAAAGGCTCGCGAGGCCGACACGAAGGGCTCCGAGGCGAAGGCCTCCTCCTGGGCGCGCTCGGGGAAGTGCGAGGCGAACTGGTAGGCGTGGCTGGAGCCGAGCTCCCACGACCAGCCCACGCCCGGGTCGCCGCGGGAGATCTCGACCGCCACCCGGAAGTAGGTCTCGAGGCCGAGCTCGAGGCCGCCGTACCTCTTCGGGCGCAGGATGTCGTAGAGCCGCCCGGCCACGAAGGCCTCGTGGATCTCGGCCGAGTAGGTGCCGAGCTTCGCGTGCTCGGGCTGCAGTTCGCGCAGCCGGTCGCGGAGCCCGCGCGCGTAGTCGACGAGCTCGTCGGGCGTGGGCGTCTTCGTGATCGGGGGGTCGTGCAGGAGGGACATGCGGGCGTCTCCGATTCGCGTCGTTGCGGTTCCGGCACCCGGTATCGACCAGGTGATTATAGTAACTATAACTATATAGACCGCGCGGCACGCCTGCAAGCGCCGGCACCGGGGCGGGGATACACTCATCGGATGACCGGCTCTCGGCCCCGCTCCGACCTCCTCGGTGAGCTCGGGGAGCGTGTGATCGACTCCTTCCGCTACCTGCAGCGCGAGGTCACCGTTCCCCACGCGGGCCTCATCCACATCACCCGCTCCGAAGCCGACATCATGCGCATCCTGATGGAGGACCCGGGGGTGACCGTCACCGAGATCGCGCGGGCCTACGGGCAGCACAAGAGCAACACCAGCGCGCGCATCGCCGCCCTGGTGGAGAAGGGGCTGGCCCGCAAGGGCTCGTCGCAGGACGACGGGGCCAAGGCCGACGGCCGTGAGGTGCGGGTCTTCCCCACCGAGCTCGCGGTCACGAACCTGGCCGGCTACCGGCGCGTCTGGGCCGAGCATCTCGCCCCCCTGTCCACCGCCGACGACGAGCGCCTCGCGATCGCGGTGGAGGTGCTGGGCGAGATCGCCGAGAAGCTCGCCGCCGCCGGCACCGCGACGACGGACTGAGATCGGCGAAACACCTCAGGCCGTCAGCACGCCGGTGATGTCGTCCAGCGCCATCGAGCGCCGGGCCACCGTGTCGATCTCCCCGAGCGCGTACCGCCGGGTGATGAACGGCGAGGCGTCGAGCTCGCCCGAGCCGAGCATCCCGATCCACCGCGGCATGTCGACATCGGGACGGATCTGGCCGTTCTGGCAGCCCAGGATGCGCTTGCCGTGCACGGTGAGCTGCAGCTGCGGCAGCTCCACCTCGGTGGCGGAGTGCGCCACGCCGGCCAGCACGACGGTGCCGGCCCGCCGCGCCATCAGCACCGCCTGGCGGGTGGCGAGCGCCGGCCCGGCCGCCTCGATCACCACGTCGGCGCCGCGCCCCTCGGTGAGCGCCTGAACGGAGGCCACCGGATCGTGCCGTGCCGAGTCGACGGTGTCGCTCGCGCCGAGCGCGCGGGCGAGCTCGCGCCGCCCGGGATGCCCGTCGATGCCGATGACGAGCCCGGCGCCGGCCAGCCGCGCGCCCTGCACCGCCCAGAGACCGAGGTGCCCGAGCCCCACGACCGCCACGGACTGCCCGGGCTGCACCTCGGCGATGCGGAACACGGCGCCGAGCGCGGTGGAGACGCCGCAGCCCAGCAGGCACGCGGTCTCGTCGCTCAGCCCCTCGGGAAGCCGGTGCACCTGGATGCGCTGCACGAGCATCCGCTCGGCGTAGGCGCCCACCCGCCCGGCGGCGCGCACCTCGCGGCCGTCGGGCAGGGCGGCCACCACGGGGTCGCCCTGGTCCATCAGCACCGAGCACTGGTCCGGCCGCCCGATGCCGCAGTAGAAGCACTCCCCGCACTGCGGGGTGCCGGCCACGACCACGCGGTCGCCCGGTGCGAGGCCGGTGACGCCCTCGCCGAGGTGCTCCACCACCCCCACGGCGGTGTGCCCCAGCACCACCGGCGGCACCTTGCGGCGCATGGCGCGCCAGCCCATCCAGTCGGTGGAGCAGAACGGGGCGGCGGTCATCCGCACCACCAGCTGCCCCGGGCCGGGCTCCGCCAGGTCGATCGGGCCCACCAGGAAGGGGCTGTCGAAGTCGGTCAGCACCGCAGCGCGGGTACGCATCCTCAGTGCCCCGGTGCGCCGTGGATGAGCCGAGCCACATGCCCGCGCAACCGGATGAAGTCGGGGTTCTCGCGGGTGGTGATCTGGTCGCGCGGCTCGGGCAGCTGCACCCGGATGTCCTCCACCAGCGTCGCCGGCGGGCGGGAGAGCACGAGCACCCGGTCGGCCAGGTAGACGCTCTCGTCGATGTCGTGGGTGACGAACAGGATGGTCATCTCGTAGCGGTCCCGGATGCGCAGCACCAGGTCTTCCAGGCCCTCGCGGGTCTGTGCGTCGACCGAGGCGAAGGGCTCGTCCATCAGCAGCAGGCGTGGCCGGTAGGCGAGCGCGCGGGCGATCGCCACCCGCTGCTGCATGCCGCCGGAGAGCTGCCAGGGGTAGCGCTTCTCGAAGCCGCGGAGCCCGACGGCCTCCAGCGCCTCGTCGACGAGCTCCTTGCGGGCGCCGGCGGAGGAGTGGCCGGCCAGCGGGAAGGCCACGTTCTTCTCCACCGAGAGCCACGGCAGCAGCGAGCGGCTGTAGTCCTGGAACACCATGGCCATGCCGGCGGGCACTCCGGTGTTGCGCACCCCGTTCACCCAGACGGCGCCCTCGCTCGGCTGCAGCAGCCCGGCGAGCGTGCGCAGCAGGGTGGTCTTGCCGGCGCCGGAGGGGCCCACGATGGAGACGAACTCCTGCGGCATCACCTCGAAGGCGAGATCGCGGATGGCGTGGTGCGCGCTCTCGCCGCGACCGTAGGTGTGCGAGACGTGATCCACCACCACAGCGGCACCGGGGGTGCCGGGCACGCCGGAGGGGGACGGGGCGGAGGAGGGCGGGGTGGTCGTGGTGTCGGTCATCGGTGCACCGTCTTTCAGATCTTCTGGCGGGAGAGCCGGTGCCACGACAGCACCCGGCGCTCCACGAGGTCGAGAAGGGAGTTGAGCAGCAGGCCGAGCAGCGCCAGGGCGAGCATCCACGACCACATGTCCAGCAGCAGGAAACGCCCTTGGGCCTGGATCAGCTGGAAGCCGATGCCGTTCGTGGCCAGGATGAACTCCGACACGATGGCCAGCAGCAGCGCGGCCGTGCTGGCGATCCGCAGACCCGCGAAGATCTTCGGGCTCGCGGCCGGCAGCACGATCGAGAACAGCCGGCGGGCCGGGGAGATGCGGAACACCCGGCCGAGGTCGAGCATCGTGCGGTGGATGGAGCCCACACCCGAGGCGGTGTTGATGAGCACGAACCAGGAGACCCCGTAGGCGATGAACACCACCCGCATGTCGTCGTCGCCGCCCAGCAGGATGATGAACAGCGGCAGGGTCGCCGTGGCGGGGATGGAGCGCAGGAACTCGACGATCGGTGTGACCGTCTCGCGCGAGGCCCGGCTGAGGCCCATCGCGGTGCCCACCACCACGCCCCAGGCGCAGCCGATCGCGTAGCCGAGCAGCATCCGGCCCACCGTGGAGAGGAAGTCGTTCACGAACACCGGCGTCACCACGGCCGGGCCGCCGAACAGCAGCGCGACCAGGTTCTGCCCGATGGCCACCGGCGGCGGGAAGAACGGCGAGGGCGCGAGGGTGGTGCCCAGCTGCCAGAGCGCCACCAGCACGACCAGCGGCACGATGACGGAGGCCAGGCCCACCAGGGCGCTGCGGGCGTGCCGCGGGCGGCCGGCGGATGCGGCCCGGGCGCTGCCGGATCGGCCCGACGCGGATCGGCCCGTCCCGGATCGCGGTGTGGTCGCGGTCATCAGTTCGCCTCCCGGGTGGTGGCGTCCCAGCCGAAGTACCGGCGCTCGACGGCGCCGATGGCCAGGTTGATCACGAGGCCGAGCACCCCGGCGGTGACGGTGGCGGCGAGCACCGCCAGGTACGAGTCGGCGTCGCTGAACGCCCGCTCGCGCGAGATGAACGCGCCGATGCCCTGGGCGCCGCCGGCGATCAGCTCCACCGTGATCACCACGATCAGCGCGATCGAGGAGGCGATCCGGATGCCGGTCACCACGAACGGCGCCGCCGAGGGCAGCACCACCCGGCGCACCACGCCGAAGCGGCTCACGCCGAAGCTGCGCGCCATCTCCTTGGCGTAGGGATCGACGTCGTGCACGCCGTAGAGGGTGTTGAACATGATCGGCCAGATCGCGGCGAAGACCACGATCACGAGCTTCATCTCCAGGCCCGCGCCGAGCACCAGCAGCACGAGCGGCACCAGCGCCACCGGCGGGATGGGGCGCATCAGCTCCACGATGGCGCGCGCCGCCCGGTAGGCGGGCGCGACCAGGCCGAGGGCGATGCCGAGCGGCAGGGCGATCGCGCTCGCGATCAGCATGCCGAGCAGGTAGGTGACGAGTGTGGCGAGCACGTCGGCCCGGAACTGCTCCTCGCCCCACAGCAGCACGGCTTTGGTGAGCACCTGGGAGAAGGGCGGCAGGAAGGCCGGATTCACCAGGCCCGAGCGCGAGACGATCTCCAGCAACACGATCAGGCCGGCCACGCCGGCGAGCCCGCGCCAGAGCGCGGTGC
>NZ_JAHFUW010000040.1 GCF_023264855.1 Herbiconiux sp. | reverse complement strand
TTCGCCTCATCACGGACAACGTTGCTGAGGAGGTGGCTGTGGAACTACCCCTCACGTTGACTGCGTAGCCAAGCTCATTCTCGAAGAATGTTCGTTACACCACTCCACGGGACTTGACCGCCCGCGCAAGCGCGACTAGCTCAAAAAACACCACCTCCGTCGGAAGGGAGAGCTCTGTTTAAAATTAGTTGAGCAACCGTCAACTGATCCAATCTCGGCGAGCTTTGGAATTCAGCCGCACCCACAATTCACCCACAAGCCATGCGAATTAGACCTGATTCAGCCTGACTGCAGTGATCCAAAAAGCCTGAAATCAGGGGCGTCTCGTGCTTTTGGCCCGGCGTCTAAGGTGTTGAAACATGCTTCGAGTCCCAGTGGGGGTACGTCTTTCGCGTCGCGCAGATCCGCTTATTTCCGCGGATGTAGGGAGATCGGAGCAATTTCTTGCTCGCTTGCTGGACACGGACCGGCGACTCGGCCGGCCCCAACCTCGCCCCGGCCGACATCGCCGAGGTCGAAGACAGCATGACGTACATCGACACCACCACCGTCCCCGAGATCTGGTTCAAGACCCAGCAGGCCCTCCGCACCGGCGTGCAGGCGCTCGTGGTCCTCGTCCCGATCGTCAATGTCGCCGCGGCGATCATCCTGCAGACCCTGAAGGAGCAGGCCGACTTCGTCATCCCTGACTGGACTTTCGTGGTCCTCAACGGGATCGTCGTGGCCACCGCGCTGCTGATGCGGCTCGTCGCTCGGCTGATGGCCAACCCGGTGCTGAACGCGTGGCTGACGAAGATCGGCCTCGGCTACGTGCCGAGGCGTGCCGTCACCGGTTTGTGACGGCCGCCCACGCAAGACCCACAGCCAGCGCTGCGCAAACCACCAGGAGTAGACCTACTCCGATGCGCTGCAGCTTCTCGACCCGAGCGTCAGGGTAGTAGCGGGTGTGGCGTCGCTTCCGGCGACGAATCGACGTCGACGGCATGAATGAGACTGTACGTCTCGTTTCCTAACCACGGGTTACGAGCGCGTTACAAAATAATCGAGCCCCGGCTTCATCATCGCCGGACTGGTCGGCATCTTTCAGCTCACGGGTCCTGTCCCCAAACGTACCCGCCAAGGGCGACGCCGCTTGACGATCAAGCAACTGAGCCCCCTGCTCGGTCCTCACGGGTCGGCCGGGGGCTCATTTTTGGTAGATCGGTACCCTGCCGGGCCCCCTGTGTGTTTGTTGGCGCTAGCGTGATCCTCGTGCAGATCATTCATGCTGCCCGTGCGGCCATCCTCGAACACAACTGGACGGCCGCATTGGTTCTCGCGATGGCGATTCCGGACATTTGCAGTTCCATCGACGCCACGAACGGTAAGACGGATGGCAGGAAGTACGCGGCATGGTGGAACCAATGGGTCGGGCCCATCTACCGTTATGGCGGCGCTGACTTTCTGAGCGGAGACGACGTCTACGCGTTGCGCTGCTCGATGCTGCACAATGGCACAGTCGACATCACAAGCCAAAGGGCCCGAGACACGCTAGACAGCTTCCAATTCAATCCGCCCCCACCTAACGGTAGCTCGGCACATTGCAACCTCGTCGACTCGCAACTTCAGTTGCAGGTCGACCTGTACGTCGAGGACGTCTGTAGAGCAGCAGATTTGTGGGAGTGGAACACTCGAAACGACCGTCGGAAGGCGAAGCGACTTCGAGACCTACTGGACATCAGACCGTTCGCCGGCTTAGGGGTACCTGAGGCGGATCAGGCTCAGCGCCATCCGCCCACCCCTACTGCGGCCACCTTCATGCTCCCGTTGGGGCCAGACGGTCACCTCGTTCCACGGGTCACTTACACGCCGCCCAGGGCCAGCGACTGATACGCGCTGCTCTGGCTGCGAGACATACTATCGACGTGCATCTTCCAGCTACGATCTGATGTCGGACCGGGGTCGCTTCGCAGCGTCCCCTGTCGATTACATCGCTGTCACTGCCCGGCGAGGATGTCCGTAGCGCGGGCACGCACCCTCGCCGCTAGACCGGGGTTGTGCTGCTCGAGCTCCAGTTCGGCCTGCGCGATCGGTGCACCGTTGTCGCGCACACGGTTCGCTAGATCCTGGGCCTCGGCTTCGATCATCTCTTCCGTGAAGATGTCGTTGCGGTTCATGGCCTCGAACGCGTCGCTGAAGCTCATCAGTCTCCTCATGTTAGTGAAGCGAGCATAGCGACTGAAGTCGTCTTGCACGCGATTGAAAACGTCCTGACGCGCCCACGGCCAGTTTCGCTGACGGCTGACGCGTTCGGCGCCGAGCTGCACCCAGGCGATACGCCAGCCAAGCCCGCCTCGGTCCAGGCGTTCGCTCAGATCGTGAGCATTTGGGAGCGGCGGCAATTTTGCCTCTCGCAATGGTGAGCCCTACGCGTGTAGATTGCAACCGTCAGCGGAGGGGTCGCTGCTCGAATCAGGTCGATTTCTAGCGGGGGAAAAGTATATGCCGAATTGGGTTGCTACAGAGCACGGCGTCGTAGCGAATACCACATCCGCAAATCCGCAACAGGTCGCGCTCAACACGGCCGCTCTCAATTTGTCCGACGCAGGTGGTGGAAATCTGATCATCCTGACCGGCCAGCGAATTGTGACAACGGGGGCGTACGTGGGTGCAGACAACGTGACGCTTGTCATCGAGCACGGTGGGGCGCTAGCCAAGGAGAGCACGAGCTCCTCCAATCTGATCTTCTTCGATGGGTGTCGGAACACTCACGTGACCGGCGGCGGAACACTCGACGCCGGGCCGGCGGCAGGAAACACGGAGAGATCGAACCGGATCAGAATAAGAAACTCCCAAAATGTGTCGGTAACCGGAATGACCATCATCAACGGTGCGAGGTCTGTGCAGATTCAGTCGGGATCAGCCGTCGATACTTCGCCTCGCGGCATATCGAGCGACATCACGATTTCCCACAACCACTTCGCGGGCTCGCATCGCAATGTTGCGATTGAAGTAGCCCGGAACGATTCCACAAGTGAAGGAAGCGACCTCGGATCAGAGAACGTCTCTTGCGATGGGAACACGTTTGACGAGATCGAGCGCTATTCGGCGGATACCCCTCCGTGGACGGCGATCTACTACTCGGGTGTCACCGGTGGAACCGTTCGAGACAATGTCGTCCTGCAGTCGGATGACACTGCGGTGATGATCGCCGGCGGATGTGTAGGCGTCGTCGTGTCGGGCACGAGAGCCACCACGAACCAGGTTTGTATCTACCTCGGTGCGTCGCGTTCCTGCAGCGTGATCGACAACCCGCGGCTGCAGTCTCTCAACGACATCGGAATCGCCGTGCACGCACGCCCCGACGCTGTGGCTAGTGGCGGATACACCGTCGGAAACCATATCGTCTCGGGGAACCACATCGTCGGCACCGACCGAAACGGCATCAGCGTCGAGGGCGTCTCTGACGTCCTGGTGATCGGAAACAAGATCCGGAATCCCGCTGGCGGTATCGTCCGAACGACCGTCGTTGGGACCACCGCGACGTTCGTCTACTCGGGCTCGGTTCCCTACACGTTCGTCAATCTCGGCCCGGGAAGCATCAGGGTGGGTGACGCTTCGATAACGCCCACAAGCGGGGGAACGGAAGTAGAGAAGGACGAGCCCTACACGTATCACCCTCAGACGGGTACCGGAACGACTTCGGACCCATATGTGCCGGGCACGCCGGCCTACGCAGTCAGTACGTCGGGACAGCCCGCAACCGTGAGGAGAACCCTTCCTGATGTGTATAGAGCCGCAATTCTCGTTCAGCCCAACACGGTGGGTGCGGCGACTATTCGGCCCGACAATGTGTCGCTGATCGGCAACCTTGTCACTCTCGGAGCCTCAGACGGAGGTTCTTCTGGCGTTATCGGCATCAAGACAAGTGGTGCGCTGAAGAACTTCACCTGTGTGGGTAACAACATCGACTCGGCAATCACCAACCAGTACAGCTTCTCGACGGCGTTCGGACAAGGTGCTGATGTGCAGGTTGCTGGGCGAACCGACGGCAAGCTGTATGTAGCGTCGGGCGGGACCAACGGGTTTTTCCCCGTCCTCCTTGGCGCCGCCGCCACACCGTCCTAGCGGCAGCTTCGTCCGGACGGGTGGAACATCAGCGCTACTGGAACTAAACGCGTGGCTCGGCCTTCATTGGGCAAGTCTCCCGACGAGGTAGGGGCTTCGCTAGCCGAGTGAGCATCCTCACCTCCGCCCCGATCACGATCTGAGACCTGTGACGTGAGGCGGGCGAGTCACTAGACTCCCGGCCTTTGAACCGCCGGGAGGAATGCGGTCCCGGGACCCGCTCTTCATCGCGAGCCTCGGACAGGTCCGTGTTTTGGACACACCTCGAAAGGTCATAGCCGCGCGCAACTACTCAAGTGCATCTCTTGCGCCCCGTGATCACGCGGATGTTGGGACTCACGCGTCATCTAGCGGGCCGGACTAGCTTTCGAGTCCCAGTAGTGATACCGGCTTCACCATCCCGGCCCGGGTCCGATCGGTACTCCTTCGCTATGGCTGTGCGAGGTGGTGTACCCCGCCTTGGAGTAGGCGACAGCGAAGTAGATCTGGTGGCCGACGTCATCCTCGGTGGCAGTGTAGGAGATCCCATGAGCGCCGGGGATGGGCTGCAGGTCACGAAGCCAGGTGAACTCGAGGTGATCCGGCTCGGGGACGGACTGCGTCGAACGTGCTGACCCTTTGAGCACGGAACCAGGGCGCCGGGGATAGGGATCGTTAGAGATGTACGGCCGGTAGTTGTCGACCAGTGGGGGGTCGGCGACTTCTTGCTCGTGGAAGACTTCGATGTAGTCACCGGTGTTCCGGAACGGCGCATCCGCTTTCAGAGAGAAAGCGAAGTACCCGCTGGTCTGCTTCTGTTCGTATTCGTCGGTGTAGGCGTAGTCGACGGCGACGCGAGCTTCCGCTCCGGGAGGCAAGGGGCTGGAGCTGGTGAATGTGGAGCCGCTCACGGCGAGCGGAAAGCTGCCCACTGACCGCAAGCCGACGACCTCGAACCCGACGGCGGTGTCGTTGCGGACGTAGCCCAGGACATTGTCGGCCGCGATGTCGGCATCGTTCTTGATGATCATCAGCCCTGACACCACAGTGCTGTTGATGGGCGGTGGTCTCACAACGGTGAAGGTCAGATCTCGGGGCGTCGGTGCTGGCTCACTTGCGGCCGCGAGTGGTAGACCGACTGTGGCGCGCACCACGGGCTTCACCCACGCTGTGGCTTCTTGCGGGGCGGAAGCCAGCACGGCCGCGCCAGTGGCTGCCGTTGACACCCCAGCGATGAGTAGGGCTCGTCGACCGACACCGTCTGGCTTTTCGTCTTCGCTCACAACATCCCCCCGGAAGTTCCTCACCTCATCATACGTCGGAGAGTCCGGTGCCTCGGCGTGGAGATCTCCGCTGCTGCTGCGGGTGCGACGACACACGGAGCGCACGGCGCGGCGGGTGCGCGGGACGGCGCGGGGGAGTTGACTGGGCGACATGACCAGTTCTGCCGACAAGCGCGAAGATCAGCTCACCGCCGCCCCGAAATCCACCGAAGCGGATGCCGCGCCGCGCATCGACGTGACCGAGACCTCGAACGGTGTCACGCGCATCGACGTGCGCGACGACGCCGAAGTGCGGCCCGGCAAGCCCGACGTCCCCGGAGCTTGATCGTTCGGAGCAGGGGTGGGGAATCCGCAGGAAGTGAGTACATTCGGTAGTGCGGGCATCCCGAGCGCACCGTAGCGTGAGAGATCGACCGGCAGTCCGCCGGCCCGCAGAGCACCAAGGCGATTCCCTGCCGCCGGGGGATCGGCCCGTCCGGGAGGCGCCGATGCCGCAGGGGCGCGTGACGACCGTCGGGCTGTTCGATGCCGACGCCGACGTGCTGGCAGCCAAATCCGAGGCGCTGCGGGCGGTCCCGGAGCTCGAACTGCAGATCGCGGCGGCCTCGCTCGGCCAGATGCTCACCAGCCCGGCCTTCCCCACCGATGTGGTGATCATCCAGCAGCGGTCGGGGGAGCGGGTCTCGATCAATTACAAGATCCGGGTCTGCCGGCTGGCGGATGCCGCCGTGATCGTGATCGCCGACGGCCTCGCCGGGCCCTTGGCCGACGACGTCGGGCTGCTGATGACCCCGGTGCAGAGTTTCGACGAGGCGGTGGCGCTCATCCGCGCCTGACCGCACGCAAATAGACTGGGTTCATCGGCACTCCGAGAGACTCGAGGATCACGTGAACCAAGCCCAGCCCATCCGTTTCGGTTACAAGGCCTCGGCCGAGCAGTTCGGCCCCACCGAGCTGCTCGAGTACGGCATCCTGGCCGAGAAGAACGGATTCGACTCGATCTTCGTCTCCGACCACCTGCAGCCGTGGAACCACGAGGGCGGGCACGCTCCGGCGGCGATGCCGTGGCTCGGCGCACTCGGTGCCAGCACCGAGCGCATCATCATGGGCACATCGGTGCTCACCCCGTCGTTCCGGTACCACCCGGGCGTGGTGGCACAGGCGTTCGGCACGCTCGGGTCGATGTTCCCGGGGCGCGTCATCCTGGGCGTCGGATCGGGTGAGGCGCTCAACGAGGTCGCCCTCGGGTTCGAATGGCCCGAGATGAAGGAGCGGTTCGCCCGTCTGAAAGAGGCGATCACGCTGATCGAAAAGCTGTGGAGCGAAGACCGGGTCACCTTCGACGGGCAGTACTTCCACACGCAGGATGCCACCATCTACGACCGCCCCGACACTCCGGTTCCCATCTACATCGGCGCATCCGGGCCCGCCGCCACCCGACTGGCGGGACGGATGGCCTCAGGCTTCATCACCACCTCGGGCAAGGCCCGCGAGCTCTACACCGACACGCTGCTGCCGGCGCTGGCGGAGGGCATCGAGAAGGGCGGCCGCGCCGAGGGCGAGGTCGACACCCTGATGGAGATGAAGGTCTCGTTCGACCATGACCGCGAGCGGGCACTGCAGGACACGCGGTACTGGGCGCCGCTGGCGCTGACCCCCGAGGAGAAGATGACCGTGCACAGCCCGGTCGAGATGCAGCGCCTCGCCGACGAGCTGCCGATCGAACGGGCGGCCTCGCGCTGGATCGTGTCGACCGACCCCGACGAGCACGTGGCGCGCATCAAGGAGTACCTCGACCTCGGGTTCCGGCACCTCGTGTTCCACGGCCCGGGGGCCGACCAGAAGCGCTTCATCGAGCTCTACGGGAACGAGATTTTGCCGCGGTTGCGGGCTGAGCTCTAGGGGGCTGTGCTAGCTGCCGGGGGCGCCGGGCTTCGCTCGTCGCTCCCGGGGCTCGCCGGTCCCTGCCCGGCGAGCCGCGACATGTGAGCGTGCGGTCGACGGACGCGGCCTGCGGTCGCATCCGTCGGCCACACGCTCACCTTGGGTCGTCGAGTACGGCCCGTTGCGTGGTGACTTCGCTGGTGGTTCAGTCGATCTTGGAGTGGGCTCCTAGGCGGTGCCACGTGCGGTTGTGATACACCAAGGGCTCGGCCTCGTCGGCGTCTGCCGCGTGGTCGCCCGCGGGGGGCGCCATCGTCTCCAGGGCCTGCACGGCTACGACGGTGGAGCCGCCGGCCTCCATCTTGTTGACGACACGACCGCGGATCCAGGCATGGGCTGCCGGGAAGTAGGGTTCGCCCGTGGGCAGGCGCGCCCAGATCGAGGTGTCGGCGAAGCGGTCGATGCCGCTGGTGGCACCGAGCTTCGCGATGTCGAGCTGGGCGGCGCCGAGCAGGTGCACCACCACGGTGTCGGCCCGGCGGATGGTGGGGGTGCTGGAGGAGAGCTCCGAGACCGAGAACACCAGCAACGGCGGAGCCACGCTCACCGAGAAGACCGAGGTGGCGGTGAGAGCGACCGGCCCGTCGCCGGCATCCGCGGTGATCACGGCGACACCCGCCGGATGGTTGCGGAACGCGGCCTTGAACTCGTCGGGGGTGACGCCCGGCTCCTCGCTCGGATGCGGGATCAGCGAATGCTCGGCCTCGTGCTCGGCCGGCAGCCGCACGATCCCGGTCTGCTCGTCGTCGGATGCGGCCGCGGCCGGGTTCTGTGCGTCATTCACCCTTCGATCCTACGACCGGCGCGGAGAGGGACTGCCGGTCCGGCGCATCTCCGAACACCTCGAGAACGGGGTCGTCGTCGTCGGCGACGAACCGCATCCAAGCCCACACCGAGAGGCAGATCGCGGCGAAGCCGATCGCGAGCACCACCGGCAGCACGAGCGCGCCCGAGGCGGCCGCCGTGATCAACGACGGCGCGAACAGCATCGCCAGGGCGGTGTAGGAGGCGAGCGCGAGCAGCGCCCAGGTGGCCGGCGAGAAGGCCAGGATGCGGCGACCGGCCGAGCCGGCCACCGGCAGCAGCAGCACGCTGGCACTGCCGAACGACGCGAGCGTCACGACGTTGGTGAACTCGGCGATGGCGGTGCTCCACAGCTCGGGTGAGGCTCCGGATGCGCCGGCCGAGGTGGCAGCGAGGGTGCCGGCCGCCGCACCCCCGGCCAGCCAGGCGAAGGCGCCGAGCACGAGCAGACAGAGCACCTGCAGGGTGGCGACCGTGCCGCGGCCGACCCGTGCCGAGCGCCCGGTGGAGCCGCCGGTGACGCTCAGCCCGGCGACGAGACCGAACACGAGCACCGGATCGAGCTCGGCCAGCCTCGAGATCAGCGCCAGCGCGGCGGCGAGCACCAGCAGCTGCGGGCGGAGGCGCGGCCGGGCGACGACCCCGAACACGCGGCGGGCGAGGGCGGCGGGTACCAGCGTCGCCACCACGTTCACCACGAAGAGAGCGGCGATCACCGCGAGGAAGAGGCGCAGGTAGGCGGGCTGCCCGAGCACGGGGCTGGACAGCGTCACGATCGCCGCGGCGGCCAGGAGAGCCGCGGCCACGCGCAGGGCCGGGCCGATCCGTACGTCGGGCGCCCGGTCGTACTCGACCCGCGAGCGGTTGCGGCCGAGCAGCCGCCCGAGCGCGGCCAGCGGGGTGTGCACTCCGGCCGAGCCGGTGCGGGTGGCGCCCGGGCGAGCGGATGCGGCGACGCTCGCTCCGACCGAGGCGCTCAGCAGCCGGCTCGGCAGGGCGATCAGCGCCAGCGCGAGCACCCCCGCCACCAGGGCGATCCACCACACGGACTGCGCCTGCGCACCGAGAGCAGGCTGCAAGGCGGCGGAGAAGCGCGTCGCGTCGGTCCAGGTGCCGGATCCTGCCGGGGGTGCGGAAGGCGTCGCGGTGCCGCCGTCGTCACCGGGGGCCGACGGGTCGGTGCCACCGCCCTCCGACGAGCCGGGACCGGACCCCGGGGGCGCCGGCGCCGATCCATCGGTCTCTTGAGGGCTCTGCGGGGCGGCCGGGCCGGTTGCGGGTGCGGTCGGCGAGGTGGAACCGGGAGTGTTCGTGGCGGTGGGGGTGGGTGTTCCGGGCGACACAGCCTGGAAGGCGAGCGAGAGCGGACCGCTCTGCACGCTCACATTGCCGGCGGCATCCTGCTGCAGCACCGCGAGGCTGTAGGTTCCGGCGGGCACCGGCGCCGCCGTGCACGACCACGAACCCCCGGCGACCTCGGCCTCGCAGAGCACCTGCGGGCCGGCGAACACCGAGACGGTGGCGTCGTCTTCGCCCGTGCCGCGGAACACGGCGCCGGCCAGCGGCAGCACGGTTCCGGGGGCGGGCGAGAGCAGCACGGGGGCGGCCGGCACGGTGGCGTCGATCTGGATGGCGACGGATGCGCCCTCGGGCGACGAGGCCCCGTCGCTCCACGATGTCGTCTGCGTGGCCGACACCCGGTAGTCGCCGTCGCGGATGCCGGACGGGCCGGAGAGCGGGCACGACCACGCGCCCGATCCGTCGGCCGTTCCGGTGCAGCCGAGATCGCCCGTGCTCGCCGTGACAGCGGCTCCCGGATAGGCCGTGCCCTGCACGACCGCGTTGGTGAGTGCACCGCGCGGCCCGCCGGTCACCACCGGCGCGGTCAGCACGCGCACGGTGATGGTGCTCGAGACGTTCCCGGAGCCGGCCAGCTCGATCACGCGGATGCTCGTCGCGGGCGAGCTCGTCAGCCCGCTCGCGTCGCACGAGTAGCCGCCCGACGCATCCGCGGTGACGATGCAGAGCGGTTCGGAGGAACCGCCGGCCAGGATCTGCAGGGTGCTGCCCGGGGTGGCGGTGCCGGCGACGACCACGCTGCCGTCGATCAGCGCGCCGTCGTCCGGGGAAGAGATGACCGGGGGTTCGGGGGCGGGCGTCGGCACGGGCGTAGGGTCGGGCGTCTCGGGCGGTGCCGCGCTGGGGGGAGCGGAAGTGGGCGCGGCCTCGGAGGGCGCCGGGGTTGTGGGAGCCACATCGGTGGGGGCAGCCGAGGTGGGTGCCGCTTCGGTGGGCGCAGCGGTGTCGTCGGCCGCAGCCGCCTCGCTAGGAGCAGCCGCGGGGAGGACAGCCGTGTCGGACGGCGCCGCCCAGGCGGCCATACCGGCTCCGGCGAGAACGAATCCGCCCGTGAGAACGAGGGCGAGGGCCGTGGTGATCAGCCCCCGGAATCGCCGATCCCCGCCGTCACGAGGTCGCGACGACGTCTGCTCCCACTCTGCACGCGAACCCGACACCTCCGTCTATTCAGCACGACCGCCGGCGATCCGCACCACCCTGCTCCCGGCGTTTCGCATGAAATTCGGAGGTGGGGATGTACAGCCGTGCCCGGCGTGCGGCATACTGACGCAACTGGGTCAACTGACCCACTTCGGCGGCTGGGCGGGCGTGCGAGCGGTGCACGAGCGTGGCCGTGCCACGAGCGAGGAGCAGCACATGGCGCGCATGCCGGTGGCCGAACGCCGCAGCCGCCTGCTCGCCGCCGCCTTCGACGTGATAGCGCGGCACGGTGTCGCCGGGGCGACCACCCGCGCGGTCGTCGAGGCCGCCGGCATGAAGCTCGCCAGCTTCCACTACGCCTTCGCCTCGCGCGAAGAGCTGCTTGCCGAGCTCGTGGCCGAGGTGGTCGACAGCCAGCAGGTGGTGCTCGAGGTGACGAGCGGATCGGGCAGCAGCCTCGAGACCGTGCTCGAACTCGGCCTCCGCAGCTACTTCGCCCAGGTGCGCGCCGATCCGCTGCGCGAGCGCGCGATGTTCGAGCTCACCCAGTACTCCATCCGCACCCCCGGCATGCGCGAGCTCGCCGCCAAGCAGTACGAGCGCTACCGCAGCCTGGCCGCGGAATCGCTGGCCGAGGCCGCCCAGCGCACCGGAGCCGTGTGGCAGAGGCCCCTGCCCGATCTCGCCGCCGACCTGGTGGTGTTCACCGACGGCATCACGCTGGCGTGGCTCGCCGACGGCGACGACGAGCGGGCCGACCGCAGCATCCGCTTCGCCGCCCGAGCGCTCGCCGCCGAAGCCGTGCCGAACACCGACACGGATACGGATACGGATACGGATACCGACACCGGCATCCGCCCACCGACCGCCGAGCACCACGAAAGCCGATCACCCGAAAGCCGATCACCCGAAAGGACTCGCGATGACCACCGAGCGTGACGAAGCCGCCCCGCAGGCCCTCGCCGAACCGGTGCGCCGGGTCGGCGGTGCGTGGATCGCCCTGTTCGGCGCCGGCTGGCTCGGTGTCTGGATGGCGCAGCTCACGCCCGTGCAGCTTCTGCTTCCTCTGCAGGTGGAGCAGCACGTCACCAGCGGCGAGTGGACCGACAGCGTGGTGGCGTTCGGGGTGATCTCGGCCATCGCGGGCGTGTTCGCGCTGGTCACCTTCCCCATCACGGGAGCCCTCTCCGACCGCACCACCTCCCGCTTCGGCCGCCGCCGGCCGTGGATCGCGGCCGGCGCCGTGCTCTTCGCCGTGGCGCTGTT
The DNA here is from genome assembly GCF_023264855.1 of Herbiconiux sp. Taxonomy (GTDB): domain Bacteria; phylum Actinomycetota; class Actinomycetes; order Actinomycetales; family Microbacteriaceae; genus Herbiconiux. Next base: position 31,595 of record NZ_JAHFUW010000040.1, on the reverse strand, counting down.
CCTGCTCGGCCTGCAGTCCAGCCTCGCGGGAGTCGGTCTGTGGTGGACCGTCGCCATCATCGGCTTCTGCGTGCTCTCCGCCGCCCTCACCGCGGCCATCTCCGACCAGGTGCCGGTCGACCAGCGCGGCCTCGTCTCGAGCTTCATCTCGGCGCCGCAGGCCGTGGGCCTCATCCTCGGCGTGCTGCTGGCCACCACCCTGTTCACCGGCCAGTTCTTCGGCTACACGGCGATGGCCGTGCTGCTCGTCGTGCTTGTGGCGCCGTTCTGCCTCGTCATGCCGGATGCGCAGCTGGCCCGATCCGATCGTCCGGTGCTCACCGTGCGGGCGATCGTGCAGAGCATGTGGGTCAGCCCACGCGCCCATCCGGACTTCGGCTGGACCCTCACCAGCCGCATCCTGGTGAACATCGGCAACGCGCTCGGCACCACGCTGCTGCTCTACTTCTTGATGTTCGGGCTGCGCGATCCGAACGCCGAAGACGACCTGCTGCTGCTGATCGTCATCTACACGGTCTTCGTGGTGGTGGCCTCGATCGTGGCCGGCGCCCTCTCGGACCGCTTGGGCCGCCGCCGCATCTTCGTGCTCGCCGCCGCCGTGCTGCAGGCCGTGGCGGCTCTGCTGCTGGCCTTCGTGCCCGAGCTCACGGTGACGATGGTGGCGGCCGCCCTGCTCGGGCTGGGTTACGGAACGTTCCTCTCGGTCGACCAGGCACTCGCCACGCAGGTGCTGCCGGATCCCGCCTCCCGCGGCAAAGACCTCGGCATCATGAACATCGCCACGGCCGTGCCGCAGGCGATCGCCCCGCTGCTCGGCGCCGCCGTGGTCAGCTGGCTGGGCGGTTTTCCCGGCCTCTTCCTCCTCTCGGCCCTGTTCGGCTTCGCCGGCGCGGTCGCCGTCTCCCGCGTCAGGAGCGTTCGATGACCCCCACCCCGAAGAAGGCCCCGGCCGTGAAGAAGGCCACGGATGCAGCATCCGCACCGCTGCTGGACCTCGCCGCCGACTCCGTGCACCCGCGCGCCTGGCGCGACGAGCAGCGCTACTGGCGCGGCCTCACGGCGGCGACCGCCGAGCTCGACCCCCCGGTCGCCGTGATCGGCCTCGAAGCGCTCGTGCACAACGCCCGCTCGATGCTGCACCGGGCGGGGGGCGTGCCGATCCGGGTGGCCAGCAAGTCGATCCGGGTGCGGGCGGTTCAGGATGCGGTGCTCGCGCTGCCCGGATACGCCGGCGTTCTCGCCTACACGCTCGCCGAGGCGCTGTGGCTCGCCGAGACCGTCGACGACGTCGTCGTCGGGTACCCGAGCACCGATCGGGCCGCGATCCGCACCCTGGCCGCCGATGAGAAGCTGGCCTCCCGGGTGACGCTGATGATCGACTCGGCCGAGCACCTCGACCTGGTCGACGCGGTCGTGCCGCCGGCGCAGCGGGCGGTCATCCGGGTCGCCCTCGAACTGGATGCGGCCTTCACGGCACCGGGGCTCGGCCGCCTCGGGGTGTTCCGCTCGCCGATCCACACCGTCGAGCAGGCCACCGCGCTGGCCCGCGCCGTCGTCGCCCGGCCGGGCTTCGCGCTGGTGGGGATGATGGCGTACGAGTCGCAGATCGCCGGGGTCGGCAACCGGCCCCGCGGCAACCTGGTCACCGGGTTCGGGCAGGGCCGGGTGATCGACTGGATGCAGGCGCGCTCCGCCGCGGAGCTGCGCGACCGGCGCGGCGCGGTTGTGGCGGCGGTGCGGAAGATCGCCGAGCTCGAGTTCGTGAACGGCGGCGGCACCGGGTCGCTGGAATCGACCGGCGCCGATCCCTCGGTCACCGAGATCGCCGCCGGCAGCGGACTGTTCGGCGGGCACCTGTTCGACACCTACTCGCGCTTCCACCCGGCACCCGCGGCCGCCTTCGCGCTGCCGGTGGTGCGCAAACCCCGGCCCGACATGGCGACCCTGCTCGGCGGCGGCTGGATCGCCTCCGGCCCGCCCGCCCCCGACCGGCTGCCCGAGGTCGTCTGGCCCAGGGGCACCCGGATGCAGGCCCGCGAGATGGCCGGCGAAGTGCAGACACCGCTCTCCGGGCGCGGGGCGGCGGCGCTCGCCGTGGGCGACCGGGTGTGGCTGCGGCACACGAAATCCGGCGAGCTGGCCGAACACGTGAACGAGTTCCAGGTGGTCTCCGACGAGCAGGTGGTGGCCGTCGTGCCGAGCTACCGCGGCGAGGGGAAGGCCTTCCTGTGACGGCGATGAACGGCACCTGGCGCAACTGGGCGCGCACCGAGTCGGTGAAGCCGGTGCGGGTCGAGAGGCCGGTGAGCGTGGCCGCCGTGCAGCGTGCCGTGCGCGGGGCCGCGCGCACGGGCCTCCGGGTGAAGGCGGTCGGGGCCGGCCACAGCTTCACCGGCATCGCCGTGGCCACGGGGGTGCTGCTCGAGCTCGACGACCTCACCGGCATCGCCGAGGTCGACCGCGAGCGCGGCCGCGTCACGCTCTTCGGCGGCACCCGTCTGTTCGACCTGCCCCGGTTGCTGCGCCCGCACGGGCTCGCCCTGGCGAACATGGGCGACATCGACCAGCAGTCGATCAGCGGCGCGATCTCCACCGGAACGCACGGCACCGGCCGCGACCTCGGCGGCATCGCCACGCAGGTGGTGGGTCTCACGCTGGTCACCGCCGACGGCGAGCTGCTGCACATCTCGGAGACGTCGAACCCCGAGCTGCTGCCGGCCGCCGCGGTGGGGCTCGGCGCCCTCGGCATCATCGTGGAGGTCACCCTCCAGTGCGTTCCCGCCTTCGTGCTCGAGGCGGTGGAGCGCCCGTATCCGCTCGACGAGGTCATCACCGGCCTCGACGCGCACGTCGCCGGCACCGATCACTTCGAGTTCTACTGGTTCCCGGGCACGCGCACGGCCGTCACCAAGGCGAACACCCGGCAGCCGGCATCCGTCGCCACCCGGCCGCTCTCGCCCTGGAGCTCGTTCGTCGACGACACCCTGCTGGCCAACGGGGTGTTCCGCGCCACCTGTGCGGCCGGGCGCATGGTGCCCGCGATCGTGCCGGGCGTGAACGCGCTCGCCGAGCGGCTCTGGGGCGACCGCTCGTTCTCGGACGCCTCGCACCGCGTTTTCGCCACCAAGCGCACGGTACGCTTCCGGGAGATGGAGTACGCGGTTCCCGCGGCCGACGTGCCCGAGGTGCTGCGGGCGATCGACGAACTGATCCGCTCGCGCGGCTGGAAGATCTCGTTCCCGATCGAGGTGCGGTTCGCACCGGCCGACGACCTCTGGCTCTCGACCGCCTCCGGGCGCGACAGCGGCTACGTGGCCGTGCACCGGTACTTCCGCGAGAACCACACCGAGTACTTCGAAGCTGTCGAGGAGATCATGATCGAGCACGCCGGCCGTCCGCACTGGGGCAAGCTGCACACCCGCGATGCGGCGGCGCTGGCGGCGCTGTATCCGCAGCACGGTTCGTTCGTGCAGCTGCGAGACCGGCTCGACCCCACGCGGATGTTCTCCAACGCGTACCTCGACCGCGTGCTGGGAGCGTGATGGCCCCCTCCGGATCGTCGAAGGGCGCGGGCGGATCGGGCGACCGCTCCCGAGACTCCCGCCGCATCTCCACCGCCTCCGCCGTACCTCCGGAGGAGCGGCGCGAGCGCGCTCGCGACCTGGCCGGCCGCCTGCCCGAGGGCTTCGTGCTCGGGGTGTCGACCAGTGCGTTCCAGATCGAGGGCGGCACGCACGAGGGCGGCCGTGGCGAGTCGGTGTGGGATGCCTTCAGCGCCCAGCCGGGCCGCATCCTGGACGGGTCGACGGCCGATCGCGCCACGGATCACCTGCACCGGATGCCCGAAGACGTCGGCCTGATGCGTGAGCTCGGCATCGACTCCTACCGCTTCTCGTTCTCCTGGCCACGCCTGCAGCCGGAGGGCAAGGGATCGCTCCGCACGGCGGGCGTCGACTTCTACGAGCGGTTGCTCGACCAGCTGGAGCAGGCGGGCATCGGCTCGATGGCCACCATCTTCCACTGGGACACGCCCACCGAGCTGGCCGGCGGCTGGTTCAACCGCGACACCGCGCTGCGCTTCGGCGACCTCGCGTTCCAGCTGGGGGAGCGGTTCGGCCCGCGCATCGACCGCTGGGTCACCATCAACGAGCCCGCCACCGTCACCCTCGAGGGCTACGCGCTCGGCGTGCATGCGCCCGGCTCGACACGGCTGTTCAACGCGCTCCCGACTGCCCACCACCAGCTGCTCGGGCACGGCCTCGCCGTGCAGGCCCTTCGCGCCGCCGACGTCACCGGCGAGATCGGCATCGTCAACGTGCACAGCCCCGTGCTGCCGGCCACCGATGCCGAGCCCGACGTGGTGTTCGCCGAGCTGTTCGACGTGCTGCACAACCGCGTCTTCGCCGACCCGGTGCTGCTCGGGCACTACCCCACGCCTCCCGAGGGCTTCGAGGCGCTCTTCACGGCGCTCGCCGAGGTCGACCCCGCCGACCTGGCGCTCATCGCGGCGCCGCTGGACTTCTACGGCCTCAACTTCTACATGCCCACCCGCATCGCCGCCGGTTCCGGCCCGTCCGAGACCCCGGACGGCGGCTCCACCGCGATGTCGTCGCTCCCGTTCCACCTGGCGCCGTGGCCGGAATTCCCCACCACCGGCTTCGGCTGGCCGATCGCACCGGAGTTCCTCGCGGTCGCCCTCGACGAACTCGCCACCCGCTACGGCACCCTGCTGCCCCCGGTCCACCTCACCGAGAACGGCGCCTCGTTCCCGGATGCCGTCGAGCTCGACCCCGAGAACGGCACCCCCCGCGTGCACGACGGCTCCCGCATCGACTACCTGGCCGGCCACCTCGACGCGGCCCTGAACGCCGTCACCGGCGGGGGCGCAGCATCCGGAATCGACCTGCGCGGCTACTACGTGTGGTCGCTCCTCGACAACTTCGAGTGGGCTGCCGGCTACACCCAGCGCTTCGGCCTCGTCCACGTCGACTTCGACGACTTCACCCGAACCCCCAAAGACAGCTACCACTGGCTCCGCTTCCTCACCCTGTCCCGGTGAGGAGGCCTTCGGGCGGTTGAGCGGGGGTTCAGTCGGTGGCGGGTTCCGGTGCTGCCCGTGGCAGCTCTCGGGCCTGCTGGTGGATCGTGGCCACCTCGGATTCGAAGAGCATCTCCGCGCCGATGCCGGTGGCCGCGAGGTGCCCACCCACCTCCAGGCTGATGATCCCGTGCAGTCTGGTCCAGGTGAGGAAGGCCAGCGCCAGCACCTCGGTCGAGAACCGGCTGAGACCGCTGCGCTGCGCCCAGGCCCGGAACGACTCTTCCCTCGCGACTGGGGCGTGCGACGGACGCGGCTCGGTCTGCCGGGCGTTGCCGCCCGTCACCGCGGCGAGGGCGTCGACGAGCACGGCCATGCTCCTGGACGCGGCCGGGATGGTGCGGTCTGCGGCGAAGCCCTCACCCGACCCGGCTCTGCTCTGGAAGATCAGCTGATAGGCCTGGGGGTTCCGAAGCGCCCAGGTGCGGGTGCCATGCAGGACCTCGTCGAGGTGCCTGTCGGCGGACACATCCTCCCGCTCGAGCTCGACGAGCGAGTCGGCGAGTTCGTTGTAGGCATCGACCACGAGGTCGGCCACGAGCGCGTCGCGGTTGGCGAAATAGCGATAGAGAGCAGCAGGCGACATCGACATCTGCCGCACGATGCCGCTCAGGGACACCGCATCCGGCCCCCCTTCCCTGATCTGCTCCCTGGCGAGCTGTTTGATCTCCCGGACGGTCTGGATGCGCCGTTCCTCGCGTCTGGTCGGCTTGACCGGTGCGCTCATCGTGAATTCCCTCCCGTCGTCGATTGACAGAGTAACACCCCTTCACTAATGTGAATGCCACTAACTAAGCAACGTTCTGTTGCAGAAATGAGGTCATGATGACCACGACCACCCGCGTCGTCCTGCCGGGACTCGTCGAACCGTCCGGGCTCCAGATCGTCTCGGAGCCCGCTCCCGCGCCCCGCTCGGGGCAGCTTCTGGTGCAGGTCGAAGCCACCGGGATCGCCTTCGCCGAACAGGCCATGCGCCGGGGCCGGTATTTCGGGCAGCCGGAGTTCCCCTTCACGCCCGGCTACGACCTCGTCGGCCGCGTGCTCGCGATCGGGTCGGGCGGCGATCCGCAGCTGATCGGTCAGCGGGTCGCGACGATGACCAAGACGGGAGCGTGGGCCACCCACGCCGTCGTCGAAGCCCGGGACTGCGTCGTGGTGCCCGCCGGCATCCCTCCCGAAGAGGCGGAGACGGTCGTCGTGAACGGGGTCACCGCCTGGCAGATGCTGCATCGCGCCGCGAAGGTGAAGCCCGGAGGAACCGTTCTCGTCTTCGGCGCGAACGGCGGTGTCGGCGGCATCCTGATCCAGCTCGCGCAGCATCACGGCGTCACAGTGATCGGCGCCGCCTCCCCGCGCCACCACGCAGCCCTGCGTGAGGCCGGCGTCATCCCGGTGGACTACGCCGACCCGAACCTCTCTGCCGCCGTTCGCCGGGAAGCGCCCGCCGGCGTGGACGCGGTCTTCGACAACATCGGGGGAGACAACGCCAAGACGTCCTTCGCTCTTCTGAAACGCGGTGGCACCCTCGTCACCTATGCCATCCTCGACGCCGTCAGCGGCACGGGCCCTCTCGTCTCGCCCTTCCTGAAAGCCATCGGGCAAGCGCTCGCCTGGAGCGCTCTGCCGAATGGCAGGAAGGCGACCTTCTACGACCTCTGGGCGGGCCACCGGTATCGTCCGGCCCGCTTCCGCCGCCACCTCGAGTCCGACCTGGGCCAGGTGTTCGAACTCCTGCGCGCCGGCACCATCACGGCCAACATCGCCGCGCGATTCCCGCTCACCGAGGCGGCTGCCGCTCTCGAGCTGGCGGAGTCGCGCACGCTCAACGGCAAAGTGATCCTGCTCCCCGGAGTATCGGCCCGTTCCGGTGCCCACAGCCTGTGAGAGTGCCTCACCACCCCTGACCGCGGCCTGCACCCCCGATATACTTCCCCCATGGAATGGCTGATCCCGGTAATCATCGTCGTCGTGATCGTTGCGATCATCGGCATCTACCTCTGGGCGACCTACAACTCGCTCGTCTCGCTGAAGGTGCGGGTCGACGAGGCCTGGAGCGACATCACGGTGCAGCTCAAGCGGCGTGCCGATCTGCTGCCCAACCTGATCGAATCGGTCAAGGGCTACGCGGCGCACGAGAAGTCCGTGTTCGAGAACGTCACCCAGGCTCGCGCCGAGACGCTCTCCGCGCAGGGCCCGGCCGAGGCATCCGTGGCCGAGAACCACATGCAGACCGCTCTGAAGAGCATCTTCGCCGTGGCCGAGGCGTACCCGCAGCTCCAAGCGAGCCAGAACTTCCTGCAGCTGCAGGCCGAGATCGTCGACACCGAAGACAAAGTGCAGGCCTCGCGCCGCTTCTACAACGGCGGCGTTCGCGAGCTGAACACGAAGATCCAGCAGTTCCCCAACAACGTCTTCGCCCGTCGTCTCGGGTTCACCGAGCGCGAGTTCTTCGAGGTCTCCGACCTCGCCGCGATCGCGGAGCCCCCGCGCGTGCAGTTCTAGCCTGACAGCGGTACATGTACTCAGCGATAGCCAAGAACAAGCGCAATACCGTCGTCATCATCCTGCTGTTCCTGCTGATCATCGGCGGGCTCGGCTGGCTGGCCAGCTACATCTACGGCAACCTCTCGATCGTGATCATCACGGTCGTGGTGTCGCTCGGCTACGCCCTCATCCAGTACTTCGCGGCCAGCGGGCAGGCGCTCGTGATGAGCGGGGCCCGCGAGATCCAGAAGCGCGACAACCCGCGGCTCTGGCGGGTGGTCGAGAACCTGTCGATCACCACGGGCACGCCGATGCCCAAGGTGTACATCATCGACGACCCGGCGCCCAACGCGTTCGCCACCGGTCGCGATCCACAGCACGCCGTCGTGGCCGCCACGACCGGCCTGCTCGACATCATGGACGACGCCGAACTCGAGGGCGTGATGGCCCACGAGATCGGTCACGTGCGCAACTACGACATCCGGGTCTCGATGATCGTGTTCGGGCTCGTGGTGGCGGTGGGATTCATCGCCGACATGTTCCTGCGCATGGCGTTCTTCGGCCGGAACAACAACAACAGCAACCCGATCGTCATGGTGTTCGGCCTGGTCGCCATCATCATCGCGCCGCTGATCGCCACCGTCGTGCAGCTCGCCGTGTCCCGCCAGCGCGAATACCTGGCGGATGCGACGGGTGCACTCACCACGCGGCATCCGGATGCCCTGGCCAGTGCCTTGGAGAAGCTCGCCGCCTACGGCCGCCCCATGCAGCGCCAGTCCACCTCGATGGCCCACATGTGGATCGCCGACCCCTCCAAGCCCGGTGTGATGGCGCGTCTCTTCGCCACACACCCGCCTATCCCGGATCGTGTGGCGCGCCTCCACCAAATGGGCGGGCAGTTCTAGCTGGGATGCTAGCTGCCGGTCGCGCCGGGCTTTGCTCGGCGTGACCGGGCTGCGCCGGTCCCTGCCCGGCGCAGCGCGACATGTGGGGGCGCGGTCGAACGGCCCGGCCTGCGGTCGGGCCGTTCGGCCACACCCCCACCTTGGGTAAACGAGTACGGCCTGAGACTTCGGGCCCTCCACCACCGTCGGGGCACGTTTACGGATGTGCGGTCTCACGGGCGGGATGTGCGGTGTCAGGCGCGGGCTAGTTCGGCTCGGAGGGCGGGGGCTAGGGTGCCTCGGTCGGCGACGACAATGTCGCCGGGGAGGTTCTGCCAGAGCGCGGATCGGCGGATGAGGGCCGCGATGCGGGGGATGTCGTCGGGGAGGAGGCCGGGCTCCGCCCAGGCGGACTGCACTCGGAGCACTCCGGACTGGCGGTCGCTCTTGAGGTCGATGCGGGCCGGCAGGCGGTCGTCGATGAGCACCGGGAGCACGTAGTAGCCGTAGACGCGCTTCGGCGCGGGGGTGTAGATCTCGATGCGGTAATGGAAGTCGAACAGGCGCAGAGCCCGCTCGCGCTCCCAGACCACGGGGTCGAAGGGGGAGAGCAGGGCGGAGGCCTCGATGCGGCGGGGCAGGCGCGCATCACGGTGCAGCCAGGCCTTCTTCGTCCAGCCCGGAACGGCGACCGGCAGCAGCTCGCCCGACTCGACGAGTTCGTGGATGGCGGGGAGAGCATCCGTCTGCTTCAACCGGAAGTAGTCGGCCAGATCGCTCGCCGTGCCGATACCGTGGGCGCGCGCCGAGATCGACATCAGCTCGCGCACGGCCTCCGCACGCGGCACCGAGCGGTCGAGCACCGCGGAGGGCAGCACCTGCGCGGGCAGCGCGTAGACGCGCTCGAAGCGCACCCGCCCGGCCGACACCACGTCGCCCTGCCGGAACAGCGTCTCGAGCCCGCGCTTCACATCCGACCAGCCCCACCACGGGCCCTGCCGCTTGTTCGACTCGTGCTCGATCTCGCTCGCGCGCATCGGGCCCTTCGCCGCCAGCTCGTCGAGCAGCCAGGCCAGGGTGGTGGCGTTCGAGGCGCCCCAGGAATCCGGATGCGCCGCGTAGTACTCGCGGTAGTCGTCTTTGCGCCACTGCATCAGCGGCAGCGTCTCGACGGGGAGGAAGGAGGCCTCGTGCGCCCAGTACTCGGTGACCCCGGAGCCGTAGGTGAGCTTGTCGAGCAGCGTCTTGTCGAAGTGCCCCAGCCGGGCGAACACCGGCTGGTAGTGGCTTCGCTCGTAGACGTTCACCGAATCGATCTGCAGCAGGCCCAGGCGGCGCAGCAGCAGATTGAACTGCCGGGTGCCCGGCTCGGCGCCGGAGCGCACCCCGAAGCCCTGGGCGGCCAGGGCGATCCGTCGCGCCAGTGCGGGTGAAATCGTGTCGACCATCGGGTTCGACCTTACCGAGGGCCGCCGACATCGGGGACGGCCGGGCCGTGCACCCCGCATCCGGGGGATACGCCGGAGGTTCACCATCCGGTAACCCGGGCGACGGCGACGGGTCGTCTGGCCGACCTACCGTGCAGGGTGTCGGCACCCGCGGCGCCGAACTGCCCGCTCACAGCGCGGGCGGCCGCGAGCCGGCCCACCCTGGAGGAATCACCGTGCTCACCAAGCGCATCGCCGTGGCCGGCATCGCCGTCGCCGCAGCCCTCGCCCTCGGCCTCACCGGCTGCTCGGCCGACGCCACCGCCGCCGGACCATCCGGAACCGACGTCGACGCGGCCACCGCCACCAGCCTCGACGCGTTCGGCGGACTCGCCGGGCTCGAGGAGGCCGCCAAGGCCGAAGGCTCGCTCAACGTCATCGCGCTGCCGCGCGACTGGGCCAACTACGGCGCCGTGCTCGACGCCTTCGCCGAGAAGTACCCCGAGATCACCATCAACGAAGCCAGCCCCGACGCCTCCAGCGCCGAGGAGATCCAGGCCGCCGACAACCTGGCCGGGCAGGACACCGCCCCCGACGTCTTCGATGTGGGCGCCGCCGTCGCGCTCGCCAACACCGACACGTTCGCCCCCTACCAGGTGGCCACCTGGGCCGACATCCCGGATGCGCTGAAGGAGCAGAGCGGACTCTGGGTGGGCGACTACGGCGGGTACATGGCCGTCGGCTACGACCCCGACGCGGTGCCCGAGCCGAAGAGCCTCGACGACCTGCTGGGCGCCGAGTACAAGGGCAAGGTCGCCATCAACGGCGACCCGACCCAGGCCGGTGCGGCCTTCGCCGCCGTGGGCCTCGCCGCCGTGCAGAACGGTGGATCGGTCGACGACTTCCAGGCCGGCATCGACTTCTTCTCCGAGCTGAACAAGGCCGGGAACTTCGTGAAGATCGACCCGACCCCCGCCACGATCGCGAGCGGTGAGACCCCCGTGGTCTTCGACTGGGACTACCTCAACGTCGGCTATGCGGCGGGCCTCGAGGGCCAGCGCAACTGGGAGGTCACCATCCTCCCCGGCACCGGATACGCCGGCTACTACAACCAGGCCGTGAACGCGGATGCGCCCCACCCGGCCGCCGCGCGCCTGTGGCAGGAGTTCCTCTACAGCGACGACGCCCAGAACCTGTGGCTCGCCGGCGGTGCCCGCCCCGTGCGCGCCGAGGCGATGGCCGAGGCCGACACCATCGACGAGGAGCTGTTCGCCGCCCTGCCGACCGTGCCGGGCGAGACCGTCGTTCCCGACGCCGACCAGGCCGCGGCCGCATCCGCTCTGCTGGGCGAGAAGTGGGCGGCGGCGGTCCAGTAGGGCCGGCCGCACCGCATCCGACGATCATGGCCGACACGCTCACGCCGACGACCTCAGCGCGAGCGGTCGCGCCTGCGGCCGATGCCGCCGCGCCGGCGCGCTCCGGGACAGCGACCCTGTCCCGGGGCGCGCGGCTGCGGGCGGGCATCCGCTCGCTCGGCTCCACCGGCGCACTGGGCCTCGTGCCCTTCGCCGCGTACATCCTGCTCTTCCTCGCCCTGCCCACCGCGATCGCCCTGTTCACCGGCCTCGTGGATGGCGACGGGGCATTCACCTGGTCGAACCTGGCCGCGCTCGGTGACCCGGTGGTGCTGAACACCTTCGGCAACTCGCTCTGGATCTCGGCGCTGACCGCCGTGATCGGCGCCGTCGTCGGCGCCCTGTTCTGCTACGCCCTGATCGGCGCGAAGCCCACGGGCGCGCTGCGCTCGGTGGTGGATGCCGCCAGCGGCGTGCTCGCCCAGTTCGGCGGCGTGATGCTGGCCTTCGCCTTCGTGGCCACCATCGGCATCCAGGGCATGGTCACCGTGTACCTGCGCGACACGTTCGGCGTCGACATCTTCGCCGACGGCGTGTGGCTCTACGAGGCGCCCGGCCTCATCCTGCCCTACATCTACTTTCAGGTGCCGCTGATGATCATCACCTTCTCGCCGGCGCTGGAGAGCCTCAAGCCGCAGTGGGCCGAGGCCACCGCGATGCTCGGCGGCAGCCGCCTGAGCTACTGGCGGCACGTGGGCCTGCCGGTGCTCGCCCCCTCGTTCGCGGGCTGCCTGCTGCTGTTGTTCGCGAACGCCTTCTCCTCGTTCGCCACGGCCGCCGCGCTCACCAGTCAGGGCTCGCAGATCGTGCCGCTGCAGATCCGCGCCGCGCTCACCAGCGAGACCGTGCTCGGGCGGGAGAACCTCGCCGGAGCGCTCGCGCTCGGGATGATCGTGGTGATGACGCTCGTGATGGCGCTGTACTCGGTGCTCATGCGCCGGGCGGCGAGGTGGCAGCGGTGAGCGCGAGCAATCGCCTGCACGACATCCACCCCGGCCCCACCCGCACCACCCGCTGGGTCATCGTGGGGGTGATCGGCGCGCTCTTCCTCATCCCGATCGTCGCGATGATCGAGTTCACGCTGCGCAAGGGTCTCGGCGGCGGCTACGACTTCTCACGCTGGGCAGCGGTGTTCGGCGGCCAGCTGACGGGGGAGTACAAGCCGATCTTCACCGGCCTCGGCAACTCCCTCATCCTCGCCGTGGCGACCGTGGCCGTGATGCTCGTGCTGCTGGTGCCCACGATGGTGCTCGTGCGCATCCGGTTCCCGCAGCTGCAGCGGGTGCTGGAGTTCGTCTGCCTGCTGCCCATCACCATCCCGGCGATCGTCATCGTGGTGGGCCTCGCGCCGGTGTACTCGGTGATCGCGCGGATGTTCGGCAGCGGCGTCTGGACTCTCGCCTTCGCGTACGGCGTGATCGTGCTGCCGTACGCCTACCGCTCCATCCAGACCAACCTCGCCGCCGTCGACGTCGTGACCCTGAGCGAAGCGGCCCGCTCGCTCGGGGCGGGCTGGCCCACCATCCTGCTGCGGATCGTGGTACCCAACATCCGGCGGGGCCTGCTCGCCGCCTCGTTCATCTCGGTGGCCGTGGTGCTCGGCGAGTACACGATCGCGGCCCTGCTCAACCGGGTGAACCTGCAGACCTCGCTCGTGATCGTGAGCAAGGCCGATCCCTTCGTCTCCATCATCTTCGCCCTGCTCGCGCTCGTGTTCGCCTTCGTGCTGCTGCTCGCCATCGGCCGGATCGGCCGCAGCCCCCGACAGAAAGCCTCCTCATGACGACTCTCACGACCGCCGGCACCGTGACCGGCCCCTCCGCACCGGCCGCGGTGGTCGCATCCACCCCCACCGGCGCCCAGGTCGAACTCCGCGGCATCGTCAAAGAGTTCCCGGGCGGCCACCGCGCGCTCGACGCCATCGACCTCACCATCCGCCCGGGCGAGTTCCTGGCCCTGCTCGGCCCGAGCGGCTGCGGCAAGACCACGGCGCTGCGCGTGCTGGCGGGCCTGGAGGCGGCCACCAGCGGCACGGTGCTGATCGGCGACGCCGACGTCTCGACCACCCCCGCGCGCTCGCGCGACATCGGCATGGTCTTCCAGTCGTACTCGCTCTTCCCGCACATGACCGCCCTCGCCAACGTCGAGTTCGGGCTCCGGATGCGCCGGGTCGGCGCGGACGAGCGGCGCCGGCGAGCGGGTGACGCCCTCGAGATGGTGGGCCTCGGGGGCTTCGGCGGCCGCTACGCCCACGAGCTCTCCGGCGGGCAGCAGCAGCGCGTGGCGCTCGCCCGCGCCCTCGTCACCGAACCACGGCTGCTGCTGCTGGACGAGCCGCTCTCGGCGCTCGACGCCCGGGTGCGCGTTCAGCTGCGTGAGGAGATCCGGCGCATCCAGCTCGACTTCGGCATCACCACGGTGTTCGTGACGCACGACCAGGAGGAGGCGCTCGCGGTCGCCGACCGGGTCGCCGTGATGCGCGCGGGCCGGATCGAGCAGATCGCCTCGCCCGAAGAGCTCTACTCGCGGGCCGCGACGCCGTTCGTGGCCGAGTTCGTAGGGTCGAGCAATCGCATCCGCGGTGTGGTGCGCGACGGGTTCGCCGAGCTCTGCGACGCCCGGCTCCCGCTGGTCGACCCCTCGTTCGAGGAGGGCGACGCGATCGTCTTCGTGCGCCCGGAGGACCTGAGGTTCGGCGACACCGGCATCCCGGTCGACGTGGTCTCGACGAGCTTCCTCGGCTCGTACCGGCGCACCACGGTGGCCCTGGAGGACGGCACCGTGGTGCGGGTGCAGCACGCTGCCGCGACCGTTCCCGAGGTCGATCAGAGACTGTTCCTGCAGTTCGCCGGAGCGCCCGTGGCCGTGAGCGCCTGGGAGTCCTGAGCGCATGCGGGCGGATGCATACGTCCGCTCCTAGACTTGGCTCATGTCTGAGACGGAGCCGCCCCGCCGGCGCGGGTTCCTGCGCCGTTCGCCCCGCCCCGGCGCGCAGCCCTCGGCCGCCGCGCAGGCCGCATCCGCCGCCGCCGGTCCGCGATCCGCGACGGGTGAAGACTCCGTGCCGCTCGGCATGAAGATCGCCGGCGCCTGGTCGTGGCGCATCCTCGTGGTGATGGCCGTGCTGGCCGTCATCGGCTTCCTGATCATCCAGCTGCGGCTGCTCATCATCCCGGTGCTGGTCGCGGTCGTGCTCTCGGCTCTGCTGGTGCCGTTCAAGAACTTCCTGGTGCGGCACAAGTGGCCCAAGGGTCTCGCCATCGCCGCCGCCGAGCTCGGCACCATCGTCGTCGTCGCGGCCCTCATCTTCCTCGTCGTCACGCAGGTCACGTCGGGCTTCGACGACCTCAAGCAGCAGTCGATCAGCTCGTACAACGACCTCAAGTCGTTCCTGGCCGACTCGCCGCTGCAGGTGTCCGAGTCCGACTTCAACGCGTATGTGTCGCAGTTCTGGACCGCCGTGCAGCAAGACAGCCAGGCGCTCATCACGGGCGCAGCCGCGGTGGGCTCCAGCGTCGGCCACGTGCTCACGGGCGTGCTGCTCACCCTGTTCTCGACGCTGTTCATCCTGATCGACGGCGAGCGGATCTGGGCCTGGATCGTGCGCCTGTTCCCGCGCAAGGCCCGCGCGGCCACCGACGGGGCCGGCAAGACCGGCTGGCGCACGCTGCAGAACTTCGTGAAGGTGCAGATCCTGGTCGCGTCCATCGACGCCGTCGGCATCGGGGTGGGCGCGGCGATCCTGGGTGTCCCCCTGGCCATCCCGATCGGCGTGCTGGTGTTCCTGGGCTCGTTCATCCCGATCATCGGTGCCGTGGTGACCGGCACCGTCGCCGTGTTCATCGCGCTCATCTACAACGGCTGGGTGATCGCGCTCATCATGCTCGGGATCGTGCTGCTCGTGCAGCAGATCGAGGGCCACGTGCTGCAGCCGCTCGTGATGGGAACCGCGGTGAAGGTGCATCCGCTCGCCGTCGTCCTTGCCGTGGCCGGCGGCTCGATGGTCGCCGGTATCGCCGGAGCCTTCTTCGCGGTGCCGCTGGTGGCCACCCTGAACGTCATGATCAACTACATCGCCGGTGGCACGTGGCGCACACCCGTGCCCGATCCGGCTCTGACCACCCCGAAGGATGCGCTACCGCATGACTGACTCCGAGACCACGTTCGCCGGCCCCGCCCTGGCCGACATCGAGCTCGCCCGCGTGCGCGTGGCGAAGGCCGCCAAGGTCACGCCGATGGAGAGCTCGCGCTTCCTCACCGAGATCATCGGCTCGCCCGTGTTCCTCAAGTGCGAGAACGTGCAGCGAACGGGTTCCTACAAGATCCGTGGCGCCTACAACCGCATCTCGGCGCTCAGCGAGGCCGAGAAAGCGGCCGGCGTCGTGGCCGCCTCGGCCGGCAACCATGCCCAGGGCGTCGCCTTCGCGGCCGCCGAGCTCGGCATCAAAGCCACCATCTTCATGCCGATCGGTGTGCCCCTGCCCAAGCTCCAGGCCACCCGGCACTACGGGGCCGACGTCATCCTGCGCGGTCACTCGGTCGAGGAGGCCCTTCGTGCCGCCGCCGAGTTCGCCGCCGCGACCGGCGCCACCGTCATCCCGCCGTTCGACCACATCGACGTGGTGATGGGGCAGGCGACCCTCGGGCTCGAGATCCTCGACCAGGTTCCGGATGCCGACACGATCATCGTCCCCATCGGCGGCGGCGGGCTGATCTCCGGCATCGCCAGCGCGGTCAAGCAGCGCGCGGCCCTCGAGGGCCGAACGGT
Source organism: Herbiconiux sp. (assembly GCF_023264855.1). Classification (GTDB taxonomy): domain Bacteria; phylum Actinomycetota; class Actinomycetes; order Actinomycetales; family Microbacteriaceae; genus Herbiconiux. Next base: position 15,519 of record NZ_JAHFUW010000040.1, on the reverse strand, counting down.
GCGCGTGGTCGGCGTGCAGGCCGCCAACGCGGCCGCCTACCCGCCCTCCCTGGCGGCGGGGGAGCCGCTGAACATCACGACCTCGCCCACGATCGCCGACGGCATCCAGGTCTCCAAACCGGGCATCCTGAACTTCTCGATCATCCGCGACCTGGTCGACGAGGTGGTGACGGTCTCCGAGGCCGACACCGCCCGCGCGCTGCTGCTGCTGCTCGAGCGCGCCAAGCAGGTCGTCGAGCCGGCCGGCGCCGTCGGTGTCGCCGCGATCCTCGCCGGGCTGGTGAAAGACGCCGGCAAGACCGTCGTCGTGCTCTCCGGCGGCAACATCGACCCCCTGCTGATGCAGCGCGTGATCAGTCACGGCCTCGCCGCATCCGATCGCTACCTGAAGCTGCGGATCATGCTGCCCGACCGCCCCGGACAGCTCGCGCGCACGGCCGAACTCGTCGCCGAGGCTAACGCCAACGTGGTCGAGGTGCAGCACACCCGCCATGGCAAGGGCCTGCAGATCAGCCAGGTCGAACTCGAACTGCACATCGAGACCCGGGGCCCGGACCACCGCGACCAGGTCATCGCCAAGCTCCGCGACGCCGGCTACGAACTCCGCATCGAGCAGTAGCCCCGCGACGAGGGTCGCGGGTCAGCCCTGGAAGGTCTCGACGTTCGTGACCTCGACGGTGATGTCGCGGCCGTTGGGGGCCGTGTAGGTGGTCTTCTCGCCGACCTTGAGGCCCAGGATGGCGGTGCCCAGCGGGCTCTGCTCGCTGTAGACGTCGAGGTCGGCGTTGCCCGCGATCTCGCGGCTGCCCAGCAGGAAGCGCTCTTCGCCGCCGGCCACCAGCGCGGTCACGACGACTCCGGGCTCCACGACACCGTGGCTCTCGGGGGTGGCGCCCACCTGGGCGGTGCGCAGCAGCAGCGTGAGCTGCCGGATGCGCGCCTCGATCTTGCCCTGCTCGTCTTTGGCGGCGTGGTAGCCGCCGTTCTCCTTGAGGTCGCCCTCTTCGCGCGCCATCTCGATGCGCTTCGCGATCTCGATCCGGGCGGGGCCGCTGAGCTCTTCGAGCTCGTTCGAGAGGCGGTCGTAGGCCTCCTGCGTGAGCCAGGTGAGCTGGGTGTCGTCAGCCATCGGAACACTCCTTCAAGCATGCTGACGTCCGAGCCGTGTCGGCCCGGACGATCAGGAAAGACTATGTGAGCCAGCAGTTGTAAATCAAACCCGTGGAGGCGAGTTCGCTGGTGCGCACGGTCTCGCTGAACGAGCGCGTGGCGCTGTCGGATGCCGGGATGTCGACGACCTTCCAGCCCACCACGGCGAACTTCTCGCTGAGCGCCTGCACGACGCAGCTGGCGGTGTCACCTCGCGGGATGGTGAGGTCGAAGTCGACCTGCACACTGCGGGAATCGACCACGAGGTGCGCGGTGTCCTGCGCGTCGAGCGAGGCCGCGCTGCCGCTCAGACCGCCCCAGACGACCCAGGCGGTGATGACGACCGCGACGCCGACGCCGCCCAGCCAGGCGATCAGCTTTCCGCGGGCTCGGCGGCCGGGCGTACGGCCGTACCGCTGATCGAGCGCGGCGTTCTCGCGCGCACCCGTCTCCTGTGCGCCCGCCTCGTCCTGGCCTTTCACGCGGCACTCTCCCGGGGTAGATCAATTAGTCTGGTGCTGGTCTGTATTCAGGCTAACCGCAATCCCTGAGGAGTTGAGACCGCTGACGCTGCGCCTCCTGGCCGTGCACGCCCACCCCGACGACGAGTCGAGCAAGGGCGCGGCCACGTATGCCTACTACCTCGACCGCGGAGTCGAGGTGATGGTCGTCAGCTGCACCGGCGGTGAACGCGGCTCGGTGCTGAACGAGGCGCTCGAGCCGAAGATCTGGGCCGAGCGCGACATGGCCGGCCTCCGCCGGGTCGAGATGGCCGCCGCCCAGGCCGCCGTCGGCTTCCAGCACCGCTGGCTCGGCTACCACGACTCGGGCTGGATCGAGCCCGGATCGGGCGACCCGCTGCCCGCCAACAGCTTCGGCGCCATCCCGGTCGCCACCTCGGCGGCCCCGCTGGTGAAGCTGATCCGCGAGTTCAAACCGCAGGTTCTCGTCACCTACGACGAGAACGGCGGCTACCCGCATCCGGATCACATCCGCACCCACGAGATCTCGGTCGCCGCGTTCGAGGCGGCCGCCGACCCGGCCGCGTATCCGGATGCCGGCCCCGCCTGGTCGATCGGCAAGCTCTACTACGACCGCACGATGAACCCCGAGATGTTCGACGCGGCCTACACGCTCATCAAGGCTGAAGACCCGGAGAACCCGATCGTCGCCACCTTCGAGGAGATGCGCGAGCGGTGGAAGGATCGGCCCCCCGTTCCCTCGCCCCTGGTGCGGGTTCCGGCCGGCGACTTCTTCGAGGTGCGGTACTCGGCGCTGCGCGCCCACGCCAGCCAGGTGGCTCCGGAGCATCCGTTCTTCTTCTGGCCGAACGGCCTGCAGAAGCGGGCGTGGCCCACCGAGGACTACCAGCTGGTCACCTCGCGGGTGTCGGTTCCGGATGCCGGCACCGACCTCTTCGACGGCATCGAGGACTCCGAATGAGCGTGCTCCTCGCGGCCTCGTCTCTCGTCGGCTCGGTGCTGGCCGAAGACGTGACGACGCCCGATCCCGATACCGTCACGCCGGGAATCATCGGCTTCATCGTCACCTTCATGGTGATGGCGGTCACGCTGCTGCTGGTGATCGACATGGTGCGCCGGGTGCGCCGGGTGAACTACCGCGCGCAGGTGCAGGAGGAGCTGCAGGCCGAGATCGCCGAGCGCGATGCCGCGGCCGCGGCCGCAGCATCCGGGGCGCCGGTGAAGCCCGCCCCGGCACCCGCGACGGGGGACGAACCGTCCGTCGGCCCTAGCCGCTAGCTCCGCCCGATCGTCAGCCGTTGAACGGCGGGTCGATCGCGAGCAGCAGGATGGCGGTCCAGTGGCACAGGAACGCCACGACCGTCAGCGTGTGGAAGATCTCGTGGAAGCCGAAGCGGCCCGGGAACGGGTTCGGGCGCTTCAGCCCGTACGCGATCGCACCCACCGTGTAGGCCAGTCCGCCCACGATCACGAGCACCATCGCGGCGGCGTTGGCATTGAAGATGTCGACCAGGTACAGCACGGCCGCCCAGCCGAGAGCCAGGTACAGCACGACGTAGAGCCAGCGCGGGGCACCGATCCAGAACACCCGGAAGCCGACGCCGAGAAGCGCGCCCGCCCACACCACGGTGAGCAGTACCGCCCCCTTGTCCCACGGCAGCGCGAGCACGGCGATCGGCGTGTAGGTGCCGGCGATCAGCAGGAAGATGTTGGCGTGGTCGATGCGCTTGAGGAGCAGCTTCATCTTCGGCTGCCAGTTGAACCGGTGGTAGAGCGCGGAGTTGCCGAACAGCACCATCGAGGTGACCATGAACACCGCGCTGGCCCACTTCGCCGGAGCGCCCTGCGCCAGGCAGATCAGCACGATGCCCATGGCGATGGTGAAGGGGAAGGTGCCCGCGTGGATCCAGCCGCGCCAGGTGGGCTTGACCTCGGTGGGCGGGTGATCGATCGCATCCTCGAGCAGCGGGATGTTGGGGAGCTCGGGTGCGGCCATGAGATCAGACTACGCGTTCGGCACGTTTCACTCGCTGGGAGCGAGTAGCGTATCGGTGTGCCAGAACACGAGCCGAAGATCGGGAAGGGCCTCCTCTATCGTCTCTACCAGAGGCGTATCCGCAAGCACCTGAACGAGGCCGTGCTGCCCAAGCATGTGGCGATGATCCTCGACGGCAATCGCCGCTGGGCCCGTCAGCGCTCGCTCGAGACGGTGGCGCACGGTCATCGGGCCGGAGCCGCGAAGTTCCTCGAGTTCCTGGTGTGGTGCGACGACCTGGGCATCGAGGTGGTGACGCTGTACCTGCTCTCCACCGACAACCTCAAAAACCGCTCCTCGACCGAGCTCGACGAGCTGATCGAGATCATCGCCGAACTCGCCGACGACATCTCGCACTACCGTGACTGGCGCGTGAAGCACGTCGGAACGACCGTGGGGCTGCCGGAGCCGTTGATCGCCGCCCTCGACGGCGCCGAGGCCCGCACGGCCTCGCACAAGGGTCTGCACGTCAACCTCGCGATCGGCTACGGCGGCCGCTCGGAGATCGAGGATGCGGTGCGCAGCATCATCCAGAAGCACCGGTCGCTCGGACACGGGCTCGACGAGCTCGAGGCCGCCATCGACCAGGAGCTCATCGCAGAGCACCTCTACACGGGCGGCCAGCCGGATCCGGATCTGGTCATCCGAACCTCGGGCGAGCAGCGCCTCTCCGACTTCATGCTCTGGCAGAGCGCCCACAGCGAGTTCTACTTCATGGAGGCCCTGGGCCCCGACGTGCGCGAGGTCGACTTCCTCCGCGCCCTGCGCGACTACTCCCGCCGCCAGCGCCGCTTCGGCAGCTGAAGCGACGGCACGGCACACAAAGTCTCAGGCCGTACTCGCCGACCCAAGGTGAGCGTGTGGCCGGAGGATGCGACCGCAGGCCGCGTCCTCCGACCGCGCGCTCACATGTCGCGTCGCGCCGGGCAGTGACCGGCGCGACCCGGGACGCCGAGCGAAGCCCGGCGCCCCGGCAGCAAGCACAGCCGGACGTCTCCCCACGAACAACCGCCACCGCGACATCCCGACCCTGGATCACACTCCCACACGAATTACACGCGTGTAACACAGAGTTAATCTTCCGAGTTGCGTGTCGTAACCCACTCATCCACGAACGGGCGTAGCTTCGTCTGCATCAGGCATGGCGCCTGATCGAGACGGCCACATAAGTACGTTTCGACTGACCTCCACTGTGGCCCGATCGCCTACTGATCCGAGCGCCGAGCGCTCGGGGTTGGAGTGGATGTGGCCGAGCCCATGACTCACAAGACCAGCGGGACGAACAGCGGAGAGGATGCACGAAGCACTACCCACACGAACGGATCGACGCACACGGCCGAGGTGACCTACGTACTGGACACCTCGGTTCTTCTGTCTGATCCGAAGGCGATCTTCCGGTTCGCCGAGCACTCCGTCGTCCTCCCGGTGATCGTGATCACCGAGCTCGAGAGCAAACGCAACGACCCCGAGATCGGGTACTTCGCCCGGCAGGCGCTGCGCAATCTGGATGAGTTGCGCGTGCAGCACGAGCGTCTCGACTTCCCGATCGTGGTGGGCACCGAAGGCGGCTCGCTGCGGGTGGAGCTGAACCACTCGAACACCTCGGTGCTGCCATCCGGTCTCCAGCTCGGCGACAACGACACGCGCATCCTCGCGGTGGCGCAGAACCTCGCGAACGACGGCCTGAACGTGACCGTCGTGTCGAAGGATCTGCCGCTGCGCGTCAAGGCCGCCTCGATCGGTCTGGCCGCCGAGGAGTACCGGGCCGAGCTCGCCGTCGATTCCGGCTGGACAGGGCTGGATGACATCACGCTCGGCTCCGACGCGATGTCGAAGCTGTACGATGACGAGCGCCTGACGACGCCTCTGGTGCGCGACATGCCTCTGAACACGGGATTGGTCATCCACTCGGATCGCGGATCGGCCCTCGGGCGCGTGACCGGGAAGGACTCGTTCCAGCTCGTGCGCGGCGACCGCGACGTGTTCGGGCTGCACGGTCGCTCGGCCGAGCAGCGCGTGGCGATCGACATGCTGCTGGATCCCGAAGTCGGGATCGTGTCGCTGGGGGGTCGAGCTGGTACGGGGAAGTCCGCTCTGGCCCTGTGCGCCGGTCTCGAAGCGGTGCTCGAGAAGCAGCAGCACAAGAAGATCATGGTGTTCCGGCCGCTGTACGCGGTGGGAGGCCAGGAGCTCGGATTCCTGCCGGGCGACGCCGCCGAGAAGATGAACCCCTGGGCGCAGGCCGTGTTCGACACGCTCGGGTCGCTGGTGTCGCAGAACGTGCTCGACGAGGTGATCGACCGGGGCATCCTCGAGGTGCTGCCGCTCACGCACATCCGCGGCCGCTCGCTGCACGACGCCTTCGTGATCGTCGACGAGGCGCAGTCGCTCGAGCGCAACGTGCTGCTGACCGTGCTCTCGCGCATCGGGCAGAATTCGCGGGTGGTGCTCACGCACGACGTGGCTCAGCGCGACAACCTGCGGGTGGGCCGGCACGACGGCGTGGCCTCGGTGATCGAGACGCTCAAGGGGCACTCGCTGTTCGGGCACATCACGCTGACGCGCTCCGAGCGCTCGGCGATCGCCGCACTGGTGACCGAGATGCTGGAGTCGAACGAGCTGGCGTAGGAGCTTCGGCGCTCCCTCGCACGTTCTCCACAATCGGCCTCGGGCCGTGGTTGTCCACACTTTGGGCAGCCGCGGCCCGTCCGCGTCTCTGCGCGCCTAGCGTGGCGGCATGCATCTTCTCGTCTCGTCGCATCCGCCCTGAGTGCTCCTGCAGCTGGGGTATCTCGCGGTGGTGACCGTGCCGCTGGTTGTCATCGACGTGCGCTCGTTGCGGCTGCCCAACGCGCTCGTGCTACCCGGCCTGCTGCTGCTCGTGTGGGGCCTGCTGTGGGCGGCCCTGGCGGGCCAGTTGCGGCCGGTGACGGCAGCGTCGAGCGCGCCGGCCGGAGTGGTAGGTGCTCTCTTGGCCGGAGGGCTGCTGCTGGGCGGCTGGATGCTCGGCGCAGTCGGCATGGGCGACGTCAAACTGGGCACGTGGCTGGGTGGCCTGGCCGGGATGATGGGGGTGCCTGAACGGCCTGAGGCTCTTGGCCAAGGCGCGGCCGCAGGGGGGATCGTAGTCGCCGTTCTGTTCGGCGCCGAGCTGGCCGCTCGAGCGCCTCCCGCGCTTCTCCGGATCCCGTTCGGCCCCGCGCTCCTGGCCGCCTTCTGGGCATCATCGGTGAATGCACGGTAGTGACACGCTCGCTCTCGGAACGACGGACTCGCGGCCGGAAAAACGACAACGACGGAGTCTCAGTCCGTCAGAACGGGGAGACTCCGTCGTTGAGGAGGCGAGTAGCGTCCGGAGGCTACTTCGCGGCCGGGGGGCGCGTCATCGAGAGCACGTCGAGGGCGGCGTCGAGCTGCTCGAGGGTGACCTCGCCGCGCTCCACGAAGCCGAGGTCGATGACGGCCTCGCGCACCGTGATGCTCTTCGCCACCGAGTGCTTGGCGATCTTCGCAGCGGCCTCGTAGCCGATCACGCGGTTCAGCGGGGTGACGATCGACGGCGACGACTCGGCCAGCGCACGAGCGCGCTCGAGGTTCGCCTCGAGGCCGGCCACGGTCTTGTCGGCCAGCAGCACGGCCGAGTTGGAGAGCAGGCGGATCGACTCGAGCAGCGCCGTGCCCATCACCGGGATGGCCACGTTCAGCTCGAAGGCTCCGGATGCCCCGGACCAGGCGATCGACGCGTCATTGCCGATCACGCGCGAGCACACCATCAGCACGGCCTCGGGGATGACCGGGTTCACCTTGCCGGGCATGATCGAGGAGCCGGGCTGCAGGTCGGGGATGTGCAGCTCGCCGATACCCGTGTTCGGGCCCGAGCCCATCCAGCGCAGGTCGTTGCAGATCTTGGTGAGCGACACGGCCAGAACGCGCAGGGCTCCGGATGCCTCCACCAGCGAGTCGCGGGCGCCCTGCGCCTCGAAGTGGTCGCGGGCCTCGGTGATCGGCAGGCCGGTCTCCTCGGCGAGCAGCTGGATCACGAGCTGCGGGAAGCCGGCCGGGGTGTTGATGCCGGTGCCGACCGCGGTGCCGCCGAGCGGAACCTCGGCGACGCGGGGGAGCGCCGACTGCACGCGCTCGATGCCCAGGCGGATCTGCATGGCGTAGCCGCCGAACTCCTGGCCGAGGGTCACCGGGGTGGCGTCCATGAGGTGGGTGCGGCCCGACTTCACGGCCGTGGCCCACAGGGTGGCCTTCTCCTCGAGCGCCTCGGCGAGGTGCTCGAGCGAGGGGATGAGGTCGTGGATCAGCGCGCCGGTCACGGCGACGTGCACCGAGGTGGGGAACACGTCGTTGGAGGACTGCGAGGCGTTCACGTGGTCGTTGGGGTGAACCTTCGAGCCGAGTGCCGTGGAGGCGAGCGAGGCCAGCACCTCGTTCATGTTCATGTTCGACGAGGTTCCGCTACCGGTCTGGTAGACGTCGATCGGGAAGTCGGCGTCGAGCTCGCCCGTGACCACGCGGTCGGCGGCGTCGGCGATCGCGTCGGCGATTCCGGCATCCAGCACGCCGAGCTTCGCGTTCGCGAGGGCGGCGGCCTTCTTGATGCGGGCGAGGGCGGCGATCTGCGCGCTCTCGAGCCCGTCACCCGACACCGGGAAGTTCTCGACGGCCCGCTGCGTCTGCGCACCGTAGAGAGCGGATGCAGGCACCCGCACCTCGCCCATGGTGTCGTGCTCGATGCGGTAGTTGGCCTCGGTCTTGGTCTCGGGAGCGTTCTCCACCACTGTGTGGTCGTCCTTTCGTTCTGCCGGTGGCACGCGGCCGCGACGGCGTTGTTCTCGTGGGTGTGTTCGGAAAGTACTCGGGGTGCGACGGCTGCGGGGCGTGCCCGGAGCTCAGATCTCGCCGATGACGACATCGGCCACCGCGCGGCCTTCGGCCAGGCGGTAGTTCGCGCCGACAACTGCCAATCTACCGTCCGCGACCGCCGCGGTGATGATCTCCGAGCTCTGCAGCAGCTGGCCGACCGTGTCGCGCAGGTGGGTTCGGCCGACCTCACCGGCATCCGGAGAGCTGAGCAGGGCACCCGACTCGTCGCGTTCGGCGGGAACCTTGGCGATCGCGGGGATGATCTGCTCGACGAGGCTCCGGATGTGACCGGGCAGGGGGGCGGCATCCGGCAACTGCGAATCGATGGCGGCGCGCACGGCGCCGCATTCGTCGTGGCCGAGCACGACGATCAGCGCCACTCCGAGCACCTCGACCGCGTACTCGAGACTGCCGATGACCGAATCGGAGATGACCTGGCCGGCGTTCCGCACCACGAACAGGTCGCCGAGGCCGAGGTCGAAGATGATCTCGGCGGCCAGCCGGGAGTCGCTGCAGCCGAACAGAGCAGCGCGCGGGGTCTGCAGGTGCGCCAGCTCCGCGCGGGTCTCCACATCCTGTCGCGGGTGCTTGGGCTCCCCGGCGATGAAGCGCTCGTTGCCGCGCTGCATCGTGGCCCACACCCGTTCCGGCGTCGTGGCGTCAGTGCTCACTGCGTTCCCTCTCCTGAGTCCGATCCCGAATCTGATCCCGTCTCGTCAGCCGAGGGCTGCGCGAGCACGTCTTCACTCACCGCGGAGGCCACGGTGCTGATCTCGTCGACGTCGGCGGTGCCGAACACGACGAAGGTCGAGCGGCCCGCCTCGGTCACCAGCGCGTAGGCCACGTTGCCCACATCGGTGCCGGTGCCGCGGTTGTCGTAGGCGGTCCACTCGACGCCGTCGAGCATCACCGTGCCGGCCGAATCGCCGCGGGCGACCTGCTCGGCGAGCCAGGTGGGGTTGGCGTCGACGGCCTGCGTGACGCCGACGTACTGGTTCTTCGGCGAGATCAGGCCGATGTACCAGGACGTGATGTCGTCGGCCCCGCCGGAGCGCAGCTCGGCGGCGTTGGACGACCAGCCCTCGGGCAGGGCCGGCACGGTGAGGGGCACGGGCATGGATGCCTGTGCCTGCACGGCGACCTGCTGGTAGTCGACGGGCTGCAGCAGCGAGGTCTCGGTTCGCGGCACCAGGAAGACGATCGCGATCACGAGCCCCACCGACACGAGCACGGCGTAGATGAGGTTGCGCAGGGTCTTGCGGTCGCGGTACAGCCGCGACTGCTCGGCCTTGCGGGCGGCGGTCTCCTCCGGGGTCTCGGGGCGCCCGAGTTCTGCGACGACCGCGGGCGAAGCGTTCTTGGCCATCGGCGCGCTACTCGGCTGCGGCCGAGGACTGGCGGGCGGCATCCAGGCGCTCCCGGGCGCCGAGCAGCCACTGCTCGCAGCGGGCGGCGAGGGCCTCGCCGCGCTCCCAGAGGCCGAGCGACTGCTCGAGGGTGGCGGAACCCTGCTCGAGCTCGCTCACCACGCGGATCAGTTCGTCGCGCGCTTGTTCGTAGCTCAGCTCCTGAACATCGGATGCGGGCGAAGTGGGCATGGGATCAATCCTATCGATCAACGGCGGGGGTGGACTGCGGGCGACTGTCAGGATGCGCACCCTCCGACAGCGCATCCAGAGCACCCTCCGCCACGGTGACGGTGAGTCGCACCCCGGCCGGTGCTTCGGCGGCCGCCCGTACGATGTGCCCGGCGCCGGCGCCCGAGGCGGCCTGCACGATCGCGTACCCGCGATCGAGCGTGCGCTGCGGCGACAGCGCGCGCAGGTGCCCGGTCAGCTCGCGCACCGAATTGCCTTCGCGCTCGATCACCCGCGAGACCAGTTCCGAGCCGCGGGCCACGAACCGCGTCAGCTCCTCCGACCGCGAATCGATGATCCAGCCCGGCTGAGCCAGCGCCGGACGGCTGCGGATCTGCCCGAGCCGGTCGATCTCCACCGACACGATCGACGCCATCCGGCCCCGGATGCGCGTGCGGGCCTGGTCGACCCGGGTGAGCTCTTCGGTCACGTCGGGCACGACGCGCTTGGCGGCATCCGTCGGCGTCGAGGCGCGGAGATCGGCCACCGAATCCAGCAGCGGCCGGTCGGCCTCGTGACCGATCGCGCTCACCACCGGCGTGCGGGCCGCGGCGACGGCCCGCACGACCGCCTCGTCGCTGAAGCCGAGCAGGTTCTGGAAGTCGCCGCCGCCGCGGGCGATGATGATGACGTCGATCTCGGGATCGTCGTCGAGCGCCTCGAGCGCGGCCACGACCTCGCGCGGTGTGCGGTCGCCCTGCACGGCGGCGTGGATGACCCGGAACCGCACCGAGGGCCACCGCAGCTGCGCGTTGCGCAGCACATCCTTCTCGGCGTCACTGTCTTTACCGGTGATGAGCCCGATCCCGCCCGGCAGGAACGGCAGCGGCTTCTTGCGCGAGGCGTCGAACAGCCCCTCGGCGGCGAGCTGCGCGCGCAGCCGCTCGAGGCGTTCGAGCAGGTCGCCGAGGCCCACGTGCCGCATCTCGTACACCTGCATGGTGAGCGTGCCGCCGCGCACCCAGTAGTTGGGCTTGATCAGCGCGATCACCCGGTCGCCCTGCTTGAGGTCGGCCGGGATGCGTGCCTTCACCGACGACCAGATGGTGAAACTGATGGTGGCCTGGCCGTTCAGGTCTTTCAGCTTGCCGTAGACGTTGCCGCCCGAGACGCCCCACTGGGTGATCTCGCCCTCCACCCACGCGGTGCCGAGGCGCTCGATGTAGCCGCGGATCTTCTCGGCGAGTTCGCCGACGGGCCACGGATTCTCGGCGGTGGGCGGGCCGGCGGGCGCGGCGGGACCGGTGGAGGCGGGGGAGGGGGATGCGTCTGTCACGCGGTCCACCTTTCCACACGCCGCCGTCACTCAGGCTGGGCGACGTAGAATCTGTGGGTGAGCAACGCGACGACCATCAGCCTGCCGATGCCGAGGATCCCCGGCATCCGCAACCGTCTGAAAGACAACCCGGTGGCCGGGCACAAGCGAGTGCTGCTCGCCGCCCCCCGTGGCTACTGCGCCGGCGTCGACCGTGCCGTCGTGGCCGTCGAGAAGGCGCTCGAGAACTACGGCGCGCCCGTCTACGTGCGCAAGCAGATCGTGCACAACGTGCACGTGGTCTCCACGCTCGAGAAGCGCGGCGCGATCTTCGTCGAGGAGGTCGACGAGGTGCCCGAGGGCGCCCACGTCGTCTTCTCGGCCCACGGCGTCTCGCCGGCGGTCGTGCAGGGCGCGGCCGATCGAGGCCTCCAAGCCATCGACGCCACCTGCCCGCTGGTCACCAAGGTGCACCGCGAGGCCGTGCGTTTCGCCCGCGACGACTTCGAGATCCTGCTGATCGGCCACGAAGGCCACGAAGAGGTCGAGGGCACGGCGGGTGAGGCCCCCGAGCACATCACGCTGGTCGGCAGCCCGGATGCCGTCGACGACATCGAGGTGAAAGACCCCGACAAGGTGGTGTGGCTCTCGCAGACCACGCTCTCGGTCGACGAGACGATGGAGACGGTGCGCCGCCTGCGCGAGAAGTTCCCGAACCTGCAGGATCCGCCGTCGGACGACATCTGCTACGCCACCCAGAACCGCCAGGTGGCCATCAAGAAGGTCGCCCAGGGCGCCGACCTCGTGATCGTCGTCGGTTCGGCGAACTCGTCGAACTCGGTGCGCCTGGTGGAGGTCGCGCTCGAGTACGGTGCCAAGGCGGCCTACCGGGTCGACTACGCGCACGAGGTGAAGCAGGAGTGGCTCGACGGTGTCGAGACAGTCGGCGTCACCTCCGGGGCATCCGTTCCCGAGGTGCTCGTGCAAGAGCTGCTCGACGACCTCGCGGGTGCCGGCTACGGCGACATCGAGACCGTGCAGACGGCCGAGGAAGACCTCGTCTTCTCGCTGCCGAAAGAGCTGCGCCGCGACACCTCCGGCAAGAAGGACACCCGCGCCCTCGGCGGCCGCCACCGCTCCTGAGCGGTGCGGCGGGGCCGGGCGGGTCCGCCCGTCTCGCTACGGCTGCATCGCGGCCAGGATGCTGGGGTCGGCCAGCAGGGCGACCACCACGACGACGATGTTGATCACGAAGCCGAGCACGGCTCCGATGATCGGCACGAAGAACGTCAGCTTGCCGGCGCGCAGCCGCTGAACCGACACGAGAGCGGTGAGGGCGTAGACGGCGATCAGCACGGCAGCGCCCACGGCACCGGCCGAAGATGCCGACGCATCGCCGGAGTAGACGCCCGAGATGCCCTGCAGATCCATGAACTGCTGCATCACGCTCGGCAGCGTGAGGAAGCTGGTCACCATGTTCACCGTGGCGAGCAGGCCGGCGGCGAGCAGGATGAGGGTGGCGATGCGGTCGCCGCGGCGAGCGGGAACCGCGCCCGGAACCGTGTTCCCCGATCCGGGCACACCGGCGTCGAAAGGACGCGCGACGGGAACCGGCGGAGCAGCAGGCGGGGTCTGAACGGCCGGAGTCGTCGGCGCCTCCGCCTCGGGAACGGCCTCTTTGGGAGGCTGCCACACCCAGCCCTCGGGTGCGAGTTCTCCGTATTTGGGCTTCGGTCGTTCGTCGCTCACGCGGGGTGACGCATCCTTCATTCGAGGGTGGATGGTGTTCAGTGGGGAAGGGCCGCGCTCTCCCGAGGGAGAACGCGGCCGGAGCCCTACTTGCCGGAGTGGCCGGCCGATCCGAGCTGCTGGGTGGCCTCGACCACGCGGGCGGCCATCGCCGTCTCGGCGATCTTGCCCCACGCGCGCGGGTCGTACTGCTTCTTGTTGCCGACCTCGCCGTCGACCTTCAGCACGCCTTCGTAGTTGGTGAACATGGTGCCGGCGATCGAGCGGGTGAACGCGTACTGGGTGTCGGTGTCGATGTTCATCTTGATGACGCCGTTGGCGACGGCCTCGGCGATCTCGGCGTCGGACGAGCCTGATCCGCCGTGGAAGACGAGGTCGAGCGGCTTCGGACCGTGGCCGTACTTGGCAGTCAGGCCGTCCTGGATCTCCTTCAGCAGCTCGGGCTTCAGCTTCACGTTGCCGGGCTTGTAGACACCGTGCACGTTGCCGAAGGTGAGCGCAGCCATGTACCGGCCGTTCTCGCCGAGGCCGAGCGCCTCGACGGTCGCGATGGCGTCGTCGAGCGTGGTGTAGAGGTGCTCGTTGATGTCGTGGCTGACGCCGTCTTCTTCGCCGCCGACGACGCCGATCTCGACCTCGAGGATGGCGTTGATGGCCTTGGTGCGCTTCAGCATGTCTTCGGCGATGCGCAGGTTGTCGGTGAGCGGGATGGCCGAGCCGTCCCACATGTGCGACTGGAAGATCGGATTGCGGCCGGCCTTGACCTCGGCCTCGGAGGCCTCGATCAGGGGCATGACGAAGTCGGCCAGTGCGGGTTCGGGGCAGTGGTCGGTGTGCAGCGCGACGGTGATCGGGTAGTTCTTGGCCACCTCGTGGGCGAAGGCGGCGAATGCGAGCGCGCCGGTGGAGCGGGCCTTCACGGTCTGGCCGGCGAAGTAGTCGGCGCCTCCGGTGGTGACCTGGATGATCCCGTCGGATCCGGCCTCCGACAGGCCCTGCAGCACAGCGTTCAGCGTCTGCGACGACGAGACGTTGACGGCGGGGTACGCGAAGCCGCCGGTCTTGGCCTTGTCGAGCATCTCTGCGTACTGATCGGGGGTTGCAATGGGCATGTCATCTCCTTTGGTGGGCGCGTTCTGGCGCGCCGGCCGGTGCCGTTCACCAGAAGTCTAGCCAGCGGCGTCGTCGGGGGAGTGAAGGATGCCCGGCGGCGCCCTGTGCATCCGCCCGATAGGCTGGCAAGCGCAGCGGGAGGCGTCTCCGCCCCCACTCGGGGCAGGACTGTGTCGTCGTGCTCCGGTCGTCCCCGGAAGGAACTCACCTCGCCATGAACGCCGACAGCGCTCACCTGTACGAACACCCCGACCGCAACCTCGCCCTCGAACTGGTGCGCGCCACCGAGGCGGCGGCCATCCGGGCGCAGCCGTTCATCGGCAAGGGCGACAAGAACGCCGCCGACGGCGCGGCCGTCGACGCGATGCGCGCCTTCCTCGGCACCGTCGACTTCGCCGGCGTCATCGTCATCGGCGAGGGCGAGAAGGATGAGGCGCCGATGCTCTTCAACGGCGAAGAGGTCGGCACCGGCCGCGGCCCCGCCTGCGACATCGCGGTCGACCCGATCGACGGCACCTCGCTCACCGCCGCCGGCCGCCAGAACGCCATCTCCATGCTCGCGGCTTCCGATCGCGGCACCATGCTCGACGCCTCCTCGGTGTTCTACATGAACAAGATCGTGACGGATGCCGACGGAATCGGCGTGATCGACATCGACCGGCCGATCGGCGACAACATCCGGGCTCTGGCCAAGGCCAAGGGCAAGAACGTGGGAGACATCCGGGTGGCCGTGCTCGACCGCCCGCGCCACCAGCAGCTGATCGACGAGATCCGCGCCGCCGGAGCCGGCACCCGGCTGATGCTCGACGGCGACGTGGCCGGCGGCATCAACGCCGCCCGCTACGGCACCCGCATCGACATGTGCGTGGGCATCGGCGGCAGCCCCGAGGGGGTGGCCACGGCCTGCGCCATCAAGGCGCTCGGAGGCTTCATCCAGACCCGCCTCGCCCCCAAGGACGACGACGAGCGCCAGAAGGGCATCGACGCCGGTCTCGACATCGACAAGCTCTACGAGGCCAACGACCTCGTCTCAGGCGACAACACGTTCTTCGTGGCGACCGGTGTGACCGACGGCGGCCTCGTGGCCGGCGTCAAGCGCCTCGGCCCGATCATCCGCACCGAGTCGATCGTGCTGCGCTCGCACTCGGGCACGATCCGCCGCATCGAGGCGGACCACCTCGCGGAGAAGTGGCTGTAGGGGGCTAGGGGCGGGCCGGCGGGAGTCGG
>NZ_JAHFUW010000039.1 GCF_023264855.1 Herbiconiux sp. | reverse complement strand
GAGATCGCGCGGCACGTACACGCGCTCGACGGGCGCCAGGCGAGCGGATGCGGCGGCGGGGGTGGCGCCGGCCTCGGCGTGGCCGAGGGTCGTGCGCACCGTGATGCCGTGCTCGGCGAGGTTGGCCACGATGTCGTGGGCCACGGATCGGGCCAGCGCGGTGTGGAAGATGTCGTCGGTGTCGGCGGAGCTGCGCCGCGTGATCGCGAACGATCCGAGCGGACCGAAGTTCTCCATCAGGGTCTGGCTGACCAGCTCGTACAGGCGCTCCGGGCTGACCGTGCTCTCCCGTGCCGCCTTCGCGCGTCGTCTCCACCCGATCATCGCTGCTCCCTTCGCGCCTGCCGCTGTGTGAACAGTGTGCGTCCCCTGCGTTGCCGGTGAAGCTCGACACGCCGGGGTGCGGTCTCCGATTCCCTGATTAGGCTGGAATTTCCCATGGCGGGCGACCGCCCGCCCCGAACCGGGACGAAGAAGGGAACCCATGTCCGTCGAACGAAGCTGGATCGCCCTCGCGATCGCTTCCATGTCCGCCCTGGTCATCGCGCTGGCGCTGACCGCCCTCGTGGCTCTGATCATCCGGCTCGCGGCTCGTCGCAGGCGCTGGCCGAACGCCCTCGTGAAGAGGGCGCGCATCCCGTTCCGGGTCTTCCTCGTGGTGGTGCTGCTGTGGGTGGCGGTGGCCGTCACGGCCCCGGCGGGGGAGTGGATGCCGGCGGTCAACCAGGCGTTCCTGATCGCCACGATCGGCGTCGGGGCCTGGCTGGTCTGCGCCCTGGCGATGTTCCTGGAAGACGTCGCCCTCGCCCGATACACGATCGACCGCCCGAACAACCGGATCGCCCGCCGGTTGCGCACCCAGGTGCTCATCCTGCGCCGGCTCGGCATGGCCGCGGTGATCGTGATCGCCGTCGGCGCCATCCTGCTCACCTTCCCGGGAGCGCAGGCGGTGGGCACCAGCGTGCTGGCGAGTGCCGGTGTGGTGTCGATCATCGCGGGCCTCGCCGCCCAGTCGACCCTCGGCAACGTGTTCGCCGGCATGCAGATCGCGTTCAGCGACGCCGTGCGGGTCGACGACGTGGTGATCGTCGAGAACGAGTGGGGCCGGATCGAGGAGATCACCCTCACCTACGTGGTGGTGCACATCTGGGATGACCGGCGGATGGTGCTGCCGAGCACCTACTTCACCTCGAAGCCGTTCCAGAACTGGACCCGTCGCAACTCCGAACTGCTCGGCTCGGTGGAGTTCGACCTCGACTGGCGCGTGACGCCGGGCGAGATGCGGGACGAGCTCGCGCGCATCCTGACCCGCACCGACCTCTGGGACCAGCGGGTGAGCGTGCTGCAGGTGACGGATGCGGTGGGCGGCTTCGTGCGCGTGCGCATCCTGGTGACCGCGATCGATGCGCCGACCCTGTTCGACCTGCGCTGCTTCATCCGCGAGGAGATGGTGGCGTGGCTCTACCGCAGCAGCCCGCAGTCGGTTCCGCGCACCCGGGTGCGGATGGTGGAGGAGGAGACCGATATCTCGCGGCCGCCGCACACGGGAGACCACGACGCCTCCGCGCTGTTCCACGGCGACCACGGTGCCGAGGGGCGGGCGAGTCAGTTCACGGGGCCGATCCAGACGGCCCGGTAGTGCCGGTGGGCAGGGGGCTGATCGGCGGGGACTAGTCCGCGGGCGGGGCCGGGGGAGCGGGAGGCGCCTTGGGCCGGCGCGGCGTCGCGGGTGAGGGCGTGTCGGTGGTGCCGCTCTCCTCGAACGGGCGCGGCGGCCAGGAGAACCGCGGCGACTCGCCGTTCTTCGCCAGGTACAGCTGAGCGGCGCGGGTGCCGAACCAGAGGAAGCGCACCAGCAGGAAGAGCAGCCCCAGCACGATCACGAGCGCCACGGCCCCCGCCACGACGGAGAACACGCTCGAGAGCAGCCCGAAGATCAGCGGGAGCCCGCCCCCGTCATGGAACACCTCAGGACTCCTCGAGCTCGCGGGCGTCTTCGTCGTTCTGCATCACGCTGCCGACGGCGAGCGCGACGGTGATGGCCCAGCTCACCCAGAGCAGGATGAGGCGCCAGTCGCGCGGGCCCTTGCGGGTGGCCTGCACGGCCGAGACGCCGCCGATGACCGCGCCGATGATGCTGCTGTTCAGGATGTATTTGCGCACGCTGACTCCGTCTTGTCCGATGGTGGCCTCTACGCTACCCCGGGCGGCGCTCAGGTGCCCCCTGGTAGTCTGGCGGCTGGACGACCGGGGCGGATTCGGCTGAATCCGTGTGCACCGGAGACACCGAACGGACTCATGCCTTCCACCGACAGACCCCATTCCGACAGCTCCGGCGCCGCGCCCGTCTTCGGGGAGTTCCCCTTCGTCGTGGTCTCGAATCGCCTGCCGATCGACCGCACGACGGATGCCGACGGCAATCCGTCCTTCCGCACCTCGCCCGGCGGCCTCGTGGCCGCCCTCGAACCGGTGATGCAGGAGGCCGACGGCGCCTGGATCGGCTGGACCGGCAGCGCCGACGACGAGACCGAGCCGTTCGCGCACGACGGCATCCACCTCATCCCGGTCGCCCTCTCGGAGAACGAGGTCGAGTTCTACTACGAGGGCTTCTCGAACGACACCCTCTGGCCGCTCTACCACGACGTGATCGCCCCTCCGGCATATCACCGCGAGTGGTGGGAGAGCTACGTGATCGTGAATCAGCGGTTCGCCGACCGCGCCGCGGCCGCGACATCCGAGGGTGGCACCGTGTGGGTGCAGGACTACCAGCTGCAGCTCGTGCCGAAGATGCTGCGCGAGCAGCGCCCCGACCTGACCATCGGCTTCTTCAACCACATTCCTTTTCCGGCATACGGCATCTACTCGCAGCTGCCCTGGCGCAGCCAGATCCTCGAGGGCCTGCTCGGCGCCGACGTGATCGGCTTCCAGCGCACCGCGGATGCCGGCAACTTCTCCCGCGCCGTGCGGCGCCTGCTCGGCTACCAGACCAAGGGCACGGTCATCGATGTGCCGCTCCGGGCGGATGCCGACGTGGCCAGTGCGAAGCACCGCATCTCGCACGTGGGAGACGACAAGCTCGCGCGAACCGTGGTCGCGAAGGCGTTCCCGATCTCGATCGACGCCGCCCGCTACGAAGAACTGGCCCGCCGCCCCGACATCCAGGCCCGGGCGCGGGAGATCCGCGAGGGGCTCGGCAATCCGAAGGTCGTCATGCTCGGCGTCGACCGGCTCGACTACACCAAGGGCATCGGGCACCGGCTGAAGGCCTTCGGCGAACTGCTGGCCGACGGCACGGTGAAGGTCGAAGACGTCACGCTCGTGCAGGTGGCGAGCCCGAGCCGTGAGCGCGTGCAGACCTATCAGACGCTGCGCGACGAGATCGAGCTGACGGTCGGCCGCATCAACGGCGACTACAGCACCATCAGCCACACCGCCATCAGCTACCTGCACCACGGCTACCCGCGCGAGGAGATGGTGGCGCTCTACCTCGCCGCCGACGTGATGCTCGTGACGGCCCTCCGCGACGGCATGAACCTGGTGGCCAAGGAGTACGTGGCCTCCCGCTTCGACAACAACGGCGTGCTGGTGCTGAGCGAGTTCGCCGGCGCCTCCGACGAGCTGCGGACGGCACTGCGGGTGAACCCGCACGACATCGAGGGTCTGAAGGAGTCGATCCTGCAGGCCATGGACATGCCGGCGGCCGAGAGGGCGCGGCGGATGCGCGCCATGCGCAAGCGCGTGCAGGAGTTCGACGTGGCGCGCTGGTCGTCGTCGTTCCTCGAGACGCTCACCACGCCCTCCCACGATCTCTCCCTGCCGAAGGGCAATTCGCGCGATCACCGCACCCGGATGCAGGCCAGGGCCGAAGAGCGCCGCACGACGCAGGAGGACGAGCGATGACTCCCGAGCTGAGCGCCGCGATCGATCGTCTGGCCGCCACCTCGCACCTTCTCGTCGCCTTGGACTTCGACGGCACCCTGGCGCCCGAGGTCGACGACCCCGAAGAGGCCAGGGCGCTGCCCGAGGCCCGCGACGCGATGCTGCGCCTGCTCGCGCTGCCCGACACCACGCTCGCGCTGGTCTCCGGCCGCGCGATGGCGAGCCTCGAGCACGTCAGCGAGTTGCCGGCCGGCGCGCTTCTGGTGGGCTCGCACGGTGTCGAAGAGCGCTTCGACGGAGAGGTGCGGCTCGCGATCGACGCCGAGGAACAGGGCGTGCTGGCGCGGTTGCACGAGGTGCTGGAATCCGTGGCATCCGCCACCGAGGGCGCCTGGATCGAGGTCAAGCCCGCCGGCTTCGCCCTGCACACGCGGCTCTCGGCGCCCGACGCGGCTCAGGATGCGCAGTCGCGCGCGCGGGCCGAGGCGGCGGCGATCAGCGACTCGCTCACCGTGCGGGCCGGCAAGAACGTGCTCGAGTTCTCGGTGCGGGGCACCACGAAGGGCGAGGGAGTCGACCGCCTGCGCGAGTACACCGGTGCCACCGGAGTGCTGTTCGGGGGCGACGACGTGACCGACGAAGACGGCTTCCGGGCGCTGCGGCCGGGCGACATCGGGCTGCGCAGCGGATCGGGCGACACGGTCGCCGAGTTCCGGGTCGACGGCCCGCTCGAGGTCGCGGCGGTGCTCGACGCGCTCGCCTCCCGCCGCTCCGTCCTGTACACCACAGGCACCCGCTGACACGGGAGTTCTCCCCAGGCCGCACATCCGTGCAAGAACACCCCTCCGACGGTTCTAAACTCGTAACATGCCGGAAATAGACATCAAGCCGCGTAGCCGCACCGTCACCGACGGAATCGAAGCCCTGACCTCGCGGGGCATGCTCCGCGGCGTCGGCATGGGCGACGGCGACTGGGAGAAGCCCCAGATCGGCATCGCGAGCTCGTGGAACGAGATCACGCCCTGCAACCTCTCGCTCGAGCGCCTCGCCCGCGCCTCGAAGGAGGGCGTGCACGCCGGTGGCGGGTACCCGCTGCAGTTCGGCACCATCTCGGTCTCCGACGGCATCTCGATGGGCCACGAGGGCATGCACTTCTCGCTGGTCTCGCGCGAGGTCATCGCCGACTCGGTCGAGACCGTCATGATGGCCGAGCGCCTCGACGGCTCGGTGCTGCTGGCCGGCTGCGACAAGTCGCTGCCCGGCATGCTGATGGCCGCGGCCCGGCTCGACCTGGCCTCGGTGTTCCTCTATGCCGGCTCGATCGCGCCCGGCTGGGTGAAGCTCTCCGACGGCACCGAGAAAGACATCACGATCATCGACTCCTTCGAGGCCGTCGGTGCCGTGCGCGCCGGCCGCATGTCGATGGAGGATGCGCACCGCATCGAGTGCGCCTTCGCCCCCGGCGAGGGCTCGTGCGGCGGCATGTACACCGCCAACACGATGGCGAGCGCGGCCGAGGCCATGGGCATGAGCCTGCCCGGCTCGGCGTCGCCCGCCGCGGCCGACCGCCGCCGCGACTACTTCGCGCACCGCTCCGGCGAGGCCGTGGTCGAGATGCTGCGTCTGGGTCTCACAGCCCGCGACATCATCACCAAGAAGTCGCTCGAGAACGCGATCGCCGTGGGCATGGCCTTCGGCGGCTCCACCAACCTGGTGCTGCACCTGCTGGCCATCGCGGCCGAGGCCGAGGTCGAGCTCACCCTGGCCGACTTCAACAAGATCGGCGACAAGGTGCCGCACATCGGCGACCTCAAGCCCTTCGGCCGCTTCGTGATGAACGACGTCGACCGCCACGGCGGCGTGCCGGCCGTGATGAAGGCGCTGCTCGACGAAGGCCTGCTGCACGGCGACGCGATGACCGTCACCGGCAAGACGGTGGAGGAGAACCTCGCGGCGATGGACATCGCGCCGCTGGACGGCGAGGTGCTGCGCCCCCTCTCCAACCCCATCCACAAGTCCGGCGGCCTGACGGTGCTGCAGGGCTCCTTCGCCCCCGAGGGTGCCGTGGTGAAGTCGGCCGGTTTCGACGCCGACGTGTTCGAGGGCCCGGCGCGGGTGTTCGAGCGGGAGCGCGCGGCGATGGATGCTCTCACCGAGGGCCGCATCAACGCCGGCGACGTCGTGGTCATCCGCTACGAGGGCCCCAAGGGCGGCCCCGGCATGCGTGAGATGCTCGCCATCACCGCGGCCATCAAGGGCGCGGGCCTCGGCAAAGATGTACTACTATTGACAGACGGCAGATTCTCAGGCGGCACAACCGGCCTGTGCATCGGCCACATAGCACCCGAAGCGGTCGACGCAGGTCCGATCGCCTTCGTGCGCGATGGTGATCTAATACGGGTCGATATCGCCGCTCGCTCGCTCGACCTACTGGTCGATGAGGCAGAGCTGGAATCCCGCCGAGACGGCTGGGCCCCCCTTCCCCCGCGCTATACCCGTGGCGTTCTCGCGAAGTACTCCAAGCTGGTGCATTCCGCCGCCGTCGGCGCGATCACCGGTTAGTACTGAGCATCCATCACTCGTGCTTTCGACTTAGGAAACCTTTATGTCCACGGACGCCTTCCCCGTGCCAAGCAAGAAGACACCCTCCGCCCCCACGCCTGCGGCGTCGCCCTCGGCTCCGGCCGAGCCCGAGATCCTCACCGGATCAGGTGCAGTACTCCGCTCGCTCGAACTGCTCGGCGTCAAAGACGTCTTCGGCCTGCCGGGCGGCGCCATCATCCCGTTCTACGACGAGCTGATGACGCAAGACAAGATCCGCCACATCCTGGTGCGCCACGAGCAGGGCGCCGGACACGCGGCCGAGGGCTACGCGGCCTCCACCGGCAAGGTCGGCGTCGCCATCGCGACCTCGGGCCCCGGTGCCACCAACCTCGTCACCGCCATCGCGGACGCCTACATGGACTCGGTGCCGCTGCTCGCGATCACCGGTCAGGTGTTCTCGCACCTGATGGGCACCGACGCGTTCCAGGAAGCCGACATCGTGGGTATCACGATGCCGATCACGAAGCACTCCTTCTTGGTCAAGCGCCCGGAAGACGTGCCGGCCACCATCGCGGCGGCCTACCAGATCGCCTCCACCGGCCGTCCCGGTCCGGTGCTGGTCGACATCACCAAAGACGCACAGCAGAACAAGGCCGAGTTCATCTGGCCGCCGAAGATCGACCTGCCCGGCTACCGCCCCATCACCAAGGCGCACGGCAAGCAGATCCAGGCGGCGGCGCAGCTGATGGCCGAGGCCAAGAAGCCCGTGTTCTACGTGGGCGGCGGCGTCATCCGCGCCGAAGCCTCCGCTGAACTGCTGGCCCTGGCCGAGACCACCGGTGTGCCCGTGGTCACCACGCTGATGGCCCGCGGCGCTTTCCCCGACTCGCACCCGCAGCACCTGGGCATGCCCGGCATGCACGGCACGGTGCCCGCGGTGCTCGCCCTGCAGGAGAGCGACCTGCTCATCTCGCTCGGTGCGCGCTTCGACGACCGGGTGACCGGTCGTGCGGCCGATTTCGCCCCGCACGCCAAGGTGGTGCACGTCGACATCGACCCCGCCGAGATCTCGAAGATCCGCACGGCCGACGTGCCGATCGTGGGCGATGCCAAAGAGGTGATCGCCGACCTCAGCAAGGCCTACGCCGACGTGGTGGGCACTGAGCCGCTCGCGATCGACGAGTGGTGGGAGTACCTGCACGGCCTGCAGGAGAACTTCCCGCTCGGCTACTCTGAGCCCGACGACGGTCTGATGGCTCCGCAGTACGTCATCCAGCGGATCGGCGAGCTGACCGGCCCTGAGGGCGTCTACGCCGCGGGCGTGGGCCAGCACCAGATGTGGGCGGCGCAGTTCATCAAGTACGAGCGCCCGCACGCCTGGCTGAACTCCGGCGGCGCCGGCACCATGGGCTACGCGGTTCCCGCAGCCATGGGCGCCAAGGTCGCCGAGCCCGAGCGCGTGGTCTGGGCGATCGACGGCGACGGCTGCTTCCAGATGACCAACCAAGAGCTGGCCACCTGCACGATCAACGACATCCCGATCAAGGTCGCGATCATCAACAACTCCTCGCTCGGCATGGTGCGCCAGTGGCAGACGCTGTTCTACGACGGCCGCCACTCGTTCACCGACCTGCACACCGGGCACGAGACGCGGATGGTGCCCGACTTCGTGAAGATGGCCGACGCGTACGGCGCTCTGGGCATCCGGGTCACCAAGCCCGAAGAGGTCGACGCGGCCATCAAGCTCGCGCTGGAGACCAACGACCGTCCCGTGGTGATCGACTTCATCGTCTCGCCGCAGGCCATGGTGTGGCCGATGGTCGCGCAGGGCACCTCGAACAGCGAGATCCAGTACGCCAAAGAGCACGCCCCCGAGTGGGACGAGGAGTAGACCATGAGCACGCACGTTCTGAGCCTCCTCGTGGAGGACAAGCCGGGTCTGCTGACCCGCGTGGCCGGGCTGTTCGCCCGTCGCGGCTTCAACATCGAGTCGCTCGCCGTGGGCGCCTCCGAGATCGAGGGCCTCTCGCGCATCACGATCGTGGTCGACGTCGAGGACTTCCCGCTCGAGCAGGTGACCAAGCAGCTGAACAAGCTGATCAACGTCATCAAGATCGTCGAGCTCGACACCAGCCAGTCGGTGCAGCGCGAACACCTGCTGATCAAGGTGCGGGTCGACAACACCACGCGCTCGCAGGTGCTGGAGGCCGTGAACCTGTTCCGCGCCCGCGTGGTCGACGTGGCCACCGACGCCCTCGTGATCGAGGTCACGGGTGACTCCGGCAAGACCCAGGCGTTCCTGCGCGTGCTCGAGCCCTACGGCATCAAGGAGATCGCCCAGTCGGGCCTTCTCGCGATCGGCCGCGGCGGCAAGAGCATCACCGAGCGCGTGTTCAAGAGCTAGAACCCTTTCATCCCAACACAAGGAGAAAACTAAAGTGACCGAGATCTTCTACGACAACGACGCCGATCTGGCCCTGATCCAGGCCAAGAAGGTGGCCGTGATCGGCTACGGCTCGCAGGGCCACGCCCACGCGCTGAACCTGCGCGACTCGGGCGTCGAGGTCGTCGTCGCCCTCAAGGAGGGGTCGAAGTCGACCGCCAAGGCCGAGGAAGCGGGCTTCAAGGTCCTCTCCGTCGCCGAGGCCACCTCCTGGGCCGACGTCATCGTCATCCTGGCACCCGACCAGCACCAGCGCGGCATCTACGCGGCCGACATCAAGCCGAACCTCGCCGAGGGCAAGACCCTCGTGTTCGGCCACGGCTTCAACATCCGTTTCGGCTACATCGAGGCGCCCGAGGGCGTCGACGTGATCATGGTCGCCCCCAAGGGCCCGGGTCACACCGTGCGCCGCGAGTACGAGGCCGGCCGCGGCGTGCCCGTGATCGTCGCCGTCGAGAAGGATGCGACCGGTTCCGCCTGGGACCTCGCCTGGAGCTACGCCAAGGGCATCGGCGGCCTGCGCGCCGGCGGTATCAAGACCACCTTCACCGAAGAGACCGAGACCGACCTGTTCGGCGAGCAGGCCGTTCTCTGCGGCGGTGTCTCGCAGCTCGTGCAGTACGGCTTCGAGACCCTCACCGAGGCCGGCTACCAGCCGCAGATCGCCTACTTCGAGGTGCTGCACGAGCTCAAGCTGATCGTCGACCTGATGTGGGAGGGCGGCATCGCCAAGCAGCGCTGGTCGGTCTCCGACACCGCCGAGTACGGCGACTACGTCTCCGGTCCGCGGGTGATCGACCCCAGCGTCAAGGAGAACATGCAGGCCGTTCTCGCCGACATCCAGAACGGCGCGTTCGCCAAGCGCTTCATCGACGACCAGGATGCGGGAGCCCCCGAGTTCCTCGCCCTGCGCGAGAAGGGTGCCGCGCACCCCATCGAGGCCACGGGCAAGGAGCTCCGCGCCCTCTTCGCCTGGAAGCAGCAGGACGCGGACTACACGGATGGCAGCGCCGCCCGCTAGTCCCACTCCGTGCGAAGGCCCCCTCGATCGTCCGGTCGAGGGGGTCTTCGTCGTTCGGCGGTAATGTGAAGCCATGAGCGATCCACGGGACGAGGACGACGAGGCCCTGGGGTGGGGTGGGGATCAGGACGACCCCACGCTGGCTCCCGAGGGGGCGACGCGGACGGTATCCGCGACCACAGCATCCGCGGCACCCTCGGCGACGCCGGGCGGGCGCACGGTGCTCGACGAGGCGGAGGACGCCGAAGACCTCATCGCCGAGCGGGAGCTGGCCGAGGCCGAAGCGGCGTCGAAGCAGATGAGCTCGGCCGCTCTGATCGCCTTCGGCGTGCTGGGCGGCATCTACCTGCTCTACACGATCGGCTGGATCATCAGCTTCACCCGGGTGGAGGTGGCCTCCGAGCTCACCTTCGGGGTGTTCACCGACATCGTGGCGCGCACGCTCGCCATCGCGGCCTCGCCGTTCTGGTTCATCGCGACACTCGTGATCACCCAGAAGAAAGACGTGCGGTACACGATGCTCTGGCTCGTGATCGGCATGCTCGTGCTGGTTCCCTGGCCGTTCTTGATCGGGAGGGCCTCGTGAGCGCCGCATCCGCATCCGCGTCGACATCCGCCTCGGTGCCCGCCCCCGCCAAGCGCGGATTCCGCACCTTCGGCGCGGCCGGCTGGACCGTCGCGGTGATCTTCGCCTTCCTGTACGCGTACCACCTGTGGGGCGGCATCGCGAACCTCGTCGGCGTGGTGAGCCTGCTGAACCAGGTGGGAGCCGAGGCCGACGGCGGCCTCTGGGCGCTCATCATCGGGTACGCGATCGTGCCGATCGTGGTCTACGCCGCGGCCCTGCTGGTGGGGCGCACGCTCCGCACCTGGGAGCGGGCCGTGGTCTTCGCGGTCGGCTTCTGTGTGGTCTCGGTGATCTCGCTCAGCCTGCTCGCCATCTGACCGCCGGCTAGGTCAACGGCAGAGCCACCAGCAGCACGAGCGCGGCCAGCACGATCTGGCCGAGCAGGCGGGGCCAGAACGGGATGGCGAGCGCACCGAACTTCTCGCGCCGCGTGGCCGCGTAGGCGTTCGCCGGGAAGACGCAGGCCAGGAAGACCACCAGAGCGATCCCCGCCGCCAGCCGCGTGGGCGGGAAGAGCAGCCCCAGCCCGCCGGCGATCTCGCACACCCCGGTGATGTACACCAGCGTCAACGGCGTCACGCGCCCGTCGGGTCGCAGCCACGGCGGGATCATCGCGGCCATCGTGCGCGCCGAGCGCGGCACGAAGTGGTTGATCCCCATCCCCACGAACACCACGGCGATCAGGATGCGCAGCACGGTCAGGATGACGTCGAACGTCTCGGGGGACATCCCTTCATCCTGCACCCAGTACAGTGGATGCGTTCCCCCCACGCAGAACCAAAGGATCCGTCTGTGTCGAAGCCGGTCGTGCTGATCGCCGAAGAACTCTCACCCGCCACCGTCGACGCCCTCGGGCCCGACTTCGAGGTGCGCACCGTCGACGGAACGGACCGGCCGGCTCTGCTGTCCGCTCTCGCCGAGGCGAACGCCATCCTGGTGCGCTCCGCCACCAAGGTCGACGCGGAGGCCATCGCCGCCGCGCCCGTGCTGAAGGTGATCGCCCGCGCCGGTGTCGGCCTCGACAACGTCGACATCAAGGCGGCCACCACCGCCGGCGTGATGGTGGTGAACGCACCGACCTCGAACATCATCTCGGCCGCCGAGCTGACCGTCGGGCACATCCTGAGCCTGGCCCGCCACATCCCGGCCGCGCACGCCGCGCTGGCGCAGGGGCAGTGGAAGCGCTCCGCCTACACCGGCGTCGAGCTCTACGAGAAGACGGTCGGCATCATCGGCCTCGGCCGCATCGGCGCGCTCATCACCGCCCGCCTGCAGGCCTTCGGCGTGAACGTGGTGGCCTACGACCCCTACGTCACGAGCGCCCGCGCGCAGCAGCTGGGCGTCACGCTGCTGACGCTCGACGAGCTGCTGGAGCAGAGCGACTTCATCACGATCCACATGCCGAAGACCCCCGAGACCACGGGGATGATCGGTGAAGAGCAGCTGGCGAAGATGAAGCCCACCGCGTTCGTGGTGAACGTCGCCCGCGGCGGCCTGATCGACGAGGGCGCCCTGCAGCGCGCGCTCGAGAACAAGGTCATCGCCGGCGCCGGTCTCGACGTGTTCACGAGCGAACCGCCGAAAGACGCCGAGGCGCTTCTGAGCCTCCCCAACATCATCGTCACCCCGCACCTCGGCGCCTCGACCGACGAGGCCCAGGAGAAGGCGGGCGTCTCGGTCGCCAAGTCGGTGCGCCTGGCGCTCTCCGGCGAACTGGTTCCGGATGCGGTCAACGTCGCCGGCGGCGTCATCGACCCCTACGTGCGCCCCGGCATCCCGCTGATCGAGAAGCTCGGCCAGGTGTTCTCGGGACTCGCCGAGAGCCCGCTGACCAGCGTCGACGTGGTCGTCAAGGGCGAGCTCGCCGAGTTCGACGTGAGCGTGCTGAAGCTCGCCGCGCTGAAGGGCATCTTCACCAACGTCGTGAGCGAGACGGTCTCGTACGTGAACGCGCCGCTGCTCGCCGAGCAGCGCGGTGTGACCGTGCGGCTGATCACCGACCCCGTGTCGGAGGAGTACCGCAACATCATCACCCTCACCGGTGCGCTGAGCGACGGCACCCAGATCTCGGTCTCGGGCACCCTGATGGGCACCAAGCAGATCGAGAAGATCGTCGAGATCAACGGCTACGACGTCGAGGTGCCCTTCGCCAAGCACCTCATCGTGATGGTCTACACCGACCGCCCCGGCATCGTCGCGGTGTACGGCAAGGAGTTCGGCGAGGCATCCGTCAACATCGCCGGCATGCAGATCGCCCGTCACGAGGCCGGCGGCCAGGCGCTCAGCGTGCTGACCATCGACTCGGCCGCCCCCGACGGTCTGCTCGACACCCTCCGGCAGGCGATCGACGCCGACGTGATGGTGGAGATCGACATCACCGAGTAGGGGCTGTGCTAGCTGCGCGAAGGGCCTCTCGCCAATGGCGAGGGGCCCTTCGCGGTCGCGCCGGTCCCTGCCCGGCGCGAGGCGACATGTTCGGGTGCGGTCGCTGTCGCGGCCACGCCCTCACCCTGGGTCGTCGAGTACGGCCTGTCGGCTTTGTGGGGAGGACTAATCTGGTCTCATGACGCGCGTGATCAAGCTGGCCCTTATCCCTGGTGACGGAATCGGGCCGGAGGTGGTCGCGGAGGCCGTCAAGGTGCTGGATGCGGTGACGGCGGATGCCGGGGTCGCGTTCGAGAAGACCGAGTTCTCGCTGGGTGCTGCCCGCTATCTCGAGACCGGCGACACCCTCACCGACGACGATCTGGCCTCCATCCAGGCCAACGACGTCATCCTGCTCGGCGCGGTCGGCGGCGTGCCCGGCGACCCCCGGCTGGCGGGCGCGAACATC
Organism: Herbiconiux sp.; assembly: GCF_023264855.1. Taxonomy (GTDB): domain Bacteria; phylum Actinomycetota; class Actinomycetes; order Actinomycetales; family Microbacteriaceae; genus Herbiconiux. The sequence continues at coordinate 31,059 of NZ_JAHFUW010000039.1, read as the reverse complement.
GAGCGCGGGCTGCTGCTGAAGCTGCGCTTCACGCTCGACCACTACGTGAACCTGCGCCCCACCACGATCTACCCGGGCGTTCCCAGCCCGCTCGCGAACCACGGCGACGTCGACTTCGTCGTCGTGCGCGAGGGCACCGAGGGCCCGTACGTCGGCACCGGCGGCTCGATCCGTGTCGGCACGCCGCACGAGATCGCCAACGAGGTCTCGGTGAACACCGCGTACGGGGTCGAGCGCGTCGTGCGCGACGCCTTCGCCCGCGCATCCGCTCGCCGCAAGAAGCTCACGCTGGTGCACAAGACCAACGTGCTCACCTTCTCGGGCAGCCTCTGGAAGCGCATCGTCGACGAGGTGGGGGCCACCTTCCCAGAAGTGGCCGTCGACTACCTGCATGTCGACGCCGCGACCATCTTCCTGGTCACCGACCCTGCTAGATTCGATGTCATCGTCACGGACAACCTCTTCGGCGACATCCTCACCGACCTGGCCGGCGCGATCAGCGGCGGCATCGGATTGGCGGCCTCGGGCAACATCAACCCCGACGGCACGCATCCCTCGATGTTCGAACCGGTCCACGGATCCGCTCCCGACATCGCGGGGCAGCAGAAGGCCGATCCCACCGCCGCGATCCTCTCGGTCGCGCTGATGCTCGATCACCTGCAGCTGCCCGACGCGGCTGCCCGCGTGCGCACGGCCGTGGTGGCCGACATCGCCTCGCGCGACGGATCCGCCCGCCGCACGGCCGAGATCGGCGACGCCATCGTGGCCGCGCTCGCCGCCCCCGCTCTCACTCCGACCCACTGACGAAAGACAGACCATGACCATCGCACCGACCTCCACCTTCCCCCTCCGGTTCGAGCTCACGCCGTCGCAGGATGCGCGTGACGAGGCCGAGCGCGAGGTCATCCTGTCCGACCCCGGCTTCGGAAAGCACTTCACCGACCACATGGTGAAGATCGACTGGACGATCGCCGACGGCTGGCACGACGCCGAGGTCATCCCGTACGGCCCGCTGCTGCTGGACCCCTCCGCGGCCGTGCTGCACTACGCGCAGGAGATCTTCGAGGGCCTGAAGGCGTACCGTCACGCCGACGGCTCGATCTGGACCTTCCGCCCCGAGAAGAACGCCGAGCGCCTGCAGCGCTCCGCCCGCCGCCTCGCGCTGCCCGAGCTCGCCACCGAGGACTTCGTGGAGTCGCTGAAGCAGCTCATCGCGGTGGATGGCAGCTGGGTGCCCAGCGCGCCCGAGACGAGCCTGTACATCCGCCCGTTCATGATCGCGAACGAGTCGTTCCTCGGTGTGCGGCCCTCCCAGAAGGTGGGCTACTACGTGATCGCCAGCCCCGCGGGCGCGTACTTCTCGGGCGGTGTCTCACCGGTGTCGATCTGGCTCTCGACCGAGTACTCGCGCGCCGGCCGCGGCGGCACGGGCGCGGCCAAGTGCGGCGGCAACTACGCGGCCTCGCTGCTGCCCCAGCAGGAGGCGTACGAGAACGGATGCGCCCAGGTGCTCTTCCTCGACGGCGAGACCGGCGAGCACGTCGACGAGCTCGGCGGCATGAACGTGTTCTTCGTGCACCAGGGCGGGAAGATCGTCACCCCGCGCCTCACCGGCACGATCCTCGAGGGCATCACGCGCGACAGCATCATCCAGCTCGCGAAGGACCGCGGGCTGACGGTGGAGGAGCGCGACGTGACCATCGACGAATGGCGCGAGGGTGTGGCATCCGGCGAGATCACCGAGGTGTTCGCCTGCGGCACCGCAGCGGTCATCACGCCGATCTCGGCGCTCAAGTCGCCCGGAGAGACCATCGGCGACGAGAACGCGGCCGCCGGCGAGCTCACCATGTCGATCCGCCAGGAGCTCACCGACATCCAGTACGGCCGCATCGCCGACCGCCACGGGTGGCTCACCCGGCTGGACGCCTGACCGGAGCGGTGCGGCCGGTGGGCGGCGCGGTGCCGTCGCCGTAGGGTTGAGGCATGAAGATCGCACGGTTCAGCCATCAGGGCACCATCAACTTCGGCATTCTCGACCAGAACGAGGCCGGGGGCACCGACCTCGTGGTGCTGAACGGCGACCCCATGTACGCCGGGTTCGACACCACGGGGGAGCGGGTTCCGCTCGCCGACGCCACCCTGCTGGCGCCGGTCATCCCGCGCTCCAAGGTGGTCGCCGTGGGCAAGAACTACCGTGACCACGTGGCTGAGATGGGTGGCGGCGAGGCCCCGAAGGAGCCGCTGCTGTTCCTCAAGCCGAACACCTCGGTGATCGGCCCGGGTGACCGCATCGTGCGGCCCCGGCAGTCGAACCGCGTCGACTACGAGGGCGAGCTGGCGATCGTGATCGGCTCGGTGGCGAAAAACGTGGCGGCGGCGGATGCGGCGAGCGTGATCTTCGGCTACACCGTGGCGAACGACGTGACCGCGCGCGACCTGCAGAAGAGCGACGGTCAGTGGGCGCGGGCGAAGGGCTTCGACACCTTCTGCCCGCTCGGCCCCGTGATCGAGACGGAGTTCGACCTCGCGGCCTCGACCGTCGAGACGCGCCTGAACGGCGTGCTCAAGCAGAGCGCTCCGCTGACCGACATGATCCACGGCGTGGCTGCGATCGTGGAGTACGCCTCCGCGGTGTTCACGCTGCTGCCGGGCGACGTCATCCTCACCGGCACCCCCGCGGGCATCGGCTCGATGGAGTCGGGCGACACCGTCGAGGTGGAGATCTCAGGCATCGGCGTGCTGGCCAACCCCTTCGTCTAGTCCCGGCGAGCGTCCGCCGGCAGCACGCGCCTACTCGCGGGTGAGACCGGCGGCGATGTCCAGGGCATCGAGGGCGGCGGCGATCCGGTCGATCTGATCGGCGTCGAGCTCCTCGAACACGGCGAGCACCCGCTCGGCGCGCTCGGCGCGAGCCTGGTCGATGGCCTCGGCGCCGGCGGCGGTGCCTTCGACGAAGAAGGAGCGGCCGTCGTCGGGATCGGCGCTGCGGGTGACCAGCGCGCGGTTCTCCAGATCGGCGAGCAGGCGCGTGACCGTGGGGGCGGCGACGTTCTCGATGCGGGCGACATCGCCCGGACGGATCGGGCCGCAGCGCACGATCGTGGCCAGCGCGGACACCTGGCCCGGCGTCAGCGCACTGCTCGCCCGGATGCGGCGGTTCAGCCGGCCGACCGACAGGGCGAGCCGGGCAGCGATCTCGGCGAGTTCGGATTCGCTGTGTTCAGTCATCGGAAGGCCTTCGGTCGCCGGCGGGGAGGAGTGCGAGAAGTCTTTCACATCGCGCAAGCATCAGGGGAGAGGCCCCGCGGCCGGCCGATTCGAGGGCCCCGCCCTCGGCATGGCAAGCTGGCCAGGTGAATTCGCGCGGTGCTTCGGGATCAGGATCCGGCTGGCGCGGTTTCCGGCGCGGGGAGCGCGCCTATCGTCGTATCGTGTTCGCCCTGTTCGCGGCCGGCTTCGCCACCTTCGCGCAGGTGTTCGATGCCCAGGCGGTGCTGCCGGCACTGCGGACCGATCTCGGCATCTCCTCTGCCACGGCGGCCCTGACGGTCTCGGCCACGACCATCGGCCTGGCGATCTCGGTGCTGCCCTGGGCATCCGTCGCCGACCGGATCGGCCGCACCAAGGCGATGAAGATCTCGCTGGTCGCCGCGACCGTCATCTCGTTCACGGTGCCGCTCATGCCGACCTTCCAGACCCTGCTGCTGGCCAGGGGGCTCGTGGGGCTGGCTCTCGGCGCCGTGCCCGCGGTGGCCGTGGCGTACCTGGCGGAGGAACTGCACGTCGACTGGGTGTCGGTGGCCGCCGGCACCTACGTGGCCGGCAACACGATCGGCGGCATCGTGGGCCGGCTGGTGGCCGGTCCTCTGGCGGAATCGGTGGGCTGGCGGATCGGGCTCGAGGCGGTGGCCGTGCTCGGTGCCCTGGCCGCCCTCGCGTTCTGCCTGCTGGTGCCCGAGGCGCGGGGATTCCGGCCGGCGCCGGCCGGCGGGCCGACGCTCGGGCGGCGGGTCTTCGCGAACCTCGGCGACCCGACGATGCTGGCGCTGTTCGCGCAGGGCTTCCTGCTGATGGGCGCGTTCGCCGTGGTGTACAACTACTTCAGCTTCCACGTGGTGGGCAGCCCGTTCTTCGTGCCGGAGGCGCTGGTGAGCCTGCTGTTCCTGGCCTACCTGGCCGGAACCGTCGCCAGCCGCGTCTCGGGCTCTCTGGTGCGCCGGTTCGGCCCGCTGCGGGTGATGCTCTGCGGGATCGCGGTGATGATCGCGGGCGCCCTGCTGCTCTCCAGCGGCGTCCTGCTGGTGGCCATCCTGGGGCTCGTGGTGTTCACGGTCGGCTGCTTCAGTGCGCATCCCGTGGCCAGTGGGCTGAGCGGCCGGATGGCGCGCGTGGGCCGCGCGCAGGCCACCGCGATCTACCAGCTCTCCTGGCTCGGCGGCACCGCCTTCTTCGGCTGGGCCGTCGGGCTCGTCTACGACGCTCTCGGCTGGGCTGCGACGCTCGGGACGGTGATCGGGATGTGTCTCGTGGCCGCCCTGGCCGCCGTGGTGGGACTCCGGCTGCTCGCCGGGCGGAGGCCGGGGCCTTGAACGGGACGGACTTCAATGTGTACGCTGTTCACATTGATCGTCCGAGGGCGTGACCGCCCCCGATCCGGATGTCGGTGGAATACGGAAGACTACGGATCGTGTTCACCCCTGAGAGCACGCGTTGCTCTCCCGCTCTCTCCCCACCTCGTCCCGCCCTCATCGACAGGATCTCCGTGACCGACACCTCCTCCACCACCCTCGCCGAGCCGGCGGGTGATTCCGGCGCGCAGGTCGAACGCCGCAACAAGCTCGTCATCAACCTGCTGCTGGTCTCGGCGTTCGTGGTCATCCTGAATGAGACCATCATGGGCGTGGCCATCCCGCACCTGGTGGTCGACCTGAACATCACCGAGGTGGCCGCGCAGTGGCTGTCGACGGCCTTCATGCTCACGATGGCGGTGGTCATCCCCATCACCGGCTTCCTGCTGCAGCGCTTCAACACGCGGCCCATCTTCATCGCCGCCATGACGCTGTTCAGCATCGGAACCCTGATCGCGGCCATGGCTCCCGGCTTCGAGGTGCTGCTGGTGGCGCGCGTCGTGCAGGCCAGTGGAACGGCCATCATGATGCCGCTGCTGATGACCACCGTGATGACCCTGGTGCCGCCGGCCGTGCGCGGGCGCACGATGGGCAACATCTCGATCGTCATCTCGGTGGCTCCGGCGATCGGGCCCACCATCTCGGGCATCATCCTCAGCACGTTGTCGTGGCGCTGGATGTTCATCCTCGTGCTGCCCATCGCCATCGGATCGCTCGTGCTCGGGTTCCTCAAGGTCAAGAACGTCACCGAGCCGCGATCGGTGCCGATCGACGTGTTCTCGGTCATCCTCTCCGCGTTCGGGTTCGGTGGGCTGGTGTACGGCCTCAGCAACATCGGCGGGGCCACCGCGACCTTCGTGTCGAGCTGGCTGCCGCTGATCGTGGGGCTGCTGGCGCTCGCCGCCTTCGTTCTGCGTCAGGTGGCACTCCAGCGCTCGGATCGGGCGTTGCTGGATCTGCGCACCTTCCGCTCGCGCACCTTCACGGTCGCCGTCACGCTGATGGCCGTGAGCATGATGGCTTTGTTCGGCACCATCATCGTGCTGCCGTTCTTCATGCAGAACGTGCTGCAGCTCGACGCGCTGACCACCGGTCTGCTGCTGTTGCCGGGCGGTCTCGTGATGGGCGCCCTGGCGCCGTTCGTGGGGCGCCTGTACGACAAGTACGGCCCTCGCCCCCTCGTCATCCCCGGCGCGATCATCGTGAGCGGGGTGCTCTGGGCCCTCACCATGGTGAACGAGAACACCTCGATGTGGTTCGTGCTGGCCGCGCACATCACGCTGTCGGTGGGTCTCGCCTTCATGTTCACGCCGCTGTTCACCGCGGGCCTCGGGTCGCTGCGCCCGCGGTTGTACTCGCACGGCTCGGCGATCATCGGCACCGTGCAGCAGCTGGCCGGCGCTGCCGGCACCGCGCTGTTCATCGCCGTGATGTCGGGTGTCACCGTCACCCAGCTGGCCACCGGCGCGAGCCAGGTCACCTCCTCGGCGGCCGGCATCCAGGCGGCGTTCCTGTGCGGCGCGATCATCTCGCTGGCCGGCGTCGTGGCCTCGTTCTTCGTGCGTCGCCCGCCGGAGTCGGAGCACGGCGATGACGAGCTGCTCGAATCGGAGGCCGGGGGAGCCGCCCAGGGCGTGCCGATCGGTCACTGAGCCGGTCGCATCCGCCGCCCGTCATCGTGCGGCCGTCTGCGCCGGTCATCTTCGCGGGGCCGTGCTCGTGCCACCGTCAGGGGTGGGCTGACGCCCGATACTCCACCTCGGGGCGGCCGGGGGTGCCGTAGCGCTGAGCGCGCTCGGCGGCTCCGGTGCTGGTGAGGTGCTCGAGGTACCGGCGGGCCGTGACGCGCGAGAGGGCGAGTTGCGCGCCGAGTTCGGCCGCGGAGAGGCCGCTCGGTGCGGCGGACCGGAGCTGAGCGCGGATGCGGTCGAGCGTCTCCCCGGTCAGGCCTTTGGGCAGCGGCGCGCCGGAGGTCGGACGGAGCGCCGCGAAGGTGGAGTCGACCTCCTGCTGGTCGGTCACGGCCGAGGCGCCGATCCGGTCGTGGAACTCCCGGTAGGCCCGCAGCTTCTCGGCGAACAGCGCGAAGCCGAAGGGCTTGATCAGGTACTGCACGATGCCGAGCGAGACCGCACTGCGCACCACCGCGGCGTCGCGCACGGCGGTCACCGCGATGACGTCCGTCTCGATGCCGGCTGCCCGAAGCCGCCGGCACAGGTCGATCCCGGTGGTGTCGGGCAGGTTCACGTCGAGCAGGATCAGGTCGACGGGTGCGTCGATCCCGTCTCGCAGCAGTCGGATCGCCTCGTGCCCCGTGTGAGCGATCCCCGCCACCTCGAAGCCCTCGAGCCGGCCCAGATAGGCCGCGTGCGCCTCGGCGGTGAGCGGCTCGTCCTCCACCACGAGCACGCGCAGGGCCGGCTCCGGGCCGCTCACGGGCGTCCCACCGGGGTGCGCGCGGGCTCCACGGTGTTCGGCAGCGTGACGGTGAAGGCCGATCCGTCCACGCGGAGCGAGCCGTGCAGGCGGTTCACGGCCTGACGGGCCAGAGCCAGGCCGATGCCGTGGCTGTCGCCCGCCTTGGTGGTGCGGCCCAGATCGAACATCGTGGCCGCGACCTGCGGATCCGGCCCCGGCCCGCTGTCGGAGACCTCGATGCGCAGGCCCGCATCCGGGGCCGGCAACGGCTGCACCGTCACGGTCACGCGTCCGTTCGGCGCACCGGGAACGGCGTCGCCGCCCACTGCTCCCGCTGCCCCCACGGCATCCATCGCGTTGTCGAGGAGGTTGCCGACGATCGTGATCAGCTCACGCGGCGGAACGGAACCCCCGGTGAGCGGCTCGGGGATCGACACCTCGAGCGCGATCCCGCGCTCGGCGGCCTGCGCCGACTTGCCGAGCAGCAGGGCCATCAGCACCGGCTCGTCGATGGCGGTCAGGATGCGATCGGCCAGCTGCTGGCTGAGGCCCAGCTCCCCGGCGGCGAGTTCGGCCGCCTCCGCGGGGCGATCCAGTTCGATCAGGGCGATCATCGTGTGCAGCCGGTTCGCGAACTCGTGCGCCTGCGAGCGGAGCGCATCCGAGAGCGTGGTGAGGGTGGCGAGCTCGCCCGTGAGCTCTTGCAGCTTGGTGTGGTCGCGCACGGTGGTGACCGTGCCGGCGAACCCGGGCGCGTTGCGCCGCCCCGCGCGCCCGGCCCGGCCCGACCCGGTCACCCCGGCGCGGCCGCGGGGAGCCACGATCCGGTCGCGGTCGACCACCAGCACGTGCGTGGGCGTGATCAGGATCTGATCGACCACCGGATCGACGCCGGCCAGCACCTCGGCGACGGCGCCGGTCAGCGCGAGATCGGCGAGGGGGACCGGATCGGCGCGACCTCCGCGCCGGGCGGCGATCGGGGGCAGCCCGAGCATCTCGGCGGCCCGGTCGTTGTAGAGCACCACCCGGCGGGAGTCGTCTTGCAGCACCAGACCCTCTCCGATGGCGTGCAGCACCCCCTCGTAGTAGGCGAACATCCGGCTCATCTCCTCGGCGCCGCGCCCGCCGGTGACCCGCCGGAGGTAGCGGCTGAGCGCCCATGACGCCGCTCCGCCGACCAGCAGCGCGAGTGCCGCCGCGATCAGCACGGTGCCGATCCGCCCGCCGAGCGCCACCTGCGTGTTCGACACGGTGATGCCCGCCGCGATCAGGGCCTGTACCTGGCCGTTCGAGTCCTCGATCGGCACCACGGCCCGCACCGAGGGGCCGAGCGTGCCGGTGTAAGTCTCGGTGAACGCCTCGCCGGCCAGCGCGCGGTCGATGGTGCCGAGGAACGGCTTGCCGATCTCGGCGGGGTCGCGGTGCGTGTAGCGGATGCCGTCGGTCGACATGATCGTGACGAAATCGATCCCCGTGGCCTCCATCACGGCGACGGCGTAGGGCTGCAGGGTCGCGCTGGGGTCGGCGCTCGTCACGCCCTCCAGCGTGAACGGATCCTGCGCGATCGTCTCCGCCACGGCGAGACTGCGGGCCGCCGCATCCCGCTCGACATCGGCACGGGCGTCGGCCCAGATCAGAGCCACGGCCGCGGCGGTGAGGCCGAGGATGACGACGAACTGCAACGCCAGCAGTCGCGTCGCGATGCTCCACCGTCTCATCCGTCGGTCCTGTCGTCGTGCGCGGCACCGTCGCCGCGTGTTCCTACTGTAGGCAGCGCTCCGGCATCGCAGCACGATCCGGCCGCGACCAGTATGAACACAACTCCCTCGAGCCGGGACGCTCGCCGCAGTCTGGGCGGAACGCATCCGAACCCCCAGGACGAACACCTGGACGGGCCGCACTCAAGGAAGAGGGAAGCACATGTCGTCGAGCACAGTGTCGTCGAGCAACCGGGAGGCCGGCCGGAAACCCCGCCGCCGGCTGGACACCTCGCACTATCTCTACATCGCGGTGATCGTGGCCGTCGTCTCGGGCGCGACGCTCGGCCTGCTCGCCCCCGATTTCGCGGTGGGGCTGAAGCCGCTCGGCGACGCCTTCGTGGGGCTGATCAAGATGATGATCGCGCCGATCATCTTCTGCACGATCGTGCTCGGGGTCGGTTCCATCGCGAAGGCCGCCACCGTCGGCAAGGTGGGCGGGCTCGCGCTCGGCTACTTCATCGTGATGTCGACCTTCGCGCTGGCGATCGGCCTCGTGGTGGGCAACCTCATCCACCCCGGTGAGGGCCTGAACATCGGCGCCAGCACCTACGACGCCGGCGACTCCGCCGAGGCGGCCACCCCCACCGAGTTCGTGCTCGGCATCATCCCCACCTCGCTGCTGTCGTCGCTGACCGCCGGGAACATCCTGCAGGTGCTGTTCGTGGCCCTGCTGGTGGGCTTCGCGCTGCAGAAGATGGGGCCGCGCGGGGTGCCGATCCTGGGCGCGATCCGGCAGATCCAGGCGCTGGTGTTCCGCATCCTCTCGATGATCATGTGGGTCGCGCCGATCGGAGCCTTCGGCGCCATCGCCGCCGTGGTGGGCAACACCGGGTTCCAGGCCATCCTGAGCCTCGGCACCCTGATGATCGCGTTCTACATCACCTGCGCGCTGTTCATCGTGGTGGTGCTCGGCTCGCTGCTGTGGATGGTGGCCCGCGTCAACATCTTCCGGCTGATGAAGTACCTGGCCCGCGAGTACCTGCTGATCGTGTCGACGTCGTCGAGCGAGGTGGCGCTGCCCCGGCTGATCGCCAAGATGGAGCACATCGGCGTCTCCAAGCCGGTGGCGGGCATCACGGTGCCGACCGGCTACTCGTTCAACCTCGACGGTACGGCCATCTACCTCACGATGTCGTCGCTGTTCATCGCCAGCGCGATGGGTACTCCGCTGGCGCTGGGGGAGCAGATCTCGCTGCTGCTGTTCATGATGCTCGCGTCGAAGGGCGCCGCCGGAGTGACCGGTGCGGGGCTCGCCACGCTGGCGGGAGGCCTGCAGGCCCACCGGCCCGACCTCGTCGACGGCGTGGGTGTGATCGTGGGCATCGACCGCTTCATGTCGGAGGCGCGAGCGCTCACCAACTTCACCGGGAACGCCGTGGCCACCGTGCTGGTGGGCACCTGGACCCGGCAGCTGGACCGCGAGCAGCTCACGGCGGTGCTCGCCGGCGAGCGGCCGTTCGACGAGTCGACCATGAGCGTCGACGACCACCTGGGAACGGATGAGGCGGCCGAGGTCGCGCAGGAGGGTGCGGGTGCGGTGCCGGTCGACTCCCGGCCGTCGACCGCGGCGCTCAACGCGATCGTGGGCGGCGAGGTCACCACGACCCGGCGCTGAACGCGGGCCTTCTGGCCTCGGGTACCCCCGCGGATTCGCGGGGGTACCACTGTGCGCCCCGCGAGGGCAGCGGCGTGAACGGCGCCGCGGCGGCGCGAGCCAGGTGAGCGGTGAACAGCGAGCGGTCGGGCGCGCTGGCGAGGTAGCACTCGAGCAGCTGGGCGGTCGCGAAGGCGTCGACGGATGCGCGGTGCGCGCCCGTGAGATCGATGCCGAACACTTCGCAGAGCCGGGCGAGCGAGCGCCTGGAATCGGGCAGGTACTGGCGGGCCAGGCGCTGGGTGCAGAGCGCGACGGGGGCGGCGGCGAAGCGGTAGCCGATCAGCTCGAGTTCGGCGACGAGGAATCGCAGGTCGAACCCGGCGTTGTGCGCCACCACCACCCGCCCGCGGAGCAGCTCGAGCAGCTCGGGTGCGATCGCGCCGAAGTCGGGCGCGTTCGTGAGGGCGGCGCGCGTGATGCGGTGCACGAAGGTGGGCCCGACCGGGCCGTGGGCGTTGATCAGCGTGTCCCACCGCCCGGTGATCACGCCGTCGGCATCGGAGTGCACGACCGCGATCTCGAGGGCGCGGGCGCCGCGGGACGGGGCGAGCCCGCTGGTCTCGAAGTCGATCGTGGCGAATCCGCCGGGTGCCATGGTGCTCGTTCCGTTCGGTACTGGTGCGCCCTCGACGCTAACCGCTCCCACCGACATCGCCGGCACCCCGCACGGGCTGCACCGGCATCCGTCACCGAGGTAGCCTCGGGGGATGACCAGCGCGACAGGCCTCACCCTGCAGGAGGCGCTCGAGGTGTGCGCGGGCCTGCCCGCCACCACCGACGAGCGCCCCTTCGGCCCGGAGACGGCGGTGGCGAAGGTGGTGGGCAAGGTCTTCGCCATCGCCACGCTCGACGACGACCCCGGCCGCATCACCCTGAAGGCGGCGCCGCCGCATGCCGAGGCGCTCGTGCGCGATCATCCGTGGATCACCCCCGGCTACCACATGAACAAGAAGCACTGGGTGACCGTGACACTCGGCCGGGGCTCGGATGCCGCCCTCGTGAGCGACCTGATCGTGAACTCCTACGACCTCGTGGTGGCCGGCCTGCCGCGGGCGAAGCGCCCCTGAGGGATTGCGCCGCCCGGGAGCCGGTCCGCCCGGCAGCCGCTCAGAGCCGGGCGATGCGGTCGATGTCTTCGAGGAACTCGGAGGCGACGTCGTCGGAGACCGTGCGGCGGGTGGAGCGCACGGCGGTGAGGTAGTCGTCGGTCGACGGGCCCTCGGAAGCGGCGCCGGCGGATGATCCGCCGCCGTGCAGAGCGCGTTCGAGCGCGGCCTGGGAGGCCTTGCGTGCCGAGAACTCGATGTCGGCCGGCGTGAAGCCGTCCGTGTGCTGCACGAGCACGCTCACGTCGACCGACGCGGCCACGTCGCGGGGCAGGTAACCCGCCCAGATGGCGTGCCGGGCATCCGTGTCGGGCAGGCCGATCGGCACCACGTAGTCGAAGCGGCCGTGGCGCAGGAACGCGGCGTCCACCGCCCGGATGAAGTTGGTGGCGCAGATCAGCAGCCGCCCCGACTGCTCGCGGAACTCCGGGATCAGCTTCAGCAGCTCGTTGGTGACGCCCTGCGTGGGCGACGGTGGCTCGCCCTGCCGGTGCGAGGCGATCTCCTCCACCTCGTCGATGAACACCACGGCGTGCTCGAGCTCGGAGATCTTCTGGAAGGTCTCGCGGAGCGCGCCGGCGAGACCCTTCGGGTCGCCCGCCAGACGGGACGGGAACACTTCGACGAACGACCACTCCAGCCGCGAGGCCACGGCTTTGGCGAACGTGGTCTTCCCGGTTCCCGGAGGGCCGAACAGCATCACGGCACGCGGCGGCACCACGCCGAAACGCTCGGCGAGGTCGGGCTCGGCGAGCGGGGTGACCAGTCGCAGCTCGAGCATCTCCTTCTCCTTCTGCATGCCGCCGACGGCATCCCACAGGCCCCGGGGGAGCAGGCGCCCGCCGAGCTCGCGCAGCACCAGCAGCTCCTCGCGCTGCACGGGCAGCTCGCGTTCGACGTAGCGCAGGTTGCGCTTGAGTTCGAAGCCCTGCTCGGTGAAGTCGTCGAGCCGGGCCTGGGACTCGGGCATGAGCGCCGAGAGCTTGGCGAGGCCGAGCGGGGCCATGTGGCGCTCGAGCGCGGCCAGCATCCGGGCGCCGACACCCGAGTCGCGCACCGAGGCGTCGGTGGCGAAGAACACGATCCAGCCCTGCGCGTGGGCGGCGCGACCGACGGCGGCGCCGACGATCCGCTCGCCTTCGACGGCCACCACGGCGTGGTCGATCTGGCAGGACGCGATCACTTCGGAGAGCGCGTACACGGGCTCGCCGTCGCTCAGCCGGGCCTGCTCCCAGAGGTGCAGGATGCCGTCGAGGTCGTCGGGATGGAAATCACGGATGTGCGGGGTGGTCATGCCCGACGCTACCAAGCGGCGGCGCGGCATCCGGGGCTGTACGGAGCATCCGGTGTCGAAGAATCGCGGTTCTTCTGATCGGCCGAAGAACGTGCCTTCGGCCGGCCTTGCGGCTCAGCTCAGCTGTACCAGACCTTCACACGGCCGATGCCGGCGTACAGTGCCGACATCAGGGCGACGAACGGCACGAAGATGCGCAGGAAGTAGCTCAGCACGGTGATCTCGAGGAAGTCGCCGAGCGCGAAGAACGCGATGCCGACGATTCCCGCGATCAGCGTGTTGCGGAACGCCACCATCGAGCTGATCTGCGCGGTGGCGAAGCCGACCGAGGCGAACATGATGCCGGTGTCGATGAAGAAGGCGCCCAGGCGCGGGTCGGCGATGTTGGGGGCGATGATCCAGAGCGCGAGGGCGATCAGCCAGAAGATCACGAACACGCCGCCCTTGAGCGGCTTCGGCAGCTCTTTGCGCGGCGCCTCCGGCAGCAGGACTGTCGTCATCGGGGATGCTCCTTCACCTCGTCGCGGGGTGGCGATCCGCCCCGCGCGTTCACAGAGAACTCTACCGGTTCCGCCGCATCCCATAGGGTCGTGTCGATGACACACGCGAGCATCCCTCCCGAACGCGGTGGCCCGCGGCGCTGGCCGCTGGTGCTCGCCTTCGTGCTGAGCGTGACCGCACAGCTGATGATGCTGCTGTTCGGGGTGGCGTTCATCCTCTCGGAGCAGACGGAGGCATCGATCTTCGCTCTCGTGTCGTGGTGTCTGCTCGGCACTGTCTACGGCACGGTGACCGTCGTGGTGCTCACCCTCGTGAGCCGGCGACGGCGGAGCGCCGCTCTCCCGCCGTCGCGGATGGAGATGAGCCTTCCCGCACGGATCGTGTCGTTCGCCGGCACCTTCTTCGCCACCGTGATCGGCCTGGTGGCGGCCTTCCAGGTGCTGACCGAGCGCTCGGACCCGACCTACGGCGTGCTGGTGGCGGTCATCGGCGTGTGGGCGATGCTCCTGGCCTGGGGATCGCTGCACTGGGGGTTCGCGCAGATCTACCAGCAGCAGTATTACTCCGCTACCGCGTCGGAGGCGCCTCCCATGCGCTTTCCGTCGACGCCGCAGCCGGGGGTGATCGAGTTCGTCTACTTCTCGTTCACGCTCGGCACCTCGTTCGCCGCCTCCGATGTCGAGGTGCAGAGCACCCGGTTGCGCTGGCGGGTGACGGTGCATTCGGTGCTCAGCTTCTTCTTCAACGGGCTGATCGTGGTGCTCGCCCTCAACACGATTCTGAGCGTCGGCTCGGCCTAGGGCCGCAGGTACCCCTTGAGGTCGTTCACCACCTTGTCGGAGACCGTGTTGGGGCCGCCGAGCACCACGATCCCCTGCGGATTGAGGCGGCGAAGTTCCGCGGCGACGGGCGCGGGGATCGTGTCGGAGGTGACCAGCAGCACGGGAGCGCCGTCGTGGATGGCCGCCGCCGACCCCGAGAGCGCGTCGGGGAAGACGGCTCCGGACGCGACGTAGACCGTCTGGGCGTCTGCGCAGAACGTCTTGGCCGAGGTCGTTGCGGACACGGCGAAGCGGTCGGTGCCCGAGATTCGCGTCGTCCTGGCGATCGCGGCGAGCTGGGTGAAGACGGCATCGCTGATCGAGTTCGTGCCGCCGACGACTACGATCCGATCCAGTGCGGGCGCATCGGCCAACGCCTGAAGGGTTGCCGTGGGGATCGAGTCCTGGCCGACGAGCAAGACGGGGCCGCGATCGTTACCGGCCGCCGCCGAGGCCGAGAGGGCATCGGCGAACCCGGATCCGGTGGCCACGTACGCTGTCCAGCTCACGTGCTGGAACGTCGCCGTCGCGATCTTCGCGGAGACCTCGAAGCGGTCGGCCCCGCCGTGCCGGACGATCTCCGGCGCATAGGCTTCGAGGGAGAACTCGAGGGCCTGGGAGATGGTGTTCTCGCCTCCGAGCACCACGATCTTGTGCGGCTTGAGGCGCTGCAGTTCCGCCTTCACCTGGGGGGAGACCGTGTCTCGAGTGACGAGGAGGACGGGGCCGCCCTCGAATCCCGCCGCCGCCGAGCCCGACAGTGCGTCGGGGAACGTCGCTCCGGAGGCGATGTACACGGTGCCGCCGCTATCGATGAACGTGCTGGCGGATACGGCTGCGGAGAGGGCGAAGCGATCGGCTCCGCCGATCCGCGTCACCCCCGGATGCTCGACCGGAAAATCGACGCACAACGGGACGATCTCACGAGGAGCGGCCTCGTGTGGTGTGGCGGTCGCGGCTCCCACGGGGGTGAGCACGGCGGCTCCGATGAGCAGCGTGGCGAGCAAGGGCTTTCGAGGCATCGGGGTCTCACTTCGGGGTCGTCGGGAAACGTAAAGTGAGAATACATCATTAAAGCGAGTGCGGTGCGATCGATTTGCCGTCGGCTTCGAGGCGGCGGATTCGGGACAGGGCGGCGGCCTCCGACGAGGAGGCTCGGCCCATGAAGCTGCGCACGATCGCGAGCACGCGGCCGGTGGCCCAGACGACCGGGAGCGGGGAGCGGCGCAGGCCCAGCATCCGGCGGTATTCCGGCCGCAGCGAGGCGACGGCTCCGGCGAAGAGGATGCGGTAGGCCGGAAGGAATCCCCGGGCCAGCGGCGGGCGGCGGATGAAGCGCACGGCCTCCGCCACGCGCTCGTCGCTCTTCAGCACCCCGGCCAGCCGGAACGCCTCGAGCTGGTCGCGCAGCTCGGCGGCGCTCCGGGGCGGATCGGCCACCCCGATCAGCTCACCCGCCGTCGCCCACTCGCGCACGTAGCCGTCGGCACCGCCGCGGATCGGTCCGCCCCAGAGGGTGTGGCAGCCGAGGAAGGCGTCGGTGAAGACCAGGTGCACCCAGGAGAGCAGCTCCGGATCGCCGGCCGAGTAGGCGCGCCTCACCCCGGTGGCGTCGACGTACTCGCCACGCACCCGGTCGTGGAAGTGCGCCACGCGGCCCGACTCGCGCTGCGCCAGGGCGGTGTCGGCGAAGGTCACCGTCACCAGCCAGCGGATGGTTCCGGAGAGCCGGCCGAGGGGGTCCTCGCGATAGCGCGACCAGTCGTGCACCCCTGCCATCGCGCCCGGGTGCAGCGTCTGCATGAGCAGGGCCCGGATGCCGGCCACCAGCGTGGCCATGTCGCCGTGCACCGCCCAGGAGGCCGACCCGGGGCCGAAGTAGCCGGCATCCTCCCCGTCGGCCATCGCCGCGACCCACTCGGGGCGCCCGTCGCTCTGGCCCGAGAGCGTCGAGAGCAGATGGGACCGCCAGCGGGCCGCGGTGGTACCGCCTCGACGCCGTCGTGTGCTCGTCGTTCCAGAGGTCATCGTGCGAGCGTAAGCCGCTGACCTGAGTGGCCGGGGGGCGATGTCAGACGGAGCCGGTCTGCACGAGCCGGCGCACGGCGGGGTCGAGCTGGTTGGCGGCCGACAGCGCCTGGATCTGCTCGGCGACCGCCGCCGTGCGCAGGCCCGCGGTCGTCAGCTCGCCGTTGAACCGCATGCAGTAGGTGCGGGTGGCGAGAAAGGGATGCGTGGCGGCGAGGTGCCGCTGCTGCGCGGCGATCGACCCCTGCCAGACCGGGCCGGAGCGGAAGGCGTCGAGCCCCGCGTCGTCGGCGAACACGATCTCGATCATGGCCTGGTACTGATCGTGCGGAGCCTTGCGATGCGACACCGAGTCGGCGCCCGCATCCAGAACCACCGCGTCGTCGTCGTAGGGCTCGAGCAGATGGCGGCGGAGCTTCAGCACCTGAGGGTCGCCGCTGAGCGCCGGCGCGAACTCGTCGCGGATCCAGGCATGGAAGTCTTCGTGGGACACGGTGTCGCGGCGGCGCAGATAGACCAGCATCCGCAGCACCCCTTGCTCGCCGGCCGGTGCCGGATCGGGCAGGCGGTCGACCAGGGTGCGTGAACCCCCACCGAGCGACGGGTAGGAGATCGTCTCCTCGAAGATGTTGCGCTCATCCTGCATCAGGGGAGCCATGTTCTGCACGAAGTCGCCGACCGCCGCCTCGGTCAGGAACGTGGGCTCGGGCACACCGTCGAACCGCAGCTCTTCGGCAAGCCGGCCGTCGATTCCCTCGACCCGCGGCCAGCGGCCCTGCTCGTCGAAGGCCACCCAGTGCGTGAAGAGCGAATGGATGCCCGGCAGCCGGGCCGCGATCTGAACGTGGGCGTCGCGCCAGTACTCGTAGAACAGGTCCTCCGGAACGCTGCGACGGCGGCGCAGGGTGTTCACCATCGTGAGGAAGGCGTCGGGATCCCGGCCGTCGTGCGACAGATCGGTGTCCGACGGGGTGACGCGGCGGGGCGGGCGGCTCGCACGCCAGGGGGAGGACTCGGCCACGGAACGCTCCTTCGCGGGTGGATCGGATGACACGACCCTATGCAGCGCCGCCGGCCGGGGCGAGCGAGCGGCCCGCTGAACGGGACAGGGGCGGCCCTGCGGCGTGGGTTCTTGTCCGGGAGGGGCGGGCCGGGCAGAGTGGACCAGGTGTGCGCGCATCCGTGATGCCGACGCCGCGACGACAGAGACACCACGTGAGGGGAACACGCATGTCCGATCCATCCACTTCTGCACCGGGCGGGGTGCCCGTGGCACCTGCCGGGCGGCCTGCCGTGAGCTCGGTGTCCGTGCCCGCTCCGGCCGCCGCCGCGCCCTCGACCGACGTGGCGCTGCAGCTGAACGGGCTGAGCAAGCGGTTCGGCGACAAGGTGGCCGTCGACTCGCTCAGCCTGAGCGTGCCCACCGGCTCGTTCTACGGGCTCGTCGGCCCGAACGGCGCCGGCAAGACCACGACGCTCTCGATGGCCACGGGGCTGCTGCGCCCGGATGCCGGGCAGTCGCTCATCCACGGTGTCGACATGTGGCGAGAGGCGCTGAAGGCCAAGGCCCTCGTCGGCAATCTCTCCGACGGCGTCAAGCTCTTCGACCGGCTCACCGGCGAGCAGCTCGTCACCTACAACGGCCTGCTGTTCGGTCTGGACCGCACCGAGGTGGCCGAGCGCGTCGGCGATCTGCTGAAACTGCTCGACCTCGAGAGCGCCGCCGGTACCCTGGTCGTCGACTACTCGGCCGGTATGACGAAGAAGATCGCCCTGGCCTGTGCCCTCGTGCACGCGCCCAGCCTGCTCGTGCTCGACGAGCCGTTCGAGTCGGTCGACCCCGTGTCGGCGGCGAACATCCGCGACATCCTCACCGGCTATGTGCAGAACGGCGGCACGGTGATCGTGTCCAGCCACGTCATGGACCTGGTGCAGCGGATGTGCGACCACGTCGCCGTCGTCGCCCACGGCCGGGTGCTCGTCGCCGGCACGGTCGACGAGGTGCGCGGCGGATCCACACTCGAAGATCGCTTCGTCGAGCTCGTCGGCGGTCGCACCCACGCAGAGGGGCCGGAATGGTTGCGGCGCTCGTAAGGCTGCGCTTCCTGGTGCTGCGCAACTCGCTGAAGCGCAGCCCCTGGCAGCTCGTGGCCGTGATCATCGGGGCCATCTACGGTGTCGGCATCCTGGCGCTCGCGGTGGCCGGACTGATCGCGCTCGGGTTCGCGCCGGTCGAGCTCGCGTCGACGATCGTGATCCTGGCCGGCTCGGCTCTGATCCTGGGCTGGATCGTCGTGCCGCTGGTGGCCTTCGGCATCGAGCAGACGCTCGACCCGGCGAGGCTCGTGGTGTTCCCGCTGTCGATGCGGCAGCTCATGCTGGGGCTCACGCTCACCGGCATCCTGGGCGTTCCCGGCATCGTCACCTCGATCGCGGTGCTGGCGACCGTGGCGACCTGGATCCGCGAACCACTGGCCGCCGTGGCCGCGCTGGTGACCGGCGTGATCGCCGTGCTGATCTGCGTGATCGGGTCGCGCACCATGGCGGCGCTGTCGACCAGCCTGCAGTCCAATCGCCGGTTCCGCGAGATCGGCGGCATCCTGATCTTCATCCCGCTCATCCTGATCGGGCCGGTGATCGCGGGCATCAGTCGCGGGGTCGCCGCGTCGGCCGAGGGACTCCCGGACATCGCCCGCGCACTCAGCTGGTCTCCGCTCGGGGCGCCGTGGTCAGTGCCCGCCGACATCGCGATCGGCGACTGGCTCCCCGCTCTGGCGAAGTTCGCGATCGCGCTGGCCACCCTCGCCCTGCTGCTCGTGGTGTGGCGGCGCAGCCTCGCGGTCGCGCTCGTGACCCCGCGGGCGTCGTCGGCGAAGCGGGTGGCGCGCGGCAAGACGGGTCTGTTCGGCGTGCTGCCGGCCTCGCCCGCCGGTGCGGTGGCTGCTCGCTCGCTCACCTACTGGCGGCGCGATCCGCGGTACGCCCGTCAGCTGATCATCGTGCCGCTGGTGCCGGTGCTGCTCTGGTTCTACTCCAACAACACCGAGATCCCGTGGCTGGTGAACCTCACCGGCCCGCTGATCGCCTACTTCCTGGCGCTCGCGATCTACGCCGACATCTCCTACGACGGCACCGCCTTCGCCACGCACGTCGCAGACGGCGTGCGCGGCATCGACGACCGGATCGGTCGCGTGACCGCGCTCGCCGTGATCGCCGTGCCGCTGGTGCTGCTCGGCACGATCATCCCGGTGGCGTTCACCGGCGCCTGGGGCGATCTGCCGATGCTGCTCGGTCTGTCGGCGGGTGCGCTGCTCGGCGGGTTCGGCGTGGTGAGCGTCTCCTCGGCGCTGATCATCGTGCCGGTGCCGCAGGCGGGCGACAACCCGTTCAAGTCGGCACCGGGTGCCGGATTCACGACGGCCCTCGTCGGGTTCGCAGCCTGGGGGGTGTCGCTCGCACTCCTCATCCCGGCGGCGCTCCTGGCCGTGCTGAGCCTAGTGTTCTCTTCGGCGCTGTTCGGCTGGCTGACGCTGCTCGTGGGCGTGGTGCTCGGTGCGGTGTTCCTGATCGTGGGTCTGCGGATCGGCGCCGCGCAGTTCGAACGCCGGGCCCCCGACATCCTGACCCGGCTGAAGTCCCTCCGCGGCGCCGCCTGAGCGCGGCGCCGGCCGCTGACCGTGCGCTGTGGGCCATGTGGACGGGGTCCCTGCGCGAATACGCGACGCCGAGCTCACAGTGAGCTCGGCGCGCGTTATTCCTGCAAGAACCCCGGCAACAGCCCCAGGCCGGCGCGGTGGTGTCGGGTCTTCCAGCGGTGTTCACCGCGACCCACCAGGGCCCTGATGGCGGCGATGATGCGATCCCACTCGTCCATCACCTGGTCGTAGGTGAGTCGGATCACCGAGTAGCCCAGTTCTACGAGCCGCAGGTCGCGCTCGCGGTCCACCGCATAGGCCTCCGCGCCGGAATGCCACTCCTCGCCATCGACCTCGAGGACGAGTCGGTCGCCGATCACCAGATCGACGATGCCCACACCATCGATGGCGACCTGGCTCCGGTAGGAGATCCCGAGCGCTCGGAGCCCGAGGCGTGCCTTCGTCTCCAACCCGGACTGCGAGGAAGGATCGACGAAATCGAGGTATGCCCGGAGTGTCTTCGGCAGCTCGCCCAGCAGCAGGTGGAGTTCGGGCAGTGAAATCCGGCCCCGGTTCACTGGGGAGTCGAGGGTCACGATCGCGTCGACTCTCGACTGGCACTCGACCGAATGCAGCAGCGCCCACTCGAAGGGGTCGACCGCTCCGATCGGAGCGGTCAGCCCGTGCGCCCGTCTCGAGCGGTGCAGGGCGATGCCGTAGCGCTCCGGGCGGCCCAGCGGAACGGAACGGTCGTGCGGGGAGGAGACGCTGCGGCCATCGGCAGGCACGCGCACGTGGAGACGCCGATCGTTCGCGCACCAGATCTTCTGCGGGCGCAGCACGGAGAGGCAGCTCAGGCGCCCCCCGATGCGAACGGCCCGGAGCACGTCCGCCGGTGCGCCAGGCAGAGCGATCCAGCCCTTCCGAACGCGGAGGAGATCGCCGCGCTCGACACTGCGGTCGATCTGGCGGGCGCCGATTCCCTCCTCGTAGAGTTCCGCGCGGGAGGCCACACCGCCTCGGCGGGAGCGCCGCCGCGCGGTGCATGGCAGGCTTGACGGCATGAGCCTCGACGAATCCTCGCCCTCACCGCAGCCTCCCAGCGAGAAGGCGGCGACGGATGCCGGTGCCGCGGCCCCGGCGGAGGGACACCGGCCGCGGCCTGCCCTGCGCGACCTGCTCACCGACCGGCTGGGCGAGGTGGGGCTGCGCAGCGCACAGATCCTGCTGGGGCTGCTGCTGGCCGGCGTGATCGTGTTCGCGCTGGTGCAGCTGAAGCTCGTGGTGATCCCGGTTCTGGTGGCGCTCATCCTGGCGGCGGCGCTGTCTCCGGTGATCGGCTGGATGCGACGGCACGGCGTGCCCGCGATGGTCGCGACCTGGGTGACGCTGATCGGCGGCATCGTGATCTTCGGCGGGATCGTGACGCTCATCGTGTTCGCGGTGCGTGGGCAGTGGGACGAGCTCGCCCAGTCGGCGGGTGACGGCATCGATCAGGTCACCGGCTACCTGCAGAGCGGCGCCCTGCCGATCGACCCGTCCCAGCTCGACGGCGCGCGCGACGGGCTCGTGGACTTCTTCACGTCGAGCCAGTTCGGCACCGGCGCGCTCGCCGGGGTGTCGGTCGCCGCGGAGCTCATCACCGGGGCGCTGCTGGCCGTGGTGGTGCTGTTCTTCTTCCTCAAGGACGGCGACCGCATCTGGGCGTTCTTCCTGCGTCCGTTCCGGGGTCGCGCGCTCGCGCGGGGTCGCCGGATCGGGGGCACCGCGGTGAAGACGATGGGCGGCTACGTGCGCGGAACGGCCATCATCGCCTTCGTCGACGCGGCGGGAATCGGGATCGGCCTCGCCGTACTCGGCGTGCCGCTGGCCCTCCCGCTCGCGGTGATCGTGTTCATCGGCGCCTTTATCCCGATCGTCGGTGCGACCGTGGCCGGCATCCTCGCCGCCCTGGTCGCGCTGGTGGCCAACGGGCCAGTCGTGGCGCTGATCGTGGTGGCGATCGTCGTGGCCGTGAACCAGCTCGAAGGCAACTTCTTGCAGCCGGTGGTGCAGGCGCGTTCGCTCAAGCTGCATCCGCTGGTCATCCTGGTGGCGCTGACCGCCGGCACGATCCTCGGCGGCATTGTCGGGGCCGTGCTCTCGGTGCCGATCACGGCCGTGGCCTGGGCCATCCTCAAGGCGTGGAACGCGCCGGACGAACCGGCTCCGGCGTTCGCCGAACCGTCCGACGAGGAGAAACGGGAGCTCGAGCAGAAAGAGCGCGAGCAGGAGCGGGAGCGCGCCGAGAAGAAGGCCAAGAAGGCCGCTAGGGATGCCTCGAAGGCGCCTTCTCCGACGAAGTAGGGCGCGGCGCTTGCGCTCGGAGCGGGGTTCGATGAGGATTGCTCAATGGCCTATCTCATCTCCCACGCCCTCCGCTGGCACGCAGCATCGTCCGGTGGGTATCGCGCCGAGGGATGGAGCCCTGCACTCGATCTGATGCTGGGCGGGCCGGTGCCGGCAGGTGCCGAAGTGGTGCTCACGGCGCACCACCCCGACGGCACGCCCTGGTTCACGTCCCGGGTCGCGGTGCCGGAACTGGCGGCAGACGGCTGGACCCGGGTCGACGTGCGGCCGGGCGGAACAGACCTCGGCACGGCGGGAACCGTGCAGACCGCGTTGCGGCTGGTGTCCGAGCTCGACGGCGTCGATGACCTGCTGCTCGACGGTTCGGTGACGGCCGTCGCGCTCGAGGGCGAGCAGCGGTATGCCCTCGAGCTGAGTGGGCTGCTGGTGCGGTCGCTGCTCTGTCTGAACGCCGTCGACGAGGCCGACGCGCCGCGACTGCAGGCCACGACCTTCCTCGAGGGCGACGTCGACGGCTCGCGACTGGAGGCGCACTGCTTCCGGAACGGCGTGCGGTTCGCGGCCGCATCCGGAATCCAGGCCGAATCGGCGTCGACGGCGAACGACGGATCGGTGATGGCGACCGAGGTCACCGCCGTGTTCGGCACGGTGCGCGGCTGGAACAACCTCCAGGAGTCCGACTGGGGTGCGGGCTGGGAGCTGCTGGACGCCGGTGACGCCGAGTACGAGGTGAAGGTGCTATGCGATTCGCGGGTGGTGCGGATCGTCACGTTCTCGGTGGTGGGTGGACGGATCGCGGCGCCCGAGGTGGTCGAGGCCGATCCGTGGACGGGCTGGGTGATGCTCGGCGAGGCGCAGATCGTGGGTGCGGCGGCGGCGGCGGATGCGCGGGCCGGTGGAACGACGGCTCACGTCGGTGGGGTTCCGGCCGCCGTGCGTCCGGCGGGGATCGACGATGTGTACGCGCGACGGATCGACCGCGACGACGTGGCCGTTGCTGAGGAGTCCGGGCTCGATGACGAGACGGTGGCGGCCGTGCAGGCCTTCGTCGATCGGGCCGAGCGGCTGCTGCTCACGTGGGAGACCGACGTGGTGGGAGTCGCGCCTCCGTTCGACCTGGCACAGGTGCTGACCGCGGAGGCGGTGGAGCGGGAGGCGCCGGGTTACGACGAACTGCGCGAGGCCGTGGCATCCGTGCCCGACGACCACGCCGTGCGGATGTCGGGGGAGCCGTGCACCATGGGTGCCCTGCGCACCCGGGTGGCAGCCCTGCTCGATGCGGCCCGCGCACGCATCGGGAGTGCGTCGCGGGCGGAGGGAGACGCGCGCGCGCCGTTCCGCGCGGTGCTGAGGGGCGACAAGCGGGAGATCTTCGACGAGCATCCGGCCGACTCGTTCCAGTACGCCACGACGGATCGGCGCCTGATCGAGACACCGGACGAGCTGGCCGCCGCGGAATTCTGGTACTTCGAGGGCCCGCTCGATCTGCCCGGCACGGCCACCGTCGACGGCGCGCAGGTGAAGGTCACCGTGCAGGGCTGGCGCGTACTGGGCTATCGGTTCGACGGCGACGGGATGCTCGTGGACCAGTTCGAGAATCAGGGCCAGGGCTCGAGCGCCCCGCTCTCGGCCTACCGCCCGCACCCCTGAGTCGACGCACCGTCGGCGACGGCGATCCGCGCGCATCATCGGATCGATCGCCGCGCGTCAGCGGATCGATCCGGTAGCGTCAGCGCTCGAGTCGCGCCAGCCGGGCGCGCGCGCCCAGGAACACGCCGTAGGCGATCAGCCCGATGCCCACCGCGATCAGCACCACGATGCCGAAGGGCAGATCCGCCAGCGCCTTCAGTGCGCCGTCCAGCCCCGACGCCTTCTCCGGATCGACCGTGAATGCGGCCACCACGAACAGCACGCCCACCACGCCGAGGGCGATCCCCTTGGCGATGTAGCCCACCATGCCGAGCGCGACGACACCACGACCTGCGGGGCCGGACGGAACGCGGATCAGCTTGCGGAAGGTGCGCCGGATGCCGATCGCCACGAACCCCACACCGCCACCGAACACGGCGAGCCCGATCGCGACCAGCAGGAACACCCCGCCCGGGGTGGCGAGCAGTCGCGCGCTGAGCGTCTGGCTGGAGTCGGACGAACTCGTCGAGCCCCCGAGTGCGAACACCAGGGCGGTGACGCCGATGGCCAGGTAGACCACGCCTTTGCCGGCCTCCGTCGCCCGGCGCCCCCACTTCTTCTTCGCATCGGCATCCGTGATCAAGGGCAGTTGCACCAGCTGCCAGAGACCTAGCGCGAACAGCCCGACGACCGCGACCCACAGCACGAACAACCCGCCGGGGGTGTCGGAGAGACCACGGAGGGCACCGGACTGATCGGCCTCGCCGCCGGATCCGCCGGCCACGGCGATGCCGATCGCGATGGCGCCGATCAGGATGTGCAGCAGTCCGTTCACGGCGAAGCCGCTGCGGGCCAGCACACGGAAGGCGCGGTTGTCGCTGACGTCGCGGGCGGCACGTTTCGGGCTGGATGTCATCTGTCCAGCGTGGCACGGGCGCGGTGGTTCGGCATCGTGCCCGCCCCGCGGTCAGCGCTTCAGATCGAACGGCGCCGCCGGTGTGATCCCCAGCAGCTGAGCGGCGACGAGCGCCTCGCTGCGCGACCCGACACCGAGCTTGCGGTAGATGTGGCGCACGTGGGTCTTGACGGTGTTGTGCGAGATGAAGAACTGCTGCGAGAGCTCGCGCAGGGATCGTCCCGCTGCCAGGCCGATGAGGATCTGCTGCTCCCGCTCGCTCAATGCGGGAAGCGCGCCCTCGTCCGTGCCGAAGGCGTCGGTCAGCTCGTCCAGCAACCCGGGAACCCGCGCGGGTTGCGGCCGCGTGCGTGCCGCGGTCAGCATCGGCCCGAGAACCACCGTCGGCAGGTGATAGAAGGCGCGGCGGAAGCCGCTCTCGGCGCCCAGCAGCAGCGCGTAGTCGAAACTGGAGGCGCTCCGGGCCTCTTCGCCGAGGGCGGCCCGGGCCGTGGAGTCGACCAGCAGCGCCTCGATCAGCGACCCGCGCGAATGCGCCTCCCCGAGGCGCACACAGTCGGCCACGGCGGCGATGGCCTCGTGGTAGCGGCTCTGGCTGATGAACAGCCATCCGCTGTACCGTCCGCTGCAGAACAGGTGCCGCGAGTCGTCGATCTGTGCGTCGTGCGGCATCTCGAACGGGAAGTTGCGGCCCAGTGCGGTCTCGATGCCCATGCGGATGACGTAGGTCAGGGTGTCGAGCAGGCCCGCACCGGTCCACCGGTGCGCCAGCTGGCGAGCGAGGCGGAGCGGTTCGAGCGCCTCGGTGGGGCGGCCCCGCACCAGCAGTGTCATCGATGTCACGATGGCCGAGTAGCTGCGCCACTCGGTTCCACGCACCGCTCCGCCCAGATCCGGAGCAAGCTCGGCCGCGCGGTCGAAGTTGCCGCGTTCGAGTTCCATCAGGGCAAGGGCGATCAGCGCCGGTGCGGTGGCGACGGAGTCCCGAAGGGGTATCTCGCTCGGATCGTCGGGCTGCTCGGCGGCGTCGGCGGCGGCGAAAGCGCGATCGACCCACTCCTGCACCTGCGGGTAGTTCTCGTTCAGCAGGGCGTAGAGCGCGGCCGTGCCGTACGCCCGCACGCGCTCGTCGGGCAGCAGCTGTTCACGCGCCATGGCGAGCGCCGGACCGATCGAGGACTCGTGATGGTCGAACGCGGCGCGATGCCAGTCGAGGACGGAGCGCTCGAGCCGGAGGCGGGACTCCATGCCGATGCGCCAGTCGAACTGCGCCGAGCGGTCGTGCTCCAGCTCGTCGCCCAGCCGGTTCAGAAGCTCGTGCGCGCGCTCGAAGCGGCCGCGCCGCCGCTGATCCGCCGCGAACGCCAGGCGCACCATCATGTCGTGCGGATGCGCGTCCGAATCCGCGCTGCCCGCGCCGGCCGGGAGCCCGGGATCGTGGAGGGCGCGGGTGGCATCCTGCGCCGCGAGCTGTCGTCTGGCCTCTTTGAGGTACAGAGCCGATGTGGCGCGCTCGACCGATTCCGCCGCGCTGTAATAACTGCAGGCGAGCCCGGTCAGCAGCCACGGGTCGGCCTGCCACACCTCGGTCGGCAACGACCGGATGGTACTGCGCACCAGCGTGGGATCGCTCACCGAGTAGTGCCGCCAGGAGTCGGCTGCGAGCGCAGCGGCCTCCTCGGATCGCCCCTCTGCGAGGGCGCTCCGCACCGCGTCACTCCACAGTCGGGCAGGTCGCACCAGTACGCAAACTCCTCACGAGGCCGCGATCGGGAATTCGTGACCAGCTCCGAATATAACTCGATAGCCGTATAACTAGTACTACAAGGGATGTCCGGATCGGGTGTCTCCCTGCCCGCCCGCGTAGAATCGACGGGTCATGAGCGCACCGTCACCGCATCCCGCATCTGCCCATTCCGCTTCGGCGCATCCGTTCTCCGAGGCCACCGGGTCCGAGGTGCGCGTGCGGTTCTGCCCGAGCCCCACCGGCACGCCGCACGTCGGCCTCGTGCGCACCGCCCTGTTCAACTGGGCCTACGCCCGGCACACCGGCGGCAAGCTGGTGTTCCGCATCGAAGACACGGATGCCAACCGCGACTCCGAAGAGAGCTACGAGCTCATCATCGAGGCGCTCAGCTGGCTCGGTCTCACCTGGGACGAGGGCGTGAACGTAGGCGGCCCGCACGCCCCCTACCGCCAGTCGGAGCGCTACGACATCTACCGATCGGTGATCGCCCGTCTGATCGAGTCGGGACACGTCTACGAGAGCTTCTCGAACGCCGACGAGATCGACGCCCGCAACGAGGCGGCCGGCCGCTCGAAGCAGCACGGCTACGACAACTACGACCGCGACCTCACCGAGGAGCAGAAGGCGGCCTTCCGGGCCGAAGGGCGCGAGCCGGCGCTCCGGCTGCGGGTTCCGGATGCCGACCTGTCGTTCGACGACCTGGTGCGCGGCGAGATCACCTTCCCGGCCGGTTCGTTCACCGACTTCGTGATCGTGCGCCCGAACGGGCATCCGCTCTACACGCTCGTGAACCCGGTCGACGACGCCCTGATGGGCATCACGCACGTGCTGCGCGGCGAAGACCTGCTCTCGTCGACGCCTCGTCAGATCGCGCTGTACCACGCACTCATCGACATCGGGGTGACCACGTTCGTGCCCCGCTTCGGGCACCTGCCGTACGTGATGGGGGAGGGCAACAAGAAGCTCTCCAAGCGCGACCCCGAGTCGAACCTGTTCCACCACCGTGACCGCGGTTTCATCCCCGAGGGTCTGGTGAACTATCTGGCGCTGCTCGGCTGGTCGCTGGCTCCGGATCGCGACGTGTTCTCGATCGAGGAGATGGTGGCCGCGTTCGACGTGGAGGACGTGCTGCCGAATCCGGCGCGCTTCGATCTGAAGAAGGCGGAGTCGATCAACGGCGACCACATCCGGTTGCTGACGGAAGACGACTTCGCCCGGCGCCTGGTGCCGTATCTGTCGGCGGCCGGCGTGGTGACGGAGCCGTTGTCATCCGCCGACGAAGCCGTTCTCGCCAAGGTCGCGCCGCTCGTGCAGACGCGCATGGCCCTGCTCGACGAGGCTCCCGAGCTGATGGGCTCGTTCTTCGTCGACGCGGCGTCGCTGACCTACGCCGAGGATGCGGTGGCCTCCCTGCCCGAGAACAGCGGCCTGGTGCTGGTGGCGGCGATCGGCGCCGTCGAGAACATTCCCGAATCGGAATGGACGGCCGAGAGCATCCAGGCCGCTTTGGCGGCCGCGCTGATCGAGGGCCTCGGATTGAAGCCGCGCATCGCCTATGGGCCGCTGCGGGTCGCGCTCTCGGGCCGCCGCATCTCGCCGCCGCTGTTCGAGTCGATGGAGATCCTGGGCAAGGCCGAGACGGTCGCGCGCCTCGACGGGCTGGTGAAGTCGCGATGAGCGGGGTGGATGCGGGAGCGTCCGCACCTGCGGCGGCGACCGCGGCGGCGACTGGCGCGGCTGCGGAGGTCGCATCCGAAGCCGACCGCTACGACGTCGTGATCATCGGCGGCGGCCCCGCGGGGCTCTCGACGGGCCTCAATCTCGTGCGGGCCCGGCGCCGGGTGCTCATCCTCGACAGCAACCGTCCGCGGCACTCGGCCACGCTGGTATCGCACGGGTTCCTCACGCGGGACGGCGTCTCGCCGCTCGAGCTGCGCGCGCTCGGCCGCGAGGAGTTCGCCGGGTACCCGGATGCGGAGTTCCACCAGGGCCTCGTCGGATCGGTCGTCGCGGAGACCGGTGGCGGCTTCACGGTCACCTCGCGCGGCGTGCGCGGATCCGCCGACCGCTCGGTCAGCGCGCCCGTCGTGGTGCTGGCCAGCGGGCTCGCCGAGACGCTGCCGGCGCTGCCGAGCATCCGGGCCTACTACGGCACCAGCCTGCACAGCTGCATCGAGTGCGACGCCTTCGAGAAGAGCGGCCAACCGCTCGCGCTGATCGGCTCGACGCCGGATCTCGCCGAGCGCGCCCTGCTGATCTCTCAGGTGACGGACGACCTGATCGTGTTCACCGGCGGCTCGCCCGACGCGGTGACCGCAGCCGAGGAGGCCGACCTCGTCGCGCGCGGCATCGCCGTCGAGCGGCGCCCTCTCGCCGACGTGGTCGGCGACCGGTCGGGGCTCACCGGGGTGCAGCTGGAGGACGGCACGCTCGTTCCCCGCACGGGTGGCTTCGTGCGCCCGCTGTGGTCGGTGCCGGTGGCCTTCGCCGAAACCCTCGGCTTCGAGCAGGACGGCGAGGGGCACATCGTCGTGGACGGGCGCGGGGCGACATCCGTTCCCGGCCTCTATGCCGTGGGCGATCTCACGCCTCCCGGCCCCCAGCAGCTGATCGTGGCCGCCGGAGCCGGTGCCCGTGTCGCCGCCGCGGTCAACCGCGCCCTGATCGGCTGACCCGCCCGCACGCCCGCCCGCCCAGCCGGCGTCCGGCGTGCGGCGAGTCGACTCCGAGCGTTTAGGCTCAGCAGGTGATGGTTCAGGATCTGTTCGGCGTGCAGGGTGTCGTCGAGGGCGCAGGGGTGTGGGGGCTGCTCATCGTCTGCGCGATCGTGTTCGCCGAGACGGGGCTGCTGATCGGCTTCTTCCTGCCGGGGGACACGCTGCTGTTCTTCACCGGGCTGCTGACGTTCACGGGAGCCATCCCGCTGCCGCTGCCGGTGGTCATCCTGGCGGTCTTCGCAGCCGCGGTGCTCGGTGATCAACTGGGCTACCTGATCGGCCTGAAGGCCGGTCCGGGCATCTTCGAGAAGCGCGATTCCGGCTTCTTCAGCCGCAAGAACGTGGAGCGCACGCAGTCGTTCTTCGACCGCTTCGGCGGCTGGGCGGTCACCATCGCGCGGTTCGTCGGGGTCGTGCGCACCTTCGCTCCGGTGGCGGCGGGCGTCGGCAAGATGCACTACCTGCACTTCCTCGGCTTCAACGCGCTGGGCGCGGCGATCTGGTCGGCCGCGATCATCGGGCTCGGCTTCGCGCTCGGCAACATCCCCGAGGTGGCCGCGGTGGTGGAGCAGTACATGGAGTGGGTGCTGATCGGCATCGTGGTGATCACCGTCGGATCGGCCGTGATCGCCTACATCCGGCAGCGCCGGGCCTCCCGCAAAGAGGCCGCACCGGAGTAGATTGTGGGTCACGGATCCGGTCGACCGGAGGTGACGCGATGGCCCAGCAGACGCAGTCCGAGACGCGCACGCTCTCCCTGTCGTGGACCCGCGAGCCCGAGGCGGGCGGCGCCGGCCGCGAAGACCTCACCGTGACGCTCGGGCCGAGCGGATGCGTGGCCGTGGGCCACGTGGTGCTCGCCGATCCGGAGCCCTACGACGTGTACTACCGGGTCGAGTGCGACGATGGCTGGCGCACCCGCTACGTGTCGGTGGCCGAGACGCTGCGCGGCCGCTCCCTCTCGATGCGCTCGGCCGGCGACGGTCGCTGGGTGAGCGACGATGCGCGGATGCTGCCCGGCCTCGCCGACGTGATCGACGTCGACATCTCGGTCACCCCGTTCAGCAACACCCTCCCGGTGCGGCGCCTCAGCCTGGCGGTGGGGGAGAGCGCCGACATCGTGACGGCGTACGTCGACGTGGCCCTGATGCGGGTGAGCGCCGACCCTCAGCGCTACCGGCGGATAGGCCCCGAGGTGTACCGCTACGAGTCCCGCGACAGCGACTTCGTGCGGGATCTGCGCGTCGATTCCGACGGCTTCGTGCTCGAGTACCCGGGCTGGTTCTCGCGGGTCTGAGCCGTGTTCATCCGCACCCCACGGCGCTTTTGGAACCCCCGTCCGCATGCGCTACCGTAGAGGGTCGGCTCGGGCTCAGGTCAGGGCCATTGGGGTATGGTGTAATTGGCAACACGGCTGATTCTGGTTCAGTTGTTCTTGGTTCGAGTCCAGGTACCCCAGCACGATCAGGCCCCTTCTCGAGGGGCCTTTTTTGTTGCCCGCTGCGCGTTCCGTGTGGCGGAGCAGGATTTACCGTAGGGCGGATCGGGAACCACCGTAGTGAGCACGGTGCCGGGAGTGGGGGTGCGGTTCGTAGCGTTGCAGCACCCCCTCACCGCGGTGCCGAACACGGCGGTGACCAGACGAGAAGAGCTACGACGATGCGGCGCAACGGCCCCACCTCCCTCCCGGCGGACGACTCCGCCATCCGCACCGACGCGGATGCCGTACCCACCTCCGGCGTGCGCCGCCTGGCGATCGCCGGGGTCTCCCTCGGGTTGGCCGGCCTGCTGTGCCTCGGCAGCCCGGTGGTCGCCTTCGCTCAGGACGCGCAGCCGTCGACGGATGCTGCGCC
>NZ_JAHFUW010000038.1 GCF_023264855.1 Herbiconiux sp. | reverse complement strand
CTTGGTGCGCACGAACGCGCCGCCCTTGCCCGGCTTGACGTGCTGGAACTCGATGACGTTCCAGAGCTGACCGTCGATGTCGAGCACGGTGCCGTTCTTGATGTCGTTCGTTGAAGCCATGTAAGAAGTGATCCGTTTCGAAGTATGAGGTGAGACCGGCGTTTCGGTCCTGAAAGAGTGTACCGGGTCAGGCTTCGGGCGTCAGGAAGGGCAGCAGCCCGATCAGCGCGAGCCGGTACGAGGTGAAGCCGAACCCGGCGATCACGCCCGAGGCGACCCCCGAGATCACGCTCGTGTGCCGAAAGGTCTCCCGCGCGTGCGGGTTCGAGATGTGCACCTCGATCAGCGGCAGGCCGGCCTTGGTCACGAGCGCCGCCGCATCCCGCAGCGCGTACGAGTAGTGCGTGAACGCGGCCGGGTTCAGGATGACCGGCGTCTTGGTGTCGACGGCCTCGTAGAGCCATGAGATCAACTCGGCCTCGTCGTTGGTCTGGCGCAGGTCGATCCGGATCGGCTCGGGCGAGGGGATCGCCTCGGCGTCGACCCGCAGCAGCTCGCCGAGCGCCTCCAGATCCTGCGACCCGTAGACGTCGGGCTCACGGCTGCCCAGCCGGCCCAGGTTGGGGCCGTTCAGTACGAGGACGGATGCCATCGGGTACCTCCTAGGACGCGATCTCTTGGTAGGCGGCGAACAGCAGCGACGTCTCCGGCCCCTGCAGCACGCTCGGCCGGGCGAGCCCGTCGAGCACGATGAAGCGCAGCATCGCGCCGCGGGTCTTCTTGTCGCGCTGCATCGTGGCCAGCAGCGTCGGCCAGCGGCCGGCGGGGTAGCTGTGCGGCAGGCTCAGGGAGTCCAGGATGCGGCGCATCCGGTCGACCTGCTCGTCGGGGAGTCCGCGGGTGAGCCGGCTGAGCTCGGCGGCGAACATCATGCCCACGGCGACCGCTGCGCCGTGCCGCCACTGGTAGCGCTCGGCGTGCTCGATCGCGTGCCCCAGGGTGTGACCGAAGTTCAGGATCTCGCGGAGGCCTGCCTCCTTGAAGTCGGCGCTGACGACGCGGGCCTTGACCGCCACCGAGAGCTCGATCAGCCTCTGCATCTCCTCCGATGCGGGATCGGTCGCCCGCTCCACGTCGGCCTCGATGATGTCGAGGATCTCGGGCTCGGCGATGAAACCGCACTTCACGACCTCGCCGAAGCCCGCCAGGATCTCGTTCTTCGCCAGGCTGGTCAGCAGATCGAGATCGGCCACCACCAGCGACGGCGCGTAGAACGCCCCGACGAGGTTCTTGCCCTCGTTCGTATTGATGCCGGTCTTGCCTCCCACCGAGGCGTCGACCATCCCGAGCAGTGTCGACGGCACCTGAACCAGCGTCACGCCGCGCAGCCAGGTGGCGGCGACGAAGCCGGCGAGGTCGGTGACCGCTCCCCCGCCGAAGCCGATCACGGCGTCGGTGCGGGTGAAGTCGGCCTGGCCCATCACCTGCCAGCAGAAAGCGGCGACCTCCACCCGTTTGCCGGCCTCGGCATCCGGAACCTCGGCCAGCAGCACGTCGAAACGGCCGAGGCCCAGCAGGCTCTCGCGCAGCTCGGCGGCGCGGGCGCCCAGGGTGGGCGGATGCACGACCAGCACCTTGTTCACGCCTGCGGGGAGGCCGTCGGCCACGCGGTCGAGGATGCCGCGGCCGATCAGCACGTCGTAGCCGTCGTCGCCCGTGATCGGGATGACGGTGGGGGCGTCGGTCATCGGATGCTCTCCTCGTGCTGGGTGCGGTCGGTCGTCGCGTCGAAGGCGGTGCCGCGGGCAACGGCCTGCGCTCGTGCCCACTCGGCGACCTCCTCGGCGAGGTCGTCGGTGGCGCGGTCGGTCGTGTCGATGGTGTGGTCGGCGAGCCGCCGGTAGAGGTCGCGGCGCTGCTCGTACAGGGCGATCCACGAGTCGACATCGCGCACGAGCGGCCGCTTGCCGCTGCCGAGCCGTCCGGCTACGGCGTGCGGCTGAACGGTCAGCAGCAGCACCGGCAGACCGGCGATGTCGTGCTGGGTGTCGGGGTCGAGCACCGCTCCGCCGCCGAAGGAGACCACGGCGTCGGTGGCCAGGGCCTTGACGACCTCGGCGCGCTCGAGCGTGCGGAAGTGCGGTTCGCCGTGCGCGCTGAAGATGTCGACGATCGGGCCGTGCGCCGCCACGATCAGCTTGTCGGTGTCGACGTAGGGCACATCCAGCAGCCGGGCGACCCGCTTGCCGATGCGCGATTTGCCGGCCGCGGGCGGGCCGATCAGCACGATTTTCATGCGCTCGCCCTAGTCGGCGCGCACGATGTCGGTGCGCAGTGCCTCGGGGATGGCCGCCAGGTACGACTGGAGGTTGCGGCGGGTCTCGCCGACCGAGTCGCCGCCGAACTTCTCCAGCACGGCGTTCGCCAGCACGAGGGCGGTCATCGCCTCGGCGACGACACCGGCGGCCGGAACGGCGCAGACGTCGGAGCGCTGGTGGTGCGCGGCCGCCTCTTCGCCGGTGGCCACGTCGATCGTGTGCAGCGCGTGAGGCACGGTCGCGATCGGCTTCATCCCGGCACGAACCCGCAGCACGGTACCGGTGGACATTCCGCCCTCGGTGCCGCCGGCTCGATCGCTCGAGCGCGAGATCGAGCCGCCCTCGCGGTACAGCTCGTCGTGGGCGGCGGATCCCCGGCGCCGGGTGGTCTCGAAGCCGTCACCGACCTCCACGCCCTTGATCGCCTGGATGCCCATCAGGGCGGCGGCCAGCTGCGAGTCGAGGCGGCGGTCCCAGTGCACGTGCGAACCCAGTCCCGGCGGCAGTCCGTAGGCCAGCACCTCGACGACGCCGCCGAGCGTGTCGCCCTCTTTGTGGGCGTCGTCGATCTCGGCGACCATGAGGTCGCTCGTGGTCTTGTCCCAGCAACGCACCGGATCGGCGTCGAGCGCGTCGACGTCGGAGG
Organism: Herbiconiux sp.; assembly: GCF_023264855.1. GTDB lineage: Bacteria > Actinomycetota > Actinomycetes > Actinomycetales > Microbacteriaceae > Herbiconiux. The sequence continues at coordinate 41,444 of NZ_JAHFUW010000038.1, read as the reverse complement.
GCACGGGAAGCGGGCTGCCATCGGGTACGCGCACGGGGCCGATCGAGAGGGTGTGGCTCACGAGGGTGATGCCGAGCTCGCCGAGGAAGGCCTTGGCGATGGCGCCGAGGGCGACACGGGCGGCGGTCTCGCGGGCACTCGCGCGCTCGAGGATCGGCCGCGCCTCGTCGAAGTCGTACTTCTGCATGCCCACCAGGTCGGCGTGGCCGGGTCGGGGACGGGTCAGGGGCGCGCTGCGGCCGCGGCCGGGCAGGGCCTCGTCGAGCGGCTCGACGCCCATCACCTCGGTCCACTTGGGCCATTCGGTGTTGCCGATGCGCACCGCGACCGGGCTGCCGAGCGTGCGCCCGTGCACGACCCCACCCGACATGGTGAGTTCGTCCTGCTCGAACTTCATGCGCGCACCGCGGCCGTAGCCGAGCTTGCGCCGCGCGAGGTCGGTGCGGAGGTGGTCGAGAGTGACGGGGATGCCGGACGGGAGGCCCTCGAGGATCGCGATGAGTTCTTGACCGTGGGACTCGCCGGCGGTGAGCCAACGAAGCATGGTTACGATCCTCCCACAGACGCGAGGTGCCCCCCGGCACGCGGCACCGCTCAGGGGGTCGCTTCGAACCCGGTCCGGTCAGTGTTCGTCGCCGCGCTGATGTTCGTGCCGCGGCGGTTGTCGTCGTTCGGGATGACGCCGATGAAGTTGATCTGCGAGCCCGAGAGGTTCTCGGGGACGGTGTCCGGGAGACCGTCGGTGTAGCTCAGCGAGAACGTCACGACGTCGCCTTCGACCAGGTCGACGGTGTTCGTGTAGTACTTGTAGAGCACCTGACCGACATACGAGTCGTCGCGATCGAACACGATGGCGTCACCCGCCGGCTCCCCGTTCAGCTGGATGTCCTCGACCGTGATGGCCGTGCTGACGCGCTGGTCGGTGAGGATCATGATCTCCCCGCCGGCCACGGCCGGCGTCGGCCCGGTCGAGGTCAGCGTGAAGCTCGTCGCACGGTGGCTGTAGCCGGTGCCGCCCGCGAAATCGACGCGCTCCCAGACGGCGTCGGCGAGCACGCCCCAGGCGGTCGCGGGGCCGACGTCCCGGTAGCCGGTGTAGCTGACGGAGTTGTTGCCCGGGTCGATGTCGCCCGAGGGAGACCCGAGCACCCAGGTGGAGTCGAGCACCGGCTGGACGCCGTCGTTCGGGTAGACGGCGACCGTGTCGAAGTCCATGGAGATGCGGAAGCCCGTGTACGAATCCGTGCCCGCCGGGATGGCGTAGGGGATCGTGGCGGTGATGGTCGAGCGGTTACCGTCGACCGTGTTCGACACGATGGTCAGGGCTTCGGGGGTGTCGTCGCCGGGGAACGCTCCGCGCATCCCGGTGAGCTGGAACACCCGGGAGTCGACACTGACGGTCAGCGTGGCTCCGGCCGGCGATGCCAGTGTCCCGTGGTTGCCGACGACGATCCCGAGGGGAGCGCCGGCGAACCACCGGCGGCTGAAGTCGGCGCTGAACACCGGGAGGGAGTCGCCCAGCTGAAGCGGGTCCAAGGTCAGGTCGAAGCCGGCCTCGCTGGCGCTGGCGGCAGGAGCGGCCAGCGTGATGGCCACGACGGGTGCACTCCAGGCGGCGGCCGTGAGCACCGTCCGGCGCGAGAGGGGTCCGGCGCCGTCAGCACCCCCGTCCAGACCGTTGTCGAGGTGCACAGGTGTAGGGAAAATCGGCTCAGACATGCCCCCACGGTAGCGTGCTCGGGCAAAACGAGCCAGAAATCCTTGACTTAATGAAATTCTTCAATAAAGTAAATGGAACTCGAGGAAGGATGTCGATGACCGACAGCACCCCCGTTTCACCGGCCGCAGTGGAGACCCTGCTGTTGTCCGTGGGATCTCAAGTGAAGGCTCTCCGGAAGGATCGCGGACTCACCCTCGCCGCCCTCTCGGAGAAATCGGGTGTGAGTTCGGCCATCGTCAGCCAGATCGAGCGCGGTCTCGCCAATCCGTCGTTCTCGACCCTGGTGCAGATCGCCCACGGTCTGAGCATCCCCGTCGGCCGGTTCTTCGCCACCGGCGAGGAGACGCGGTCGCCCGTGGTGCGCCGGCACGAACGGCAGAACCTCAAGAAGGTCTCCCGCGAGGCGGTCGGCGACGCGGTCTACGAACAGCTGACACCGGATCTGAACGGCGCGCTCGAGGCGCACTGGGTCGTGAGCCCGCCCGGGCACGACACCAGTGCCACCCCGTTCCGCCATGTCGGCGAAGAGTTCGGCATCATCCTGTCCGGCAAGCAGGACGTCTACCTCGACGGCGTCAAGCACACCGTGAACGCCGGCGACTCGATCAACTTCTCCTCCGAGATCGCCCACTGGTACGTGAACCCCTACGACGAGGATTGCGTCTCCATCTGGGTGAGCACTCCCCCGAGCTGGTAAGCGGTACTCCGGCTCTCCTCCTCACACCCATCACGCTCCGCAGGCCGATCGACGGCTGCAGCGAGCGCTCTTCCGCACGCCCAGAAAGGGGCACTCCATGGTTGACATCGGCGTCACCCGTCCGACTCGGGATCGCACCCGCTTCACTCCCGTCGTGCGTCGGGGCCTTCTCGGCCTCGGCCTCGGCAACGCCCTCGAGTGGTACGACTGGATGATCTTCGGGCTCCTCTCGGCCTTCATCGGGCCGAGCTTCTTCCCCTCCAGCGACCCCGTCACCGCGACGCTCGGCGCCCTCTCGGTGTTCGCCGTCGGATTCGCCTTCCGGCCCCTGGGAGGCATCCTCCTCGGCACCCTGGCCGACCGGGTCGGCCGCCGGCGGGTGATGCTGCTGTCGATCGCGATGATCGCCGTGACGACGCTCATCATCGCCATCACTCCGGACTACGACCAGATCGGAGTCTGGGCCGGGGTCATCCTGCTGGCCTGCCGCATCGTGCAGGGCATCTCGACCGGGATCGAGGCTCCGCTCTCGACCGCCCACGCCGTCGAGCTCGCTCCGGAAGGCCGTGAAGGTGCGGTCGCCGGCATCATGTCGGTGTACGTCAACGTCGGCATCCTCCTGGCCTCCCTGGTGAGCTTCTTCTGCAGTCTGGCGCTCGGCGCCGAGGCGATGGGCGAGTGGGGGTGGCGGCTTCCGTTCATCGTCGGCGCCCTCTTCGGTTTCGTCGTGCTCTACCTGCGCCGCACGCTGCCGGAGACCATGCGGCCGGACGAGCTGGCCCGAACGTCGACGAAATCGGTGTGGCAGGGTGTTCGCCGCAACTGGCTCGGGGTACTCGCGATCATCTTCGTGGTCGGAGCGGTCCAGGCCTACAGCTACGCCTGGAACACCGGCCTTCCCAGTGCGGCTCGCAGTAGCTTCGGCGAGGATCCCACGGCCGTGTTCGGGCTCACCACTCTCCTCGGCCTGATCATGGTGGCCGGAAGCTGGCTGGTCGGCCGGCTGGTCGACGGCCGGCCGATGTCGACCTGGTTCATCGTGGCACGCCTGCTGGCGATCCCGTCGGTGTTCCTCATGCTCGGCTACACCCAGCCGGGGATCGGCGGGTTCGCGCTGGTGCTGCTCGGCGGCTCGATCGTGCTGGTGGTCAACATGACCCTCTACAACGTCGTGGCCACCTCGCTGATGCCGAAGGCCTCGCGAGGCGCGGGCGTGTCCCTCGGCTACGGAATCGGCGTCGCCCTGTTCGGCGGAACCGCGTCATACCTGCTCGTCTGGCTGCAGTCGATCGGCCTGAGCTGGATCTTCCCGGTCTACGTCGCCGTGCTCAGCGCGATCAGCGTGCTCCTCTACCTCCTTGCGCGTCGGCGCAACGGACTCTACGTCGGAAAGTAAGGAATCAGACCATGACAGAACACGACCTCCGCGTGCACCCCTCAGACCTGACCGCACCGATCGCCTCGCGCTCCGACGTCGTCGTCGTGGGCGGAGGGCCGGCCGGCGTCTCCGCCGCGGTCACCGCCGCCCGATCCGGTGCATCCGTCACCCTCATCGAGCGCTACCCGTACCTCGGCGGCCTCGCCAGCGGCGGCATGGTGCTGGTGCTGGACGACATGATCAACGGCTCCGAAATCTCCGTCACGGGGATCGTCTCTGAGTACATCGAGCGGCTGGACCGGCTGGGGCTGGTGGTGGTCGCCCCGCAGGAGGACCGCTACGCCTCGCGGGAGACCTGGAACAAGTGGGGCCGCTACGGCCTCTTCGACTTCCACTCGCACACCCAGCCCAAGCCCATCTGCTACGCCGCCGCCTTCGATCCCGACGGCTGGAAGCGGGTGTCGAACGATCTGGTGCGAGAGGCGGGCGTCGAGCTCGTGCTACACGCCTGGTTCAGCCGCCCGATCGTCGAGGAGGGCGTGATGAAGGGCGTCGTCTGCGAGACGAAGGCCGGGCCGCGGGCCTACCTCGGCAGTGTGGTCATCGACACCACGGGCGACATCGACGTGGCGGCCCGGGCCGGCGCGAGTCACATCAAGGACAGCTACCTCACCACGCTCGTGTTCCGGCTGGGCGGCGTGGACACCGCCGAGGCGGAGCGGTTCGAGCAGGAGAACCCCAAAGAGGCCCGGGCCATCAACCGCACCATCAAGCGCCTGCTCGGCGGGGCCTGGGACCTGTGGTGGCTGAAAACACCCCTGCCGGGGGTGGTCTGGTGCAACGCGCCGCACATGACCGGCTACGACGGCTCGGATCCGGATGATCTGACCCGGGCCGAGTTCGCCGCCCGCGACCGGATCGCCGAGGCCCTCGACCACGTCAAGAAGCACCTCCCCGGCTTCGCGGACTGCTACATCGTCGATGCGGCACCGCAGATGGGTGTGCGCCAGACCCGGCTGCTGCAGGGCGAGTACGTGGTCACCAAGGACGACGTGACGACCCGCCGCCACTTCGCCGATTCGGTGGCCCGGGGCCGCGACTACTACTACCCCTACCGCTCGCTGCTCCCCCGCGAGGTCGACCAGCTGCTGGTGGCCGGGCGGCACTACTCGGCCACACCGGCGGCCCAGAAGTCCTCGCGCGAGATCCCGCCGTGCATGGCCATGGGCCAGGCTGTCGGCATCGCCGCGGCGCTGGCACTGGATGCCGGCACGTTCGTGCGCGAGGTCGATGCCACCGACATCCAGGCGGGCATGCGCCGGCACGGCGCCGATCCGGGAGACGTCCCGGCGGCGAACGCGACCATCGACGCGGTTCTGGAAGGAGCGACGGCATGACCATGACCGACACAGCAGCAGGGGTGGGCAGCGCGGGTGCCGCCGAGGAGCAGCCGCTCGCCGGCATCACCGTGGTCGACTTCACCCAGGTGTACATGGGCCCGAGCGCCACGCAGCTACTCGGCGACTTCGGCGCGGACGTGATCAAGGTCGAGCGACCGGGCCTCGGCGACATCTCCCGCAACTCCTTTCCCGATCCGGATGGCCAGGACAACCCGATCTTCCTGTCGATCAACCGCAACAAGCGCAGCCTCTCAGTCGACACCCGGCAGGAGGAGGGTCGGGCGGTGCTCCGGCGCATCATCGCGGAGGCCGACGTCGTGGTGAGCAACTTCCGGCACGGGGTCATGGAGCGGATGGGCTTCGGCTACGAAGAGCTCTCCGCGGCCAATCCGGGGCTCATCTGGGCCTCGGGCACCGGGTTCGGCACCGAGGGTCCCTACGCCCACAAGGGCGGACAGGATGCGATCGCCCAGGCGTACTCCGGCGTGATGTGGCGCCGCGAGTCCCCCGACACCCCGCTCAGCATGTATCCCACGACCCTGTGCGACTACACCACCGGCATGCATCTGTTCCAGGGCATCCTGCTGGCGCTGCGCACCCGGGATCGCACCGGATCGGGCCAGAAGGTCGAGGTCACGATGTACGACTCCATGCTGCACATGCAGATGCAGGAGGCGTGCATGCAGCTCAACCGCGGCTACGAGGTCAACTGGGCCGAGATGCCGCTGAGCGGGGTGTTCGAGACCACCGACGGCGCGCTCTGCCTGGTCGGCGGGTTCACGGCGAATCCGCTCCACCACCTGTCCCGCGCGCTCGATCTGGACGACGACCTGAGTGAACGCGCCGACCTCGCCACCCTGGAACAGCAGTTCGCAGCCAAACCCGAGCTGCACCGCATCTTCGCGGCACGATTCGCCACCGGCAGCACGCAGTACTGGTGTGACCGGCTTGAGGCGGAGGGGCTGCTCAACGCCCCGGTGCTGTCGCTGGAGCAGACGCTCGCCGACCCGCAGACCACGGCCAACAACATGATCGTGTCGGCGGAGCATCCGGGTGTCGGCACGGTGAAGATGCTGAACGCCCCCATCCGGCTGTCGGCCACTCCCGCGACCGTGCGCCGGATCGCGCCGCGTCTGGGCGAGCACAACGCCGAGATCCTGAGCGAGTACGGGGTCGACGACGAGACGATCGAGCGTCTGCGCGCCGATGGGGTGCTCCGATGAGCGGGCTGCAGGACGGCGTCCTCTACGACGTCGTCGGAGGAGTGGCCCGGGTGACGATCGATCGGCCCCCGGTGCTGAACGCCGTCGACGGCACGACGGCCGAGCGGCTCAACGCGATCTGGCAGAGCATCGAGAACGACCCGGAGGTGCGGGTGGTGGTGCTCTCCGGCTCCGGCGAGCGGGCGTTCAGTGTCGGAGCCGACATGTCGCAGTCCGCCGTCGAGAAGACCGGCCTGGAGTACTGGGCCGACATGGATCCCAACGGCTTCGGCGGTTTCAGTCTCCGCGGAACGCTCGACGTGCCCGTGATCGCGCGCGTCAACGGCTTCGCCCTCGGTGGCGGGCTGGAGATGGTGCTCGGCGCGGACATCGTCGTCGCGGCGGATCACGCGCGTCTGGGCCTCACCGAACCCCGTGTGGGCCGGCTGGCCCTGGACGGCGGGATCGCGCTGCTGCCGAGGAAGCTGCCCCACAACGTGGCCATGGGCATGCTCCTCACCGGCCGGATGGCCTCGGCGCAGGAGCTGCACGAGCACGGCCTCGTCAACGAGGTCGCACCGATGGACGGACTGGATGCCGCGGTGGATCGCTGGATCGATCAGATCCTGGCGTGCGCTCCCACGTCGGTTCGGGCCGTGAAGCAGATGGTGACACGGGCGGGGCACCTCCCCGCTGCCGAGGCGCGCGCCGCGCTCGTCCCTGCGCTCTCGGCCTCGCTGCAGGGCGACGAGCAGCACGAGGGCGTCGCAGCCTTCCAGCAGAAGAGGTCGCCCGCCTGGGTGCCGTCCGCGCCGCCCTCGCAGCCCGGCGTGTCTGCCGCAGACCCGAACGGAGCCCGGGAATGACCCGCTACCGGAACGGATCCCTCGAGCCGGGAGTCTGGGGCGTGCTCGCTACACCCTTCCTCGGCAGCGCCCTGGACGTCGATACCGACGCGGTCGCGAACCTCGCGGTGTTCTACGACCGGATCGGCGCGACCGGGCTGACCGTGCTCGGCGTCTTCGGCGAGGCTGCCGGCCTCAGCTCCGCCGAGCGGGCCGACGTGATCGAGACGGTGGTGGAGTCCTCCGCTCTCCCTCTCGTGATCGGGCTGACCTCGCTGTACACCCGTCCCGCCATCCAGGAGGCGGCTGAAGCGGTGTCGGCCGCGGGTGCGCGCCTGGCCGCTGTGATGGTGCAGATCCCGTCCGCCGACACGAACGTGGTCATCGACCACCTCACCGCCCTGCACAGCGCCGTCGGCGTGCCGATCGTGCTCCAGGACTACCCCGTCGCGAGCGGCGTGAGCACCACCGCCGAGGCCATCGCCGCGATCGTGCGATCCTGCCCCTTCGTGTGCGCGGTGAAGTCCGAGTCGCCGCCGACCGCGGTGGCGGTCGGACTCCTCGACGCCCGGGTCGACGTCCCGGTGTTCGGCGGCCTCGGCGGCCTCGGCCTGCTCGACGAGCTGCAGGCCGGCGCCGCCGGCGCGATGACCGGGTTCTCGTACCCGGAAGCACTGATCTCCTGTGTCGATGCGTGGCGAACGGGCGGCTTCCCTGCCGCGCGCGAGGCGCTGATGCCCTTCCTGCCGTTGATCACCTTCGAGCAGCAGCCCCGGATCGCGCTGGCCATCCGCAAAGAGGTGCTGCGGCGTCGCGGACTGATCGCCGAGAGCGGCGTGCGCTCCCCCGCGGCCGGGTTCCCGGACGGGCTGGATGCGCTCCTCGCCGCGCACCTGCACGCGATCGAGCAGTCCGGGTCGGTTCGTCCGGCCACCCTGATCGGCGACCGCTGATGGACCTCGGGATCCGCGATCGCGTCGCTCTGGTCGCCGCGTCCACCGGCGGGCTCGGTCTCGCGGTCGCCGAAGCCCTCGCGAAGGAGGGTGCCCGGGTCATCGTGACGGGTCGTGACGAGGCCCGATGCCGGGCCGTCGCCGAGAGGCTCCCCGGTGCAGTCGCGCGAAAGATCGATCTCAGCCGCACGGATGACCTCGCTGCGTCGGTGAACACGATCGCCTCGACCGACGGGCCGATCGACATCCTCGTCACCAACGGGCCCGGTCCGCGCCCGGCGCTCGCCGCCGAGCTGTCCACCGAGGCTGTCCGCGAGGCCGTCGACGGGCTCCTGTCCGCGCCCCAGCAGATGATCTCCGCCGCCCTCCCCGGGATGCTCGACCGGGGCTGGGGCCGGATCCTCGCCATCGGATCCAGCGGCGTCGTCGCGCCGATCGCGGGACTGGCCGCCTCGAACACGGCCCGCGCGGCGCTCGCCGCCTACCTCAAGACGCTCGCGGCGGAGGTGGCCGACCGCGGCGTCACCGCCAACCTCCTGCTACCCGGCCGGATCGCCACCGATCGGGTCGCCTCGCTCGACGAGATCGCCGCGGAGCGTCGCGGCATCGCCGTCGAAGCGGTGCAGGCCGAGTCGCGGGCAGCCATCCCCCTCGGCCGTTACGGCCGGCCCGCCGAGTTCGCCGCCGCGGCCGCCTTCCTGTGCAGTGAGCCCGCGTCGTACATCACCGGAGTGGCTCTCCGCTGCGACGGTGGCCTCGTCCGCTCCCTCTGATCACCAACCGATTCCTTTGGAGACCTCATGAACACCCTGCAGACATCCCGAGCCCGCAACCTCGTCGACGGCGAGTGGATCGACGGTACCGATTTCGAGCGGATCAATCCCGCGCGTCCCGACGACGTCGCCGTGGTCGCGCCGTCGTCGTCGGCCGAGACCGCCGACGACGCGATCGCGGCCGCCGTCCAGGCGCAGAGCGAATGGGCCCGGCGGCCGCTTCCCGCCCGCGGCGCGATCCTGCTCCGGGCGGCGGAGATCCTGCACGGCCGCCGCGAGTCCGTGGCCGTCGACCTGGTGCGGGAGGAGGGCAAGACCCTCGCCGAGGCCACCGGCGAGGTCGCACGTGCCACCGACGTGCTGCGGTTCTTCGGATCGCTCGGCTGGGCATCCACCGGCCAGGTTCTGCCCAGCTCGTTGCCGGGAACCACCATCCACACGCGACGGGAACCGCTGGGCGTCGTCGCTCTGATCACGCCCTGGAACTTCCCGATCGCGATTCCGGCCTGGAAGCTCGCGCCGGCACTGCTCGCCGGCAACAGCGTCGTGCTGAAGCCCGCCGAACTCACCCCCATGTCGGCCACGCACCTGGTGGCGGCGCTGGTCGAGGCGGGTCTTCCCGCCGGCGTTCTCAATCTCGTGCACGGCCGGGGCTCCGTCGTCGGAGCGCGGCTGGCCGCCGACCGCCGGGTCTCCGCCCTGTCGTTCACCGGTTCGACCGCGGTGGGCCTCGGGCTGCACCGGGTGCTCGCCGAGCGGCGAGCGCGCGTGCAGCTGGAGATGGGCGGAAAGAACGCGGTGCTGGTGCTCGACGACGCGTCGCCGGAGGCCGCCGCCCAGGTCATCGCGACCGGAGGCTTCGGCCTGACGGGGCAGGCGTGCACCGCCACGTCCCGGGTCTACGCCACGCCCGGCATCCACGACCGGCTGCTGCACGAACTGGCCCGGCTGGCGGAGGGTTTCACCCCCGGTGACGGTCTCGATGCCCGCACCCGGATGGGCGTCGTGGTCAGCGAGTCGCAGCTGGCGACCGACCTCGCCGCCATCGAGGGAGCGGTATCCCGCGGGGGCCGGGTGCTCTCCGGCGGGACCGCGAGCGCACAGTCGCTGACCGCCACGGTGGTCACGGATGTCCCCCAGCACGATCCGATCGCCACCGACGAGGTCTTCGGCCCGGTCGTGGCGGTTCTCCCGGTCGACGACTACGAAGCGGGACTCGCCGCCGTCAACGATTCGCCGTACGGCCTGACCGCGGGTATCTGTACCGACAGCCTCGCCCGCTCGACCGACTTCTCCGAACGCGTGCAGGCGGGGGTGGTGAAGGTCAATCGCCCGACGGCCGGCCTCGATCTGAACGTTCCGTTCGGGGGAACCAAGGACTCGTCCACGAACACGTTCCGGGAACAGGGCGCGACCGCCCTCGAGTTCTTCACCTGGGGCAAGACGGTGTACACCGGCGTCTAGGTGTACACCGGCGACTGGGCGCGGAGGGCGGTCAGCTCTCCAGGCCGGCCGCCTGCAGCATCGCTCGCGTGACCGCCTCCTCGTCGGGCAGGGGCAGCAGCGGGTCGCCGTTCAGGAAGACGCGGATTTGCGCCACCGCCTGGTGCACGAGCATCGCGAGGCCGGACACGGTGGTCGATCCGGCGGCGTCCCACAGCGCACCGAACTCGCTCGGCCACGGGTGGTAGGCCACGTCGAGCAGGGTGGAGGTGTGCGGCGCACGCGCCCCGGCGAAGACAGCGGATGCACCGGCCCCGCCGGGCAGCGTGCTGATCGTCACCCCCGGCTCGAGTTCGGCGGTCGCCGGGTCGGAGAGCGCCCGCACCGAGGTGGTGAGGCCCGAGGCGTGAGCGGCCGCGACGACCGAGGCGGCCTTCGCCGGGGAGCGCAGCACGATGTCGACGTGCTCCACGCCGAGGTGGGCCGCCGCGACGACGGCCGAGCGCGCCGTGGCTCCCCCGCCGACCACCAGGGCGCTGAGCCCCGCCGTGACGTCGGCACGCTGCAGGGCGGTCACCATCCCGTAGACGTCGGTGTTGAACCCCGAGAGCCGGCGCGTCGCATCCGGGGCGTAGTCGATCAGTACGGTGTTCACCGACCCGCTCGCGGTCGCGACCGCGTCGATCGAGTCGAGGGCGCCGGCGATCGCCTCCTTGAGCGGCATCGTCAGCGAGAGCCCGCGCCACGGACGCCCGAGCCCGGCGACGAATCCGCCGAGCCGTTCGACGTCGATCTCGTGCCTCTGGTACTCCCAGGGCAGTCCGAGCGCCGCGTAGGCGGTCTCGTGCAGCAGGGGCGACTTCGAGTGCGCGATCGGCGACCCCAGAACGGCGAGGCGGTTCACATCCTGCGCCGAGAACGGAGCGGTCATGACGCTATTGCACCTCGGGGTGGGCGTCCCACCACTCCTGCAGGCGCAGCACCGCCGCATCGTGCTCCTCGATCGTGTCGGAGAACACGGTCTCGCCGGTGTCGAGGTCGACGGTCACGAAGAACAGCCACGATCCGTCGGCCGGATGCAGCGCCGCGTTGATCGCGTCGTCTCCCGGGTTCGAGATCGGCCCGGCGGGCAGCCCCGGGTACAGGTACGTGTTGTAGATGTTCGACGGGTCTTCCCGCTCGGCCGAGGTGGTCTCGACGCGGCTGTGACCGGCGCCGTACGCGATGGTCGCATCCGACTCCATGTTCATGCCCTCGGCGAGGCGGTTGGTGAACACCCGGGAGACCTTGGACATGTCTTCGACGCTGCCGGCCTCCTTCTGGATCAGTGCGGCGAGCGTCAGCACCCGGAACCGGTCCTCGGGAGCCACCCCGGCGGCGTCCAGCGACTCGAAGGTGCGGTTCACCATCGTGGTGATCATGTCGGTGGGCGTCTGGCCCGGCTGGAAGACGTAGGTGGCCGGGAAGAGATAGCCCTCGATGCTCGGTGCTTCGGCGGGTACTCCGAGGGCGGTGTAGTTCGCGCCCACGGCCTGGAAGTCGGCGAGCGGCATTCCGGTGACGTCGGCGAGCTCCTGGTAGATGCCCTTGGCGCTCGACCCCTCCGGGATGGCGACGGTGTAGTCGACCTTGTTGTCGGGGTTCTGCAAAGCGTCGAGGGCGGCCTGCGCACTCATCTGCGACGCGAGCTTGAACGTGCCGGCCTGGAAGACCGGCGCGGGGTCGGCCTGCAGCAGCAGTTCGTAGAACGCGCGCGAGCTCTTCACGATGTCGGCGGCCGCGAGGTTGTCGCCGATCGTCTCGCCGACATCGCCGTCGTTGATCACGAAAGTGACCTCGCCGGTTCCCGACCCCTCGTAGTCGTCGGCCGCGGGCTTGCCGGCCGCCAGCGCGGTGATCTGGCTACCGAAGGTGTTCCACACGAAGGCGCCTCCGGCCACGAGCAGCCCGAGGATGACGACCGTGACGATCAGACCGGGGATCCAGCGCCGGGGCTTTCGCTCACGCGGTGCGCGCGAGCCGCCTCCGCCACTCCCACGCGAGCCGCCACGGCCACCCGAGCCGCCACCGTCTCCGCCGATGCCCCCATCGCCCGCACCACCGCCTCGCACACCGCCGCTGGGTGCGCGATGGTGGGTCACGGTTTCGGGCGCAGCCTGCCGGGCAGCCCGGCGCGAGGTCGGCTGCACGGCAGCGGGAGCCGGCTCCTCCGGGCGGAAGAACTCGGCGAACGGGTGGTCGTCTGGTGCCTGTCGGTCAGTCACTACCTGATTCCTTGACTCGGGTCGATGAGGATGCCGGGCGGCTTTCCCGAGGAACGCTCACTGTCCAGAGCGTGCTGCACGAGTATAACCGCGGCCACCTGATCTATCACGGGGCGGGAGCTGCGAGTGTTCCGTCCGGAACGATGGAGGGCCGCCTGGGCGGACACGGTGCTGAGGCGCTCGTCGATCATCCGCACGGGCAGGCCGCCGGTCGACGCCAGGCGTTCGGCGAAGTCGCGCGCATCCTGGGTCGAGGGCGTCTCGCCGCCGCTCATCGACAGCGGCAGGCCCACCACGTACTCGAACGCGTCGAGCTCGGTGGCGATGTCCCGGATGCGCGCCAGGTCGGCGTCGCCTGAACCCTCGGCGGCCCGCGGCACGGTCTCCACGGGCGTCGCCAGCATGCCGTGCAGATCCGTGCGCGCGACGCCGATGCGGGCTTTGCCCACATCGATGCCGATCCGCACGCCGGTGCGCATCCGCTAGCCGGCCACCGCTGCCGAGATGGCGTCGAGGGCGGCCCGGATCGCGGTCACGTCGGTACCGCCGCCCTGGGCGAGGTCGTCTTTGCCGCCGCCGCCGCCGCCGAGAACACCGGCGGCGAGCTTCACCAGCGCACCGGCCTTCTGCCCGGCCGCGCGGGCTCCGTCGGTGGTGGCCACGATCACGACCGGCTTGTCGTTGACGTTCGCCGCGAGGGCGACGACCGCCGAGGCGCCGCCACCGGCCACGAGGGCTTCGCGCACGCCGGTGACGAGCTGCCGCACGTCGTCGGCCGAGTTCAGCGCACCGAGGTCTTCGGCCACGAGCGTGGTGGAACCGGACGGACGTGCGGTGGCTGCGAGCGTGGGGATGCGGGTCGCCAGAGCGCCCGACTCGAACGCCGCGATCTTCTTCTCGGCGGCCTTGAGGCTGGCGGTCAGTTCGGCCACCCGCGTGGCGAGCTCGTCGCGCGGGGTCTTCAGCGACGAGGTGAGCTGGGCCACGAGGGCCCGCTCGGTGGCGAACTCCCGGAACGCCTCGATGCCCACCAGCGCCTCGACCCGCCGATTCGTCGATCCGATCGACGACTCCGACTGCAGGTTGATCATGCCGATCTCCGAGCTCGACGACACGTGCGTGCCGGCGCAGAGCTCGCGCGAGAACGGGCCGCCGATGTCGACCATCCGCACGACGTCGCCGTACTTCTCGCCGAACAGCGCCATGGCGCCCATCGAGCGGGCTTCGTCGATCGGCAGCTCACGGGTGACGACCTCGTAGTCCGAGCGGATGGCGAGGTTCGCGATCTCCTCGATCTCGCTGCGCGTCTCGCCCGAGAGCGGCTGGTTCCAGGTGAAGTCCAGGCGCATGTAGCCGGCCTTGTTGTACGAGCCGGCCTGGTGGGCCTGCTCGCCGAGGGTCTCGCGGAGGGCGGCGTGGATGAGGTGCGTGGCCGAGTGCGCCTGGGTGGCGCCGCGGCGCCAGTCGGCGTCGACGACGGTGCGGGCGAGATCGCCCACGGCGACCTGGCCGCTGGTCACCTCCACACGGTGCGAGATGAGGCCCTTCACGGGCTTCTGCACGTCGAGCACGGTCAGCTCGAAGCCGTCGCCCACGATGGTGCCGGCATCCGCTTCCTGACCGCCCGACTCGGCCCAGAGGGCGGTCTCGGCCGTGATGACCTCGAGCTGCTCCCCCGCCACCGCCGAGTTCACCGAGACGCCGTCGAGGATCAGACCCAGGATGCTCGACTCGGCTTCGAGTGCGTCGTAGCCGCGGAACACGGTCTCACCGAGCGCGCGGAAGGCGCTGTAGACCGTCAGATCGGTGATGCCGAGCTTCTTCGCCTTGGCATCGGCCTTGGCGCGCTGCTTCTGCTCGGCCATCAGCGATTCGAAGGCCACGCGGTCGACGGTGATGCCCGACTCCTCGGCGATCTCGAGCGTGAGGTCGATCGGGAAGCCGTAGGTGTCGTGCAGCAGGAACGCGGTGCCGCCCTCGAGAACGGATGCCCCGCCCGCCTTGGTGGCCGTCACGGCGGTGTCGAGGATGGTTGTGCCGCCCGTGAGGGTGCGCAGGAACGACTCCTCCTCGGCGTAGGCGCTCCGCGAGATGCGGCCGTAGTCGCGCTCCACCTCGGGGTAGGCGGCCTTCATGGCGTCGCGCGAGGCGCTCAGCAGCTCGGGCATGGTCGCCGAGTCGACACCCAGCAGACGCATCGAGCGAACCGTGCGGCGCAGCAGGCGGCGCAGGATGTAGCCGCGACCCTCGTTCGACGGGGTCACGCCGTCGCTCATCAGCATCAGGGCGGACCGCACGTGGTCGGCGACCACGCGCATCCGCACGTCGTCGTCGTGATCGGCGCCGTAGCGGCGGCCGGAGATCTCCGCGGCGCGGTCGAGCACCGGGCGCACCTGGTCGATCTCGTACAGGTTCTCGACACCCTGCTTCAGAAAAGCGACGCGCTCCAGGCCCATGCCGGTGTCGATGTTCTTGCGCGGCAGTTCGCCCAAGATCTCGAACTCGGTCTTGGAGGTGCCCTCGCCGCGCAGGTACTGCATGAACACGAGATTCCAGATCTCGATGTACCGGTTCTCGTCGGCGGCCGGGCCGCCCTCGGCGCCGTAGGCCGGGCCGCGGTCGAAGTAGATCTCCGAGCACGGGCCGGCGGGGCCGGGCTGGCCGGTCGACCAGTAGTTGTCTTCTTTGCCGAACCGCTGGATCCGCGAGTCGGGCACGCCGGCCACGCGCTTCCAGATGTCGATGGCCTCGTCGTCGTCTTCGTAGACCGTCACCCAGAGGTCGCGCTCGGCCATGCCGAGGCCGCCGTCGCTCTCGGGCGTGGTCAGCAGCTCCCAGGCGTAGCCGATGGCGCCCTCTTTGAAATAGTCGCCGAACGAGAAGTTGCCGTTCATCTGGAAGAACGTGCCGTGCCGGGTGGTCTTGCCCACCTCTTCGATGTCGAGGGTGCGGATGCACTTCTGCACGCTCGTGGCACGCGGGTACGGCGCGGGCACGAGGCCCGAGAGGTACGGGATGAACGGCACCATGCCGGCCACCGTGAACAGCAGCGACGGGTCTTCGCTCACGAGTGATGCCGAGGGCACGACCGTGTGCCCCCGATCGCCGAAGAAGTCGAGCCAGCGGGAGCGGATGTCAGCGGTAAGCATGCGTGTCGGGTTTTTCCTGAGCGAGGGCGGATCGCAGAACCGCCCGTCGGCGTGATGACGCGACGGGCGGTGCGAGGGACTACTTGGCGAGCTTGGAGACCTTGTCGGCCCCGTCGGCGATCGCGGCGCGCAGCTCGGACTCGCGCTCACGGTAGCCGTCGATCAGCGAGTCGCTGAATTCCTTGGTCTTCTTGTCGAACTCGCTGAAGAACTGCTTGCCGCTTTTGGTCTGATTGAACTGGTGCGCCACCACGAATCCGATGCCGATGCCGGCGATCAACCACAGAACCTTCTTCATGTCGTTCTCCTTGTTCGTGTCGGGGCGCGAGGCCTCCGGCCGGTGTCGAGGCGAAAGCCTCTGGTGAGTAAGCCCGTGACGAGTTTAGTGCGACGAGCGGCGGCGCTTCTTTTTCGCACCGGATTCGGAGTCGTCTCCCCCGGTCGCCCGGAAGCTGAGGATGCCGGCGCGCACGGCGGCGCTGAAGCCGGCCAGGCGGATCAACGGACCGCCGACGGATGCCGCGAACAGCGCCACCAGTGACGACAC
Organism: Herbiconiux sp.; assembly: GCF_023264855.1. Classification (GTDB taxonomy): domain Bacteria; phylum Actinomycetota; class Actinomycetes; order Actinomycetales; family Microbacteriaceae; genus Herbiconiux. The sequence goes on along the minus strand of NZ_JAHFUW010000038.1, from coordinate 25,073 downwards.
GTTGCCCGTGACCTCCTCGACGTTGCGGGTGATCACGTCGACGCGGGCGAGCTGCTTGTTCGCCTCCTGCACCGTCACCGTCGACTCGGCGAGGATCGGCGTGATGCCGTCGCTGACGTCTTTGATCGAGTCGCGGGTCTGGTCGAACACGCCCCCGAGCTTCACCAGCGGAATCGCGATCAAGCCCACCAGTACGGCGAACACGCCTGCGCAGATCAGGCCGGCGATGTCTCCACCCGTCATGAGGTACCCCTTCATTGGGTTCGGCGGGGACGGACCCCGGGATGCTACGAACGACGAAAGCGGGCCACCCTGGGGTGACCCGCTCTCTAGTATGTCGTGACGACTCGCCTTAGCGGGCCGCGTAGTACTCGACGACGAGCTGCACTTCGCAGGTCACGGGGACCTCGGCGCGCTTCGGGCGGCGCTCGAGGCGGGCCTGCAGCTTGTCGAGCTCGACCGTGAGGTAGCCCGGCGTCTTCGGTAGCAGGTCGATGTGACCGCCGGCCGCGGCGACCTGGAAGGGCTCGGTGCCCTCGGAGCGCGCCTTGACGTGGATGAGCTGACCCGGCTTCACGCGGAAGGAGGGGCGGTCGACCAGCTGGCCGTCGACCAGGATGTGACGGTGCACGACCATCTGACGGGCCTGGGCGGTCGTGCGGGCGAAGCCGGCACGGAGCACGAGGGCGTCCAGACGCATCTCGAGCAGCTCGACCAGGTTCTCACCGGTCAGGCCCTTGGCCTTGCGGGCCTCTTCGAACGCGATCTTCAGCTGCTTCTCGCGGATGCCGTACTGGGCGCGCAAGCGCTGCTTCTCGCGCAGACGCACAGCGTAGTCGCTGTCCTGCTTGCGCTTGGTGCGGCCGTGCTCACCGGGAGCGTAGGGGCGCTTCTCGAGGTACTTGGCCGCCTTCGGGGTGAGCGGGATGCCGAGTGCCCGGGAGAGGCGGGTCTTGCTGCGCGTACGCGACTTGGTAGCCACTTACGTCCTTTCGTAGAAATTCTTACAAGATGGATTGCGCACAGGAGTGCGCGTGACTCCACAGGAGTCCAAGTAAGAGGGATATGCCAGGCGGTCCGGCTAAAGGACACGATCCCGTCATCGAACGTCGATCGGCAGCCGCTCCGAAATGACGCTGATTAGGCGTCTGCAAGATTAGCACAGCGACGGCTGCTAATTCGGCTTTCCCCGCGTGATGTCGCGGAGTTTCTGCAATCGCGCCGACACCTCCCGCTCGTGCCCGTGATCGGTCGGGTTGTAATAGGTCGTCCCGGTCAGTTCGTCGGGCAGGTACTGCTGCTTCACCACGCCCACGTCGCTGTCGTGCGGGTACTTGTAGCCCTTGCCGTGACCGAGGCGCTTGGCGCCGGCGTAGTGCGCGTCGCGCAGGTGCTTGGGCACCCGCCCGAAGTTGCCGGCCTTCACGTCGGCGATCGCGGCGTTGATGCCCATGTAGGCCGCGTTCGACTTGGGGGCGGTCGCCAGGTAGACGACGGCCTCGGCGAGCGGGATGCGCCCTTCGGGCATGCCGATCATCTGCACGGCCTCCGCTGCGGCCACCGCGATCGGCAGCGCCTGCGGATCGGCGATCCCGATGTCTTCGGAGGCGAGGATGATGACCCGGCGGCAGATGAACCGCGGATCCTCCCCCGCCTCGAACATGCGGGCCAGATAGTGCAGGGAGGCATCCACGTCGGAGCCGCGCACCGACTTGATGAAGGCGCTGATCACGTCGTAGTGCTCGTCGCCGTTGCGGTCGTAGCGCAGCAGCGCCCGGTCGACCGACTGCTCGAGCACCTCGGCGGTGATCAGCGGCACGGCGGGTTCTTCGCCCTCGCCCTCGCCCTCGTCCTCGTCGACCAGGTCGAGCGTGTCTTCGTCGTCGTCCACCGGCGCCACCGCACCGGCGAGCACGGTGCCCGCGGAGGCCTCGAGGGCGGTCAGAGCACGACGGGCATCGCCCGACGACATCCGGATGATCGCGGCGCGTGCCTCGTCGTCGAGCGCGACCTTGCCCGCCAGCCCGCGCGGATCCGTCACCGCCCGGTCGATCAGCACGCCCAGGTCGTCGTCGGTCAGCTGCTCGAGGGTCAGCAGCAGCGAGCGGGAAAGAAGAGGGGAGATGACCGAGAACGAGGGGTTCTCGGTGGTGGCCGCCACCAGGATGACCCAGCCGTTCTCGACCCCCGGGAGCAGCGCATCCTGCTGAGCCTTGGTGAAGCGGTGGATCTCGTCGAGGAAGAGCACCGTCGACAGCCCGTACAGGTCGCGGTTGCGGAAGGCCTCCTCCATCACCTGGCGGACGTCTTTCACGCCGGCGGTGACGGCCGAGAGCTCGACGAACTTGCGCCCCGAGGAATGCGCGATGGCCTGCGCGAGTGTGGTCTTGCCGGTGCCGGGCGGGCCCCAGAGGATGACGGACACCGATCCGCTCGTGCCGCCCTTGTCGCTGGCGAGGTTCACGAGCGGTGAACCGGGGCGTAGAAGGTGCCTCTGACCAGCCACTTCGTCGAGACTGCGGGGGCGCATCCGCACGGCGAGTGGGACCGCCCCGGAGCGGAGTCCCGGTTGCTGATAGGCCATACGTCTAGGGTACTGTGATGGGCCGACACCGCCCGGCCGACAGAGAACCACAGGAGGACCCGTGGCACCCAGCAATCAGGAGCGCGCCGCTCGAGAGGCACGCACTCGTTTGCGCGACTACCAGGCCCGGCAGAAGGCGTATTCGGAGCGCGGCCGTCGCCGCATCCGCGACAACGTCATCGCGGCCGTGGTCGTGGTCGTCCTGATCGGCGGCGTCACCGCCGCCCAGCTGTTCTACTTCAGCGACGGGCCCGGCGCGCCGGTGGCCTCGGCGTCGGCCACTCCCACGCCCGCCGCCACCGATGACGCGGGCGACGACACCGCGGCCGGCCAGAACACGGGCGACGTGCCGCCCTCCACCGTCGCCGAAGACCGAACCTGGACGGGTTCGATGACGATCGACGGCGCTCAGCTCGGCATCAGCCTCGACGGGGCAGCCGCGCCACAGGCCGTCTCCGCCTTCATCTCGCAGGCGCAGAGCGGCTTCTTCGACGGCACGGCCTGCCACCGCCTCACCACCAGCGGCCTCTTCGTGCTGCAGTGCGGTGACCCCACGGGCACCGGCACCGGCGGCCCCGGCTACAGCTACGGCCCGGTCGAGAACGCCCCCGCCGACAACCTCTACCCGGCGGGCACCATCGCGATGGCGCGCCAGGGTGACAACGGCTACAGCAACGGCAGCCAGTTCTTCATCGTCTACGCCGACACCACGCTGCCGACCGACAGCGCCGGCGGTTACACCGTCCTCGGTCAGGTCACGTCGGGGCTGGACGCGCTGCAGAGCGGCGTCATCGCCCAGGGTGTGACCGGTGGCGCCACCGACGGCAAGCCGGTCGCGCCCGCCGTGATCTCCAGCGTGACGGTGCAGTGAGCATCCGAGCGGTGAATCACAGTTCTGTAACGCCGACGGCGCCGTGCAATAGGCTTGACGCCGTACTCCAGACATCGTCGACAGGATGGTTCCGTGACCGCTAGTGATCAACACCCGTGGGGGCGAGTCGAGGAAGACGGCTCCGTCTATGTCCTCGAGGCGTCCGGCGAGCGGCTGGTCGGCCAATATCCTGACGGCAGCAAAGAGGAGGCGATCGCCTACTTCGAGCGCAAGTACACCGACCTCGCGGGCCAGGTGACCCTGCTCGAGCAGCGCGCCAAGCGCGGCGCTCCGGCCGGCGACATCTCCAAGGCCGTCAAGGCCCTGAGCTCGTCCGTCCTCACCGCGAATGCCGTAGGCGATCTCGCCTCGCTGCAGAAGAGGCTCGAAGCCCTCTCCTCCACCGTCTCCGAGATCACCGAGAAGCAGTCGGCCGAGGCTCAGGCCGAGGTCGCGCAGGCGATCGTCGACCGCACCGCCATCGTCGCCGAGATCGAGGCCCTCGCGGCGCACGATCCGGCGAAGGCGCAGTGGAAGTCGGTCACGGCCTCCATCGACTCGCTCTTCGCCCGCTGGCAGAAGCACCAGCACGAGGGCCCACGGCTGCCCCGCACCGAGGCCACCGAGCTGTGGAAGCGATTCCGCGAGGCCCGCACCTCGCTCGAGACGCAGCGCAAGGCGTTCTTCTCCGAGCTCGACCAGGTGCACCGCGATGCCCGCACGCGCAAGCAGGCGCTGGTCGACCAGGCCGAAGGCCTCGCCGACCGCGGTGTCGACGGCATCGGCGCCTACCGCGACCTGCTCGCGCAGTGGAAGGCCACGGGCCGTGCCGGCAAGAAGTACGACGACGCGCTCTGGGACAGGTTCAAGGCCGCCGGTGACGTGCTCTACTCCGCTCGCAGCGAAGTCGTGGCGCGCGACGACGAGGAGTACGGCGAGAACCTCACCCAGAAGCTCGCCCTGCTCGACGAGGCCGAACCGCTGCTCAAGGAGACCGACCGCACGAAGGCCCGCGAGGCGCTGATCTCGATCCAGCAGCGCTGGGACGCCATCGGCAAGGTCCCGCGCGACCAGGTCAAGCCGGTCGAAGACCGGTTGCGCCGTGTCGAAGCCGCCGTGCGCAAGCTCGACGAAGACTACTGGAGCCGCAACAACCCCGAGAAGAAGGCGCGTTCCGAGGGCCTCGCCTCCCAGCTCACCGGGGCGATCGACAAGCTCCAGCGCGAGATCGACGACGCCACGAGCGCCGGCGACACGAAGAAGGCGGCCGAGCTGCAAGAGGCGCTCGACGCCCGCAAGGTGTGGCTGGACGCCCTGGGTTGATCCGGCCTCTGAACTCCGCCTGAGTTCTGCACAGCAACGGGCACGGCCCGATCTCTCCACAGATCGGGCCGTGCCCGTTCTGCGTGCGGCGGTGGGGGCCATTCTCGAGGCATGACACCCTCGCTTCCGCTCATCCTCGACGACCGGTCACTTCCCGATGCCGAACTCCGGGCGGCCGCCCTCGACGGCGACGTGCGCCCGCTCGCCGCGGCGTACTGCTCGATCGATGTGCATCCCTCGGCGCAGCTGCGCGCCGAGGCGCTGGCGCCATCCATCCCCCGCGGTCTCATCGCCGAGCGGATGACGGCGGCCTGGCTGCACGGAGCCTCCAGCCGCTTTCCGATGCCGTTGCAGCTCTGCGTCCGTTCGACCAGCCGCATCCACACGCCGAAGTGTGCGGAGCGATCGGTGCGTCAGGTCGTCTTGGCCGATTCCGAGCTGGCCAGGGCGGGGCCTCTGGGCGTCACCACGTTCTTCCGCACGGCGATCGACCTGCTGCGCTGGGAGCCGGAGTTCGACGAGCAGCTGGCGTTGTGCATCCGCACGCTGCTGCTCGCCGCAGGCGCCGACGGGCGGGAGTGCCGGGCTCGCCTCCGCGCCGTCCCCCACCTCGCGCACAAGCAGAGAGCGCTGAGGCGGCTCGACGAGCTGCCCGGGTTCGGCACGCAGCCGGCCTTGGCGGGTTTCGCCCGGCTCAACCGCCGCTGACGCGGTACACGTCGTACACGGCGTCGATCCGCCGCACGGCGTTCAGAACGCGGTCGAGGTGGGTGGTGTCGCCCATCTCGAACACGAAGCGGCTGAGCGCGAGACGATCGCTGGAGGTGTTCACCGAGGCCGAGAGGATGTTCACGTGATGCTCCGAGAGCACGCGCGTGACGTCGGAGAGCAGTCCGGAGCGGTCGAGGGCTTCGACCTGGATCTGCACCAGGAAGACGCTCTTGGAGGAGGGAGCCCACTCGACCTCGATCATCCGCTCGGGCTCGTTCATCAGCGAGGCCACGTTGTGGCAGTCCGACTGGTGCACCGACACGCCGGATCCGCGGGTCACGAAGCCCACGATGTCGTCACCCGGCACGGGGGTGCAGCACTTCGCGAGCTTCACCAGGATGTCGGGAGCCCCGCGCACGAGAACGCCGGAGTCGCTGTGGGTGACCCGGGGGCGGTTGCCCACGAACACGTCGAGATCGGAGTCTTCGCTCTCAACCTCGGTCTGCAGCGAGGCGAGCACCTTCTCGATCACCGACTGGGTGGAGATGTGGCCCTCGCCGATGGCCGCGTACAGGCCGGAGACGTTGTCGTAGTGCAGCTGCGAGGCCACATCGGCGATGGAGTCCTGGCTCATCAGCTTCTGCAGGGGCAGGTTCTGCTTGCGCATCGCCCGGGCGATCGCATCCCGGCCCTGCTCGATGGCCTCGTCGCGGCGCTCCTTCGTGAACCACTGGCGGATCTTGTTGCGGGCGCGCGGGCTCTGCACGAAGCTCAGCCAGTCCTGCGAGGGGCCGGAGTCGGGGTTCTTGGAGGTGAACACCTCCACGACGTCGCCGGAGCCGAGCGTCGAGTCCAGCGGCACGAGACGGCCGTTGACCTTGGCGCCCATCGTGCGGTGCCCCACCTCGGTGTGCACGGCGTAGGCGAAGTCGACCGGCGTCGCTCCCGCGGGAAGGCCCACGACCTTGCCCTTCGGGGTGAAGACGTAGACCTCTTTGGCGCCGATCTCGAAGCGCAGGGAGTCGAGGAACTCCCCGGGATCGACCGTCTCGGCCTGCCAGTCGGAGATGCGGGCCAGCCACGCCATGTCGGTGTCGGAGGAGGTGGTGGTCACGGCGGTGGAGGCCTTGCCGCCGTTCATCCGCTCTTTGTACTTCCAGTGCGCCGCCACACCGAACTCGGCGCGCTGATGCATCTCGTTGGTGCGGATCTGGATCTCCACGGGGCGGCCGCCGGGGCCGATCACCGTGGTGTGCAACGACTGGTACAGGTTGAACTTGGGGGTTGCGATGTAGTCCTTGAAGCGGCCCGGGATCGGGTTCCAGCGCGCATGGATCGATCCGAGCACCGCATAGCAGTCGCGCACGGTGTTCACGAGCACACGGATGCCGACGAGGTCGTAGATCTCGTCGAACTCGCGGCCGCGCACGATCATCTTCTGGTAGATCGAGTAGTACTGCTTGGGGCGGCCCACGACCTTGCCCCGGATGCGGCCCGACTTCAGGTCGTCGCCGACCGCGTCGATGACTTGCTGCACGTACTCCTCGCGCTGCGGCGTGCGCTGGCGCACGAGGTTCTCGATCTCCACGTAGAGCTTGGGGTACAACACGGCGAACGAGAGGTCTTCGAGCTCCCACTTGATCGACTGGATGCCCAGCCGGTGTGCGAGCGGCGCGTAGATCTCGAGGGTCTCCTTGGCCTTCCGCTGCGCCGATTCGGCGGGCACGAAGCCCCAGGTGCGCGCGTTGTGCAGGCGGTCGCAGAGCTTGATGATGAGTACGCGGATGTCGCGCGACATCGCCACGATCATCTTGCGCACGGTCTCGGCCTGCGCGCTGTCGCCGTACTTGACCTTGTCGAGCTTGGTGACGCCGTCGACCAGCATCGCCACCTCGTCACCGAAGTCGTGCCTCAGCATGTCGAGCGAGTACTCGGTGTCTTCGACCGTGTCGTGCAGCAGAGCGGCGGCCACGGCCTTCGAGCCGAGACCGAGCTCGGCGAGGATCTGCGCCACGGCGACCGGGTGCGTGATGTACGGCTCGCCGCTGCGACGCTTCTGACCGTCGTGCGCGCGCTCGGCCGAGGCGTAGGCCCGCTCGAGGATGGTGAGGTCGGCCTTGGGGTGGTTGGCCCGCACCGTGCGGATCAGCGTGTCGACCGCGCCCACGGGCTGAGCCCGCGAGAACAGACGCGGCACCAGTCGCCGCAGCGACGCAGTCGAGTTGGTGCTGGTCTCGGTCATGTCAGGCCTCCACCACGATTATCCCCCAGCGGGCGGGCCCTGCCGTACGCGCGCGTTGCGCTGTGCGCGAGCAGGACCCTCCGCATCGGATCAGGCAGAGACCGTGGCCTTCGCCGCGCGCTCGCGATCGGAGCGCACCAGGGCGTCGTGCTTCTTCATCTTCGCTTCGTTCTGACGGAACTGCACGTAGAGCGGAGCCGCCACGAAGATCGTGGAATACGTTCCCACGATGATTCCGATCAGCAGCGCGAGCGAGATGTCGCGTAGCGTCGAGGCGCCGAGCACGAACGATCCGATGATGAGGATCGAGGCGACGGGCAGGGCGGCCACGATCGAGGTGTTGATCGAGCGCACCAGGGTCTGGTTGATCGCGAGGTTCACCATCTCGGGGAAGGTCTGGGATCCGCGCTCCCCCATGCTCGCCGTGTTCTCCCGGATCTTGTCGAACACCACCACGGTGTCGTACAGCGAGTAGCCGAGGATGGTCAAGAAGCCGATCACCGCCGCGGGGGTGATCTCAAGCCCCGTGAGCCCGTACACACCCGCCGTGATCACGAGGTCGTGCAGCAGCGCGATCAGCGCCGCCGCCGCCATCTTCCAGGTGCGGAAGTAGATGGCCATGAAGATCGCCACCAGCACGAGGAAGATGATCAGACCCCGGATGGCCTGCGTGGTGATGTCGGCACCCCAGGTGGCGCCGATGAACGATGTGGTCACGTCGGCGACCGGCACGTCGTAGGCCGTGGCCAGCGCCTCGGCCACCGCCGCACTCTGCGTCTTGTCGAGCTCGTCGGTCTGCACGCGCACCGCATCCTGCGCCAGCGTGGTGACCTTGGGGTTCGATCCGGGAGCGGTCTGGTTGACGGCGTCGGTGGCGAGGGTCTGGTCCTGGGTCGTCACCTGGGAGACAGTGAACTCGGATCCACCGCGGAACTCGATGCCGAACTCGTATCCGCCGCGCAACCAGGGGCCCACGAGGGCGATCAGGATGAGGACCGCCGAGATGGCGTACCAGAGCTTGCGACGGCCGACGAAGTCGATCGAGCGCTTTCCGGAGTAGAGGTCGTTTCCGAATTGGGAGAAGCTGGCCATCAGGAGTTCTTCCCCTCGTCGCTGGAGCGTTTCGAATCAGACGGCGCGCCCGAGAGCTCGGCGGCCTTGCGCTCCGCGATGGTCTGCCGCTTGGCGACCTCACGGCTCGACGAGCCTCGCTTGGCGGAGGAGACGCTCGCGGCCGGAGCCCGGAATTGGGCACGACCACGGTAGACCGCCCCGAGAGCGCGCGGATCGAGCCCGCTGAGCTTGTGGCCGTCGCGGAAGAACGGCAGCTCGGCCAGCAGCGTCATCAACGGGTGCGTGAACAAGATCACGACGATGATGTCGACGATGGTCGTCAGGCCGAGGGTGAAGGCGAACCCGCGCACGTTGCCGATGGCGAGCACGTACAGCACGGCGGCGGCGAGGAAGTTCACCGCGTCCGAGGCGGTGATGGTGCGGATGGCCCGCTTCCAGCCGGCCTGTACCGACGACGTGAGGGCTTTGCCGTCACGCAGCTCGTCACGTATTCGCTCGAAGTACACGATGAACGAGTCGGCGGTGATACCGATCGCCACGATCAGACCGGCGACACCCGCGAGCGAGAGACGGAAGTCGATGCGCCACGACATCAGCGTGACCAGCAGATAGGTCAGGGCCGCCGCCACGATCAGCGAGGCGATGGTGACCAGTCCGAGCAGGCGGTACTGGATGAGCGAGTAGATGACGACCAGGAGCAGACCGATCGCACCGGCGATCAGTCCCGACAGGAGCTGGGTCGAACCGAGGGTCGCCGAGATGGCCTCGGAGGACTGCGTGGTGAAGCCGATCGGTAGTGCGCCGAACTTCAGCTGGTCGGCCAGCGTCTTGGCGGAGTCCTGCGTGAACGATCCGGAGATCTGGGCCCGGCCGTCGGTGAAGGATCCGCCGGTGGTCGGCGCCGTGATGACCTTGCCGTCGAGCACGATGGCGAACTGGTTCTGCACGCCGGTCAGGCCGTAGAGGCGGGTGGTCACGTCGGCGAACTTGGCGGTTCCCTCGTCGTTGAACGAGATGTCGACGACCCACTGGCCGGTGGACGAGCCCTGCTGGGTGGTAGCCACCCCGCTGGACGCATCGGCGATGTCGGCGCCTTCGATCTCGACCGGGCCGAGCAGGTACTTCACGCCGTTCTCGTCACAGGTGACCAGTGGCTGGTCGGCGGGAGCCTGGCCGGCGTCTTCGGCTTCGGTCGAACCGCAGTCGAAGGTGTCGAACTGCGCCTGCAGAGCCGGTGTGACGTAGGCCAGGTCGCTGCCGTTGGTGGGGCTCGCGGTCGGCGTGGTCGACAGACTCGGATCGACAGTGGGAGCCGGCGACGTCGAGGCGCTCGGAGTCGCGACATCCGCCAGCAACACCGCGCGGAAGTCGAGCTTGGCCGAGGACTCGATGCGGTCGAGGGTGGCCTGATCCGGCGAACCGGGGATCGACACCACGACGTTCGTGCCGCCCTGGGTGGTGACCTCGGCCTCCGACACGCCGCTCGCGTCGACACGCTGACGGATGATCGAGACCGCCTGGTCGAGCTGCTCGGACGAGACCTGCTGGCCCGACTCGAGCTTCGGGGTCAGGATGATCTGCGTTCCGCCCTCGAGGTCGAGGGCGAGCTTCGGCGTCCAGGTGGCCGTGCTGAAAATCACGCCTCCGGCGATGGTGCCCGCCAGGACGGCGAAGATGACGGCCAGCCAGATCAGCGTCTTCCACGCCTTTTTGACCGCGGTAGTTTGTGCCACCTGAGTTACTCAGCTTTCTGTGCCGCTCGGGCGCCGGTGCGGCGAGCGTGGGTCGGAAAGGAGGACGAAGTTACTCGTCGCCCTTTTTCTCGGTCTTCTTCTCGACCGGGGAGTCGACAGCGGCAGGGGCGATGTCTTCGTGGGAGGTGGTGGGCTCGTCGATCCGCTCGCCATAGGCGGGCTCGCCGTCGAGGGCGGGGGTCTCGTCGTCGAGGGCTTCGAGGGGCGAGGGGGTGACCACGCGGGTCACGGTCTGGCGGTGCACCTTGAGCACGGTGCCGGGGGTGGTCTCCAGCAGAACCTGGTTCTCTTCCTCGTCCATCTCGAGGATCGTGCCGTACAGGCCGAAGTTGGTCATGACCTCAGCGCCCACCGCCACCTTGCTCTGCAGTTCGCGAGCCTGCGCCTGGCGCTTGCGGCTGTTGCGGAACATGAAGATCACCAGCACGGCCAGAACGACCAGCATGATGATTGTTAACGGATCGAGAGCCATGAAAAAGGGCGCCTTCCAAGAGGGTGGGGGTGATGGTCGGAGATCATCCTAGGGGTGTCTCCTGTAGACCAGCTTGAATTATAGGCCATCGCCGAAAAGCGCAGGGGCGCCGGGCGGATTATCGCGTCGCATCCCGAAGTGCTGCCAGCCGGCATTGGTGGCGATCCGGCCGCGCGGGGTTCGGGAGATCAGACCGATGCGCACCAGGAAGGGCTCCACGACGGCCTCGATGGTCTCCGATTCCTCACCGACCGACACGGCGAGGGTGTTGAGGCCGACCGGCCCGCCGTTGAATCGCTCCAGAAGGATCTGCATGACGGCCCGGTCGAGCCTGTCCAGCCCGAGGGCGTCTACGTCGTAGAGCTCGAGCGCTGCCCGCACCGCGGTCAGCGTCGCGCCTCCCCCGGTGACCAGTGCGTAGTCGCGCACCCGGCGCAGCAGCCGGTTGGCGATGCGGGGCGTGCCCCGGCTGCGGGAGGCGATCTCACGCAGCGACTCTTCGTCGATCTGCACCGAGAGCAACTGCGCGGCCCGGTGCAGCACCCGCACGAGTTCTTCGGTCTCGTAGAACTCCAGGTGCGCGGTGAAGCCGAAACGGTCGCGCAACGGGTTCGGCAGCAGACCGGCCCGTGTGGTGGCTCCCACCAGGGTGAACGGGGAGAGATCAAGGGGAATGGATGTCGCCCCGGCACCCTTGCCCACCATGATGTCGATGCGGAAGTCCTCCATCGCGAGGTACAGCATCTCCTCGGCCGGGCGGGCCATCCGGTGGATCTCGTCGATGAAGAGCACCTCCCCCGGCACCAGGGAGGAGAGCACTGCCGCGAGGTCACCGGCGTGCTGGATGGCCGGACCGCTGGTGAGGCGCAGGGGACGGTCGGTCTCGTGGGCGACGATCATGGCGAGCGTGGTCTTGCCGAGGCCGGGAGGGCCGGCCAGCAGGATGTGGTCGGGCGTGCGGCTCTGGATGGCGGCCGCATCCAGCAGCAGCTGCAACTGGCCGCGCACCTTCCGCTGCCCCACGAACTCGGCGAGCGATTTCGGGCGGAGGGCGCCCTCGAAGGCGACCTCGGCCTCGGACTCGACCTCGGGATTGACCAGGGCCTCGCCGTCGTAACGCTCGCTCACCGCGTGCTCCCGGTGTTCTGGGCCGGACCGAGCACGGCCAGAGCGAGCCGGAGCAGCGCCTGCACGTCGCCGGCCTCGACCGGCGACGCCGTCTCGAGCACCTCGTCGACGGCGGCGGTCGCGCTGCGCTCGGGCCAGCCGAGGCCCACGAGGGCGCGCTCCACATTGCCGCGGACGTGGGGGGCCGCAGCGGGCGCCCCGGTCACGGATGCTCCGGCTGCGACGGGTCGCGCCGCGATCTTGCCGGTGAGCTGCAGCACGATCAGCTTGGCCGTCTTCGGCCCGATGCCGGTGACCTTGCGGAAGGCGGCGTCGTCTTCCCGGGCGACCGCCAGCGCGACCTCGCCCGGCGTGAGTTCGGCGAGAACGCCGAGGGCCGACTTCGGGCCCACGCCCGTGACGCCGATGAGGAGCGTGAAGATGTCGAGCGAATCCTGGTCGGGGAAGCCGAACAGCGAGAGGCTGTCTTCCCGCACGATGAGCGAGGTGAGCACAGCCGCCTCGGATCCGGTACGCAGCGTCAGCGCGTGCCGGCCGGTGACGGCCACCGCGTAGCCGACGCCGCCGACGTCGATCACGGCCGTGCCTCCCGCGATGGAGAGGACGGTGCCGCGCAACGCAGAGATCATCGAACCAGCCTATGGGCGGCGGTGCGCCGGGCTGTGCCTTGCTCGGCGGCGCGCCACGCCTCCTGTGCCGGAGTGAGCGCCGAACGGTCGACCGCGGTGCGCGGCAGCGTCGATCCGCTGGTCGCTCCGGTGACGGCCGCGCCGAGCGGAACCCGCCACGCGTGACAGATCGCCAGAGCCAGCGCGTCGGCCGCGTCCGCCGGCTTGGGAACGCTCTCGAGCCGCAGTACCTTGGCCACCATCGCGCCGACCTGCTTCTTGTCGGCCTGCCCGTACCCGGTGATCGCGGCCTTCACCTCGCTGGGCGTGTGCAGCCCCACGGGCAGTGAGCGGCGCGCGGCGGCGAGCAGCGCGATCCCGCTCACCTGGGCCGTGCCCATCACCGTGCGCACGTTGTGCTGCGCGAAGACGCGCTCGACCGCGACGGTGTCGGGCCGGTGCTCGTCCAGCAGCGCCTCGATCCCCCGGGAGACGATCAGCAGGCGCTCCTCGAGCGCGAGTTCCGTGCCGGTCGTGATGACCGAGACGTGCACCAGCACCGGTTTGCGCGTCGCCGAGACGTCGACGATGCCCACGCCGCAGCGGGTCAGGCCAGGATCGATTCCGAGGACTCGCATCCACTCTCTTCTTTCTCGCGCCGGCCTGCGTCTGATCGATGTGGTGAGGTGCTGGGTGATGAGGTGGGGTGCGGAGCTCAGTCCTGTTCGAGCTCGGCCTGCACCTCGGGCGTGATGTCGATGTTCGTGTACACGTTCTGCACGTCGTCGGAGTCTTCGAGGGCGTCGATCAGGCGGAACACCTTGCGTGCGGTCTCGGCGTCGGCCTCGACCTGCAGGCTCGCCACGAACTCCACGTCGGCGGAGTCGTAGTCGATCCCGGCCTCCTGCAGGGCGGCACGGGCGGCCACCATCGAGGAGGGCTCGGTGAGCACCTCGAAGGACTCACCGCGGTCGGTGACCTCTTCGGCCCCGGCGTCGAGCACGGCGGCGAGCACGTCGTCCTCGGTGATGCCGTCGGCGTGCGCGACGGTGATGACGCCCTTGCGGGCGAAGTTGTAGGCCACGCTGCCGGGGTCGGCCAGGGTGCCGCCGTTGCGCGACATCACGGTACGGACGTCTGCGGCCGCACGGTTCTTGTTGTCGGTGAGGCACTCCACCAGCAGCGCGATGCCGTTCGGGCCGTAGGCCTCGTAGATGATCGTCTGGTAATCGATCGACTCACCGGTGAGCCCCGCGCCGCGCTTGACCGCGCGATTGATGTTGTCGATCGGAACAGAGGTCTTCTTCGCCTTCTGCACCGCGTCGACCAGGGTGGGGTTACCGGCCATGTCGGCGCCGCCCATCTTGGCTGCGACCTCGATGTTCTTGATCAGCTTCGCGAACGACTTGGCACGGCGCGAATCGATGATCGCCTTCTTGTGCTTGGTCGTCGCCCACTTGGAATGTCCGGACACGAAAATCTCCTTCAGGAATCTCGGTCAAGTCTACGCGAGAAGGCCGCCCGCGCCCGTTTCAGCGCGCGGGCTCCGGGAGACCGACCTTGGCCTTCGCCCAGGAGCGACCTTGAGTGTCTTTGAGGATGGTGTACTCCACATCGACGTGCGGCTCGATGGCGCTGTACTTGTCGTTCGGGGCGCCGATGACGAGCTGGAAGCCGAGGCCGCGCCAGGCGCCGATCGCCCGCTTTGTGAAGTGCGCATCCGCCTTGATCAGCGCTTCGTCCATGAACACCGGCGCGTAGCGCGGCCGGGGCGCCCCCGCGTCACCGAGCTGGTAGCGCAGCGCGGCGCCGACGATGAATGCGACCAGCTCCTGCGACTCGCCGCCGGACTTCTCGCCGATGTGGTCATAGAGCGCGACGTGCTCCCGCGTCTGGGCGTCGATCCGCTCCGCACTCACGCGCACGTGGTTGCGCACGTCGATGAGTTCGGCGAAGTCGGGCGCCGAGCGCCGCATCCGGCCGATCAGGCGGCTCATCCGCCGGTAGGCGTTCTCGCGATCCGTGTCGGTCGAGGCGGCCTCGATCAGGGCGCGCACCTCGCGCAGCTCCCGCCGGAAGCGCTTGCGGGCCTCGGACTGGTTCTCGCGCGGCGCGATCTGCAGCCGGTGGCGATCGTCGTAGAAGGGCAGTTCCTCCATGATGCGGTTGATCGGATCGATGCGGTCCTTGATCTCCCGCAGCGAGCGGGCGAGGGTGGAATCCAGACTGGTGAGATCGTTGCCCGACAGCTTCAGCAGGCTGTCGCGCCATTCGGTCTCGAGCTCGTGCAGCCCGCTGGTCTCCAGGGCTTCGAGGATGCTCTCGAACTCGGCCACCGACTCGTCGGGATCGGGCACGACGGTCAGGCTGTCCCAGCGCTCCACGAATCCGCTCATCAGCCGGCGCATGCTCTCGCGCTGTTCCTGGTGGGCGTCGGAGGCGGCCCGGCGATCGTCGCCGAGCCGCTGCGCCGCCGTGCGGAGCGCGGTGTCGAGGTGGGCGAGCCGTTCCCCCGCGGACGAGGTGCCGTCGGCGGCCACGTCGAGAAAACGGTCGTCGAGGAACGAGGCGTGCCCGTCGCCGAGCGTCACTCCCCCGGCGTCGGCGTCGTCGATCACACGCTGGCAGGCGTCGACCTCATCCGTCACGGACCCCCAGCGCTCCTTGCTCTGAGCGAGGTCGGCGGCCAGTCGCGCCTCCTCGGCGCGGAGCCGTGCGGCCCGGGTCTTGCACTCCTCGGCCTGCTCGGTGAGGTGGGCGATCTCGGGGTTGGCCGCCGTCACCTCGGTTTCGACGGCGAGCCAGCGCTCGCGTTCGGCCACGACCGTGTCGACGTCGATCTGTTCCCAGGTGAGGTCTTCGATCTTCGCGAACGCCGTCGAGCGAGCCGCCAGGTGGTCCAGCGCGATGTCGGCGTCGTGCGCGGCGCGCGCGGCGGTGTCGAGACGGTCGGTCAGGCGCTGCACGTGGTCGTCGAGCTCGCGGAGGCGGCGCACGTTGGAGAAGCCGAGCACGTTGCCGCGCCCCTGACCGCCGTGCGCGCCCCGGCTCCCGCGCGAGACCTGCCCGGTGATCGTGAGCGCCTTCTGATGCCGGCCGAGCTGCGACGAGGCGTCGACGCAGACGAACCCGAAGCGATCGGTGAGCCGCTGCTGGAGCCACCCGGTGAAAGGCGTCGACCGGTAGTCGAGGCGCCCCGGCAGCGTGCTCGCGTCGAGGGTCGTGATCTCGGCGAGCCCGGTGTGGACTCCCTCGTAGTTCAGCCTCTCCTGCGTGCGGACCGAGTTGATGGCGGCCCGGAAGGCGTCGAGCTGGGAGGCATCGATCAGCAGGGTTCTGGCGAATCCCCCGAGGGCGAGGTTGAACGCCTCCCGCCACGGCTCGAACTCGGTGCGCACCTCGACCAGCTCGCCCACGAACGGGAGGTCGGAGGGGTCGAGCCCGGCCGCGTGCGCCAGGAGCCTGCGTGTCTCGTCGAGCGCGGGCGGGATGCTGCCCCGCATCCGGCTGGCGGTGTCCCGCTCCTTCTGCACACGCAGCCGCTCCGCGTCGGCCGCCCGGCGTTCGGATTCCGCCTCGGCGAACACGGCCCGGGCCTGGCGCACCCCGGAACCCGGCCGGGCCACCAGGTCTCCTGCAACGAGGCGCTCGAACTGCGCGGCGGACTGCACGTCGACGCCGAGCTCCCGGATGACCTCTTCAAACTTCGCACGCTCCCGCCGAACCTCGTCGAGACGGCGCTCCACCAGCCGGAGCTCGCGCTGGGCGGTTTCGAGCCGGTCGCCGCCGGAGAGCCGCAGCACGTCGAGCAGTCCCTCGCGCTCGAGATCCGCCGCCTCGATCAGAGCATGCTTCTCGCGCACCGCGAGCTCCAGGGATCGGGCTCGAGCGCGCAGCTCGATCTCGACCTCCCGGAGCAGGCCGAGGCGGCGCTCGGCGCTCCAGAGAGACGCCGGCGAGCTCGGCTCGGAGAAGACCCCGACCTCGTCGATCAGGCGCACGCGCTCCGCCGCGGCCTCGATCTTCGCCGTGATCCCCCGGATCGGCTCGAGCGCGTTCACCTGCTGCTTGGCCGTGAGCATCCGCGTGCGGGTGCTCTCGAGTTCGTCGAAGTGGGAGACCACCGCATCGGCGATGGCCATCGTCTCCGGCTCCTCGAGCACGAGACGCTTGTACAGATCGTCGACGGTCGTGATCTGCTGGCCGGCCTGGATCCGGGCGAGGAGACTGATCGCCTTCGCGCCGGAGCCGGCCGCGCCGATCCCGAGAACCGCATGCAGCCGGGCAGAGAACTCGCGGTCGGTGGCCAGCGTCTCCAGGCCGGCCGCTCGAACGGCGGCATCGGAGAGCCGCTGGGCCGCCGCCTGCTCCAGGCGGCCGAGATCGAAGGCGCCGGTGACGGTGGCGCGCACCCGGATCGTGTCGTCGAGCGTGCGCGCGTCGGTGGGGATGTACCAGGCCCTGATGGCCGTGAAACGCGACCCGTCGTGATCGAGCCAGGTGGCTGCGATCGCACTCCACGTGTCTTCGCCGTCGCCGCGGAGCACGCGCAGCTTCGTGCCGTCTTCGGTGCGCGACTCGTCGATCTTGCCGCGGCCGTACGACAGGATGTTGCGCTGGTCGTCGCCGCGGGGCCGGCCGGTCACGCCGCCGTTCGAGGCCCCGTTGAACGGCGTGGTGTGGGGCATCATGAGGGCGATGTAGGCGTCCATCATGGTCGACTTGCCGGAGCCCGACCCGCCACAGAGCAGCGTCGCACCGGGCGAGAACCGCACCAGATGCGGGCCGCCGTCGTAGCCGCCCCAGTTGATCAGCTGCAGATCCTCGACGATCCACTGCTGCCCGCGCGACGCCGCCGGGATGAGACCGAAGAGCGTGTCGATCATCGTCATCGTGCGACCACTTCCTGTTCGCGCAGCCAATCCCGCAGCTCTTTGAGCGTCTCCGCACTGAGGACGACCTCGACGAGAGCACTGATCCGATAGCGCCCGCTCGTCTCCTCGCCGACGATGCCTTCGCGATCCAGTCGCTCCATGGCGTTCCTGATCGCCTTCTGGTGCCGGGCGGTGCTGCCGTCGGCCTCGGTGAAGTAGCTCAGCACGGTCTGCTCCACGTCTTCGATGTCGACCCGGACGGAGGCTTCGCCAGCGGCCGATTCGCGCTGGTAGACGGTGCGCAGGTGCACGAGCACGAGCGTCTCCGCCCGGGAGTAGGGAGCATCCTTGAGCAGGACCGGCATGTCGACCTCGTCGGAACGCAGCTGCTGCTTGTAGGCGAACCCGCGGGAGTGGTCGATCACGAGCCGCAGATACAGGTCGTTCAGCCGGGACTCGATCATCTGCTGGTGATCGAGCATCAGCTTCCATTCGGCCTTGTGGCGCTCGGCCGCGAGGAACCGGCGCTGGAGCAGATGGACGAGCACACGCCGCACCTCCGGATCGAGGGTTCCCCGGTCACCGGGAAAATGCTCCTCGAGATCGTCTTCCATCGCCACCGGCGAGATGAACGGGTCGTCGGTCGCCGGTTCGGACCCGAAGTCGTCATCCATCATGCTCATCGTCCTCTTTCGTGGTGCGTGCCGTCACCGCGGCGAAGGCGAATCGGCGCGTGGTGCCGTCGGGTCGCACGGCCTCGACCATCGACACCTCGGCGCTCTCGCTCATCCCGTTGCGGTGGGCGATCTCGAGTAGTCCGAGGAGGTCGACGGGGCGGCGGGTGTCGGCTGCGGCGTCGGTGAACGCGGCGGCGAGATCGAAGACCTCGCCGAGACCGGCGACGTACGCCTCGAGTTCGGCGTACCGCGGCCCGCCCCAGGCTCTCGAGTCGACGTCGGCGAACTCGACGTCGACGGCCTGGGTGAGCGGTGCCGGCGACCCGGGCGGCCGGATGTCGCTCACGGCCTGGCGCAGATGCCCGAGATCCAGCAGAGGCATGCTGCGCACGGGCTCCACGGCACCCGCACCGCTCCAGGCGTGCAGCCCGGCGATGACGTCGCGCAGCAGGTCGTCGATCTGGCGGTCGCGCAGCGGATCGTGCGTCTTCACCTGACCGGTGATGACGTGCGAGGCCCGGCGTTGCGCCGCGAGGACCTCCTCGACCCCGAGCTCCACCCGTCGCCCGATGGCATCGAGCTCGGCGCGCTGGGTGCTGTCGAGCAGCCGCGCGAAAGGCTGCCGGAGCAGGCCGTGCAGCTGCTCGGTGAGCGCGTCGATGCGATCCGGATCGCCGATCAGCCGCAGAGCACCCGCGAAAGCCCGGCCCTCGGGGGTCGCCTGCATGACGTCCTGCGCGCGCTGCAGGTACTCCCGCAGCACCTCGCCCGTCGGTCGCTCGTCGCGCCTGAGGTACGCCACCACATCCCGCTGCATCGCCCTGAGCGACTCCGCCACCCGGGTGAAGTCGGCGGGGAGCTCGCGGGCCAGGTGCAAGACGTTCTCGGCCTCTTCTAGCAGCTCGTCGTCGTCGAGCGGGTCGGCGAATCCGCTCGCCTGGATGCGCGCGATCTCGGCGTCGAGCACATCGCGCTCGGCGCCCAGGCGGACGAGCCGGCGCACCGGATCGGCCTCCGCGCTGTCGGTGAGATGCTCCACGGCCTCGAGCAGCGTTCGCACCCGCGAGTTCGACACCCGTGTACGGCCGGCCCCGGTGCGACCAGCGATCTCCAGCGCTTCGACGGCGTGCGCCGACAGACGGTAGACCTCGACGTCGTCGTCGATCTGCTGCACCAGCCACCCCAGTCGCACCCAGTTGCGGCAGACGTCGCGACCGGTTCCCGCCGGGATCTTGCGACCGTCGTCGTCATAGCCGGCCGCCCGCAACTCGTCCAGGATCTCCGACAGCTCCGCATGCCCGTCGGCGATCGCCACGGATGCGCGGTCGGCGGTGAACACGATCGACAGAGCGGCCACGACGAACGGGGCGAACCGGCCGTGCAGCAGGTCGAGTGTGGGCGTGGTGAAGGCCGTCACCGCGCGGGAATACGCGGCTTCGGCTCGTGATCCTGTCATATCCTCAACTTAAGCGGTGCCACCGACACCGGCCGTCACAGAGCCGGGACGCCGCCGGCCGGGGCCGATCCGGAAGCGGGCCAGGCCGCCTGGATCTCGGCCCGCACCTCGCCCAGAAGCTGAGGAAGCGCCTTCGTGCGGGCGATCACCGGGAAGAAGTTGGAGTCCGACATCCAGCGCGGCACGATGTGCTGGTGCAGGTGCCCGGCCACTCCCGCGCCGGCGACCCGGCCCTGGTTCATCCCGATGTTGAAGCCGTCGCAGCGCGCCACCGTCGTCAGCACGCGCATCGCGGTCTGCGTCAGCTCGGCGATCTCCTGCGTCTCCTCCGGCGTCGCCAGATCGTAGGTCGCGACATGACGGTACGGGCACACCAGCAGGTGACCGGAGTTGTACGGAAAGAGGTTCAGCAGCACGTAGGCGTGCGTTCCGCGCGCCACGATCAGCCCCTCTTCATCGCTCAGCGAGGGCGCCCGGCAGAACGGGCACTCGTCGATGTGCGGCTGCTCGCCGCCCTGGATGTAGACCATCCGGTGCGGCGTCCAGAGCCGCTGGAAGGCATCCGGGATCCCGGCGAAGTCGCCGGACTCCTCGATCGGGCGCTCCATCAGAGCTGCCCCGCGGTGCTCACCTGCAGATGATTCTGAACGCTCCGCACGATGCGTTCGATCGCCTCGTCGGCCGCGACACCGTTCTCCTGCGAGCCGTCGCGGAAGCGGAAGCTAACCGAACCGGCCGCCAGGTCGTCGCTGCCGGCGATCAGCAACACGGGCACCTTGTCTTTGGTGTGGGTGCGGATCTTCTTCTGCATGCGGTCGGACGAGTCGTCGAGCTGGGCCCGGATGCCGCGCTTCCTCAGCCGCGACACGATCTCGTTCAGGTAGTCGGCGTGGTCGTCGGAGATCGGGATCGCCACGACCTGCACCGGAGCCAGCCACACCGGGAACGCCCCGGCGTAGTGCTCGAGCAGGATGGCGAAGAACCGCTCGATCGAGCCGAGCAGCGCGCGGTGGATCATCACGGGCTGCTGCTTCGTGCCATCCGGCGCCGTGTACTCCAGCTCGAACAGCTCGGGCTGGTTGAAGTCGAGCTGGATGGTGGAGAGCTGCCAGGTACGGCCGATCGCGTCGCGCGCCTGAACCGAGATCTTCGGCCCGTAGAAGGCCGCTCCCCCCGGATCGGGCACGAGCTCGAGACCGGAGGCGATCGCCACCTCGCGCAGGGTCTCGGTGGCGGTCTCCCACATCTCGTCGGTGCCGACGGACTTCTCGGGGTCGCGGGTGGACAGCTCGAGGTAGAAGTCGTCGAGGCCGTAGCCGCGCAGCACGTCGAGCATGAAGTCGATCTGCCGGGTGAGCTCTTCGCGCACCTCGCTCTGGGACACGTAGATGTGGGCGTCGTCCTGGGTGAGGCCCCGCACTCGGGTGAGCCCCGAGAGCGTTCCGCTCTTCTCGTAGCGGTAGACCGTGCCGAATTCGGCCAGCCGCAGCGGCAACTCGCGGTAGCTGCGGCCGCGCGCCCGGAAGATCAGGTTGTGCATCGGGCAGTTCATGGGCTTCAGGTAGTAGTCCTGGCCCTGCTTGGTGATGTTGCCGTCGGCATCCTGCTCCTCGTCGAGGTGCATCGCCGGGAACATGCCGTCTTTGTACCAGTTGAGGTGCTGGCTGGTCTCGAACAGGTGCGCCTTGGTGATGTGCGGCGTGTTCACCAGTTCGTAGTCGTTCGCGATCAGCTGCTCGCGCAGGTAGTTCTCGATCTCGGCCCGGATGATGCCGCCCTTGGGATGGAAGACCGCGAGGCCCGATCCGATCTCGTCGGGGAAGGAGAACAGGTCGAGCTCGTTGCCGAGCTTGCGGTGGTCGCGCTTGGCGGCCTCCTCGATGCGGGCCTGGTAGGCGCGCAACTCGTCTTTCGTGGGCCAGGCGGTGCCGTAGACCCGTTGCAGCTGCTTGTTCTTCTCCGAGCCGCGCCAGTAGGCGGCGGCCAGTCGGGTGAGCGCGAAACCGTTGCCGATCATCCGCGTGCTCGGCAGGTGAGGGCCACGGCAGAGGTCTTTCCAGACCGTCTCGCCGGTCTTCGGGTCGACGTTGTCGTAGATGGTGAGCTCGGCTCCACCGACCTCGACCGACTCGTTGTCGCCACCCTCATCGGCGCTGCCGCCCTTGAGGCCGATCAGCTCGAGCTTGTACGGCTCATTCGCGAGCTCGGCGCGCGCCTCGTCTTCGGTGACGACTCGGCGCACGAAGCGCTGGCCGGCCCGCACGATGCGCTCCATGCCCTTCTCGATCGCCTTCATGTCCTCCGGGGTGAAGGGCTCGGCCACGTCGAAGTCGTAGTAGAAGCCGTCGGTGACGGGCGGGCCGATACCGAGCTTCGCCTCCGGGTTGATCGCCTGCACGGCCTGCGCGGCCACGTGCGCAGCGGAATGGCGCAGGATGGCGAGGCCATCGGGGCTGTCGATCGTCACGGGCTCGACGGCATCCGTGTCGGTCACCGTGGTCGCAAGATCTTTCAGTTCGCCGTTGACCCGCAGGGCCACGACGGCCCGGTCGGTGAAGAGATCGAATCCTGTTGCCACGGGTGAGGGCTCCTGCCTAGGTGAAAGAGAACCCCTCAAGCCTACCGGCGGATGCGATCAGTCCCAGTCGAGGTAGTCCTCGATCGCCCAGGCCGTCTCACCCGCGTGGGTCGAGGGGAAACCATGACCTGCGGCGTCGATCGTCACCACACTCACCAGGCCGGGGGCGGCCTCGCGCAGGGCGTCGCCGTTGGCCGGAGGGGTGACGTCGTCGTCGGCACCCTGGATGACGAGCACCGGGATGCCCTCGGCCAGCGCCGGAACCGTCTCGCCCGACTCGACCCCGAGCAGGATCACGCCGTTCACGCGATCGTGGTGCGCCGTCGCGACCTCACGCGCGATCGAACCGCCGTACCCGTGGCCGCCGATCCAGGCATCCGTCACCCCGAGCTCGTCGAGCACCTCGACGACGTGCTGAGCGGATTCCGCCGCGATCCGCACGACCCGGAAATCCTCCTGGGCGATCGAGTGCGCCAGCCCGGCGAGCTGAGCGATGCCCTCGCCCTGCTCCGGGACCAGCACCACGGCCGGGCCGTTTCCCTCTTCGGCAGAAGCAACCATCACTGAACACCTTCCTCGTCGGGGACGGAATCGGAAAAGGCCCCCGAGCATTCTCGGGGGCCTTTCTCGTGTGTGGGCGATACTGGGATCGAACCAGTGACCTCTTCCGTGTCAGGGAAGCGCGCTACCGCTGCGCCAATCGCCCAATGGTGGTGGTGCCAAAATTCTTTGACGAGAGTGGAGGTGGCGACGGGATTTGAACCCGTGTGGACGGCTTTGCAGGCCGCTGCCTCGCCTCTCGGCCACGCCACCCAGTTCGTGCATGTGAGAACTGGCGATTCTCACTACGAGTAACTTCACTCGAGCGGATGACGAGATTCGAACTCGCGACCCTAACCTTGGCAAGGTTATGCGCTACCACTGCGCCACATCCGCACCGCTGCATTTCTGCAACGGGAGAGACTCTATCCGATTCATTCGGCGTTAGCCAAATCGACATGGTCATGGCGTGTCGCACGGTTTCTGTGTACGAAGCACCCCTCGGCATCCGGTACTATCGATAACTGTTCAGGGCTCACACCCCAGCGGGCGATTGGCGCAGTTGGTAGCGCGCTTCCTTCACACGGAAGAGGTCATCGGTTCGAGTCCGGTATCGCCCACGCATTTTCGAAAGGCTCCCTCTCCAGGGGGCCTTTCGTCGTTTACGCTTCGGGGATGGTGCGTGAGCTGCTGGGTGGGGCCGGGCTGTTCTGGCGCGGGGTGCGGATGTGGGGCACGAGGCCCCGGCTGATGCTGCTCGGAGCCGTACCGGCGCTGATCGTGGCCGCTGTCTACGGGACCGGACTGGTCGTTCTCGCGGTCAACTCCCCCGGATTGGCCGAGTGGGCCACACCGTTCGCCGACGGATGGGACGAACCGTGGCGCAGCATCGTGCGGGTCTCCGCCGCCCTCGCACTCGTCGCGGCCGGTGTGCTACTGGTCGTGTTCACCTTCACCGCCATCACCCTCGCGGTCGGCGACGTGTTCTACGAGCGCATCTGGCGCGCCTCCGAAGAGACCCTCGGCGAGGCGCCCGACGAGGCGTCAGGCGGCTTCTGGCGGCTCCTGCTGCGCGGGATCGGCACCGGGCTGCGCATCCTGGTGCTGACGCTCGGAGTCGCCCTGCTGCTCTTCGTGGTGGGTCTCATCCCCCTGCTGGGCCCGATCCTCTCCCCCGTGCTCGCCGCGGTGTTCGGCGGGTGGGTGCTGGCACTCGAGCTCACCGGCTTCGCCTTCGACGCCCGCGGCCTGACCCTGCGCGACCGGCGACGGATGCTCGGCGCGCGTCGCGCCCGCACGCTCGGCTTCGGCATCCTGTGCTACCTGACGTTCCTGATCCCGCTCGGCGCGGTGCTCGCCATGCCGAGCGCCGTCGTGGGCGCCACTCTCCTCGCCCGCGACGCGATCGGGCCGAACACGCAAACGGGGCGCCATCCCGAAGGATGACGCCCCGCTGTGTTCGTGTGACTCCGGCGCGTGTGCGCGGAGGGTGCGGAGACCTAGACGGTCTCGAGCACGTAGCCCTCTTCGCCGTGCACGGTGGTGTCCACGCCGGCCACCTCGTCTTCGTTCTTGATCCGGAAGCCCATGGTCTTCTGGATGACGAACCCGATGATGAAGGCCATCACGAAGGAGTAGATCAGCACGACCATGGCGGCAGCGAACTGCTTCCAGAGCTGCTCGAGCGAGCCGGTGTCGATGAGGCCGATGCCGGCGCCGAAGATACCGATGTAGAGCGTTCCGATGAGGCCGCCGACCAGGTGGATGCCCACCACGTCGAGCGAGTCGTCGAAGCCGAGCTTGAACTTGAGCTCGACGGCCAGGGCGCAGACGGCACCGGCGAGGATGCCGAGCACGATCGCCCAGCCCGGGGTCAGGATGTTACAGGCCGGGGTGATGGCGACCAGGCCCGCGACGGCACCGGATGCGGCACCGATCGAGGTGGGCTTGCCGTCCTTGATCTTCTCGATGATGAGCCAGCCGAGGATACCGGCGGCGGGAGCCGCGAGGGTGTTGATCCAGGCGATGGCGGCGACGCCGTCGACCGCGGCCTCGGAACCGGCGTTGAAGCCGAACCAGCCGAACCACAGCAGTGCGGCGCCCAGCAGGGTGAGCGGCACGTTGTGCGGCTTCTGGATGCCCTTCTGGAATCCGACGCGCTTGCCGAGAACCAGGGCCAGA
>NZ_JAHFUW010000079.1 GCF_023264855.1 Herbiconiux sp. | reverse complement strand
GGGCCGTGTCGCCGCGGCCGACACGGCGTTCGCGGTGGCGCAGGCGCTGCGCCCGTGGGACGCCGACGTGGCGTCCATCGCCGCGCAGCAGCTCAGCTCCGACGACGTGCCGGCGGCCGCGCGGGCCGAGGCGGCGGTATCCGCCGAGCGCTGGGCGCGCGAGGCGCTGGCCGTGCTGCCCGACTCGATCCCCACGCTCAAAGCCCTCGCCACCGCCCAGCGCACCCAGCACGACGACGACGGCCTCCGCGTCACGCTCGACCGCCTGGCCGTGCTCGTGCCCCTCGACCCCGACGTGCGGGCCGAGCGGGCCGCGCTCCGCTGACCGGGGTTCCGGATGTGCGGGTCGCAGCACGGGGGATCGGGGGTGGGGCCGTAGCGTGAGGGGGTGCGATCGATGTTCCGACCTTCCCGACGGCGTTCCGGCCGGCTGCTCCTCGTCGCTGCGGTCGTGACCGTGGGCGCCCTGTGCGGCACGGCGACGTCGGCCGCCGCCGAGGTCGCGCCGATACCGGCGACCGATCCGGCGCAGGACACCGGTGGCACCGGCACCACCCCCGACGGATCCACCCCCGACGGATCCACCCCCGACGGATCCACACCTGACGTATCCGACCCCGTCGAGGAGTCCCCGGCCCCCGACCCCGCCGCCGAACGGCCGCGGATGTCGAACCTGCCGGCCGAGGCCTTCACCGCGCAGGCCGCCGAGCTGCCCGCTGAGCTGAGCGAGGCCATCCAGCGCGACCTCGGCGAATCGCCCGAAGACTACCTCGCCCGCACGAACGCGGCTCTGGAGGCCAGCGACGTGGTGGAGGGCCTGCAGGCCGAGGGCATCGAGGTGCTCGGCTCGCGCCTGGACGGCACCCAGCTCGTCGTGAACATCCCCGAGGGCGCCGCAGACGCCAC
The DNA here is from genome assembly GCF_023264855.1 of Herbiconiux sp. Classification (GTDB taxonomy): domain Bacteria; phylum Actinomycetota; class Actinomycetes; order Actinomycetales; family Microbacteriaceae; genus Herbiconiux. The sequence continues at coordinate 10,173 of NZ_JAHFUW010000079.1, read as the reverse complement.
CGGCGGCGACGCCGCCGCATCCGTCGCCGAGGTGGGCGCCGTGGTCGAGACCGGCGCCCCCGCCGTGCCCGACTACTCCGGCCAGAAGCTCACCGCCATGGCCGACCTGATCGGCGGCCAGGCCTTCCAGTTCGTGGCGGCCGGCCTCACCTACGTCTGCTCGACAGGCTTCGTGGGGCGGTACGGACCGTATCCGCAGACCCAGTTCATCACCTCGGGCCACTGCATCGAGCCGAACCGCGACACCGGAACGTACTACTACGAGTCGAAGCAGGCCAAGGCCGGCAGCGCCCCCTCGCGCGGCGAGATCATCGGTGCGCCGGTGGAGTCGCTGTTCCGCTTCGGCTCGGGAGCCGACGTGGGTGTCGTGGCCAGCAACTGGAATCCGCAGCCCAAGGTCTCCACCTGGGGCGGCGGCCAGGGCGCTCTCAGCGCCGGCACCCCGGTGACGATCACCGACATGACGACCGGCATCGTGGGCTCGCCCGTCTGCAAGTCGGGCCGCACCACGGGCTGGACCTGCGGCACCATCCTCGTCGTCAACGAGTCGTACCCGGTCTACAACCACTCGGGCGTTCCGCAGTACGTGAACCTCACCCTCACCGACGTCTGCATGCTGCCGGGCGACAGCGGATCGGCCGCGGTCGTCGGCACGGCCGCCTTCGGTCTCGGATCGGCCGGCACCTACGTGGGCGACTGCAACCGGGCGGGTCAGCCGAACGCGATCAGCGCCTTCTTCCCGATGCTCACGAGCAACGGGAGCAAGAGCGTGTCGAACACGGTGCCCGACTGGGAGCTCAGCGTGGTGGTGCCGACGCCCACCGTGTACCGCCCCTCGTTCGTCGGCGACGCCATCCGGGGCACCCTGCCCGGGGCGAGCCCGCGGCACAAGATCGACATCACGATCGACGGATCCTCGACCTACACGGTCACGCCCGCCACGAACGGCGACTGGTCGCTGGCCCTGCCGACGGCCCTGCAGAGCGGAAAGCACAGCTACTCGGTGAAGGCCCGCTGGGGCGCGTTCTCCGTCTCCAGCGCGGTGACCGACACCTACCAGCTGCAGGCCAAACCGGCCGTCGAGCGGATCAGCGGCGCCGATCGGTACGAGGTGGCCCTGCAGATCTCGAAGAAGGCGTACCCGGGCAAGGCCGGCGTCGCGTACCTGGCCACCGGTCAGAACTACCCGGATGCGCTCAGCGCGGCGCCCGCCGCCGTCAAGCAGGGCGGCCCGCTGCTGCTCACCCAGCCGACCGTGCTGCCGGCGGCGGTCAGCGCCGAGATCACCCGGCTGGCACCGAAGACGATCGTGATCGTCGGCGGCCCGAACTCGGTCTCCGAGGCGGTGGCCGCTCAACTGGCCACGCTGGCCCCTTCGGTGGTGCGTCTGCAGGGCGACGACCGTTACGCCGCCTCGCGCGCGGTGGCCCAGTACGCCTTCGGCACGGCTGCACGAAGCTACGTCGCCACCGGCGCGAACTTCCCCGACGCCCTCTCGACCGGATCGGCCGCCGGCTCGCGCGGAGTGCCGATCACGCTCGTGAACGGCGGGGCGGCATCCGTCGACACCCCCACGGCGCAGCTGTTCCAGGCGCTCGGCACGAACCAGATCACGATCTCCGGTGGCCCGAACTCGGTCTCCACCGGTATCGAGAACTCGCTCAAGTCGTTCGCCACGGTGAACCGTCTCACCGGAAGCGACCGCTTCACGGCCTCGCAGGCGATCAACCGGGCCACCTTCACGAGCAGCGGCACGGTCTACCTGGCCACCGGCTACAACTACCCCGACGCCCTGGCCGGCGGTGTGCTCGCCGCGAAGTCCGGCGCCCCCCTCTACATCGTCCCCACCGAGTGCGTCCCCCGAGGTGTCATCTCCGACCTAACCACCCTTAAGGCCACAAGAGTCGTCCTCCTAGGCGGCCCCAACTCCCTCAACGCAAACGTCTCCTCCCTGACAGCCTGCGCCTGGTAGCTCCACCCGACCGCCCCGGCAACCAGCACCGCACATCTTCCCGATAGCGCCGGAACTCCTCCCCGAACCGCCCCTCCAGATCCGCCTCTTCCAGCGGCCGTATCGCGTAATTCCACAGCAGCGAGCCGGCGACTGCGTAGACCACCACGAGCCACGACCCGAGCAGCAGTCCCACCCCCACACCCTGGGTGATGCCGGCGAGCGCCATCGGGTTGCGGATGAAGCGGTAGGGGCCGGCGATCACCAGCCGGTTGGGCATCGCCGCGGGCAGCGGGGTGCCGTCGCCGCGGGTCGACATCGTGACCGCCGACCAGAGTCCGAGCGTGCTGGCCAGAACCAGCAGTGCGGCCCCCAGGACGGCGGCGACGGCTTCGGCGGGCTCGGACGACGGGAGGCTCACCCGCCAGCGCTGTTCGAGCCAGGCCAGTACCAGCGGGATGACGAGGAGGCAGACGCCCCAGAACACGACGACCTGCGCGAAGGTGGTCAGCACGTGCCCGCGGACGCCGGTGCGGTGGGCGGCGGGACGGAACGCGAACGGTCCGGCGACCAGCCAGCGGGTCGGCACCCGCCCGAGCAGCAGCAGGCAGAGGGCGACGAGCGAGCATCCGAGTGCCGTCGTCATGAGCAGCACGCCCCACCCTGCTTCGGAGGTCACGGTCGCGAAGACTGCGAGCCCGACGGCGACGACTGCGGTCCAGGCGGTGGCCACGACGGCGGCGACGCGGATGCCTGCCGCCGCCAGTCCCGATGCCACCACGAACAGCGGAACGTCGGCGACCGCCATGGCGACGGGATCGAGCCCGCCGAGCGTGCTCTCCCGCACCCTCGGCACCGTGAACACGGCCACCCACCACCCCAGCCCGGCCACCGCCTGCGCGGCGAAGTACGCTCGCCCCCATCCGCGCCTCATGCTCCCAGACTAGCTCCGCAAGTGCTCGGTGCCGGGGCCGGGAGCCACCGGGGCCGTGACCCCCAAAGACACTTTTGACGGTGGATCGGATCCGGTCGAGAATGGGCGCATGTCCCGCCTCGACGAGCTCCGCGCCACCGCGCATCCCATCCGCCTGCAGTTGCTCTCGCTGCTCACCGGCACGGCGATGAGCGCGGCGGAGGCGGGGCGGGAACTCCGCCTCTCGCAGGCGACGGCGAGCTATCACCTGCGTGTGCTCGAGCGGGCGGGCATAATCCGCGTCGTCGAGGTGGTTCGCGTGCGCGGTGGTGAGGCCAAGCGCTACCGGCATGAGTCATCCGCCCGACCGTTCACGATCGAGACCGCCGGGGCGGAACCGCCCGGACGCGATGCCGAGGAGCGCGCGCTGTATGTCGCGGCGCTCGCCGACGAGCTGCGCCGACGATCGGCGTCGCGGGCGGGCGGTCCGCAGGTGACGACGGATGCCGAGCTCTGGGTCGACCCCCGGGTGTGGAACCGCGTCGTCACGCTGGTGGGGGGAGCGTCGGCGCTTCTACACGCCGAGGCGAAGGCACCGCGCACGCCGGGCACCTCGCCGGTGTCGATGACGGCGGCCCTGTTCCCGCTCAAGCGCCCATGACGTCGTCCGGCCCTCCGACCACGGATGCCCCGGCTCCCGAGACGCGACGAGAGCGGAATCCGCTGAGCTACCCGTCGTTCCGGTGGCTGCTCGCCGCGCGCACGACGAGCATCCTGGGGAACGCGGTCGCGCCGATCGCCCTGGCCTTCGCGGTGCTCGATCTCACCGGGTCGGTGACCGACCTCGGCCTCGTCGTGGCGGCACGTTCGGTCGCGAATGTCGCGATCCTGCTGGTCGGCGGCGTCATCGCCGATCGCCTGCCGCGGCACCTCGTGCTGGTCGGAACATCTCTCGCCGCCGCCCTGACCCAGGCAGCCGTGGCCGCGCTGGTGCTCACGGGATCGGCCACGATCCCGCTCCTCGTGCTCCTCGGTGTGCTGAACGGCGCGGTGGCGGCGGTCGCGCTGCCCGCGGCAGCCGCCCTGGTGCCCGACACCGTGCCCGCCGCGCTCCTCCGGCCGGCCAATGCGCTCCTGCGGCTGGGACTGAACGCCGCGGGCATCCTCGGCGCCGCGGTGGGAGCCGCACTCGTCGGCGCCGTCGGGCCCGGCTGGGGCCTCGCGATCGATGCCGTGGGCTTCGCGGTGGCCGGGGTGCTCTTCGGGTTCGTGCGCCTGCCCACGCGGCGCACCCGGCCTGCTGAGGATCCGTCGCCAGGGCGACGAGCATCGGTGCTGCTCGATCTGCGGGGCGGGTGGCGGGAGTTCACCCGTCGCCGCTGGGTCTGGGTGGTCGTCGCCCAGTTCGGTGTGCTCAATGCCGCCTTCGTCGGAGCCACGACGGTTCTCGGACCGGTCGTGGCGGATGCGTCGTTCGGCCGGGGCGGCTGGGGTGTCGTGGTGGCGGCGCAGACGATCGGGCTGGCGCTGGGCGCGGCCGTGGCCATCCGCTGGCGCCCGCGTCGGGCCCTGGGGATCGGGGTCGGCCTCATGGCCGTGACGGCGATCCCCGTGGCGACTCTCGGCATCGCGCCCGCTCTGCCGGCCCTGGTCGTGGCGTTCGCACTCGGCGGCGTGGCACTGGAGATCTTCGCCGTCGCCTGGGACCAGTCCCTGCAGTCCCACGTGCCCCGAGAAGCCCTGGCCCGTGTCTACTCCTACGACATGGTCGGTTCCTTCATAGCCATCCCCCTCGGCGAGGTCATGGTCGGCCCGATCGCGCAGGCCCTCGGCATCGGTCCCACGCTCCTCGGCTGTGCCGCGGTCATCGTGCTGGCCTCCCTGGCCGCCCTCTCCGTCCGCAGCGTCCGCACCCTGACCGTCCCCGCCAGCCCCGTCGATCCAAGGTGAGCGTGTGGCCGACGGATGCGACCGGCAACTAGCCCAGATACCGGTAGAACTCCCGCTTCAAATCGCCGAGGTTCCAGTGCTGGTTCGTCTCCGCGAGCACGAACTCGATCTCCACCGGCAGCTTGGCCAGCGTCTGCCCGTGCGTCTTCGCGAAGTGCGTGAACCACAGGTCGTCGAGCAGCCAGTAGCGCTGCGGCAGCTCGGTGAAGAAGCGGTCGTCGAGGAAGATCGAGAGGTCGCAGATCATGCCGCCCGGCCCGACGTGATCGACCGGGCCGCCCACGACGGCGGGCGCGCGGTCGAAGTAGTCGTCGGAAGCCACGGTGAACGCCCACCAGGCGTGCACCACGCCCGGCCGGTGCACGGAGAGTGCGGTGCTCACGAAGTCGGGCTGCACGTCTTCGTCGTCGTCGATCACGATCACCGGGCCCGGGTCGGCACGGGCCTTCTCGGCCAGTACCCGCGCCCAGTAGAACCGCGCGATCGACCCGAGATTGTAGGGGCTGCGAACCAGGCGCACCGAGCGCAGGGCTCCGGATGCCTCGAACCCGCGCAGCACGCCGGCGTAGAAGTCGTGGTCGGCGCGGTTGTTGTTCCAGAGGTACAGGGCGATGCCCGGGGTGCCCTCCTGCCCGTCGAGCAGGCGCAGCATCGCCTCGAGGCGCTCGGGCCGGTTGAACAGGCACATCAGCACGGGCACCTCGGAGCCCGTCTCGCCCCAGACCCGCTCGTCCGTCGGCCGGAACCGGCCGTTCAGTAGTCGTCGTCGAACAAGCGCCTTGGCGAGGCGTCGCGGAATGGTCGATACGGGCACTCGAAGAACTCTAACGGTCTCTCATCCAGGCCACGGTCGCCTCGAGGCCCTCGCGCAGCTGCACCGCGGGCACCCCGGGGAACAGCGACGCCAGCACCGAGCCCTCGGCCTGCGAGTGCAGGATGTCACCCACCCGGGCGGCCTCGAACGCCACCGGCACCGGATGCCCGAGCACGTCTTCGATCTCGGCGATCAGCTCGAGCAGGCTGGTGCGCACGCCGAAACCGAGGTCGACCGGCTCGTCGTGGGCGACCCCCCGCGCGATCGCATCGGCGATGACCGCGCAGATCGACTCCACGTAGGTGAAGTCGCGCGACTGCTCACCGGTGCCGTGCACAGTGACGGCCTCGCCCGCCACGGCCCGCTCGAGGAAGGCGGGCACGACGGCGGGGTAAGCGGCATCCGCTCGCTGTCGCGGCCCGAACACGTTGAAGAAGCGGAAGGCGAGCACCGGCAGGCCGAAGCTGCGCTGCCAGGTGAGCGCATAGGTCTCGGCGGCGAGCTTGGTGGCGCCGTAGGGGCTCTCGGTGCGCGGGCGCATCCGCTCGTTCTTGGGCAGGTCGGGCAGCGATCCGTAGACCGCCGACGACGACGCCACGATGGTGTGCACCAGCCCGGCGGCCCGTGCGGCCTCGAGCACGGCCACGGTGCCGGTGACGTTGACCTCGTGCACGTGCAGCGGGCGCTCGAGGGATTCCTGCACCGAGGCGACGGCGGCGAGGTGCACCACGGCATCCACCCCGTCGATGGCCGAGGCGAGCGCGCCGGGGTCGAGCACGGAGCCTTCGATCAGCGTCACGTCGACGCCGGTCAGGTTCTCGCGGCGGCCCGCGCTCAGGTCGTCCAGCACCCGGATGCTCGTGCCCGGGCGCGCGGCCAGCACCCGGCAGAGCGCGCTGCCGATGAATCCGGCGCCGCCGGTGACCAGAACCGTGAGGGGGCGGGCCGGATCGGGACGGGCGCCGACGATCGGGCCGTCAGGTGCGGGCACGCGTCAGCACCCGTCGCACCTTGTTCTCGACGCGCACCAACGGCCGGCCCTCGAGGGTGGCCAGCCGCGCCTCGAGCGAGCCGACGTGAACCCGGGTGAGTTCGAGTTCCTGGCGCGTGCGGACGAACTCCTGCTCCACCGCGGCGGCCTCGTCGGCCGCCCGCTGCCGCTCGTCGGCCAGCTGCTGGTCGAACGCGGCCTGCTGCTCGGCGAGGGCCACCCGGTGCTGCTCGTCCAGCGCCACCAGGCTCGCGTGCGAGCGCGCTTCGGCGTCGCGGAGCGCCGGGGCCACCGAACGGAACCGCTCCAGCACCTCAGCCTCGAACTCGCCGTCGGGCACGGGCGAGGCGAGGCCGGTCAGCGTGTCGTCCCGGCGGAAGTGGCCCGCGGCCAGTCCCTCGGCCAGTTCCGCCTCGTCCGGATGCCGCAGCAGGTAGAACGGCAGCAGGGCGCCGGCCTGCAGGCGCCGGTAGTCGCGCATCCCGTGGTGGTTGGGGCTCGGGCTGAGCTCGGGATTGTCATCGTAGGCACGGCCGGCGATCTCGACCTTGTTGCGGTACTGCTCCCAGGAGCGCCAGGGCAGGTGCAGCACCTCGATGGCGAGCGCTTCGGGAGGGGCGCCCTGCGACGCGAGGCTGACGAAGTGGTTGCCCTGGATGACGTCGATCTGCGGGTCGCCGACGTGGATGGCGTCGGCGGTGGGATGTGCGCGCAGTCCGGTGGCCCGAAGAGCCGCCTCGGGGCGCTCGTCGCGGTAGGTGAGGCGCCCGAGACCCGATCCGGATGCCGCGGCCGGCCCGGTGAGGTTCGTCACGGGCACCAGGAACGCCTTGATGGCCGGATCGAGCTGCTCGAACACCTCGTGCAGCGTGAGCGAGCGGTCGACCGGTACGAAGAACTCGTCGGCGTCGGCGTTGATCACCCAGTCGGCGCCGTGCAGCGACGCCGCATCCCGCGCCATCTGCGTCACCACGGGCGCCTGCTGCTTGCGGTGCGTGGGATCGTGCCGCAGTTCGATCAGCCCGCGGTCGGCGTAGCCCTGCAGGATGTCGGTGGTGCCGTCGACCGAGCCGTTGTCGGTGACGATGATCACATCCACGCCCTGGGCCAGATGGTGGTCGAGCATGGCGCCGATGATGTCCGCCTCGTCGCGGACCATGACGGTCGTGGCGAGCTTCACCGTGACGGCCTCCCTCGTGTTCGGATCACCGGCCGCGCCGGTCGTCTGCGCTTCCGGCCTCGGTGTGGGTCTGGTCGTGCCGGATCGCGCTCCCAATACCCTAGCGTCCGGCCTCGGAGCGACGGCGGACGACGCTCGAGCGCAGGCTCAATCCGAGCGAGAGCACGGCACGCACGGGCCAGAAGACCGGCCCGGAGTACTTCTTGGCCAGGAACCGCTTCGCGCTGTCGTGGTGGGCCTGCAGCATCCGCCCCGATTCGCCGCCCGTCGTGGAGTGGGCGCCGGTGTGCACCACGGCCGCCGCGGGCTCGTAGACGTTCCGCCAGCCGGCCTCGCCGAGGCGATAGCCCAGGTCGACGTCTTCGAAGTACATGAAGTAACCGGTGTCGAAGCCGCCGAGCGCGTCGAACACGGAACGGCGGATGAGGAAGCACGACCCCGAGAGCCAGCCGGCATCCCGGCGCACCGGGTTCTCGCCCACCTCGACGCGGTACGACCTCGTCCACGGGTTGTTCGGCCAGACGTTCGCGAACAGGGCGTGCCCGATCCCGTTGCGGATGGAGGGCACCGACCGGGCGGAGGGGTAGGCGCTGCCGTCGGCCTCGAGGATCTTGGGACCGATCGCCCCGGCATCCGGCAGCTCGGCCATCGTCGCGACGAGCACATCGATCGCGCCGGGACGCAGCATCACGTCGGGATTGCTGACGAGCACGAAGTCGATACCGGGCTCGAGGGTGGCGACGACCTCGTTGATGGCGTGCCCGTAGCCGAGGTTGCCGCTCATCGGGTGGTAGTGCACCGGCACCTCGGGGGCGGCGGATGCGGCGGCGGCGATCGCGGCCTCCAGCTCGGGCCGTGCCGGGGAGCCGGGCTTGTTGTCGGCGACGTGCACCTCGACCCGCGCCTGCCCGGCGGCGGCGGGGACGGATGCGAGGAAGGGCACGAGCACGCTGAGCGAATCGAAGCTGACCGTGACCACGGCCACGCGCGCGGGTGCGGGTGCGGCGCTCATGCGGCAGCTCCCGCCTCGCGGTAGACCTGCTCGTGCACCCCGGCGCAGGCGGCCCAGGTGAAGGAGCGGGATCGTTCGAGCGCGGCGTCTCCGAGGGCGTGGCGCCGTTCGTCGTCGCCCAGCAGGGCGTCGAGGGCGGCCGTCATCGATCGTTCGTCGGGCTCGGTGTAGGCCACGGCGTCGCCGCCGACCTCGGGGATGGAGAGGCGGTCGGTCGTCAGCACCGTGGCCCCGCAGGCCATCGCCTCCAGCACGGGCAGGCCGAATCCCTCACCGAGCGAGGGATAGGCGACCATGCGCGAGCCGCCGAGGAAGGCGGATAGCTCGCCGAGGGGAAGATAGCCGGCCTCGACCACACCCGACCCGGTGCCGAGGGTGTCGAGCATCCGTGCCGCCTCGTCATCCCACCCCCGGGAGCCGGAGAGCACCAAGGCGGGGGAGCTCTCGCTCCGGGCGGCGCGCTCGCCGCGGAGGGCGGCGTAGGCGCGCAGCAGGGCCGGCACGTTCTTGCGCGGCTCGATGGTGCCGAGGAACGCGATCCAGCCCTCGGGCCCGTCGAGGCCGTGCTCCCGGGCGAAGGCGGTCACATCGGGTGCCACCGGCGGCGCGAACACCTCGGCGTCGACCCCGAGATAGGCCACCCGGATGCGCTCGGCGTCGATGCCCACGGCGTGGGCCACGGCATCGGCGGTCGCCCGGCTGGGGGCGATCAGGGCACTCGCGGATCGGGCCGCGCGCCTGGTCCAGAACGTGAAGAAGGTGCGCTTCAGCCGCGAGTGCACCTCGGGCTCGCTGAAGAAGGTGGCGTCGTGCACGGTGACGATGCGCGCGCGACGGGTGGCCAGCGGATGCGTGTAGTGCGGCGAGTGGATGGCGCGCACGGCGAGCTTCGCGGCCAGGCGGGGCAGCCCGATCTGCTCCCAGGCGAAGCGCACGGGGCGCGAGCGCAGAGCGGCGGGGCCGGCGTGGTAGCGGTGGCCGGGAGCGGCCAGCCGCAGGCGCCCGATGTCGGTGGGCTTCGCCACCACCTCCAGGGCGATTCCGCGCTCCTCGAGGCCGCTCAGCAGCCCCTCGATGTAGCGGGCCACCCCGCCCCAGTTCGGTGGCAGCGAGGTCGCGTCCAGGAGGACGGGGATCTGTTGGCTCACCGGATCAATCCTCGGTTTCCTCTCGGGCAGCGAGCCCGAACAGCGCGCAATCCAGCATACTCATCGCGCGCCGGGGCCATCCTGGGCGGTGCGGGCGGGCGGGTCAGTCGTCGATGAGCAACTCGGCGACCGCGGAGCGCGGCACGAGGGAGCGGCGGTCGATGCGGGTACGCAGGCGCAGGTTCGCGGGGGCGAGGCGCAGGGCGGAGCCCAG
>NZ_JAHFUW010000037.1 GCF_023264855.1 Herbiconiux sp. | reverse complement strand
CGGCGGCCCGGCGTAGCCTTTTGGCATGAGCACTTTCGTAGATCCCCCCACCCCTGAGTCGTTCGAGCACAACGGGCAGCACCCCGAGGTCGACGACGAGTACGAAGAGACCGACAGCTTCGACGAGAAGGTCGAAGACGAGTTCAAGGAGTTCATCGGCGACGCCACGCCCACCGACGGCCCCGCGCCCGCAGGCTGATCACGGGCCCCTGCGAATCCCTCCGGGCCGAGCGTCAGCGCACCGAAGCGCAACTCGCCGCCCTCTCGAGCGCGCTCGATGAGCTGAGGCGCATCCGTGAGTCGTCGTCGGATGACGACGAGCACGATCCTGAAGGGCCGACCCTCTCCAGCGAGTGGTCGCGATTGGACGGTCTGCAGCGCGAGGCGACGGCGCGCCTGGCCGAGGTCGACGCCGCCGTCGCCCGCGTGGCCGAAGGCCGCTACGGCATCTGCGAATCCTGCGGCGGGCGGATCGCCTCCGGCCGCCTGGAGGTCCGCCCCACCGCGACCTTCTGCGTCACCTGCGCGTCGCGCCCCGTACGCCGCTGAGGTCAGTCGCGGCGCGGGCCGCCGAGCTCCCAGGGGAGGTCGTCGTCGTCGAGCTCGACCGGCTCTTCGGGCGGGCGGTCGAAACCGCCGGGGCGCTGCACGCGGCCGAAGAAGCCCATCTGGTTCGATTTGGGGAGCGAGGACTCGCTCTCGGCTTCCGCCGCCGCATCCGTTCCCGGGCGGGTCCGGCCGAAGTAGCGGTCGCGCAGACGCTGGTTGAAGGTCTTGTTGTGCGCGCCGTCGCCCTCGGCGTCCGGGTTGTCGTCGTGCTCGACGGTGCCGGCGCTCATCGTTCGAGGTGCTTCAGCATGCGGGTGTTGCCGAGGGTGTTGGGCTTCACCCGGGCGAGGTCGAGGAACTCGGCGACACCTTCGTCGGGGGAGCGCACGAGTTCGGCGTAGACCTCGGGCTCCACCAGCGCGAGCGGCGAGGCCGTGTAGCCGTTGCGCTCGAAGAACGGCACCTCGAAGGTGAGGCAGAACAGGCGCGAGAGACCCAGGTCAACCGCATCCGTCTCGATCTGCGCGAGAAGGGCCCGGCCCACGCCCCGGCCGAGCCAGTCGTCGTGCACCGCGAGAGTGCGCACCTCGCCGAGGTCTTCCCAGAACACGTGCAGGGCGCCGCAGCCGACGAGATTGCCCTCGCCGTCTTCGGCCACCCGGAACTCCTGCACGGCCTCGTAGAACACCACCGCGTCTTTGCCGAGCAGGATTCGTCGCTGCACCAGGGGCTCCACCAGCTCCTGGATGCGGGGGACGTCACTGGTACGCGCACGCCGCACGGTCACGGCGCTCTGCGTCTTGCTCGAACTCATCGCACCAGCGTATCGCCGCCTGCCCGGTGCTCGTGCATCCGCTCCCCCGCCTCGACCCGTCACGTAGTCCCGCTATGTGCGTGCGATAGCGGGACGACGAAGGGCCGGACACCGCGTGGTGTCCGGCCCTTCGGGGAGGCGGCCGGGGCCGCCGAGGGGTGACTAGTCGAGGTCGCCGAGGGCGGCCGCAGCCGCAGCGGCCGAGGCCTGCTGCTGGTCGCCGGCACCCGCGCCGATGGCGACGGGCTCCCGCGAGGTCTGCGTGAACAAGAACTTGCCGTCGGCGAAGTCGACGTGCACGTGGTCGCCCGCGTTCAGCTCACCCTGCAGGATGCGCTCGGACAGCTGGTCTTCGACCTCGTGCTGGATCGCGCGACGCAGCGGGCGCGCACCGAGCGAGGGGTCGAAGCCGACCTCGATCAGGCGCTCCTTGGCCGCGAGCGTCAGCTCGATGGTCATGTCGCGGTCGAGCAGGCGGTCGCGCAGGCGCTTGATGAACAGGTCGACGATCTGCAGCAGCTCGACCTTGTTCAGCTGCGGGAACACGATGGTGTCGTCGACGCGGTTGAGGAACTCCGGCTTGAAGTTCTTCTTCAGCTCCTCCGAGACCTTCGCCTTCATGCGGTCGTACGAGGTCGACTCGTTGCCCGACACCTGGAAGCCGATGGGGCTGCCCGTGATGTCCTTGGTTCCGAGGTTCGTCGTCATGATGATGACCGTGTTCTTGAAGTCGACGACGCGACCCTGACCATCCGTCAGACGCCCCTCCTCGAGCACCTGGAGCAGCGAGTTGAAGATGTCGGGGTGGGCCTTCTCGATCTCGTCGAACAGCACCACGCTGAACGGCTTGCGGCGCACCTTCTCGGTGAGCTGGCCGCCCTCTTCGAAGCCGACGAACCCGGGAGGGGCACCGAACAGCCGCGAGACCGTGTGCTTCTCGCCGTACTCCGACATGTCGAGGGAGATCAGCGCGTTCTCGTCGTCGAACAGGAACTCGGCGAGCGCCTTGGCGAGCTCGGTCTTACCGACACCCGTGGGGCCGGCGAAGATGAACGAGCCCGAGGGGCGCTTCGGGTCTTTCAGACCCGCACGCGTGCGGCGGATGGTGCGCGAGAGGGCCGCGATGGCCTCGTTCTGGCCGATGACCCGCTGGTGCAGAGCCTTCTCCATGAACACGAGCCGAGCCGACTCCTCTTCGGTGAGCTTGAACACCGGGATGCCTGTGGCCTGGGCCAGCACCTCGGCGATGAGCCCCTCGTCGACGATGCCGGAGGTCTGCACGTCGCCCGACTTCCACTGCTTCTCCAGGCGCAGTCGCTCGCCGAGGAGGTTCTTCTCCTCGTCGCGCAGGCTGGCGGCCTTCTCGAAGTCCTGGTCCTCGATCGCGGCCTCTTTCTGGCCGCGGACGGCGGCGATCCGCTCGTCGAACTCACGCAGCTCCGGCGGGGCCGACAGGATCGAGAGGCGCAGGCGTGCGCCGGCCTCGTCGATCAGGTCGATGGCCTTGTCGGGCAGGAAGCGGTCTTGCACGTAGCGGTCGGCGAGGTTCGCGGCGGCGACGATCGCGCCATCCGTGATCGACACCTTGTGGAAGGCCTCGTACTTGTCGCGGAGCCCCTTCAGGATGTTGATCGCGTGGGGCAGCGACGGCTCGGCCACCTGGATGGGCTGGAAGCGGCGCTCGAGCGCGGCATCCTTCTCGAAGTGCTTGCGGTACTCGTCCAGCGTGGTGGCGCCGATGGTCTGCAGCTCACCGCGGGCGAGCAGCGGCTTCAGGATGCTCGCCGCGTCGATCGCACCCTCGGCGGCACCCGCACCCACCAGGGTGTGGATCTCGTCGATGAAGGTGATGATGTCGCCGCGGGTGCGGATCTCCTTCGTGACCTTCTTCAGGCGCTCCTCGAAGTCGCCGCGGTAGCGGGAGCCGGCGATCAGCGAACCGAGGTCGAGCGTGTAGAGCTGCTTGTCCTTCAGGGTCTCGGGCACGTCGCCGCGCACGATCGCCTGGGCCAGGCCCTCGACGACGGCGGTCTTGCCGACGCCGGGCTCACCGATCAGCACGGGGTTGTTCTTGGAGCGGCGCGAGAGGATCTGCATGACCCGCTCGATCTCCTTCTCGCGGCCGATCACCGGGTCGAGCTTGTTGTCGCGCGCGGCCTGGGTGAGGTTGCGGCCGAACTGGTCGAGGATCTGCGATCCCTTGTCGGGCGCCTGGTCGTTCCCGCCGACCGCGACCTGCTCCTTGCCCTGGTATCCGCTGAGCAGCTGGATGACCTGCTGACGCACCCGGTTGAGGTCGGCGCCGAGCTTGACGAGCACCTGCGCGGCCACGCCTTCGCCCTCGCGGATGAGGCCGAGCAGGATGTGCTCGGTGCCGATGTAGTTGTGGCCGAGCTGCAGGGCCTCGCGGAGGCTCAACTCGAGCACCTTCTTCGCGCGCGGCGTGAAGGGGATGTGACCGGTGGGCTGCTGCTGGCCCTGGCCGATGATGTCTTGAACCTGCTCGCGCACGGCATCGAGCGAGATGTTCAGCGACTCGAGAGCCTTCGCTGCGACACCCTCACCCTCGTGGATGAGTCCGAGCAGGATGTGCTCGGTGCCGATGTAGTTGTGGTTGAGCATCTTGGCCTCTTCTTGGGCCAGGACGACGACGCGACGGGCGCGGTCGGTGAATCTCTCAAACATGTCTGTCTCCTTGGCCGCCAGGGCAGGATGACGGCCGATACGAAGAGACTAGCCAGCGAACCGACCCCCGACAGCCCCTGTTCGCCGTGGGCGTGACTGAGTTACGCCCCGTTCTCCACAGGCGCGCCCCCGCGCGAGGTTCTGCACAGATTCCGGATGCGCCACCCTCTCGCGATTCGCATCACCGACGATCAAGCATGACTATTGCTCAATACAAGTTGACTTGTAGCCTTCGATGAGCCGACATGTTTGAGAAGTACGAGCCCAAAGACGAAGATCTGATCGACGGCCCCGCCTACGACGCCCTGTGGGAAGCAGCGGCCGCCCGGCGGAATGCAGAGGTGGTGCTCGCAGATGCCATAGCTGCCGCGCGCGCCGGCAACATCAAGTGGGGCACGATCGGCGCCGCCCTGGGCACCTCGGGAGAGGCGGCCCGGCAGCGATACGGGCGGCCACGGCGAGAAGCCGCGACCGCCCGTGAACGCGAGTAGGTGATCAGACGGTGACGGCGGGGGCGGCGCCCTCGGGGCGGGGGCCCTGGTACTGGGCGCTGCCGAAGCCGAGGATCGGGTAGCCGATGAAGGGGAGCGGCCAGAAGAGCAGGAAGAAGCCGAAGACACCGCCCTTGCCGAAGCGGCGGGCGACCTCGAGCGCGACGATGATGCCGACGATGATGTTCGCGATCGGGATGATGTACCAGATGAACCACCAGCCGGGGCGTCCCGCCAGCTTGCACAGCGTCCAGATGTTGTAGAACGGCACGATCGCGGCCCAGCCGTGCAGGCCGGCCTTGTTGAACGTGAGCCACATGCCGATGATCGTGAGCGCGACGAGCACGGCACTGATGATCGACGAGAACGGGTCGGCCTGGTAGCTGTAGGAGTACGAGTAGCTCTCGGCGAGCGTGGACGTGATCATTGGTTTCCCCCGGATTGTCGGATTGTCGGATGCGCGGGGGCGCGACGAAAGCGATCCCCCGTCGAGAATCGTAGCGAACGTAGGATTCGTTCATGAGCAACCTCGAGCAGAAGCCCGCCGAGACCTGGGTCGAGTGCGACGCCGTCCTGGCCGCGGGCCCGGCACTGCCCGAGATCATCCAGGCGCGTGAGGTGCCGCTCGGCGGACCGCGCGCGATGACGGTTCACCGCACGCTCCCCAGCCGCGAGCGCACCCTCATCGGAGCCTGGTGCTTCGTCGACCACTACGGTCCCTCCGACGTCTCGGTGACCGGCGGGATGGTGGTGCCGCCGCATCCGCACACCGGGCTGCAGACTGTGAGCTGGCTGTTCGCCGGCGAGATCGAGCATCGCGACAGCGTGGGCAGCCACGCCTTCGTGCGCCCCGGCGAGCTCAACCTGATGACCGCAGGCCGCGGCATCTCGCACTCCGAGATCTCCACCTCCGCCACCACCACGCTGCACGGCGTGCAGCTCTGGGTGGCGCTACCGGAGGCCTCGCGCCAGGTCGGCCCGTTCTTCGAGAGCCACCGCGCGGTGCCGGCCACGGTGCAGGATGCCGAACTCGCCGTTTTCGTGGGCTCACTCGCCGGCGCGAGCGTCGGGGCCACCACCTTCACGCCCTTGGTGGCCGCCGAGATCCGCCTGCCGGCCGGCGGCGTGGCCGAGCTCCCCGTGCGGGCCGACTTCGAGCACGGCGTGCTCGTGGATGCCGGGGAGCTCTCCGTGGAGGGCGGCCGGGTGCAGCGCACCGAACTGGCCTACACCGGGCTCGGCCGCACGAGCATCCGTCTCGAAGCGGGCGCTCGGCCCGTGCGCGCGCTGCTGATCGGCGGCGCCCCGCTGCGCGAGCAGATCCTGATGTGGTGGAACTTCGTGGGCCGCAACCACGAAGAGGTCGTCGGCTACCGCGCCCAGTGGCAGCGGGAGTCGGGCGCCGAACCCGCGGATGCCCCGGATGCGTCGTCCGGGCCCGCGGACCAGGCCGCAGCATCCGCACTCCCCCGCCGTTTCGGCGACAGCGACCACCACTTCGCAGGGAACCCGCTGCCCGCCCCGGTGCTGCCCGGCGTGCGACTGCGGCCCCGCGACTAGAGCCCAGAGACCCCGCGGCTAGAACGGCCCCTACTGGATGGCGGAGGTGAGGCGCGCGAGGTTGTCGAGGATCGTCGAGCGCAGCGGCTGCTTGTGCCACTCCTCGAGGGTCAGTTCGCGGCTGACGGCGCGGTACCCGTCTTCGACCGCCCGCATCTCGCTCACGAACGAGCGGCCGCGCACCATCAGCGACACCTCCATGTTGAGGCTGAACGAGCGCATGTCCATGTTCGAGGAGCCGATCACGGCCACGTCGTCGTCGATCGTGAAGTGCTTGGAGTGCAGGATGTACGGCGACTGGTACATCCAGATCTTCACGCCCGCCCGCAGCAGCACCTCGTAGTACGAGCGCTGCGCGTGGTAGACGAGCGCCTGGTCGCCGATCTCGGAGACGAACAGCTGCACCTCGACACCGCGCTGCGTGGCCGTGGTGATGGCGTAGAGCATCGCGTCATCCGGCACGAAGTAGGGGCTCGTGATGATGATGCGCTGCTGCGCGTTGTAGAGCAGCGCCAGGAACAGGCGCAGGTTGTTCTCGCCGTCGAACCCGGGACCGGACGGCACCACCTGCATATCGAGGGCATCCGGCTCGTCGTCGATCACCTCGTCGGTGATGGCCCGCGTCTCGCGCAGCAGCAGCTCGTTCGACTCGCTGTACCAGTCGGTGATGAAGATGGCGTTGATGCCGGCCACGATCGGGCCTTCGAGGCGGGTCATCAGGTCTTGCCATTTCAGGCCGCGACGGATGTTGCCCTTCTTGTTGTAGCTGCGATCGACGACGTTCTGCGAACCCATGAAGGCCAGGTCGCCGTCGATGACCAGGATCTTGCGGTGGTTGCGCAGATCCGGCCGCTGCCACTTGCCCTTGAGAGGCTGCACCGGCAGCATGTAATGCCACTTCACGCCCATCGCGTTCAGGCGCTTGGCGGTCTTCTTGTTCCCCGGGGCGCGCACCGAGGCGATGTGGTCCAGCAGCACGCGCACGGTCACGCCGCGCTTGGCGGCGGCCTCGAGGGCGTCGAAGAACGGGGCCGTGGTCGCATCCAGCGACAGGATGTAGAACTCGGCGTGCACGTAGCGCTGCGCCTGGTCGATCGCCACGGTCATCTGGCGGATCGCCTCGTCGTAGTCGCCCACCAGGCTCGCGTTGTTGCCGCCGACCAGGGGCATCGCGCCGAGGGTGCGGTTCAGCTCGACGACGTTCTTGAACCAGGGCGGCCAGGGCTGGTTGTTGCTGACCCGCTCGATACCTTCGGTGGTCTCGATGATGAACTCGTTGATGGCGTGCTGCTTGTCGCGCCGCGACTTCGGCAGCTTGTACGAGCCGATCAGCAGGAACAGCAGAAAACCGACGTACGGCAGCACGAAGATGGCCATCAGCCAGGCGATGCCGGTGGAGGGCCGGCGGTTGCGCGGAACCACGATCACCGCGATCACACGGATCACCAGGTCGATCAGCAGCAGCGCGAGGGCGACGAAGACCGCCACATCAGATGCCGACATGCTCCCCGCTCCCCTGGCGAACTCCCTGTTCCCTAGGGATACCGTATCGGGTCGGAGCGAATGCGCCGGGCAGGCGATCGGGGGTGACCTGACCTATTCGGCGGACGCCTTGGCGGGCAGGCCGAGTCGCGCGCGCTCCTGGGCCTCGATCTTCGCCTTCGCCCGGCGCTCGGCCTTGTCGGAGCGGATCAGGGCGCGCATGACGAACCAGAACACCAGCCCGATCAGAACCGTCGGTGCGAGTGCCGCGAGTGCAGGCCAGAGATCGTCCATCCCGTCAAGGGTACGCCATCCGGATGCGGCCGGGCTGTGCCCGGCCTGACCGCTCAGCCGCCGTTCGTGATGATGCCGTAGATGCCCGAGCCGATGAAGTAGAGGCCCACGGCGCTGACGATGATCCAGATCGCGATGCGCGTGGTTGTGGGCTTGCTCGGATCCCGGTCCTTGTCGTCGGGGTTCACCCGGCCCGCGTTGCCCGCGTTGTTCTCGCGCTCGGTCTTGCCGGGCTGGTACGGATCTTTGGGACCGCTGCCGAGAAAGCTCATGCGCTCATCCTCGCACGCCCCGCTGAGAGGGCTACTTGACCAGGGGGAACAGGATGGTCTCGCGGATGCCGAGACCGGTGATCGCCATCAGCAGGCGGTCGATGCCCATTCCCATGCCGCCCGACGGGGGCATGCCGAACTCGAGCGCGCGCAGGAACTCCTCGTCGAGCCGCATCGCCTCGTCGTCACCGGCCGCGGCCTGCTTGGCCTGCTCGACGAAACGCTCGCGCTGGATGACGGGGTCGACCAGCTCGGAGTATCCGGTGGCCAGCTCGAAGCCGCGGATGTAGAGGTCCCACTTCTCGACCACGCCCGGGATGCTGCGGTGCGCGCGGGTGAGCGGGCTCGTCTCCAGCGGGAAGTCCATCACGAAGGTGGGGCGGGTGAGGCCGCCCTTCACGAAGTGCTCCCAGAGCTCTTCGACCAGCTTGCCGTGGTTGGGCAGGTGCACCTCGACGCCCTCGCGGTCGGCGATGGCCTGTAGCTCGGCCACGCTCGTCGACGGGGTGATCTCCACACCGGCCGCCTCGGAGAGCGAGCCGTACATGCTGATGCGGTCCCACTCGCCGCCGAGGTCGTACTCGGTGCCGTCGGCCCAGGTGACCACGTGCGATCCGGCCACGGCGAACGCCGCGTTCTGGATGAGCGACTGGGTGAGCTCGGCGATCGAGGTGTAGTCGCCGTAGGCCTCGTAGGCCTCGAGCATCGCGAACTCGGGGCTGTGGGTGGAGTCGGCGCCCTCGTTGCGGAAGTTGCGGTTGATCTCGAACACCCGGTCGATGCCGCCCACCACGGCGCGCTTGAGGAAGAGCTCCGGAGCGATGCGCAGATACAGCTCGGTGTCGAAGGCGTTGGAGTGCGTGGCGAACGGACGGGCCGCGGCGCCGCCGTGCATGGTCTGCAGCATCGGCGTCTCGACCTCGAGGTAGTCGCGATCGGCGAAGGTGCTGCGCAGCGATGCCATCGTCTGCGCCCGGGTGCGCACCATCTGGCGGGCCTGGTCGCGCACGATCAGGTCGAGGTAGCGGTTGCGCATCCGCACCTCCTCCGAGAGCTCGGAGTGCAGGTTGGGGAGGGGCAGGACGGCCTTGCTGGCGATCTTCCAGCCGGTGGCCATCACGCTCAGCTCGCCGCGGCGGCTGGAGATGACCTCACCCGAGACGAACAGGTGGTCACCGAGGTCGACGAGTTCCTTGAACTCGGCCAGCGACTCCTCGCCCACGTTCGCGAGCGAGAGCATGGCCTGGATGCGGGTGCCGTCGCCCGACTGCAGCGAGACGAAGCACAGCTTGCCCGTGTTGCGGAGGAACACGACACGACCGGCGACCCCGACGGTCTCGCCGCTGGTCTCGTCGGCGGCCAGGTGGCCCCACTTCGCGCGCACGGCGGGGATCGTGGTGGTGACGGGAACGGCCACCGGGTAGGCCTCGGCACCGGACTCGTTCAGCTTGTCGCGCTTGGCCAGGCGCACGGCCTTCTGCTCGAAGATCTCGTCCTCGGTGGGCTCGACGATCTCGGTCTCGGCGGAGGCGGGGGTGGTGCGGGGCGCGGATGCGTCGGTCATGCGGAACGGGTCTCCTATAGTCCCGCCCAGTTTACCGGGACCGCGCGGGCCGCCCGCCGCCCTTGCGGTCCACTGCAGCGACTCTCAGCGCAAGCTCGGCCATAGTGGCGGAGTTCGGGGTCAGGCTCGCTGGAGTGAACGCGACGAAGCGGGTCGCGGCGACGTCAGGCGCCGAGGTAGATCGCGGCGTTGTCGATCAGGCGGTTGTCGCCCACGCGGGCGGCGATGATGACGCGGGCGCGGCCGGTGTAGTCGTCGTCGACGGGCAGGAAGGTGTCGGGATGCACGATGGCCAGGTAGTCGAGGTCGACCAGCTGCTCGCCCATGGCGGCCGCCTGTGCCGCCGCGAGCACCGCGTCGATGCCACGGTCGGCCGCGGACTCGGCCGCCTCGAGCACGTGCGGGAGCGTGACGGCGGCCCGGCGCTCGCGCGCGTCGAGGAAGCGGTTGCGGCTGGAGAGCGCGAGTTCGTCGCCGTCGCGCACGGTCTCGATGACGTCAAGCGTCACCGGCATGTTCAGCTCGTCGATCATCCGCCCCACCAAGAAGACCTGCTGGGCATCCTTCTGGCCGAACAGGATGACGTCGGGTCCGACCGCGTTGATCAGCTTGGCGACGACCGTGAGCACCCCGTCGAAGTGACCCGGACGGCTGCGGCCCTCGAAGAGGCCGCCGACCCGCCCGGCGGTGACGCGGGTGGCCACGTCGCCGTGCGGGTAGAGCTCGGTGACATCCGGGGCGAAGACGTAGTCGACGTGCCCACCGCCGGCGGCGATCGCGGCGAGGTCGCCGTCGAGATCGCGCGGGTAGCGATCGAGATCGGCCGGATCGCTGAACTGCAGCGGGTTCACGAAGATCGACACCACGACGATGTCGGCGACCTCGGCGGCCCGGTCGACCAGGGCCAGATGCCCGGCGTGCAGGGCGCCCATGGTGGGGACGAGGGCGACCCGCGCCGTGCTGCCGCGCGCGGTGCGGGCCTCGGCGAGCGCCTCGCGCAGGCCCGCCACCGTCGTCACCACGACAGGCGTCGATGCGGCGACCGGAACGGTGCCCGCTGCGGCGCTCGGCGCGGCGTTCAGGGCGAGGTCTTCCGAGAGGGAGACGGAGTCGGCCACCTGGGGCTCCTTCGAGGGTGCAGTGGCGCCCGAGGATCCGGCGCCACGACGATGCTACCCGGGCAGCGGGCCTCCGGCGCGCGTCAGGGCGTTCTCCACCGACGAGCGCACGAGCGGAGCGAGTAGGCGGCCGGGCCTCTCGATTCCGATCCCGCTCAGGATGCCGGCGGCCTGTTCCACGATCGCCGTCGAGAAGGTGGTGGCCGTCTCGATCGCCTCGGCGTAGGCCGCGCGGTCGGCCTCGTCGACCACCACCGGTTCGCCGCCCATCTCGACGACCAGCGCCTGGGCGATCGGCAGCACGGGCGTGGGGGCGGTCACCGCGAAGTGGGTGCCGGCCAGCCGCGCCAGGTCGACGCTCGTGCCGGTGAACGACATCGCCGGATGCACCGCGAGCGGGATGACACCGGCTGCACGGGCGGGCGCGAAGACCTCGACGCCGAAGGGCGCCGCGGTGTGCAGCACGAGCTGGCCGGGCTGCCAGGCGCCGGTCTCGGCCAGGCCCTTCACCAGCGCGGCGAGCTGGTCGGAGGGGATGGCGATGATCACGAGCTCGCTGCGCTCGACGAGCTCGGGAATGGGGAGCACGGGCACTCCCGGCAGCATCGCATCCGCTCGCTCGCGACTCGCCTCGGAGATGGCGGAGACGCCCACGAGCGCATGGCCCGCTCCGGCGAGCGCCGCGCCGATGACGGGGCCCACGCGGCCCGCGCCGATGATGCCGACACCCAGGCGGCCGGTGCGTTCGGACGGTCTCATCGTTCTCCTCCGGGGTCGGGGGCGGAATTCGGGGTGGGGGCGGTGCCGGCTTCGGATGCGCCGCGGTCGGCGGGGCCCGGCGTCTGGTCGGGCACGGCTCCGGATGCGGCCCAGCGGTGCGAGCGGTCGGCCCTGTCGGCCGCCACCACCTCGGCCGACCAGCGGGCGAAGGCCTGTTCCCCCACCGAGCGGTCGAGCACGGGCACCGTGGCGCGCACCGGACCGGCGACGGTCTGCACGCTCAGCTCGACGAGGTCGAGCATCCGGAGCAGGGGGCCCTGCGAGACGCGCAGGCTCTGCACCCGCGCGAGCGGCACGACCGTGAGGTGGCGCCAGGCGAATCCCGAGCGGATGAGCACGGCGTCCGGAGTCTCGGCCCAGCCGGTGCGCCGCCACGAGAACGGGCGCAGCGGCCACGCCCGCCGAGGCGCGTCGACGAAGCCCTCGCCGGCGCGCGCCTGGAGACCCGCGAGCACGAGCTCGCGGGTCTCGGCGCCGGCGAGTCCCGGAAGCAGCAGTCCGAGCACCTTCCGCACGTCGTCGACCGTGCCCACGGGCAGCATGAGCGTGCTCGTCTGCGCGCTCCCCTCACCGGCCGCCCCCGCCCGGTTGATGCGGATCATCCACCACCCCGCCGGCCGCCAGAGCAGCGGCTGGCTCACCTCGACGGCGTGGATGCGCCCGGGCGGCAGGGTGTCGTTGCTCGTGGAGAGCAGGCCGAAGCCCACCCGCACACCGTCGGAAGTGCCGGCGATGCTGTAGCGCAGCGACTTCGTGGTGCGGTTGAAGTAGTAGCCGATGGCGGCCGCGGCACCCGGCAGCACGAGGATGGCGAAGAACTCGCGCCGCCCGAGCAGACTCGTGGTCACGACGAACGCGCCCACGATCAGCAGCGCCACGGTGAACCCGCTCAGCACCAGCGACGCGATGAGCCGGCCGGCCGGGATGCGCACCACGGACTCGGGAGGCGCCGCCGAGGGGTCGAGCTCGGGGGCGAGCAGCTCGCGCATCCGCCGGTCGACGACCCCGGTGCGGAGAGGCTCGGAGCTCACCGAGGCGCCAGGCGCTGGGGCGGGAGCGGGAGCAGATACGGACACGGATGCGGTTGCGCGCAGGCCGGAGGCGAGGGTGAGCACCTCGCGGCGGAGGCGGTCGGCGTCGGCACTGCCGAGGTAGGCGAGCTGCACCATGGCGTCTTGGCCGGCGACACTGATCTCCAGGCGCGCCGCACCGAACAGGCGCGCGAAGAGCGGACGGCCGATCGCCACCCCTTGGATGCGGTCGAGCCGGGCACGCCGATGAGTGCGGAACAGGATGCCGCTTCGCACCTCCACCACGTCGTCGCCGACCCGGAACGAGTGCATGCGCCACGAGGCATAGAAGACGATGACGCCGACGACCAGCCCCACGGCGAGGATGACGACGGCCCAGCCGAGCTGCCCGCGCTCGTACGCCACCTGGAACGGATCGCCCGGCAGTTCGGGGGCCGCGAAGACCCAGTCGAGGAAGCGCTCCCGGAAGTTCGCGATGACGAATCCCAGGATGGCGATCAGGACGATGCCGCCGCGCAGCAGCGGCGTGGCCGGGTGCAGCCGGTGCCACTCGCCGTCGACGAGGTCGCCCGGCTCGCGGCGGAGCCCGCCGGGCCCGCTGCCGTCGGTCTCGCCGCCGGATCCGCCGGTCATCGCCACACCGTCAGAGCCCGACCCGGCGCGACTCCGCGAGCGACACCAGCTCGTCGCGCAGGCGCGTCGCCTCGGCGTCGACCAGACCCGGGATGCTGACCCCGGTCGAGGCGGCGGCGGTGACGAACTTGAGGTCGGCGAGCCCGAGAGCGCGCGAGACCGGCCCACGCGTGATGTCGATCAGCTGCATCCGGCCGTACGGCACGGAGACCACCCGGTGGAACATGATGCCGCGCTTGAAGACGAGGTCGTCCGAGCGCAGCCGGTAGCCGATCGAGCGCACCCGGCGCGGCGCGAGCGCGATCGTCACCACGCCGATCACGAAGGCCAGCACGAGCGCCGGCCAGCCGAACCAGGTACCGAGCAGGATGAACGGCACGGTGATGCCGCACAGCACCACGAGTCCGATGATGCTCGACACGATCTCCACGCCGAGGTATTTGGGGCTCACCCCGCGCCACTCGCCGTCGACGGTCAGCCGGTTCGAGGATGCCGGGGCCGGCCCGGGCGCGTCGGCCGGCCCGGACGGCGCCACGGCATCCGGATTCTGCACCGCATCCGCCGGCCCGGGCTCAGGAGGCACGGCACTCACTTCGTCTCGGGCTCGTCGGGCGGCAGCGTGCACAGCCGCTCGGCCACGAGACCCGCCACGAGCAGCACCGCGCCGGCGAGCGCGGCCACGATGCCGGGCCAGAGCGAGCCGACGTCGGCCACCACGGGACGGGTGAGGAGGAACACCAGCACGCCCGCACTGAAGCCGGCGATCAACGCGCCGACGAGACTCGAGGCCTTCGCGAGAACCACCACCCGCATCGCGCGGAACGGATTGATCCGGGTGGCGGACGTGCCGCGGATGGCACGGCGGATCGGCACGGCGAGCACGACCACGATCACCGCGGCGGCCACCAGCGTGACGGCGAGCGTGTACGGCGGGATCATCACGGGCTGTCCGGCGGCAGCCAGCGCGACCTCCAGCACGAATCCCGCGATGGCGCCGACGAGGCCGAACAGCACCACCGTGGCGGGGCGGGTGTGTCTCACCGGGGCTCCCCCACGTACGGCTGCAGGGTGGTGTCGGGGATGGTGGCGAGCAGCCGGTCGATCCGGCCACGGCCCGGCAGTGTCGCATCCGGAGCGATCTCGAGCCAGGGCACGAGCACGAAGTCGCGCTCGGCCGCGCGCGGGTGCGGCAGCGTGAGGCGCTCGGTGTCGCGCACCACCGAGGCGAAGGTCACGATGTCGACGTCGAGCGTGCGGTCGCCCCAGCGTTCGGCACGCACCCGCCCGTGCTCGTGCTCGATGCGGTTCACGACGCCGAGCAGCTCTTCGGGATGCAGGGTGGTGCGGATGCTCGCCACGGCGTTGAGGTAAGGCGGCGCCGAGTGGTCGATGCCGGTGAGCTTGACCGCGGTGGTCTGGTAGAGCCGGGAGACGGCCACGACCTCGATGCCCTCCTCGGCGCGCAACTCGTCGACGGCCGCCAGGATGGTGGCCTCGCGGTCGCCGAGGTTGCTGCCGAAGGCCAGCACGGCCGGCAGACCGACGAGGCGCTTGGTGACGACCGGGATCGGGCGGGGGTTCAGGGCGTTCATGCTGGGGGCGTCTCTGCTCGGAGCGGGCGGGCGCCGGGGGCGTCGGCGAGGGCTGCGGCGTGGGCGCGGCGGCGCGTGATCGTGATGCTCACATCGCCGAACGGAACCGTGATCGGCGCATCCGGCTTGTGCACCACCACCCGCACGCGCTGCACGGGTTCGTGGGCCAGCACGACGCCGGCGACCCGCTCGGCCAGCGTCTCGATCAGGTCGACCGGATCGGCCGCGACCGCACCCGAGATCTCGACCGCGAGCTCGCCGTAGTGCACCGTGGCGGCGAGCTCGTCGCCGGCCGCGGCGGGGGCGGTGTCGAGCCAGAGTGCGACGTCGATCACGAAGCGCTGGCCGTTCTCGCGTTCGAAGTCGAAGACGCCGTGGTGCGCGAACACCTCCAGACCGGTGAGGGTGAGGATGTCGAGCTCGTCGATGTCCGTCATGCTTCGATCCTGCCCTTCGTCCACGCCTTGGCCACGTCGAGGGCCTGGCGGGTTCCGGATACGTCGTGCACGCGCACTCCCCAGACGCCGTTCGCGGCCGCGAGGGCGGCGACGACCGCCGATGCGAAGTCACGCTCTTCGACGCGCGTGCTGCCCGGTCGCAGTTCGCCGATGAACCGCTTGCGCGAGGCGCCGACCAGCACCGGCACGCCGAGCGCGGTGAGGCGATCCAGATGCGCCAGCACCGTCCAGTTCTGCGGGCCGTTCTTCGCGAAGCCGAGACCCGGATCCAGGATCAGGCGTTCGGGCGCGACGCCCTTCACGATCAGCTGGGCGGCGCGCAACTCGATCTCGCGGGCCACCTCGGCCACGACGTCGGTGTAGCGCGCGTTGTCGTTCATCACGTCGCTGTGCCCGCGCCAGTGCATCACCACGAAGCGGGCGTCGCTGCCGATGATCACGTCGTCCATCTCCGGATCGGCCAGACCGCCCGAGACGTCGTTCACGATGGCGGCGCCCGCGTCGATGGCGGCCGCGGCCGTGGAGGCGTTCATGGTGTCGACGCTCACGGTGATGCCGCGCGCCACGAGCTCGCGCACCACCGGCAGCACCCGCCGATGCTCCTCGGAGATGGCCACGCGCGGCGCGCCCGGCCGGGTGGACTCGCCGCCGACGTCGACGATGTCGGCGCCACGGGCCACCATCCCCTCGGCGTGGCGGATGGCGGCGTCGCCGTCGAACCAGAGCCCGCCATCGCTGAAGGAGTCGGGTGTGACGTTGAGGATGCCCATGATGACGGTCATCGCGGATCGCCTCCGGGGGCTGCGCCCGCGCCGATCAGTGCGGTGATCTCGGCCCGGGCGGCCGGGTCGGCCAGCTCGCCGCGCGCGGCGAGGGTGACGGTGCTGCTGCCGGTCTGACGGGCACCCCGAGCCGTCACGCAACCGTGCTTGGCGTCGAGCACCACCAGCACGCCGCGCGCGCCGAGGCCGCGTTCGAGCGCTTCGGCGATGTCGTCGGTGAGGCGCTCCTGCAGCTGCGGGCGCGATGACGCGGACTCCACCACGCGGATGACGCCGCCGAGACCGGCGACGACGCGGTCGGGCACGTATGCGACGTGCGCCACCCCCTCGAAGGGGAGCAGGTGGTGCTCGCAGACCGAGCGGAAGGCGATGCCGCGCATCAGCACGGGCTGCCCGGCAGGCGCGACCGGCGATTCGGTAGGGTCGGCCGCATCTGGGGTCGCCGGCCCGGACGGATTCGACTCGGCGGCCGGCGCATCCGGAGCCGGAAAGGCCTGCCCGAGCGCGTCGGCCGGATCCTGCCCCACACCGCCGTAGAGCTCGGCGAAGAGTTCAGCGACGCGCCGCGGGGTCTCCTGCAGGCCCGCGCGGGCGGGATCCTCACCGATGGCGGCGAGGATCTCGCTGACCGCGGCCTCGATCCTGTCCCGGTCGACGGATGACACGGGCGCTCAGGCGGTGGCGGGGCGCGGGTTGATCCGCGGGGTGCGCGCCGGCTTCGACTCCGGCTCGGGCTCGGAGTCGACACCACCGTCGACGGCCGAGCTGTCGATCGGCGCCTTCTGAGTGGGGAAGGCGATGGGCGGCAGCGACGACACCGGGCGGTGCTCGCTGGAGAGCCACTGCGGGCGCAACGGGAGCTTCTTCACACCCTCGAAGATCGAGGCGAGCTGCTCGTGGTCGAGCGTCTCCTTCTCGAGCAGCTCGGCGGCCAGCCGGTCGAGGATGTCGCGGTTGTCGTTCAGCACCTGCCAGGCCTCGTCGTGCGCGGCCTCGATCAAGGTTCGCACCTCGGCGTCGACCTGCTGGGCGAGGCTCTCGGAGTAGTCGCGCTCATGGCCCATGTTGCGGCCGAGGAACATCTCGCCGGAGGCCGCCCCGAGCTTGACCGCACCGAGCGAGGCGGTCATGCCGTACTCGGTGACCATCTTCTTGGCGGTGCCGGTGGCCTTCTCGATGTCGTTCGAGGCGCCGGTGGTGGGGTCGTGGAACACGATCTCCTCGGCGACGCGCCCGCCCATGGCGTAGGCCAGCTGGTCGAGCAGCTCGTTGCGGCTGACCGAGTAGCGGTCTTCCAGCGGCAGCACCATGGTGTAGCCGAGGGCCCGGCCGCGCGGCAGGATCGTGATCTTGGTGACCGGATCGGTATAGTTCATCGCCGTCGCCACCAGGGCGTGACCGCCCTCGTGATAGGCGGTGACGAGCTTCTCCTGGTCGCGCATGATGCGGGTGCGGCGCTGGGGGCCGGCGATCACGCGGTCGATGGCCTCGTCGAGGGCGCGGTTGTCGATCAGCTGCGCGTTGCTGCGCGCCGTCAGGAGGGCGGCCTCGTTCAGCACGTTGGCCAGATCCGCTCCGGTGAAGCCCGGCGTCTTGCGGGCGACGACCTCGAGGTCGACGCCGGCCGAGAGCGGCTTGCCCTTGCCGTGCACCTCGAGGATCTTCTTGCGGCCGTTCAGGTCGGGCGCGTCGACGCCGATCTGGCGGTCGAAGCGGCCCGGGCGGAGCAGGGCAGGGTCGAGGATGTCGGGCCGGTTCGTGGCCGCGATCAGGATGACGTTCGTCTTCACGTCGAAGCCGTCCATCTCCACCAGCAGCTGGTTCAGCGTCTGCTCGCGCTCGTCGTGACCGCCGCCCATGCCGGCGCCGCGGTGGCGGCCGACGGCGTCGATCTCGTCGATGAAGATGATGGCCGGGGAGTTCTCCTTGGCCTGCTGGAACAGGTCGCGCACCCGGCTCGCACCCACACCCACGAACATCTCGACGAAGTCGGATCCGGAGATCGAGTAGAAGGGCACGCCGGCCTCGCCCGCGACGGCGCGGGCCAGCAGGGTCTTGCCGGTACCGGGAGGGCCGTACAGCAGCACGCCCTTCGGGATGCGGGCGCCGACGGCGAGGAACTTGGCCGGCTCCTTCAGGAAGTCTTTGATCTCTTCGAGCTCTTCGAGCGCCTCCTCGGCACCGGCGACGTCGTCGAACGTGACCTTGGGCGTCTCCTTCGAGACGAGCTTCGCCTTCGACTTGCCGAACTGCATCACCTTGTTGCCGCCGCCCTGCATGCCCGAGAGCATGAACCAGAAGAAGGCGCCGATCAGCAGGATCGGAAGGAACAGGCCCAGGGCCGAGAGGAACCAGTTGGGCTGGGGCACCTGGTCGTTGTAGCCGTCGGAGGGGTTCGCCTCGGTGACGGCGTTCACCACCTCGGTGCCACGCGGGGCCACGTAGTAGAACTGCACCTTGTCGCCGTACTTGTCGTCGGCGGTGGCCAGCGTCATGTCGACGCGCTGCTCACCGTCGATGATGGTGGCTTCGGAGACCTTGCCGCTCGAGAGGAACCCGAGGCCCTCCTGCGTCGTGACCTGCTGATAGCCGACGCTCGTGATCAGGCTGAACCCGATCCACAGCGCGATCGCACCCAGGAGGATGTAGGGAATGGGAGATCGGAAGATGCGTTTCGCGTTCATGTCTCTTCATCGCTTCGGTACCGCACGAGTCGGCACTGGCTTAGGTCGTGGTGCAAGGGTACTCGTCGCGCGCTGAGCGGCGCCTCCATGTTCCCCGTGGGCGTAACAAGCGCCGCCCACGCTCTCTCGACCCCGCGCGGCAGGCCGGGCGTCAGGAGTAGACGTGGGGGGCGAGCACGCCGATCGACTTGAGGTTGCGGTAGCGCTCGGCGTAGTCGAGGCCGTAGCCGACGACGAAGGCGTTCGGGATGTCGACGCCGACGTACTCGACGTCGATCTCGACCTTCACCGCCTCCGGCTTCCGCAGCAGGGCGCAGATCTCGACGGATGCGGCACCGCGCGACCGCAGGTTCGCCAGCAGCCAGGAGAGGGTGAGGCCGGAGTCGATGATGTCTTCGACGATCAGCACCTTGCGGCCCGAGATGTCGGTGTCGAGGTCTTTCAGGATGCGGACGACGCCGCTGGACTGCGTGCCGGATCCGTACGAGCTCACCGCCATCCAGTCCATGTTGAGCTGCAGGCGCAGCTCGCGGGCGAGGTCGGCCATCACCATCACGGCGCCGCGCAGCACGCCCACCAGCAGCAGGTCGTCGGCATCCGTGTAGTCGGCCTCGATGCGCCGGGCCAGGCCCGCGATCGTCTCGGCGATCTGCTCCTCGGTGAGCAGCACCTCGGTGATGTCCGACTCGATGTCGCTGATGTCCATCCGGCTGTCCCTCTTCTCGTCAGTGCTCGCGCTGGTCAGTGCTCGCGCTCGTCGCCGCGGACCGCCCGGCTGAACACCAGCCGGCCGCCCTGCCGCACCACTCTAATCCCTGTCAGATCGACGCCCTTCTGGCCGTGCCAATCCGTCACCAGCGCGGCAGTCGCCACGGTCTGCACGCGGGACAGCGCCACCCCGAACTCGCTCTCGACGACGTACCGGATGATGCGGTTGCGGAGCGCCGGCGGGTTCGCCTCGAGCGCGCCCACCGAGATCGCGATGCCCGCCTCGGCGTGCTCGACGAGGTCTTCGATGGTCTCGATCGCCATGTCGTGCAGGGTCTCGTCGTCTTCGCGCAGCTGCTCGGCGGTGCGGGCGAGCGCCTCCGCGATGCCCGGGCCGAGCTCGGCCTCGAGCACGGGCAGCACCGAGCGGCGCACGCGCACCCGGGTGAAGCGCTCG
This sequence comes from Herbiconiux sp., assembly GCF_023264855.1. Lineage (GTDB taxonomy): Bacteria > Actinomycetota > Actinomycetes > Actinomycetales > Microbacteriaceae > Herbiconiux. The sequence continues at coordinate 25,892 of NZ_JAHFUW010000037.1, read as the reverse complement.
CTGTCGTTGTGCGGGTCGTGCCACGGCGTGAGGTCGGAGTCGGTGCAGAACGCCTCCGTCTGCGCACGACGGATGCCCAGCAGCGGACGCAGGCGCGAGCCGAGGGGAACGACGGATCCGGATGCGCGGCTGCCGCCGTGACCGTGGTCGTGGTCGTCGTGCCCGGGTGGCGGCGTGACGGCCGCCATGCCCGCGAGGCTTCCGGCGCCGGCACCCCGGGCGAGGCCGAGCAGCACCGACTCGGCCTGGTCGTCGAGGGTGTGGCCGAGCAGCACGGCGTGGGCGCCGGTGGTGGCCAGTGCCTCGTCGATCGCCGCGTAGCGGGCGTCCCGGGCTGCGGCCTCCACGCCTCCGGTGACGGATGCCGGACCCGCGGCGACTTCGACCCGCCGCACGAGCACGGGGTCGAGGCCGAGAGCGCGCGCCTGGCCGGCCACGCGCTCGGACACCGCATCCGACCCCTCTTGCAGACCATGGTCGACGATCACCGCGCCGGCCCGGATGCCCGCCCGCGGCGCCTCGAAAGCCGTCGCGGCGGCGAGCGCCAGCGAATCGGGTCCGCCGCTCAGAGCGACGAGCACCGCGGTTCCCTCGGCGAGACCCGCCGCGGCGAGACCCTCGCGCACCGCGCGGCGCACGTCGGCGATGGCCGGGGTGAGGCGCGGTCGGCGGCCGTCCATGTGCATCCAGTAACGTTATTGCACTCAGACCGCCACACATCGAGGGAGCACCACCTATGGCCGCGTACGACGTCGTCGTCGAGATTCCCAAGGGAAGCCGCAACAAGTACGAAGTCGACCACGAGACCGGTCGCGTGTACCTCGACCGCGTGCTCTTCACGAGCTTCGCCTACCCCACCGACTACGGGTACTTCGAGAACACCCTGGGCTTGGACGGCGACCCCGTCGACGCGCTCGTGCTGCTCGAGTACCCCGTCTTCCCGGGTGTCGGTGTGAAGGTGCGCCCCGTCGGTGTGCTCAACATGAGCGACGAGGCCGGCTCCGACGCCAAGGTGGTCGTGGTTCCCCACAAGGACCCGCGCTGGCTGCACATCCAGGACATCACGGATGTTCCGGAGCAGACCCGCAAGGAGATCGAGCACTTCTTCGCCCGCTACAAAGACCTCGAGCCCGGCAAGTTCGTGAAGATCGAAGGCTGGGGCGACGCCGCCGAGGCCGAGGCCATCGTCGAGGCCGGCTTCAAGAAGCTCGCCGAAGAGGGCGCAGGACACTAGTCACCCTCTCGCGCCCAGCGCACTCGGGCCCCGCCCACTCTCATCGCGACCCGTCACTTTCGGCCCTTCTCAGCACCTTTTCGGGCCAAAACTGACGGGTCGCGATGCATTTCACCACCCGACGCGCGACAAGGTCGCGGGCCGTACTCGACGACCCAGGGTGAGCGTGTGGTCGCCAGGTGCGAGCGAAGCCCGGCCGCCCCGGCAGCTAGCAACAGCTCAAAAACCCACGTAGTTCCGCGGGTTCTGCGCGCTCCCGTCAACGCGGGTCTCGAAGTGCACGTGGCAGCCGGTGGAGCTGCCGGTGGTGCCGGCCCAGGCGATGATCTCGCCGCCGCCGACGTCTTGGCCGCGGCCGACGTTCAGCGAGGAGTTGTGGCCGTACACGGTGGTGAGGCCGCCGCCGTGGTTGATCGTGACGGAGTTGCCGAGGCCTCCGTTGTAGCTGGCCTGGGTGACGGTGCCGGCCGCCGCCGCGTAGACCGGAGCACCGCAGGTGCCACCGCCGCGCACCAGGTCGATGCCGGCGTGCAGCCGCCAGACGCGATCGATCGGGTGGAAGCGGTTGCCGAACTCGTCGCTCACGATCCAGTTCGAGAGCGGGCTCGACCAGCCGTCGACCGACGGACCGGGACCGGAGTCGCCGCCCCCGGCGGCCTCCCGGGCGGCCTTCGCGGCTGCCTCGGCCGCCGCGCGAGCCGCCTCCTCGGCCTTGCGCCGCTCCTCGACACCCTTCTCGTACTCCGCCACGGTCTTCTGCGTGGCCGAGGTGAGGGATGCGAGCTGCTCCTGCAGCACCGCGCCTTGCGCCTGCTGCTCGGCCAGCGCCGCTTCGACCTGCTCCTGGGCCGCGATCGCGGCGTCGAACGCCTCCTGCGCCGCGATCTTCAGCGCCTCCAGAGCGGATTCGGCCACCTCTGCCTGCTCGGTGAGCGACTGCGCCGTGTTGCGGTCGTTCGCGGCCTGCTCGTAGAGCTGCCCGGTCTTCTGCGAGAGCTGGCTCATCGCGCCGAGCTGGTAGAGCAGATCGTCGGAGTCGTCTCCGGCCACGATCAGGTTCAGCGTGAGATCGGCGCCGCCGGCCCTCGTGAACTGAGTGATGAGCATGCCGGCCTGCGCGTTCGATGCCTCGGCGCGCGATGCCGCCTCGACGGCCTGCGCCGCCAGTTCGTCGGCCCGGAACGCCGCCGAGTCGTAGGCGGCCTGCGCCGCCGAGTGCTCGTCGGCCCGCTGCACCGCGAGCGCCTGGGCGGCCACGACTTCGGCCTGCAGACCCGCGATGAGACCCTGGATGCGCGTGACCTCGGCCTGCTTCGTCGACTCGCTCGCGCGTGCCGCCAGCACGTCTTCCCAGCTGGGGTAGTCGGCGGCCGATGCGCCCTCGGTTCCGCGGAACACGTCCACCGCGAGGATGCCGGCCGCGAGGGCCATGGCGGCGGCGAGACGGAAGCGCGGGACGGCCCTCCCGGAGCCGTGTGCTCGCGTGGCGCCCGGGACTCGTCGGGTCGGTCTGGTCATCGTCATGAATGCTCGTACCAGAAGGTGATCCCCTGCGCCTCCATGAACGGCCGCGGGTTGACCGCGGTGCCGTTCTGGCGCACCTCGAAGTGGAGGTGGCAGCCGGTGGAGTTGCCGGTGGTGCCGGCAAGCGAGATGGGCTGGCCCACCGAGACGTAGTCGCCGTTGCTCACCAGCAGCTGGGTGTTGTGGCCGTAGGCGGTGGCGATGCCGCCGCCGTGGTCGATCTGGATGAAGTTGCCGTAGCCGCCGTTCCAGCCCGCGTAGTTCACGAGCCCCTCGGCCGCCGCATAGACGTAGGCGCCGCAGGTGCCGCCGCCGTAGACGAGGTCGATGCCCGAGTGCAGCCGGTAGCCGCCGTCGACCGGATTGACGCGCATCCCGTACTCGTCGGAGGAGAACGCCCCCGGGAACGGGCTCGACCATCCGCTCGCCGCGATGAACGGCAGGGTGGGCAGGCCCGCGGCCGCGGCCGCGCGTGCCGCCTCCGCCCGGGCGTCGACGCCCTTCTGGAAGTCGGCCTCGGTGGCCGCCCGGTTCTCCTGCAGCACCTGCAGCTGGGCCGAGAGCTCGACCTGGTGGTCTTGCTGCTCCTGCAGCGCGGACTCGGCCGCCTGCTGGGCGGCCACCGCCTCGTCGCGCAGGCGCTGGGCCTCGTCGGCCAGACCCTTCAGCTCGTCACGGGCGACCTGCGCCTGCGCGGTGAGGGCCGAGGCCGTGTTGCGGTCTTGCTCGGCCTGCGCGTAGATCTGCGAGGTCTTCTCGCTGAGCTTCGACATCGCGCTGAGCTGGTAGAGCAGATCGCTGGAGAGCTGGTCGCCCCCGACGATGAGGTTCAGCGTGAGGTCGCCCCCACCGGAGCGCGCCAGCTGCGCGGCCAGCAGCCCGGCCTGGCGGTTCGAGGTGTCGGCGCGGGTGGCCGCCTCGGCCGCCTGCGCCTCTAGTTCACCGGCGACGTAGTTCGCCGTGTCGTACTTCTCCTGAGCGGCCTGGTACTCGGTTCCGCGCTGCGTGGCGACCGCCTGCGCCGCGGACACCGCCGAGTTCATGCTCTCGATCAGGCCCTGGATGCGCGTGACCTCTTCGCCCTTGGCCGCCTCGTTGGCCTGGGCGTTCTTCACGTCGTCCCAGGTGGGGTACTCATCGTCGGCATAGGCAGGCCCGGCAGCGATCCCGGCGGACACCACGAGCGCCAGCGCGACGAGCCCCGTGAGGAAGCCCCGCCTGCGCCGTCGAGGTGTGACGTGGTTCCCGGTGCTCATGCTCCCCTGCCGTGCTGATGGCCGAGCCGTGCCCGCGGCCTGCCGTGCTGTCGTCTTCGCATCCGTCACATCTGTCACAGCGCTCCCAGGAATCTAACCCGGGCGCGTGTGGATTGCACGGACATCCGGCCGGATGTGGGCAACTCGTCGCGAATTGGTTCCTGCGCACAAGTTGTGGCATACTCGATGAGTTGTCGCCGCGGCCCTATCGTTTAGCGGCCTAGGACGCCGCCCTTTCACGGCGGTAGCACGGGTTCGAATCCCGTTGGGGCTACGAACACCGCAGGTCACGAGCACCGCGCGGCAACAGATACAATAGAAAAGCAAGCGAATAAAGTAAGGCCCTGTAGCGCAGTTGGTTAGCGTGCCGCCCTGTCACGGCGGAGGTCGCGGGTTCAAGTCCCGTCAGGGTCGCAAGGCGTGAAAGCCCTTCCACACCGGAAGGGCTTTTCGCTAGAGCGGCGCAGTATTCTGGTAGTACGGCACCCGTTCGGCTCTGTAGCTCAGTTGGTAGAGCGCACGACTGAAAATCGTGAGGTCACGGGATCGACGCCCGTCGGAGCCACGAAGCCCTCTCCCTAGCTTCTACATGGGAGGGGGCTTTTTTCGCGCCCGGCCTCCCGCGCGCGCGCTCCTACTGGTTGCCGAAGGCGCTGTCGAACGAGGCCTCGGGAACCGGCCACATCAGCGAGCGGATGAACGTGACGGCCTCCCGGGCGCCGTGCAGCCTCTCCATGCCGGCATCCTCCCACTCGATCGAGATCGGCCCGGAGTACCCGATGCTCCGCAGAGCGCGGAAGCAGTCCTCCCACGGAACGTCGCCGTGTCCGGCGGAGACGAAGTCCCAGGCGCGACGAGGATCCCCCCAGGGGAGGTGCGAGCCGAGCACGCCGGAACGACCATCAGGTCGGCGCAACCGCGTGTCCTTGCAGTCGACGTGATAGATGCGGTCGGCGAAGTCGACGATGAACGCGACGGGGTCGATGTTCTGCCACATCATGTGCGACGGATCCCAGTTGAAGCCGAACGCGGCGCGGTGCTCGATCGCCTCGAGCGCTCGAACGCCGGTCCAGTAGTCGTACGCGATCTCACCGGGATGCACCTCGTGGGCGAAGACGACCCCCTCGGAGTCGAAGACGTCGAGGATCGGGTTCCACCGGCGCGCGAAATCCTCGTAGCCGGCGTCGATCACCGATGCCGGGACGGGCGGGAACTGCGCCACATAGGGCCAGATCTTCGAGCCGGTGAATCCGACGACCACATCGGCTCCCAGCCGGCGGGCGACGCGGGCGGCACGCTTCATGTCCTCGGCGGCACGACCCCGCACGCCTTCGGGCTCGCCGTCGCCCCAGGTCGAGGGCCGGAGCATCGCCTCGTGACGGAAGTCGATCGGGTCGTCGCAGACGGCCTGCCCGGTGAGGTGGTTCGAGATCGCGGACACCGTCAACCCGTGGCGGTCGAGGATCTCCGTGCGGGAACGGAGGTAGGCGTCATCCTGGTCGGCTCGTTCGAGGTCGAGGTGGTCGCCGGATGCGGCGATCTCCAGGCCGTCGTATCCCCATCCGGCCGCCAGGCGGGCGACCTCCTCGAAGGGCAGGTCGGCCCACTGCCCGGTGAACAGCGTGACGGGCCGGCCGTTCTCACGCATGGATCAGCTCCCGATGGTCGACGACGGCCACGCGGGTTCCGGTGCGGGCGGACTCCACGACCGCATCGACGATGCGTGCGGATCGGACCCCGTCGGCGAACGTGGGCAGGCCGTCGCGGTGCTCACCGCGGACGGCGGCGTAGGTGTCGTCGACGAAGGCTTCGAAGCACTGCGCGTAGCCCTGAGGATGCCCCGCGGGAAGCGTCGACAGCCGGCGCGCGTCGGGGGCGCCGTGGCCGGCCGTGCGGCGGATGATCTCATCGGATGCCTCGGAGCCGAGCCAGGCGGTCTCCGGATTCTCCTGATCGAAGACCGCCGACTTCTCCGCACCGTCGAACTCGAACCAGAGCCGGTTCTTGCGCCCCGCCGAGACCTGCGAGACCGTCACGCTTCCCAGCACTCCGGAGCGGGTGCGGAAGAGCACGGCGGCCGCATCCTCGGTGTCCACCCTCATCCGCTCCCCCGCGTGGGCACCGCCCGAGGGAACCGGCCGTTCGGGGATCGTGGTGGTCATCTCGCAGATGACGGTCTCGATCCGTTCGCCGGTGACGAACTCCATCAGGTCGCACCAGTGCGATCCGATGTCGGCGAAGGTGCGGGAGGGACCGCCCTGCGCAGCATCGACGCGCCAGTTCGTCGCACCGGACGGCAGCAGCCAATCCTGCAGGTAGCTGCCGTGCAGGAGTTGCCAGGCGCCAAATCCGCCCGCCAGCGCTCGAGCTCGGATCTCTCGCACGAGCGGGTGGAAGCGGTACACGAAGGGGACGGTCGCGACCCGGCCGAGCGCGGCGGCGTGGTCTGCGAGGGCGGCGGCGTGGTCTGCGAGGGCGGCCGCCTGGTCGCTGGCGACCGAGAGCGGCTTCTCGCAGATCACGTGCGCTCCGCCGTCGAGCGCGGCCCGGGTGTGCTCGACGTGCAGCGCATTGGGCGAGCAGACGTGCACGACATCCGCCTCGAGCGCATCGAGATCGCGGAGGGACCGGATCGGGGCGGTTCCCCACGCCGTCGCGATGCGATCGCTGCGGTCGGGCGTGGACGCCAGGACACCCACGATCTCGGCTCCCGCCAGGAGCGCGGCCCGCCGGTGCACCGCTCCGATCATGCCGGTGCCGAGGATGGCGACGCGGGTCATCGTTCCCTTTCCCTTCCGTCGTGCGATCGCGAGTCGACCAGGGTGGTCTGCCGTGCCATCACGGGGTGATCGTCAGCAGTTGGGCCGTGGCATCCCAGGTGACGGTGTACCCGAGCGCCTGCTGGAAGAACGTCGCGGCGATGTAGAAGCGACCGCCGACCCACAGGCACGGCGCATCCAGGTGGATGACCGTCGCCCCGGCGTGGGCCGAACTGCTGGCGACCTGGGCGATCAGCGTCGTCCCGGTGTGCCGGGCGACGAACCACTGGGTGTCCGGGCGCCACTCGGGGCGACCGCCCGTCGCCTCCACCACATAGGCCGCAGGCACCATCGGCGTGCCGTTCGGGGCGAGCAGGGGAACCGCGGTGCGGGAGTACTTGCCGCCGACGAGCAGCGCCGGAGGGGTGAGCGGCACCTTCACCACGCCGATCTCGTCGATCGTGAAGTCGCCGGGCGTCGACATCATGTCGATCCGGATCTGCCGGATCGTGCCGACCCATTTGGCGTTGCCCCACGCCGCGATGTACCCCACGCCGAATTCGTCGTTGTACGAATCGACGATCACCTGCGCGCCTTTGTCCTGGCTCCACGTCGAGTCGGCCTCGGTGATGAAGTAGAAGTACTCCGGAGGCGTGTCGCTCTTCATCCGAATCCGCACCCACGGCGCCCGATTGGCGTCGATGCCGAGATGGTCGGGTGACACCAGGCCCGGGTCGGTGCCGATCGAGGTGGCCGTCAGCACACCGTCCTGCACCTGGATGTTCGTGACCTGGTTGTTCTCGCTGTTGGTCCAGCCCTCGACGTCGCCGTCGGTGTCGAACGTCCATCGCGTCCAGTAGTCGTCGGGCTTGGCCGGCGCCGGCAGCTCCTTGAGCGGCTGGGTGCGGTCGGCCGGGTAGAGCAGGCCCAGCCGCTCCGCCTGTGCGGTGGTGGGAGTGACGTTCGCGCCGGGCGTGGCCGAACCGAACACGTTCGCGACCGCGTTCACGTAGCCGAATCCGGCCAGCGCACTGGGCATCACGAAGTGGCCCTCGCCGAATTCGTTCCAGTTGTCGACCAGCACCATCGACCGGCCGAGACTCGACGTGGGTAGCGCCGGCATGAAGTCGTCGCGCACCCAGGTCGCATTCGCCTCGAAATCGGTCACGCTCGCCCACGCTCCTGGCGTGAGGTTCCAGGGCAGCTGGTCCTGCCCCATCGAGATGGTCGGCACCACGTCGACCACGGCGTTGCCGCGCCAGGTGAGCAGGTTCTGCCGGTAGCCCTCGGTGAGCGCGGCGACGGCGCCGACGCTGTACTTGTACTGGGCATCGACGCCGACGGTCGGCGCATTAGCGTCGACCTGCGGGGCGATGATGATGAGGTCGTCGAACCCGGCGGCCTGCACCGCCGTGCGGAGATACGCGACCTCCGCAGCCGCCGCCGCAGCGCTGCCGAAGGTCGTGATGAGCTTCGGAATGGAGTAGATCGAGAACACCGGCTTGTTGTCGATGACCAGGTAGCTCGGGTCGCGGAAGTAGTACTCGATCCAGTACGGCACCATCACCGTGCGGAAGTCGCTGCTGTTGGTGGCGCCACTGCTGATGTTCTCGTACATGATGGCGAACTTCACGAGCGACTTGTAGCGCGAGGTGAAGAGCCCCTGGTGGAGGTGGTGGCCGAGGTCGGGCACCTTGATCGGCTGCCCCACCCCGTCCAGCGGGCGGAACCAGCACGCCAGCTCGAACGAGATGCCGTTCTCCACCATCCACTTGATGCCCCAGTCGGTGACCTCCGGGTCGCCTTCGTCGTACCAGCCGAGCAGCGGCTTGCGGCTCGGATAGGGGCTCAGAGCATCCCAGCCCTGGTGATGACCCTCGCGCCAGCCGGCGAAGGTCTGCACGCCGACGAGGTAGTCGCCGGTGTCCAGCGGCACGGGGGTGGGCACGTAGTCGGTGGGATCCGGGGGCGTGACCGAGAGCCGGATGTCGTCGAGGTAGACCTTGCCCGACGGCCCCGCTCCGACTCCGAACGTCAGGGTGTCGACCGCGGTGACGGCCGGGATCGCGACTCCGGATGCGGCGGTCTTGCCGTTCACGACGATGGTGGCCTGATTGTTCGCCGCGTCGGTCGTCACGCGCACGTGGTACCAGAGGTTGGGCTTGCAGTCGTAGCAGACCACCGGTGCTCCGCTCGCATCCGCGTAGGTGATGCTGCCGGCGGAGGCCCCGATCTGGAGCCCGGGCTGCGTGCCCTCCGAGAGCACCGCCGAGACGTTCTGTGCGCCGGATGGGGCGAGGAAGCGGAACTCGAAGGTCAGGTCGTCGGTGAGCGCCGTGAAGGTGCGCTGGAACGTCGCGGGCGCGGTGGCTGCGAGCGTGTTCACCAGCAGGCTGTAGCGATCTGCGTAGCTCGATCCGTGCAGCTCGGCGATCGAGAAGACCGCACCCGCACCCGCCGCGGCCCAGTCGGCGGGAAGGCCGCTCGGCACGGTCACGAACGACTCGTTCACCACGAAGCCGCGGTGGATGCGCACGGTGTCGATGTAGAAGTTGCCGACGAAGGCCTCGCTCGTCTGGATGGTGAAGAGGTCGAGCACGGTCGCGGCCTGGGCGAAGGGGATCGCGGCAGTCGCCGTGGCCCCGTTGACGGAGACGGTGAACTGCCCCGCGTCGAGGTCGAGGATCACGCGCACGCCCACCGGCGTTCCGACGGTGAGGCTCGCCAGGGCCTGGGCTCCCGTCGGCGTCTGCACGCTCAGCTGGCCCGCGTCGGCGGTGAGCACGACCGCGTTCGCCCCGGTGGTTCCGACCGTCCAGGTCACGCCGTTGAGCGCGGTGAGGGGTTCGAACCGGAAGTCGACGGTGAGCACGCCGGCCTCGTGCGCCGTGAACCGCCGCTGCATCACGACGGGCAGGCCTCCGCTGTCGGTCACCTTCGCCCAGCGTCCGTACGCGAACGTGAAGCTGCCGCCGGCCTGACGGACGTCCCACCCCGACGGCACGATCAGAATCGGGTCGGTGACGGCGTTCGGCATGTGGAAGTCCTCTTCCACCAGGTACCGGGCCGTGCCGGCGGAGCCCGACGTGTCTCTGACGAAGGCGGCGGGGAGCGGATGTGCCGACGCCTGCCCCGGCTTGTCCATGAGCAGCAGGCCACTGACGGCCGACGCGGCAGCGGCGATGGAGAGAAAAGAGCGACGGCTGATCCCCCGGCCGGGGACCGGTTCCATCAGCCACTCGCTCTGGGCCGACGGAACGGCGTCTGGATCGACTGCATCGTGCACGAGGACTCCCTTATCCTAGAGTTCACTATTCTGAACTTAAATACGTCAGAATGAACTTTTCGACACGACGCTACTGGAGCGCCGCCGTCGAAGGCAAGACGCGATCGCCAAATCGCCCCGCCGGCAGCAGGAAAGGCAGGGCAGTGGAACACCGCCCGGGAAAGGAAGTCGCCAGATCGCCTCTAGGGGCGGATGGTCGCTTCGAGCTCGGTCACCGTCGCGCGCAGCTGGCCCAGGATGTCACCCGGCCACTGCTCACCGGTGCGCGAGGTGGGCATGGTGAGCGAGATCGCCATCTGGCGGTGCGCGTCGGACAGGAACGGCAACGGCACCGCGACACAGCGGCATCCGCTCATGTACTCCTCGTCGTCGAGGGCGAAGCCCTCCTCGCGCACACGGTCGAGCACGACGAGCAGCTCGTCGACATCGGAGACCGTGCGCTCGGTGAGGTGCTCGAGCGGTGCGGCCGCGCGCAGGCGCCGTTCCGCCTCCGCGGGCGGCAGCAGACCGAGGAGCGTCTTGCCGATGCCCGTCGCATGAGCCGGCAGCTGCGTGCCCACCGACGACGCGAGCCGCATCGTGCGAGCGGCCTGGCTGATGGCGATGTAGACGTTGTTCACGCCGTCGAGCTGCGCGAGCTGAACCGTCTCCCCCACAGCGCCGGCGAGCTTGTCCATGAAGGGGCGCACGATGCCAAGCAGGTCGGTGTGGCCCCGGAAGTTCTGCCCGACCTGCCAGGCACGGAGCCCGAGCGAGTACTGGCGGGTGCGCGGGTCGTGCGCGACCCAGCCCGTGGCCGTGAGCGTCTGGAGGAGTCCGTGCGCACTGGATCGCGGGATGGAGAGCTCGGTCAGGATCTCCCCGAAGCTCACACTCTCGTGCTCGCTCACGAACTCGATCAGTCCGAGCGCCCGTTCGGCGGACTTGACGCTGGTGCCCTTGTCGTCCGTCGCCATGACTTCCTTCCCTCACGCCGCATCCGAGCCGGCGCATTGAGACCGGAACAGCGTCCCGTCTATAGGATCAGGATACAGCTCGATGAACTTATGGGGCCGGATTCAGCCCATAGTTCACCCACGTGAACGCCGATTCCTTGACATGAACCTTTTGGTCTGCGAGACTTTCGTGCGTTCGGCCGATTGCGCCCTTGAAGGCGCGCTTTCGGTCACGCGCTGACGCCGACGATCTCCACCTCGATCGCGGCAGCCGGCGCCTACTCAACGTGGAGGGCACATGGCCATACAGACACCTGACCGGGTGGTGCCGGATGCGATGGTGATCACCGCAGACACCCGTCCGCCGAAGCGCCGTCCGCGCCGGCGATCGATCAGCTGGGGAGCGTATCTCGGGCTCGTCCCGCTGGCCGTCATGCTGGGGGTGTTCTGCTACTACCCCGCCGCGAGCGGCATCTTCCACTCGTTCTGGAACTGGAACCCGGGCGGGGAGTCGACCTTCATCGGCTTCGACAATTACTCCGCCATGATGGGCGATCAGCTCTGGTGGGAGTCGTTCAAGAACCTCGGCATCATCTTCGTCTTCGGCGTCGTCTCCTGGGTGATCCCGCTGGCGGCCGCAGAGCTGCTCATCTCCCTGCGCAGCGAGCGCGCGCAGTTCGTGTACCGCACGCTCCTGATCGTGCCCATGGCGTTCCCGGGCGTCGTCACCGCGCTGATCTGGTCGTTCCTCTACCAGCCCAACGACGGAGTCATCAACACCTTCCTCACGTCGATCGGCCTCGAGTCGCTCGCCCAGAACTGGCTGGGCGACCCCCACCTCGCCCTGCTCTCGCTGCTGTTCATCGGCTTCCCTTTCATCGCGGGCCTGCCGTTCCTGATGTTCTACTCGACGCTGCAGAACATCCCGAAGGAGATCTTCGAGGCCTGCTCGCTCGACGGCGTGAACCGGATGCAGCGGCTCTTCCTGATCGACCTGCCGCTGATGGGCCGGCAGCTGCAGCTGCTGCTCGTGCTGGTGGTCATCGAGACCCTGCAGTACGGGTTCGTCGCCTACATCCTCACCAGCGGAGGGCCCGACAACGCGACGACGGTGCCCGTGCTGCACATGCTGAGCGAGGCCTTCAACGGAGGCAACTGGGGCTATGCGGCGGCGCTGTCGACCACGCTCTTCGTGCTCACCATCGTCTTCAGCACGATCGTGGCCCTCGCCAAGCGCCGCGATTCCACGACCAATGTGAAAGGGATGTGACCGTCATGTCTGCAGCGACCATCCAGGCCCCGAGCCGGCCTCCCCGCACGAAGGTGAGACGCCGCCGCAGCGGCGCCGGCATCCACATCGCCCTGATCACGATCGTGGCCGTGGGGCTGCTGCCCTACCTCTTCGTGCTCACCACGTCGGTGAAGACCAACGAGCAGTTCGCCACGAGCTACTGGGCACCGTCGTTCCCCCTGCACTTCGAGAACTACGGAACGGCCTGGAACCAGATCGCTCCGTTCATGCTGGTCTCCGTCGTGGTCGCCGCGGTCTCGATCGTCGGGATCGTCGCCCTGAGCCTGCTCTCGGGATACGTCTTCGCCCGCTTCCAGTTCCCCGGCCGCCGGTTCTTCTTCACGATGGTGATCGCCCTGCTCATGGTGCCGAGCATCGCGAGCCTCATCCCGCTGTTCGTGATGATGCGCGACCTCGACCTGCTGAACACGCTCTGGGTGCTGATCATCCCGAGGATCGCGGGGGGAGCGGTGCTCGGCACCATCCTGATGAAGACCTTCATCGAGGGCATCCCGCAGGAGCTGTTCGACGCCGCACGGGTCGACGGCGCCGGCGCGGGCCGCCTGTTCCGCTCGATCATGCTTCCGCTGTCGCTGCCGGTCGTCGGCACCGTCTCGCTGCTCACCGTGATCGGCGTGTGGAACGACTTCTTCTGGCCGCTGCTCACGGTGACCGACAACGCCCTGAAGCCGGTGAGCGTCGGGCTGCTGTTCTTCCGTGGGCAGGCGGGCACCGACTACGGCGCGATGTTCGCGGGCTACATGATCGCGAGCCTTCCGCTGCTGCTGCTGTTCCTCTTTCTCTCCAAGTACTTCCTGGCCGGAATCCAGGGTGGGCTCCCGGGCTCGCACTGACCGCACCTCCGGCGTCTTCGTCACCGATCACACATCGTCATTACTCACACAGAAGGGCAATACAAGGATGTATAGCAAGCTCAAACCGATCATCGCGCTCGGGGTGGTCGCCGCCACCGCCCTCGCACTCGCCGGATGCGCTCCCGGCGCCAGTTCGGACAAGACCACCATCACGATCGCCGGGCCGAACCAGTGGAACACCGACCCGCAGAGCTTCGGACCGGCCTGGGAGGACCTCGTCGACCGCTTCGAGGCCGCCGAGCCGAACATCGAGGTGAAGACGGTGGTGCTGCCGCTCACCGAGTTCTACCAGACGCTCTCGACGCAGCTCGCCGCCGGAACGGCCCCGGAGCTGATCTTCAACCAGGTCTCGCACAAGCCCGATCAGGTCGTCGCTCTCGACGACTACTTCGAGCAGCCGAATCCGTACATCGAGGGCAACGAGAAGTGGATCACGGCCTTCAACCCCGACTACATCGGCGGCGAGGCGAACGTGGGCCGCAATGCGGCGCAGCACTACGAGTTCGTGCCGTTCAATCTCTATCTCAGCGGCATCTACTACAACAAGGACGTGTTCGCGGCCGCCGGCATCGACGAGCCGCCCGCGACTTACGGCGACCTCATCACGGACTGCAAGGCGATCAGCGCGGCGGGCTTCACGCCCCTGGCCTTCGACAACAGCTACCTCGCCCAGGCGAACGTGGTGAAGCCGATCACCTCGATGCTGCTCACCAAGTACTTCGACGAACTGAACTACTACGGGCCCGACGGCAAGCCCGGCACCTCGAAGCAGATCTCGGTGAAGGACTATTCGAAGGGCGTTCTCACCGGGGAGTTCACCCCGCAGAACACCCCCGAGATCGGTGAGGCGTTCACCCTCGCCAAGGAGGTCGTCGACGCGTGCGCCACCCCGAACTGGTCTGGTGTGGCCAGCACGGGGGCCGCCTTCACCGGCGCCCAGGAATTCCTGGCCGGAAAGGCCGCGATGTCGTTCGGCGCCAACTTCTCGGCGACCAGCCTCGACGACGTCGGCTGGGACTACGGAACCCTCCCGTTCCCGACGATCACGAAGCAGGACAGCCCGCTCTCCACCGGTGAGGGCGCCCGCTCCGGTGCGAACACGGGCGGAACGAGCTACATGATCCCGGCCACCACCGAGGGCGACAAGCTCGACGCGGCCGTGAAGTTCCTGCAATTCGCCTCCAGCCCCGTGGGCATCCAGCCCTGGCTCGACAAGACCGGCGGCATCCCCGCCCTCGCCGACGCGAAGCCCGCACCGGGACTCGAGGGGCTCACCACGGGCGACTGGGCCCTCAGCCCCACCGTTCCGCAGCCGGCACTGCTGCCCAAGGCGCTTCTCGGGCAGGCGATCTACACGGGTTACCTGACGGGCAACAAGTCGCTCGACGACCAGCTCACCGAGACGCTGGACCAGTGGACGACCAGCGCGAAAGAGGTCGCCTCCGACGGCAAGTGGACCGACGACTGGGCGCAGCAGTAGCACCGAACCCACAGGATCTGGCCCGCGATCGCGCATCGCGGGCCAGTTCCGCATGAGGAGGCATGATGATTCGAGTAGGTCTGACCGGCTGCGGCTGGTGGGCCGCGCACGCGCACGTGCCGGCCATCGAGGCGCATCCGGATGCGGCGCTGGTCGCGGCGAGCGACCCCGACCCGGCGCGCCTCGCCTCCGTGACGGCGGGGGCTCCGGATACGCGGGGATTCTCGACGGTCGAGGAGATGCTGGCGGTGTGCGACCTCGACGTGCTGGTGGTCGCCTCCCCCGCCGCGTTCCACGCCGGAGCCGCACGGGCCGGCATCCTGAGCGAGGTCAGCGTGCTCGTGGAGAAGCCCTTCACCCTGCAGGCCGCCGAGGCCCACGAACTCGTGCGCCTCGCCGCCTCGCGGCGCGTCGGCCTCTCGGTGAGCCTGCCCTACCAGTACACCGCGGCGGCACGAGCGATTCGCGCGCTGCTGACGGAGGGCAGGCTGGGTGACCTCGTCGGCGTGCACGCCGTGTTCGAGTCGTACACGGCTCCCCTCTATACCGGCGACGTCGACGAATACCTCCGGCGCGTGAATCGTCCGCACACCGTCGCTCCGCTGCCCGAAACCTACGCGGATGTTGCGGTCTCCGGCGGCGGTCACGGCCAGTCCCAAACCTCCCACGTGGTCTCGGCGATCATGGATGCCACGGGGGCACGGCCGGAGCGGATCACCGGCGAGAGCGTGTTCGTCTCCCCCGGCATGGACACGGCCAACGCGATCTCACTGCAGCTCTCCGGCACGGCGGTCGCGACCGTCTTCTCCTCGGGAGGCGCCCTGCCCGGCCTGGCCGCGCAGCAGTCCGTCAGCTATCTCGGCACCGCCGGATCGGCGCGGCACGACCTCGCCCGGGCGACGCTCGACTGGGCGACGGCGGATGGCGCGAGCGGCCACGTCGAACCGGGCGAGGGCGAGTCGGCCTATCCGAACGGCGCCCCGGTCAGCACCCTGATCGACGCGGTGGCCCAGGTGCGCGCCGGCCACTCCGATGAGCCTCTGATGACCCTCACGGCCGGTGCGGAGCGCGCTGCCCGCGCGGTCGAGGTGATCGAGAGCCTCTACGACGACGACGCGAGGCGCGGCTGATCGGCCGGCACCTGGCCATTCAGACGGTGCCGGCCGGCGGCGACCGCCCATTCGCTCTCTCCGAGCCGCACGGTCGCCACGGCTCCCACCGGGATCTCGACGTCGATGACGACGCCGGGCCCCTCGGTGCGCCAGCTGACTCCGGCCCGCCCGAGCGGGGTGAGCACCTCGGCCTCGGCGGAGGCCAGGCCGAGCACGGCGGGTTCGATCCGGATCTCGCGCCAGCCGGCCGCCGCCGGGGAGATGCCGGCGACGGAGCGGAACAGCCAATCGTCGATGGTGCCGAGGAAGTAGTGACCGTGCGACCGGGCGGCCGGGCTCCAGTGCTCCCAGAGCGAGGTCGCACCCGCCTCGACCCAGAGGCCCCAGCTCGGATAGTCGGTCTGCAGCGCCACGGCGAGCGCCGTATCGGCGTGACCGTAGCGGGTGAGCTGCGGCAGCAGGTACTTGGTGCCGAGGGCGCCGGTGTTCAGGTGGTCGCCGTTCTCCCGGATCAGCCGGGCCAGGGTGTCGGCCACCGGCCGGCGGTGCCGCTCCGGCAGCAGGTCGAAGGCGAGCGCGAGCACCTGGTGGGTCTGGCGGTCTCCCCGGTCCCCCGCGCCCACGACCTGTTCGCGATCGGCGGCGAAGAACTCCTCGACGAAGCGCCGGCGCAGGCGGCCGGCGTGGGCGCTCCAGCGGTGCGAGTCGTGACCGAGCACGGCGGCCGTGCGGGCGGCGATGTCGAGAGCCGCGATGAGGAGTGCGGTGGCCGCCACGCGGGTGTCTTCGGGCGCGTTGCCGCCGCCGGGGTCGGCATCCGGACTCACCCAGTCGCCCAGGGTCGAGTCGGCGATCCCGTCCGGCCAGCGCGACAGCTCGAACTCGAGGTAGGCGCTCGCGTCGGGCCAGGTGTCGGCGAGCACGCGCACGTCGCCGCGCTGCCAGTAGATCTCCCACGGCACGAACAGCAGCGACGCATGCCAGGGCGGCGCCGGCGTCCAGTCCATCGACCAGCCGCCGTGCGGTGCGATCACCTCGGGCGCCCCCTCGCCGTGGCGCGAGGCCGCGATGTCGTCCGCCCACTTCGCGAGGAGCTCGTGGCTGTCGAGATTCAGCAGCATGAGCTCGGCGCCCAGCATCCCGTCGCCCGTCCAGCCGTTCTTCTCGAACTTCGGGGTGTCGGTCGGCAGCCCGTGCAGATTGTTGAGCACGGTGCCGACGGTCAGGTCGTGCAGGCGGTTCAGCAAGGCGTTCGAGCAGTGGAAGCGGCCGGTGCGGGCGACCGCGCTGTGCAGCAGCTCGGCCTCGACCACGGGTTCGCGCGCCGCCTCGACCTCCACGTACCGGAAGCCCTGGTAGCCGAACCGCTGCGTCCAGCCGAGCGGCTCTCCGGCGAGAGTGATCCGGCTCTCCTGGAACCGCCCCGCGTAGTAGCCGAGCGGATCGTCGTTGTCGGGCCGGCCGTCCGCCCGGAGCCGCTCGGCCGTGCGGACGGTCACCACCTGCCCCGCTGCGCCGTCGAGCTGGAGACGGATGCGTCCCGCGATCACCCGGGGAAAGGTGAAGAGCCACCGGCCCGGCGCTCTCTGCTCCACCCGATCGGGAGCGAAGGTCTGCATGACCGCGATCGGTTGCTGGCGCTGGTCGACGCTCCGGCCGCGGGGGCCTTTCGCGCGCGTGACCGGCGCCCAGCCCTCGTCGTCGTAGCCGCCCAGGGAGAAGCCCGGGCGGTCGCACCGCGCGTCGAAGTCCTCGCCGCCGTAGAGATCGTCGTAGCGGGTGGGGCCGTCGACGGCCCGCCAGCTCTCGTCGGAGAGCGCGAGCACCTCGTCGCCCGTCACGATCAGGAGGCGCACACAGGGCTCGTCGTGCCACGGCGCGGTCTCCCAGTTCCAGGTGGAGGGCGCGGCCATGCCGTAGAAGCCGCGGCCGAGCTCGACGCCGATGGCGTTGCGGCCGGGCACCAGGAACTCGGTGATCTCCACCATGACGTACTGGGCGGTGACGTCGTAGTCGGTGAACCCGGGGGCGAGGTCGAAGCCGGGCACGAGCATGCCGTTGATCTCGGGGCGCGCATAGCCGCCGGCGCCGACCACGAGGTAGCTCGGTGCGGCCGGCCGGGGCTCGGCGATCTGCGGCACCGTGAACTCCTGGCGCAACAGCGGTGCGGCGCCGCCCGGGGTGGGGTGGGAGATCCACTTCGCTCCACGCCAGTCGTCGTCGAGGATGCCCGTGACGAACGCCGAGGATGCTCGCGTCGTGCCCTCATCGGCCGTCACGGTGACCTGCCAGCGGTACCGGGTCAGGGAGCGGAGTGCGGGTCCGTCGTACTCGACGTCGACGCCCGGGCCACCGCTCGGGTCGTCGCGAGTCCAGAGGCGCTCCCCGTTCGGCGCGAACAGCTCGAGCCGCCAGCTGCGTACCCGGGTGCCGGCTCCCCCGCCGTCGACCACCCAGCCGAAGCGGGGCCGCACGTCGACGCCGAGCGGCTCCTCGGCGTGCTCGACGGTGAGGCGCGTGAGGCGCACGGCCATCGGCGGCTAGCCGATCCGGTAGCGGTCGAGCGCGTCGTCGTCGACGTCGATGCCGAGCCCGGGCGCCGTCGGCACGCTGATCCGCCCGCGGTCGACGCTCCACGGCGCACTGCGGATCACGCTCTCGTTCAGGCTCCACGCCTCATCCGGATGCAGCGTCGGCGGGATGATCGCGAGCTCCTGCCATTCCGGCCCGATGAGCGCGGCAGCCTGGAGCCACCCCGGCAGCCGCAGTCCGCCCGTGCCGTGCAGGCACACCGGCACGCCCAGCGCCTCGGCCGTCGCTGCTACGCGAACGGTGGGCAGGATGCCGTTGGCGATCGACGCATCCGGCTGGATCACGTCGAAACTGCGCGCCACGAGCGCCGCGGCGAACTCCTCCGGCGTCGTGTAGCCCTCTCCGCCCACGATCTGCATGTCGATCTCGTCGGCGAGCCGGGCCTGGCCGCTCAGGTCGTAACGGTCGAGCGGTTCCTCGAGCCAGCGCACCCCGACGTCCTGCAGTTCGCGCGCCTCGGCGAGCGCCTGCTCGTAGCTCCAGGTGGCGCCGGAGACGTGGGCGGTGCGATCGACCATCAGGGTGAAGTCCGGGCCGGTCGCGGCCAGGATCGCTTCGCACACTCGCGCGTTCTCGCCGGGCTCCCGCCAGCAGCGGATCTTCACGCCCTCGAACCCCGCCGCCTGGTAGGCCAGCACGGCGTCGACGGTCTGGGCGTGACTGACGTGCGACTGCGAGGGGTCGCCCGGCCAGACGAGCGTGACGTAGGCCTTGAGTTGCTGCATCCGCGCGCCGCCCAGCAGAGCGTGCACGGGTTCGCCGAGCGTCTTGCCCAGGGCGTCCCAGGCCGCGTGCTCGGCGCCGGCGCCGCGATTGAGGCCGCGGCGCAGCATCCCGTCGATGTCGGTGATCGACGACCCTTCGGTGGCGGCGACGACCGCCGGCCAGACCGCGCGGTCGATGGGCCCCGCGAAGCTGTGGCCGCGCACGCCCTCGGTCGTGGTCAGGCGCACCACGCAGTAGCGGTGGTAGTACCCGGCCGCAACCTGGTCCGGCGTGGCGGGCAGGTTGATGGGAAAGATCTCGGTGCGGGCGATCGTCACGCCTGCGGTTCTCGACTGTGAGCCGTCAATCATGATTTCGAACTATAGCCGGGAAATCGACGAAGAAGCCAGGGAAAAGTTCTGTATTTCGAACTTGTTATCATTCGGGTGAACTTTTTGATAGGGTGGGACCGCTTCGACGGACGTCGGGCGACTCCGATGCGACGATGCGAGACGAGAGGAAATCGACCGTGCGAACACTGGTCCTGGAGGAATTCGGGCGCATGGCCCTGGCCGATCGCCCCATACCGGAGGTGCCGATCGGCGAGGTGCTGATCCGGGTGGCGTTCACGGGCATCTGCGGCTCGGACATCCACGGATACACCGGTCACAACGGGCGCCGGGCGCTCGGCCAGGTGATGGGTCACGAGAGCTCGGGAACGATCGAGGGATTCGGGCCCGGGGATCAGCCGCTCGGCTTGGCCGTCGGAGACGCGGTGACCTTCAACCCCGTCGTGCTCCCTCTCGAAGACCGGGTGGAGTTCGTCGACCGCGAGCAGCACTCGCCCCGCAAGTCGGTGATCGGCGTCGATCCGGCCCGGTACGCCTCCTTCGCCGACTACGTGGTGGTGCCCGCGGCCAACGTGCTGCGGCTCGCCGACGGCATGCCCGTCGCGCACGGCGCCCTGGTGGAGCCGACCGCCGTCGCCCTGCACGCCATCCGCCGCGCCGGGGTGACCGGGCAGCAGCGCGTGCTGGTCGTCGGCGGAGGGCCGATCGGGCAGTCGGTGGTGCTGGTTCTGCAGGCACTCGGTGTTGCGGAGATCTCCGTCAGCGAGATCAGCCCGGCCCGCCGGAGACTGCTCGAAGGGATGGGCGTTCCGGTGATCGATCCGTCGGCGGGCGATCTCGCCGGCGCTCTCGGCCGGCTCGGCGGCCCCGTCGACGTCGCCATCGACGCCGTGGGCAGCACGCACTCGATCGCCGACGCCCTCGCCTGCACGATGCTCGGCGGCACGGTCTGCCTCGTCGGCATGGGTGAGCCGCAGGTGCGCCTCGACGCCTTCCAGATCAGCACCGCCGAGCGCACCCTGGTCGGCAGCTTCACGTACTCGGCTCGCGATTTCGCCGATGCCGCCGAGCTGGTCGCCGACAACCCCCTGACCGCCGGGGCCCTCATCAGCCGAGTGATCGGACCCGAGAGCGCCGACGAGGCGTTCATGAACCTGGCCAACGGC
Source organism: Herbiconiux sp. (assembly GCF_023264855.1). Lineage (GTDB taxonomy): Bacteria > Actinomycetota > Actinomycetes > Actinomycetales > Microbacteriaceae > Herbiconiux. The sequence goes on along the minus strand of NZ_JAHFUW010000037.1, from coordinate 5,327 downwards.
GACGAGATCCCGGGCAAAGTGCTCGTGGCCTTCGCCCAGTCGGCCGACTACGCGAAGTGAGCACACGAGTGGCACAGAATCTGGTCTTCATCGGAGACAGCATCACCGAAGACGGACGACGGATCGACGATCCGCACGACCTCGGAACCGGCTACGTGGCGCGCGTGGCCCGTCGTCGTGCCGAGGCCGGCTTCGACGGCCGCGTGGTCAACACCGGCATCGGCGGCAACCGGGCGGTCGACCTCGCGGCCCGTTTCGACCGCGACTGCCTCGGGCACGACCCCGACGTGGTGTCGATCCACGTGGGCATCAACGACACCTGGCGCCGCTACGACGGCGGCGAGGCCACCTCCACCGAGGCGTTCGAGGCTTCGTACCGCGACCTGGTGACGCGGGCGACGGATGCCGGGGCGCGCCTGGTTCTGATCGAGCCGTTCCTGCTCGCCCTCACACCCGAGCAGGCGGGCTGGCGCGAAGACCTCGACCCCAAGATCGAGGTCGTCCGCGGGCTCGCGCGCGAGTTCGACGCCCAGCTCGTGGAGGCCGACGTGGCATTCACCCGGGCGGGCTACGAGCGCGATCGGGCCGGGCTCCTCTGGGACGGCGTGCATCCGACCGACGCCGGTCGCGAGCTGCTCGCGCGTACCTGGTTCGAGTCGGTGACGATCTGATGCGGGTCGCGAACCTGAACGGCCGCGCGGTGCTGCTCGGCGACATCCGCGCGCTCGACATCGCCACTGCCGGCGCCGGCCGCTTCCCGGCCGACCCGCAGCGGGTCTACACCTCGTGGCGCGAACTGTGCCAGTGGGGCGAGGGGATCGACGTCGACCGGCACCCGCGTGCGGTCGACGTCGACCTCACCACGCTCGGGCCGCCGGTGCCCCGGCCCGGTCAGATCCTCGCCGTCGGGCTCAACTACGCCGACCACGCCGCGGAATCCGGGCTCGAGCTGCCGGAGCATCCGCTCGTCTTCACGAAGTTCGCCTCCAGTCTCACCGGCCCCGACGCCGTGGTGCGGTTGTCGGGCGAGCGGGTCGACTGGGAGGCGGAGCTCGTGGTCGTGATCGGCACGGGCGGGCGCGACATCCCGGCCGCGGAGGCGTGGGACCGCATCGCCGGTCTCACGATCGGGCAGGACATCAGCGACCGCGACGTGCAGTGGTGGGGTGCGTCGGCGCAGTTCAGCCTCGGCAAGTCGTTCCAGGGTTATGCGCCGACGGGACCCGCGGTGGTGAGTGTGGCCGAGATCTCGGCCGGTCGGGACCGTGACGACCTGCGGGTGAGCTGCCGCAGCATCGACGCGTCCGGACGGGAGCGCGTGCTGCAGGACGGCCGCACCCGGGACATGATCTTCACGATCCCGGCGATCATCGAGCAGCTCTCGGCCATCGTCGAGCTGCAGCCGGGCGATCTCGTCTTCACCGGAACGCCCGCCGGTGTAGGCCAGGGCCGCACCCCCGAGGAGTTCCTCAGGCCCGGGAACATCCTCGTCACCGAGATCGACGGGCTCGGCTCGATCCGGCAGGAGTTCGTCTGACATGCTGCTCGGGGTTCAGTACTACCGCCCGCCGTCGCCCGACCCCGCGCTGTGGGAGCAGGACATCGCCGACATCGCGCAGGCCGGGTTCGGCACCGTGCAGCTCTGGCTGATCTGGGGCTGGGTGGAGGCGACGCCGGGTGAGTTCGAGTGGGGTGACTACGACCGCATCCTGGATCTCGCGCACGCTCGTGGTCTGCGTGTGGTGATCAGCACGATCGCCGAGATGCAGCCGGCGTGGCTGCTGCGCCGGTATCCGGATGCCGCGATGGTCGACCATCTGGGCCGGGTCACGCCGTCGACCACCCGGGTCGAGGCGCAGGCCGGGGTCACGCCCGGCGGCTCGATCGACGACCCGCGGGTGCTGGGGCACATGCGCGACTTCCTCGACGCGGCTGCGCGGCACTTCGCCTCGCATCCCGCGCTCGTGGCGTGGGACTGCTGGAACGAGAACCGCTGGGCGATGGAGGGCGACGGATACCTGGACTACAGCCCCGCGAGCATCCGGGCGTTCCACTCGTGGCTTGTGTCGCGGTACGGCGACCTCGACGGGGTGGCGCGGGCCTGGCGGCGGCGGTTCGCGACATGGGACGACGTGCAGCCCGGCCGGAAGCCGGGGCTGCCCTACACCGACCTCGTGGCGTTCCAGCGCTTCCTCACGGAGCGCGCCGCCGAGCATCTGCGCTTCCGGCGCGACACGATTCGCGCCGCCGACCCGTCGCATCCGATCTCGGCCCACTGCGGCGAACCCTCGGTGAACTCGGCCGGCAGCCTGTTCGAGCAGCCGCTGTCGCGGGGCAACGACTTCGCGCTCGCCGCCGAGCTCGACGGTTACGGATGCTCGAGCTTTCCGCACCTGCAGGGCATGTCGATGCTCGACCTCGGTCTGCGCATCGAGGCCACCCGCAGTGCCGCCGGCGATCGTCCGTTCTGGCTGGCCGAGCTGCAGGGCGGCGGTGGCCGGCTCGGCCATCACGTGCTGCCCGCCGTGCGGGCCGACGAGCAGCAGCGCTGGCTGTGGAACGGGATGGGCCGCGGCGCGAAGGGCACGATCGTCTGGCAGTGGCGCGACGAGGTGCTCGGCCGCGAGTCGGGCGGTTTCGGTTTCGCCGGCGACGACGGCCACGCTTCTGCGCGGGCTGAGGCGATGGCGCGCACGGCCGGCATCCTCGCCGAGCACGGCGACTTCCTCGACGCCTACCGCCCGGAGCCCGCCCAGGTGGGCGTGCTGTTCCTCCCTGACACCTACTATCTCGAGTGGGCGCAGGACGGCACCTTCGGGCTGCAGACGCGCGAGAGCATGCTCGGCTGGATGCGGGTGTTCGAGGAGCTGCAGCTGCCCTATGAGGTGCTCGACCCCGATCACCTCTCGCGCCTTTCGGACCTCAAGCTCCTCGTGCTCCCCTGGCCGCTGAGCGTTCCCCCGGCTGCGCTGTCGGCCGTCGCCGCCTGGGTGGAGCGCGGCGGCCTGCTCCTGACCGAGGCCGACCTAGCGGCGTTCGACGAGGAGGCCTTCTACCACCCACCCGGGTCGCGCGGCGCGAGCACCCTCGGCCTGCGCTCGCTCGGTCGGCGCGAGCTGCCCGCATCCGGAACCCTCTCGCTGGAGCTCGACGGCGCGAAGTTCCAGCTCCCCGCCGCGAGCTGGCTCGAGCACTACGACCCGGCGGATGCGCGGGTGCTCGGCACCGACGACGGCCACCCGATCGCCGTGGAGCGCGCTCTCGGTGCCGGGTCGGTGATCTCGATCGGCAGTTTCCCCGGCCTCGCGCACAGCCTCACGCCCTCGTCGGACGTGCCCGATTTCTCCAGCCATCTGGTGAGCCGCGCAGGAGTCACGATCTCGGCGCGCGTGCGCGGCACCGACGGTGCGACCGTGCAGTGGCGCCGCGGAACGAGCGACGACTGGTCGGTGCTCTTCCTCATCGGCGCCCCGTACAGCGAGCACTTCGTCGACGTCCCCAACCTCGGCGAGGTCGCCGAGATCGAGGAGCTCACGGATGGCCGAGCCATCGTCGCACGGCAACGCCTCGTCGTCGGCCTCTCGGCCTGGGGCGTCGCGGTAGTGCGCTGGCGCTAGCGAGCCTCGGCTGCGAATGATGCGCTGCCAACCACGAAGTCGACATCGGGCACGCGCCACCCCTTAGACCGGGGACTCGCGGTGAGCACCTCGGGATCCAACCACTCATCTCGCACACCCTAAATCAATCGTCATCGACTCCTAGCCTGCATAAATTGAGGGCTTAAGATGGAGTCATTGGACCTTCGCAACTGACCAACCAGGAGTTCAACGTTGTCAAACGCGATAACAGCAACGCCTGCCTGTGCAACGCCGTTCAGGTACGAGGCCGATATGATCCCATCCCTGCGACGCGATTTGCCGAGGATGGCATTCGGGCACCGCGTGGGAATAGACGTTAAGGTATTCGCCGAAGTGCCCTCCGTCGCTGGGGTGCCGGACTTGGCAGGAGTACGCTTCGACGCACGTGCGATCCAGGCCCGGCGCGAGGGCGAGGTTCGTCCGCTTGCAACAGAGGCCGAAGTCAAAGCAGTCCTTGCGATTACGTCTGGGCCGCTGCAGATCGGGGAACTTGCGCGTCGCATCCGAAGGTCTCCGGACTACGTTCGGCGCGCGGTTGTACCGCTGTTGATTCAACAAGGCTGGGTAACCGAAGTGGATGGTCTAGTTCGTCGACGCGGCGAAGCTCGGTGGATTGCACAACGCGTTGTGACAGTCGAAGCAAAGCTGCGTGACTGGACAAAGGCGATCGGACAAGCGCGTCGACAACAAATGTCGGCAGACGCCGCCTATATTGCGCTGGACGCTTCTGGTATGAGATCGATCACGCCTCATCTCGATCGCGTCGCCGAAGGCGGGGTTGGCGTGATTGCCGTCGACTCGCAGTCGCAACGCTCGCGGGTTCTTGTCCGACCTCGCCGCATTCAGCCAGAGCGCACGCTCGTCGGAAGAATGCTGATCGCAGAACGGTGCCTTGAAATGTGGGGTCGAGGCCAGATGAATGGACAGATCTATCCAGTATTCGGCTGGACGGTGCCTGAGCTAACTCAGGACTGATTCCCAAACGTCAAGGTGCGTTGGCCTGTTGGCGCCCGTGGGTTTGTCAACACGATCGAGACCGTCGATGAACTTCAACCCTTTACGCACTCGACGCAGCGCAGCAAGGTTCGGGCGCTGAGTTGAAAGTTGGGCCTGCAAGTCGGCTACTGCCATCAGGTAGTGAAGTCCAGCCAGAGCGTGGTCATGACCATCGGTTTCCATCTCAAGAGAAAACGAGCTGTTGTACTTCTTGTGACCTCGCAACGCGACGAGCCTGTCGAACTCTGTCTGCTCGATCGTGTGAAGTAACTTCGAGTCGAAAACACGCTTGATCCGCGGGGGTGGCGCCTGGCCTGGTCTACCGCCAGCCCTAGCTTGTCGAGCGAAGGCCTGTTCACCCCATGAGGTGCCTGTAGAGAAGCCGTTGGCACCTAAAGCAGTGACAACCCAACCCGTGAGACCCGCGTTAGGCAGGTAGAGGTGCTTGGACTCGAGAGCGGCAGTAGTTGCCAGTTCCTTGTAGCCTTCCAGGATTTGTCGATCCGCTAATTGCCCATATCGTGGCCTCACCTCGGGCCAATAGAACCGGAGGTACCAGCGCTTCTCGCCGCTCTCATAGTAGTGCCCCGTAGAGTGGTGTAACGAACCCCGAGTAACAACGGCCCCACTGAAAGAACAGCGTGGCCACCGGGGACACCTTCGAGAAGCCTTCTAACTCTCACTCGAAAGGGC
>NZ_JAHFUW010000036.1 GCF_023264855.1 Herbiconiux sp. | reverse complement strand
GTGTACGTGCCGCGCGATCTCGCTCGCGCCGTGGCATCCGCCACCACGCTCCCCACCGCTCCCGTCACGATCGTGCCCGCCGCCGCATCCGCCGCCGCTCTGCCGGCCGCCGCGTCGACCCCCGCGGTCCCCGTGGGCGCCGCTCCCCTGGTCGACGGCCCCGACCCGCGCGACGACGACGCCCTGCGCGCGCTCGTCGCCCACCACGCCGAAGTGGCCGAGGCCACCGCCCGCAACCACAACCAGGTGCGCTGGGTCATCTGACCTACCCGTCGAGCGCTCACGTGCTCAACGGACCTGCGGCAGGGTCAGCCGATGGGGGTCCAGTCGGCGGGGCCCTCGGAGCCCGCCGGGTACTGCTCGAGAGGCACCTCGTCGGCCGCCCAGGCGGCGATCGCGGGGGCCAGGATGCGCCAGCCCTCGACCGCGGAGTCGCCGCGCACGCTGAGGGTCGGGTCTCCGTCGAGGATGCCGGCGAGCACCTCGCGGTAGGCCAGCAGCTGGCCGTCGCCGAAGGTGGCCTCCAGGCTCGCGCGCTCGAGCTCGTAGGGATCGCCGGGACCGTTGATGTCGATCTCGAGCGACATCGCATCCGGAGCCAGGAAGATGCGCAGCACCGTGGGCGAGCTCTCACCGGTGAGGCCCACCGGCACCTGCTGAGCAGGCTTGAACGTCACCACGATCTCGCGGCGGCGCTGCCCGATCGCCTTGCCGGAGCGGAGCGTGATCGGCATGCCCTTCCAGCGCCAGGTCTGCACCTCGAGCGTGACCTCGGCCAGCGTCTCGGTCTCGCGTGCCGGGTCGACACCTTGCTCGTCGGCGTAGCTCGGCAGCTCGCGGCCGTCGATGCTGCCGGCGGTGTAGCGAGCACGGCGGCTGGCGACCTTCGGGTCGTCGTGCCAGAGGTGGGTGGCGCGCAGCACGAGCTCCTTGGCGTCGCGCAGGTCGTCTTGACCGAGCGTGGCCGGCGGCTCCATGGCCAGCACGGCCATCACCTGCAGCAGGTGGCTCTGGATCATGTCGACCAGTGCGCCGGCCTTGTCGTAGTAGCCGGCCCGGCCCTCGAGACCCAGCTGCTCGTCGTAGACGACGTCGATCTGGGCGATGTGCTCGGAGTTCCAGAGCGGCTCGAAGATGCGGTTCGCGAACCGCAGTCCCAAGATGTTGAACACCGTGGAACGGCCGAGGAAGTGATCGACCCGGTGGATCTGGTTCTCGGGCACCAGCTTCGCCAGCTCGGCGTTCAGAGCGACGGCACTCGGCACGTCGACACCGAAGGGCTTCTCGAGGGCGAGCGTGAGCCCGGCCGGGAAGTCGACCTTCTGCAGGGTGGTGACCACGGCGGCGGCGACCGCCGGCGGCAGGGCGAAGTAGATCGCCGGGGTGCCGGTGGCCAGGCCCAGCACGCGGGTGAGCTCGCCGGGATCGGTGACGTCGGCCTTGACGTACTGGGTGCTCTTCAAAAGGTCGTCGACCGCTGCTCCGGACGCCTGCACCTCGGCGAACGAGGTGGTGACGACCCCGTGCCACTTCTCGTCGCTCCAGTCGAGACCGCCGGCGCCGATCAGGCGCAGCCGCCGCTCGGGCTGCGCCGTCAGCAACTGCGCGAGACCGGGCAGCAGCAGGCGGGCCGTGAGGTCTCCGCTGGCACCGAAGATGAGGAGCGTGTCTACCCGTTGAGTCATGTCTCTCACAGTAGCGAGGTGGAGCGGCTGCGGGGATGCCTGCCACGCACTCGTGACGGGGTGGAGGTGAGGAGCAGGGACGACCACCCGAAGGCCGCCCCTGCTCTCGATCATCGCGCGAGCACCACAGCGGGTCTGACGAGGGACACCGCCGGGTATGGCGCGCACGCACGGCGCGGATGCTCGCTGCGCAGATGATCAGGCTGTACGCCTGCGAACAGTCTGCGGGTGACGAGCGGCAGGGTGTGATGAGTACTTTCTACTCGACTTCACTTCGCCCCCGTACCCGGCCCACCGCCCGGGCCGGTGGCGTAGTCGTCGTGATCCAGCTGGAGCTCGCTGAGCTCGGCCGAGAGCTCGCGCCGGCCGGCCACACCGAGCTTCTTGTAGATGCGCGCCAGATGGTTGTCCACGGTGCGAACCGAGATGCCGAACTCGGCGGCGAGCTCGGCACTGGTGCGGAACGCCGCCGCTCCGGATGCCAGCTGCCACTCGCGATCGGTCAGCGGGGTCACCCGCGGCTGATCCTGGCGCTGCCGGCCGGCCATCGAGACCCCCGTCCGCACGGTCCAGGAATCGGCCAGCCGGTGCGCCCGCGCCGCCTGCACCAGATCGTCACCGGCGTGATCGGCCGCCCAGCGGGCCGCGTCGATGGCCGGCCCGAGAAGCCCCGCCTCCGCCAGCTGCTTGGCGACCGGCAGCACGTCTTGCCGGGACGCCACGGCTCGGGCGTGAGCCTCGCAGAGCGGAAAGGCATGACGCGCGGCCGTCAGATACGGCAGCATCACCGTCGCGCCGACCACGGGTTCGATCCGCACGCCCTCGTAGGCCACCAGGGCCGCCAGATAGAGGTGCCCACCGTCGACCGCCTGCTGCAGGGCGGGGGCGAGCGAGCGGATGGCGAAGCCGGGCCGGCCCGCCGAGGCCGACACCCAGGCCCGGGCGAGCGAGGCGTACAGTTCCACCTTCGGATCGCGCACCTCGGCGGGCGTCAGCTGATCCAGCCAGCTCCGCGCGATCGCGAACCGGCCGGTGCGGGCCGCGATCGCCGCGGAGAGCGCGTCGGCCGAGGCGAGCAGGCCGGCGATGTCACGCCAGACCAGATCACGGCGGCCTTCGATGATCAGCTTCCAGGCTCGGGCGGGCGACCCGGTGTGCAGTTCGATCATCGCGAGCGCGAACTTCCAGACGCCCTTCGCACTCGGATTGGACTCCTCGGCCCTCGCGAGGTTGGCGCGCGCCGCCGACCGGGCCTCCAGGAAGCGGTCGGTGAAGGCGAGCACCAGCACGTCGGAGAGCTGCAGCAGGTCGCGGGCGTTGGGCAGCACGTCGCGAAAGCGCTCGCACTCGGCCAGCCCGCGCTGCACCGCCTCCTGAGCGAGCCGCAGATTGCCGCCCATGGTCTGCAGCATCGCGGTCATGATCAGCAGGTTGAGGTCGCCCGAGGTCTCGACAGGGCCGAGCGCGCCGAGCGGATCGGGAACAGCATCCAGGTCGGCCGGCATCCCCTGCCCCGCCATCAGCCGCCACTTCACCAGATCGGATTCGATCAGTGCCCTGATCGCGGCATCGCCGAGACGCCCGAGGACGGGTTCGGTGCGGATCACCGCGAGATCCGGTCGCAGGGTGCGGAAGGCGAGGTGGTTGCCCTCCGCCTGGGCGAGTGCGGCGACGAACTCCTCGTCGACCGGGCCCTCGTGGGCGTCGAGGGCCGCCCACGCGGCGGTGAAGTGGTCGCCGGCGGCGCGGATGCGGCCGATCTGCGAGAGGGCCTGCGCCTGCGCGTACTCGCCGGCGGCCCGGAGCCGGCGCTCGTCGCCGGCCGCGGCGGCGGCCTGTTCACCGAGCCGGATGGCTGTGGCGTAGCGCTGTTCGCCGAGTTCCTCGCGGGCGAGATCGACGAGCACCCACGGAGCGACGGGCTGCCCGGCGGTGAGCATCAGCAGCACCCGCCGCACGCGGTGCGCCGGGTAGCCGTCGAGCATGTCGGCACCGGCGGCGGCGAAGTCGCCCCGGTCGAGCTCGGTGACGGTGGCGAGCACCACCGCCGCGTAGAGCGGATGCGCGAGCTGTACCCAGGTGCGGCCGTCGGCGAGACGGGTGATCACCAGGCCCATCGCCTCGGCGCGCCGGGTCGCCTTCTCGGAGACGCCCGAGGTGCCCGCCTGCTCGACCGGGAGGTCGCCGGCCACCGCCAGCACCGTCATCAGGTCGTCGATCAGGAAGTCGCCCTGCAGCGGGTTCGCCGGAAGCGACGCGACCAGACCGGCCGACACGTAGGGCCACTGCTCGCGCCATGATCCGGCGTCGTCACCGAGCTCGCAGGCGCCGGCAGACGCTTCGATCAACTCGACCAGCGTGCGCACGCTGCCGGCCGCCAGACGCACCATCTCGGCGGCCGCGGCGTCGCCGACGCTCGGGCCGAGGCGGTCTTTCACCAGCGAATGACCTTCGTTCGCCGAGAGCGGCGTCAGTTCGAAAACCGTCGAGGCGTCACGGCCGAGTCGCAGAGCCCCGGAGCCGGAGTTCTCCAGCCGCGCACGGGAGCCGGGCTCGGAGATCGACTCCAGACGCCGGGACACCACCATCGACGCCGCACCGCCCTGGCGCACCTGCTCGAGCACGCAGGCGCTGGCCGGGTCGAGCAGGTCGGCGTCATCGACCACCAGCACGACACCGGGGCGGTTCAGCTCCCGGTGGAATCGCACCAGCGCGTGATCGTCGGCCGGAACGCCACCGGCGCCTCCCCCCACCTCACCCGCATCCGGCAGCGCCGCGAGTAGGGGAGCGAGCGCGCCCAGCGGCACATCCGAGAGATCGGATCGGCCCCGCACCAAGTAGACCGCACGCTCGTCGGCGAGCGCCTCGGCGATCGCCTCCAGGAACGCGGTGCGGCCGGAACCGGATCGGCCGGTGATGAGCACGCAGGTGCCGGGCACGGAGCCCCGGAGGGTGAGGATGGTTCGCTTGAAGGCCCGGTCGCGGCCGTGCAGTCGCTGGCCGCGGACTCGGGGGGACATGGATTTCGACGTGGGCATGTGCATTCCTTCTGCGTCGCGACAGTGCAGGGTTCGCGGCGACTCGGGTGGGAGAACGGGGGTGACGCTCTCAGATCGGACGGTGCTGTTGAGTAGGTTTTACTCATGTTCTGACCGCAAATCCGCTGTCACGATGAGGATTACGTAGCCCGCAGATCAGGGATACGTAGTGACTCACCCGACCGCATACGTGGTCCGCGCTCGCACCCCTCGTCCCCAGCCTCTATCGTTGAGTCGTGACCACGACGACGGCCCGCCTCGTTCTTCTACTGCGCATCTGCTACATCCTCGGCGCCGCATTGTTCGTGCTCGACGTCGTCTACGCCTTCGCCGCCCAGGGATTCGAGATCCTGCTGACGGGCGACATCGCCGAGCACAGCCCGGCCGACAGCGTGATCGAGTGGATCGCCGTGATCGCCTTCGCCCTGGTCGCCCTCGGCGCCGTGCTCACCATCGCCGCCACGACGGAGTTCACGAAGAACGGCATCGACTCCGACCTGACATGATGGGGGAAATGACCGAGATCAGCCAAGCGCAGGGGTCCGCGGCGGCGCGCGCCTCCCGCACCATCCTCGTAGGTTTCCTCGGCTCGATCGTGAGGCGGATGGGCAATTGGATGCCCATCGCCGGGGCCGTCGAGCTGATGGGCCAGTGCGGCCTCGACGAGTCGAGTGTGCGCACGGCCATCTTCCGGCTGAAGCAGCGCGGCTGGCTGGTGCCGGAGACCCGCGCCCGGGCAAAGGGCTACCTGCTCACCGAGCTCGCACTGCAGTCGCTCGCCGCCGGCGACGAGATCGTCTGGCACGCCCGCCAGGCCGCCAACCTCGACGACGGCTGGTGCGTCGTGAACTTCTCGGTGCCCGAGTCGGCCCGGGCGAAGCGGCACAAGCTCCGCGCCCATCTGGCCTCCCTCGGCTTCGGCAACATCGGCTCCGGGGTGTGGATCGCGCCGGCACGGATGCTCGACGCGGCCAAGCGGGCGATCGACGAGCTCGAGCTCACCGGCCAGTCCGCCGTCTTCGTGGGCGACTACGCGGGCGGACAGGATCTGGATTCCCTTCTGCGCAGCGGCTGGGACCTGCCCGAGATCGACCAGCGGTACCGCGACTTCATCGACACCCACCGCGAGCACGCCGAGGCGCTGGAGAGTTCCGGGGCCATCAACGGCGAAGACGCCTTCGTGACCTACGTGTCGGTCATCAACCAGTGGCGGAAGCTCCCCTTCCGTGACCCGGGCCTTCCCCGCGAGATCCTCGGAGAAGACTGGGCGGCTCCCGCCGCCGGCGTGCTGTTCGAGCGGATGGTGACACTGCTGGAGGGCCGGGCCCTGGCCCACGCCGCTGCGCACTGGCCGTCGACATCCATCACCCCCGCGTGACGATCGCCACGTTTCAAGAATATTAAACCTCGGCGCGGGCCTTCCGCATCCGGCCCCGGGCGGCATACCGTGTGAGCGTCGACCCGAACAGGAGCCCACATGCCCAACCCGACCGGATCCCTCGCCCTCCCCGACTTCAAACTCGGCCTCTTCAGCCCGAACTGCTCGTCCGGCCTCGCGGTCACCACCGTGCCGGAGCGCTGGTCGGGGAGCTGGGACGACAACATGGCGCTCGGCCGCCTCGCCGACGAGGTGGGGATCGACTTCCTGCTGCCGATCGCCCGCTGGATCGGTTACGGCGGATCGACGAACTTCCACGGATCCGTTCTCGACCCCGTGGCCTGGCAGGCCGGCCTGCTCGCGATCACGGAGAAGATCAGCGTGTTCGCCACCGTGCACACGGCCTTCAACCACCCGATCGTGGTGGCCAAGGCCCTCGCCACGGCCTCGCAGATCGGCCACGGTCGCGCGGGTCTGAACATCGTCGCCGGCTGGAATCAGCCTGAGTACGAGACCTTCGGCACCGAGCTGCCCACCGATCACGACGCCCGCTATGCCCGCGCGCAGGAGTGGTGGGATCTCATCCGTACCCTGTGGGAGAGCGAGGAGCCCTTCGACTGGAACGGCGAATACTTCAGCTCGAAGCACCTCGAGGGCTGGCCGAAGCCCCAGGGCGGGGGCGTTCCGGTGCTGAACGCCGGCTCGTCGAAACAGGGCCGCGACTTCGCCGCCCGCAACGCCGACTACGCCTTCACCGTGGTGGGCGGCCCGGAGGACGGCGCCGAGATCGTGACCTCGATCAAGGCCGCCGGCCAGGCCGACCACGGCCGCGACGTGGGTGTCTTCACGCTCGGCCACGTGGTGTGCCGACCTACCCGCACCGAGGCCGAGGAGTTCTTGCACTATTACGCCGACGAGAACGCCGACTGGGACGCCGTGGACAACCTGATGCGCCTGCAGGGCCTGCACGCGCAGTCGTTCACGCCCGAGATGCTCGCGATGTTCCGCGGCCGTTTCGCCGCGGGCCACGGCAGCGTGCCGCTGATCGGATCGCCCGACGACGTGGCCGACGAGATCGCCCGCTACGCCGAGGCCGGCTTCTCGGGGATGACGATGAGCTTCCTGAACTACACCGACGAACTCGGCTACTTCGCCGCCGAGGTGCTCCCCCGCCTGGAGAAGAAGGGCATCCGCCTCCCCCGCTGACCTCGTCCGCCGGGCCGGGCTCGCGGCCCGCGGTGCGTGCTCGCCCCATCGTCAGAGGGCGGGGGCGAGCACGGAGGTGCGCCAGGGCTGAACCTGCTCGAGCCGGCCGGCGAGGTCGAGCAGGAGACGGTCGGCTCCGTACGCGCCGACGAGCTGCACGGCGAGCGGGAGGCCGTCGGCGCTGAAGCCGACCGGCACGCTCATCGCCGGCAGTCCGGTCATGTTCGCCTGCGGGGTGAAGCGGAGGATGCGGATGGACTCCTCGATGCCCGTGGCCGGGTCGGCGAACTGGCCGGCCGGCTGCGGCAGCAGTGGGAGCACGGGGCTGACCAGCACGTCGAAGTCGTGCCACCACGACTGCACGCGGCGGCGGAACCCGTCGAACCAGCCCATCGCCTCCACGTGCTGCGCCGAGCTCTGCGCACCGGCCTGCTCGGCCCAATAGTCCGTGATCGGATCGAACCCCGCCTCGGCCGCCCCCGGAACGCCGGATGCGACGGCGGCGGCAACCGCCCGGTCGCGCGCGATCCTCGCGAACGGCAGCAGGGCCTGGAACCAGTGCTCGGCGAAGTCGTGCGGGAACATCGCCTCCGGCCAGGCCTCCTCCACTCGGTGGCCGAGACCCTGGAGGAGCCGCCCCGTGCGGGTCACCGACTCGGCGATCTCGGAGTCGACGGCGTAGACGCCGGCCGGGTCATGATCGAGCAGCCCGATCCGCAGTCCCGCACCCGGGTGCACGGTGCCGGCATCCTCGACACCGGCGAAGAGGCCGGGCGACAGCACCGCGTCCCCGGGCTCGGCACCGGCCAGCAGCGCGAACGCGGCGCGGGCATCCCGCACCGACTTCGTGAGCAGCCCCGGCTGCGAGATGCCGTACAGCGACTCACCGGCAGGCGCTCCGCTGATCGTGCCCCGGCTCACCTTCAGCGCCACGAGCCCGCAGTGCGCCGCCGGATTGCGCAAGGAGCCTCCCCCGTCGGTTCCCTGCGCGATGGCCGTCATGCCCGCGGCCACCGCGGCGGCCGCACCTCCGGACGACCCGCCGGCCGATCGGCCCGGGTCCCACGGGTTGCGGGTGAGCCCGTAGGCGAGGTTCCTGGTCTCGGAGTGCAACCCGAACTCGGCCGAGTTCGTGCGCCCGATCGGCACGAAGCCGCCCGCCCGCAGCCGGCGGACGAGGGCGGAGTCGTGGTCGAAGGTGCAGCCGGCCCGCTTGCGGACGAGACTGCCCTGGTGGTCGGGGTGACCGATCGCCGCGGCGCCGAGGTCCTTCAGAAGAAGGGGGACGCCCGAGAACGGGCCCGGCTCGACCGGCCATCGCGCAGCATCCGGATCGAGGTGGATCACCGCGTTGACGGCGGGGTCGGCTTCCGCGATGCGCTGGAGCGACAGCTCGAGCAACTCCGTCGCGGTGAGCAGCCCGCTTCGGACGGCCTCGGCCTGGCCGGTCGCATCCTGGGCCAGGATGGCGGTCGCGTCGCTCATCGGTCGGCCGTCTCCGCCTCGCGGTCCCAGCGCTGCACCGCGGCACCGCGCTTGCGCAGCTCGGCCTTGCTCACCTTGCCGTTGGCCGTGCGCGGCAGGTCATGCTCGAACACGATGAAGCGCGGCACTGCGAACGGCGGCAGGTGCGGTTCGACGAACTCGATCAGCTCATGCGGCTCCAGCTCGACTCCCGCCTTGACCTCGACCGAGATCTGCACCTCTTCCTCGCCGAGTTCGGAGGGCACGGCGTAGGCGGCGACGGCCGCGACGCCGGGATGTTGCAGCACGGTCGACTCCACCTCGACCGAGGAGATGTTCTCGCCCCGGCGCCGGATGATGTCCTTGATGCGGTCGAGGAACCGGAACCATCCGTCGGCCTCGCGCACCACGCGGTCGCCGGTGTGGAACCAGAGGTCGTCCCAGGCCTTGACGGTCTCGTTCGGCATCCCGAAGTAGCCGCGGGCGAGGGCGTAGGGCTGATCGCTGCGGATGAGCAGTTCGCCGGGCACCCCGTCGGGCAGCGGCTCGCCGTTCTCCGGGTCGATCACCCGGTTGTCGAAGCCCGGCACCGAGACACCGAGGTACCCGGGCCGCAGCTCGTCGACCGGCACGGCGATGGCGAGGTTCGTCTCAGTCGATCCGAAGGCGTCGACGAGGTTGACGCCGAACCGCTCCTTGAACTCCGGCAGCATGCGCGCCGGAGTGGCCGGGGCGAGCGCCGCACGCACGCGATGCGGCACGAACTCGCTGTCGGGCCGGTTGAGCAGGATGCCCACCATCGCCCCGAGCAGGAAGGTGAACGTGGCGCCGCAGTCGGCGGCATCCTGCCAGAACCGGCTGGCCGAGAAGCGCCGCGCCACCACGAAGGAGGCGCCGGAGACGACGGCCTGGATGAAGGCGTTCAGCGCGTTGGTGTGGAACAGCGGCAGGGTCGTGAACAGCACGTCGTCCCGGGTGAAGCGCATGTGCAGGGTCTGGTTGCGGCCCCACCAGTAGAACTGCGCGTGCGGGCACAGCACGCCCTTGGACGGCCCGGTCGTGCCGGAGGTGTAGAGGATGGCGGCGATGTCGGAAGGCGCCACCGCTGCTGCGTCGACCTCGCGGGAGATCGCCGGGATCGGCTCCACCGGCAGCGTGAGCACCCGCGCGCCGTCGTCGCCGGCCTCGGCGGACGCCTCGAAACCCAGCACCCGCTCGATGCCGACCGGATCGTCGAGCCGCGCGAATCCGGCCAGTCCCTGCTCGTCGGCCAGCAGCAGGCGCGCCCCGCTGTTGGCCAGCGCGTGCCGCAGCTGCGGCGGGGTCAGTGCGGGGTTCAACGGCACGGCGACCGCGCCGATCCAGGCGGCCGCGAGGATCATGTCCAGCAGCTCGAGCCGGTTCCCCGAGAGCATGGCGATCCGGTCGCCGACGGCCACACCCGCGTCGCTCAGCACCCCACCGAGCCCGCGCACTACGCGCAGCTGCTCGGCGCCCGTGCGGGTCTGCGCGCCCGAGCTCAGCAGCAGGTCGTCGGGCATCTCGTCGGCGCGCCGCTGCAGCATCGCCGGGATGGTGCAGTCCGCCAGGGGGCGGTCCAATTGAGGAATGCGAGTCATGGGGTTCCCTCGTTCTCGGTGTGTGCGGAGTTGTGGATGTGTGCGGAGCCGGGCAGATACACCTGCGCGGGAACGGCGGCCGGGTCGCCCGGCGAGCCGATGACAGTGACGGAGTCGCCCTCGGCGAGCGCTCCGGTGCTCGAGCAGACGACGAGCACGCCGCGGGCGCGCACCGAGGCGATGCGCAGCCCGCCCGGCAGCTCGGTGACCTGCTCGACGACGCCGGGGCCGGCCGGCACCGGTTCGAAGCGGTCGTCGCCGCATGATCGGCAGGCCAGCCGCGGCGGGAAGACGACGGTGGCGCAGGCGAGGCAGCTCTGCAAGAAGGCGGGGAGGGCTCCGGATGCCGCGGCCTCCGCGCGGGATGTGCCGCTCATCGCACGGCCTCCAGCACCGCGACGTTCGCGCAGGAGCCATACCGGTACAGCACCATGCCGTAGCCGGTGACCACGCCGAACCGCGCATCCGGAACCTGCCGCTCGCCCGCGATCCCCGCGAGCTGCCGGTACGTCTCCACGACGCCGTGCATGCCCGCGGCCGCACCGGCCTGGCCGGCCGAGAGCTGGCCTCCGGCGGTGTTGACGGGCAGCCGCCGGGTGCCGATGCGCTCGGCGAGATCGCGCGCCGCATCCGGTGCCGCGATGGCCCCCAGGTCGATCAGCTGGGCGAGCGCCATCGCCGGGTAGTCGTCGTAGACGCTGAACACGTGCATGTCGGAGGCACCGAGGCCCGCCCGTTCCCAGGCGCGCGGCGCGGCCTGCACGAGCCCTGTCGTGAGACCGTCGCCGTCTTGATCGTCGATGCCGGTCGTCGTCTCCACCGCGAGCACCCGCACCGCGCGGCCGCCCTCGGCACCGGGCGGGCCGGCGGCGGTCAGCACCACGGCATCGGCGCCGCTCACCGGCGGCACGCAGTCGTAGCGGCCGAGCGGCGGGGCCACGAGCGGCGCGTCGAGATACTCCTCGAGGGTCAGCGGCGTGCGGTAGACAGCCCCGGGGTTCCGCCCGGCCCACTCCCGCTGCGCCGTGGCGATACGCCCGTAGTCGCGGCGAGTGAGGCCGAGAGCGGTCATCTGGCGCTGGGTGAGCAGGGCGAACAGAGCGTTCGGCCCGGTGGCCGGCAACGGCACCAGGTGGTCTTCGGTGGACCGGTTGTAGTGCTCGACGAGCATCCGGAACGCCGCGGCATCCATCCGGTCGCCCGACACCAGCACGATCGTGGAGGCCTGGCCCGAACGGATGGCGAGCTCGGCGTGCTGCAGCATGTTGAGGGCGCTCGCGCCGCCGTTGGTGTCCTCCATCAGCCAGCGCAGCGGGCCGAGACCGGCGCGCCAGGCGAGGTCGACGGCATGGTCGGGCCCGAGCGTGAAGCTGGAGACGCCGAGCCCGTCGACGTCGGACCAGCGCAGCCCGGCCGCGGCGACGGCCTCGCGGGCAGCCCGCACGAGCAGGCCGGCCGTGGTGACCCGGGGTTCCGGATGCCGGGTGTACGGCGTCTCGGCCGCCCCGGCGATGACGACGGAGTCGCTCATTCTCGATCCGCTCGCCATCAGGTGAGGTTGACGAAGACGCTCTTCGTCTCGGTGAAGGCGTCGATCGAGTAGGAGCCCATCTCGCGGCCCCAGCCGCTCAGGCCGATGCCGCCCCACGGCGCCGCCGGGTCGATCAGTGGGAGCTGGTTGACGAAGACGGTTCCGGCCTGCACCTCGGCGGCCACCCGGTGGGCGGTGCGGAGGTCGTTCGTCCAGACGACGCTGGCCAGGCCGTAGGCCGAGTCGTTCGCCCGCTCGATCGCCTCGTCGAGGTCGCGGAAGGAGAAGATCGGGATCACAGGGCCGAACAGCTCCTCGCGGGCGACGGCCATGTCGTCGCGCACGCCGGTGAGCACGGTCGGGCGGTAGAAGCATCCGGAGGCGAGGTCTCCGTCGGCGCGCGCACCCCCGGTGAGCAGGATCGCTCCCCCGTCGACGGCCGCCTGCACGGCGGAGTGCACCTTGTCGAGCTGCTCTTCGGAGATGAGCGGGCCGAGCACGGTCGCGGGGTCGCTGCCCGGGCCGATCACGAGCTTTTCGGCCGCGGCGGCGATCTTCTCCGAGAACTCCGCCAACCGGGACTCGTGCACGTAGAAGCGGGTGTAGGCCCCGCAGGCCTGCCCGGAGTTGAAAGCGGCGCCCTGGAGGTTGCCCTGCACGGCCGCGTCGATGTCGGCATCCGCGGCGACGATGCTCGGCGCCTTGCCGCCGAGCTCGAGCGAGACCCGTTTGAGGTTGCCGGCCGAGGATCGCACGATCTCCTGGCCCACTTCGGTGGATCCGGTGAACGAGACCTTGCCCACACCGGCGTGCGCCACGAGCGCCCTGCCGACCTCGGGGCCGCCGGTGAGCAGGCTCACCACGCCCGGCGGGATGCCGGCCTCCTCGCACAGCTCGGCGAGCTTGACCGTGGAGAGCGGCGTCTGCTCGGCCGGCTTCAGGATGGCGACGTTGCCGGTGGCGAGAGCGGGTGCGAGCTTCCAGGCCGCGATGGCGAAGGGGACGTTCCAGGGGGTGATGAGCGCGGCTATGCCGATCGGCTCCCGCAGCGTGTAGGTGAGCTGGCCCCGGATGGAGACCTGCGTGGTCTTGCCCTCGAGCTTCGTGGCGTAGCCCGCGTAGTAACGGAAGACCTGGGCGCCGAGCGGCACGTTGACGTCGCGGGCCATGCCGATCGGCTGCCCCGAGTCCAGCACCTCGAGCGCGGCGAGTTCGTCGGCGTCGCGCTCGATCAGCTCGGCGACGCGCCAGAGCAGGCGGCCCCGGGCGTCAGGGGTGAGGTCCCGCCACGCGGGAGACCGGAAGGCCTCCCGCGCAGCGCGGACCGCGTCGTCGACGTCGGCACGAGTGGCCTCGGCCGCCGAGCCGATCACGGCACCGGTGGCCGGGTCCCGGGTCTCCCGGGTGCCGCCGTCGCTCGCATCGGCCCAGTGGCCGCCGATCAGGAGCCGCGTGGATCCGCTCATGCCGTCGTCGCCTTTCTTCAGATGGTTCAGTGTGTCGGTGGTGCTGTGGATCGGTCCGTCGGGACGGACGGCAGGTGCCGCTACTCGACCAGCGGGATCGTGTCGAGCGTGTACACGCGGTCTTCGGGAGCCACGTAGTCGGCCAGATTCTCCTTGGTCCAGAAGGTCGCCTCGACGATCAGGTCGGCGGGCTCGCCGTCCTTCAGCAGCTCGGCGGCCTTGACCATCGCCCAGCCGGTGGCCGGCGGGTTCGGGTCCCAGGTGCCGGTGAGGCGTCCCTGCTCGACGGCCTGGATGGCATCCGCGTCGCCGTTGATGCCGATCGTGATCACGCCGTCGTTCGAACCGTCGTAGATGCTGCCGCCGGCCTGGGTGATCGCCGAGGAGGCGCCGAGGGCCGAGGCGTCGTTGTACGACCAGATGGCGTCGACGTCGGGGTACTGCAGCAGCAGGTCGGAGACGAGCGAGGCGGCGGTCGCGCTGTCGTCGGCCGTGTTGTCGGTCTGGTTCACGATCGTGATGCCCGCGGCCTCGGCGGCCTTCGTGAAGCACTCCACGGTGCCGGTGATGGAGGCGACCGGCGGTCCGCCGATCACGATCACCTTCGCGTCGGGCTTGGCGTCGGCGATGTACTTCGCGGTCTGGTCGGAGGGGCCGCCGTCGAGGCAGACGTGGGTCTGCCACCACACGGTGCCGTCGAACTCGTCGGCCTCGCTGTTCAGACCGATCAGCTTGACGTCCTTCTCGGCGGCCTGGGCGTAGGCGCTGCGCAGGGCGTTCGAGTCGAGCGCCCACAGGCCGATCGCGTTCACACCGAGCTGCAGCATGGTCTGCACGTCGGAGACCTGCTTGTCGACCGAGAGGTTGGCATCCAGGATCTCGTTGCTCCAGCCGAGTTCGGTCGTGGCGGCGCCGATGGTCTCGGCGATCTGCTGCTGGCCGGGCTGAGCACCGACCGGCGTCGAGTAGCCGAGGCTCCAGGAGCCGGAGGCGCTGTCGCCGCCGGTGGCGGCCGTGGTGCCGCCGCTGCACGCGGCGAGCAGCAGAGCAGCGGGGAGCAGTGCTGCGACGGCGACGGGTGTCTTGGACTTCATGTCGAACGACCTCTCTTCAGGGGATGTGAGTTGGTGCTTTCGGGTGTGGAGCTTTCGGGTGGTGCGGGGCTCCTCGGCCGGTTTTCGGGCGTGCGGATGCACGGCACCGGCACCCGAGGAGGGTCTGGTGGGCTGGATGGCGCGGAACGGGCCGGGTCTCAGCCGCCCTTTCGCACGGTCGCGACGAGCGCTTCCGCGGTTCGCTCGGCGACCGCCATCACGGTGATCATCGGATTGACGCCGGGCGCGGTGGGCAGCGCCGAGGCGTCACCGATCCACACCCCGGAGGTGTCGTGCAGCTGCCCTCGGCCGTCGGCCACCGAGACGGTCGGGTCGGCGCCGAGCCGGCACGAGCCCATCTGGTGGGCCGACATCGCGAGGTGGTCGCGCGGCGGCTCGGCGGCGAGCGCGTCGAGGAACGCCTCGAAGTCCTCCCCGTCCCGCCAGCGCAGGTCGCGCCAGAGGAAGGTGAAGATCTCCTTCGCTCCCGCGGCCTTGTGCATGCGGGCGAGTTCCTGGTGCGCGCGCACGCCGACCCGGTAGTCGATGTCGTCGTCCAGATCCCAGATCAGGGCGGCGCGGCCCTCCTCGTCGAGCACGACCCGGCCGGCGCCGTGGTCGTGCGCCACGCCGTGCCAGGTGGCGTAGCGGTCGAAGGAGCGCATCCGGTCGCGGGCGACCCGTCCCTCGGCGAGCGGGCTGAGGCCGGCCCAGCTGCCGATGTTGAGCGAGAGCGACTCCACGAGGAAGCCCTCGCCGTCGACGACCTCGGTGAGGTCGAAGCTCACGGCCGACTGGATCTGGCCGTGCCAGGCCTCGATCGCCTCGTCGTAGACGCCGGTGACGATCCAGGCCGGGTGCAGGCGCAGGTTCTCGCCGACGGCGGGGCCGCCGATGCCCGAGCGCAGCAGCAGCGCGGGCGACTCGATGCCACCGGCGGCGACCACCACCGTGGGGGCGTCGACCCGCAGGGGCCGCTGCCCGTCGGCGGTCTCGATCGTGCCGGTGACCCCGGTCGCCGAGCCGTCGGCGACGGTGACCCGGTCGATCCAGGCGCCGGCGAACACCCGGGCTCCGGATGCGACGGCGTCGTCGAGGTAGGTCACCACGGTCGAGGCGCGGAAGCCCTGCTGGTGGGTGCATCCCTCGGCGCAGAACGGGCAGAACTCGCTCACCCCGTCGGCCACGAAGTTGCGCGGCAGGCGTTCGTGCGCGTAGCCGAGCTCGGCGAGGCCCGTGATCATGGCGCGGGTGTTGGCGTTGTGGTGGGAGGCCTCGGTGTTCACACCGAGGCGGCTCCACACCCGGTCGAGCTGAGCCTCGAACTCGGGGCCGTCGAGGCCCTCGAGGCCTTCGCTCGCCCACAGCTCGCGGATCTTCTGGGGCGGCCGCAGGCTCACCATCGAGTTGATCAGGGTGCCGCCGCCGACGGCCGAGCCGGCCAGGATGCCCATCTGCCCGGTCTCGGAGAAGAGACCGCCGCGGCCGAGGAACACCGCTCCGCCCTCGGCGCCGTGCTGGGTGCGTTTGGCGTCGGTCACGTGCGGACCGGCGTCGAGCACGATCACCGAGAGGCCCGCCTGGGCGGCCCGGGCGGCGATGACACCGCCGCCGGCGCCCGAGCCGACCACCACCACGTCGGCGGTGAGCACGATCTCGGCGGCGGCATCCGGTGTCTCGACCCGGAGGTTCTTCGGCGTCTCCCCCGGCGTGGCCGGACGGTAGGCCAGCGGGCCGTAGCCGAGTGCGGGCCAGACGGGGTTGGTGCCGGTCTCGTCGACGGCGTTCACGAAGGTGCCCATGGCCATGCTCTTCAGCTGCCGCACCGCGTTGCGGTGGGTGAGGGAGGCGTCACCGGCGGCGCGCAGCATCGCGATCCGCGCATCCGGATCGGCAGCGGCGGCGGGGTCGAGGAACCCGGAGGCCGCGAGGTGCTCGGCGAGCGAGGCGATCGCCCGGCGCAGGGTGGCGTCGAGGGTCGGCACCGCGGCGGCGACGGCGGTGTCGATGCCCCGGGCTACGGCGCCGTCGCGGTAGTAGGCCTCGAGAACCGGATCGCCGAGCGCGTCGGCGGCCGGCTCGAGCGAGGGCAGCAGCGCGTCGCAGACGGCCCGGACGACCTCGTCCTGGGTCGCTCCGGCGGTGTCGTCGGGGGTGAGGGTGTGCGTATCGGTCATCGTCATCGTCCTTTCCGTCCGAATCGCAGCCAGCCGTACTGCCGCGCCACTCCGAGCGCGACGGCGAGGATGAGCACGATTCCGTTGACCGCGCCCCGCCAGAAGGAGGAGACGCTGGTGAGCGTGAGCCCGTTCTGGATGATGCCGAGGAAGAGCACGCCGAGCACCGTGCCGCCGACGCCGCCTTCGCCGCCGGTGTAGGCGGTGCCGCCGATCAGCACGGCGGCGATGACGGTGAGCAGCAGCGTGGCGTCGAAGGTGGGCGCCGCCCCGGCCAGCCGGCCCACCTGCACGAGCGAGGCGAGCGCGGCGGTGAAGCCCACGATCACGTACACGAGCATCGTGGTGAGCCGCACGTTGATGCCGTTCAGCCGGGCCGCCTCGGCGTTCGAGCCGACCGCGTAGATGCCGCGGCCGAACTTCGTGTAGCGCAGCACCACGGCGGTGATGACGATCAGCACGATGTCGAACATCAGGATGAACGGGATGCCGAATGCCTGACCCAGCACGAAGTCGTTCACGAAGGCGAAGCCCGGGAAGTCGAACACGTTGATGGTCTTGCCGTCGTTCAGCAGCAGCGCGATGCTGGCGAACAGGGAGGCCGTGCCGAGGGTGACCACGAGGAACGGGATCCGTGCGTAGCTCGTGAGCACGCCGTTCAGCAGGCCGAACACGAGACCGGCCAGCAGGGTCACGGCGATCGCCGGGAGGGCGTCGGCGCCGCTCTGCAGCATCAGGCCGAAGACCATTCCGGTGGCCGCGCTCGCCGCCACGAGTGAGAGGTCGAGCCCGCCGGCCAGCAGCACGAAGGTGGCGCCGAGGGCGAGCACGAGGGTGACGCTGTTCGCGCCGACCAGGTTGGTGATGTTGCCCCAGGTGAGGAACACCGGCTGGGTGACGGCGAGGATCACGGTGAGGATGACGATGCCGGCGATGGCTCCGGTCGCGGGCCCGGTGGCGGCCGCGATGCGCGACCAGACCGGGCGGCGAGCCGGGGGTGCCGGCTTCTCGTCGATGCGCTCCAGGAGTGTCTCGTTCATCGTGTCCTTCCCGCGCCGCTGACGGCACTGGTGGGGGTGTCGTTGGGTTCGATTGCACCGGTCGAGATGACCGCGGAGGGGTGCTCGTCGGGGCGGGTGCCGCTCACGGCGTACGAGCCGAGCACCTCCTCGGTGAGGTCCGCACCCGCCACCACGGCGCGGATGCCCCCGTGATGGAAGACGGCGACCCGATCCGAGAGCCCGATCAGCTCGGGCAGCTCCGAGGAGATCAGCACGATCGCCGCGCCCTTCTCCGCCAGCCGCTGGATGTAGCCGTAGATCGCGCTCTTCGAGCCGACGTCGACGCCGCGGGTGGGCTCGTTGAGCACGTAGACCGGGCATCCGCGGGCGAAGGTGCGGCCGAGGATGGCCTTCTGCTGGTTGCCGCCCGAGAGCAGCGTGATGCGCTTGTCGAGCGAGGAGGTCTTCACGCCGTAGTCGGTCACCACCTGCGAGACGTCGCGGCGCTCGGCGCCGACCCGCACGAAGCCGAAGCGCGTGATGGTGTCCAGCCACGCCAGACTGATGTTCTCGGCGACGCTGCGGGGTGGCAGCAAGGCCTCCCGGCGACGGTCGTCCGGCACATAGCCGACACCGGCCGCGATGGCGCGGCGGGGGCTGCCGAGGCGAAGCGGCCGGCCGGCCACCCGCACCTCTCCGCGGGCCGGAATGGCTCCGCCGAGAGCCATGGCGAGCTCGGCCTTGCCCGAACCGACGAGGCCGGCCACGCCGAGAACTTCGCCCGCCCGCACCTGGAAACCGACCGGCTTCAGCGCGCCGTCGGCGGTGTGCAGTCGATCGACCTCGAGCACCACTTCGGCGGGGGCGGCCACGCGGCTGCCGTAGTAGTCGAGCAGTTCGCGGCCCACCATCATCCGCACCAGCTCGTGCTCGGCGGTGGAGGGCAGTGGAGCTTCACCGGCGAGCGCACCGTCTCGCAGCACCACGGCCCGCGAGCAGCTGGCGTAGATCTCGGGCATGCGGTGGGTGATCATGAGCACGGCCACCCCGCGGGCGGAGAGCCCGGCGACGATGTCGAGCAGGCGCAGGGTGGCGCCCTCGGAGAGCGAGCTGGTGGCCTCGTCGAGGATGAGAAGGCGGGCACGGGTGGAGATGGCGCGGGCGATCTCCACTTCCTGCTGCAGCTCCACGCTGAGGGAGTCGACACGGCGCTCCACGTCGATGTGCACGCCGAGCTCGGCCAGCACCTCGGCGGCGCGCCGCCGGGTCTCCGGCCAGTCGATGGCACCGCCGCGCCGCGGCAGCCGGCCGAGCAGCACGTTCTCGGCCACCGTGAGGGTGGGGGCGAGCGTGAGCTCCTGGCTGATCAGCACGATGCCGTGCTCGAGGGCGGCGTGCGGGTTGGCGAGCCGGCGCTCCACGCCGTCGACCAGGATGCGGCCGCCGTCGGGCTGGTAGAGGCCGCCGACGATCTTCGAGAGGGTCGACTTGCCGGATCCGTTCTCGCCGGTCAGCGCGAGCACCTCACCGGCGTGGATCTCCAGCGTCACGTCGTCCAGGGCGACGACCCCGGGGAAGCGCTTGACCAGGTTCTCGACCCGGATGAGGGCGGGCTGCGGTGTGGTCACGATCGGCTCCTCTCGGCCAGGAAAGGCAGCACCACGGCGGCGACCTCGGCACTCTTGTGCTCCAGCAGCGGGATGGTGCCGCCTTCGATCACGGCCACCTGCACGGCGGCCGCGTGCTCGAGGGCGTCGGCGACGCGTGCCACGTCGGGCAGTGCGAAGGGATCGTCGGAGGCGCCGATCACGAGGGCCGGTGCGGCCACGAGCCCGATCCGTTCCTCCATGACGTAGCGGGCGCACGCGAGGTGACCCTCGGCGGGCACGACTCCGGGAGCGAGGGCGTCGCGGATGAAACGGTCGAGCAGATCCGGCCGCGACCCCGGGTAATAGGGAGCACGCAGACCCCACAGGGTGGTGAGGTGCGATCCGTCGTCGGCGATGTCGGCCTCGTCGACGCCCGGGCCGTTCGCGTGGGCGGCCCGGTAGGCGGCATCCGTGTAGGCAGGCGACGACAGCACGACGGCCGACACGCGCTCTGGATGCGAGGCGGCCACCTCGATCGCCACGACCGCACCGGTGTGGTGGCCCATCACGGCGAACCGGTCGAGCCCGAGCGCATCGGCGAGCGCCACGACCCCGGCGGCGAACTGCTCGATGCTCTGCGGGCCCTCGGGCTTGGCACTCTGCCCGAAGCCGTACATGTCCATCGCGATGGCGCGGTGCCCGGCGGCAGCGATCAGCGGCATCAGCTCGGCGTACTCGTCGAGCGAGCGCGGCGTCTGGTGCAGCAGCAGCACGGCGGAGCCCTCACCCGCCTCGGCGTAGTGCAGCTGGCCGAGCGCCGTGCGGGCGTAGCCGTACTGCACCGTGCCGGTGGTCATCGCCGGCTCCCGCGCAGGCCGCGGCTCTCCAGCCTCGGCAGCACCTCCTCGACGAAGAACGGCAGCTCGTCGAGGTAGTTCATGAAGCTCAGCGTGATGCCGGCGAACCCGGCGTCGGCGTAGCGCTGGATGAGGGCCGCGATCGTGTCGGGGCTGCCGATCAGCGGCGCGCTGCCGTAGCCCGCGGCGAAGCGGCCGCGGAACGTGCTGAGCATCTCGGGCGTGAAGGTCTTGGCGTGCAGACCCTGCAGGCGCATCGCGTTGTCGATGCCGTCCCAGTCGGCCTGCTCGTCGGCGTAGTAGTGCAGGAACTCCTCGGCCTCGGCGTCGGTGGGCCGGCACACCACATGGGTGAGGGTGATGGCGCCGGTCTCGCGGCCCCGGGCACGGGCATCCGCCGTCACCGACTCGACGATGGGGGCGCCGTCTTCGGGTGCGCCCACGACGGTGAAGACGAAGTCGGCGTTGCGGGCGGCGTACTCGCGGCCCTGCGCCGAGGAGCCGGCGTTCAGCACGGGCGGCAGGCCGCCGTACGCCTTCGGCTTGCCGAGCACGTGCTCGAGCGAGTAGTGCTCGCCGTGCCAGTCGAAGGGCTCGTCGCTCGTCATGGTCTTCTGCACGATGTCCCACCACTCCTGGGCGAGGGCGTAGCGGGCGTCGTGCTCGCTCGGCAGGTCGACGCCGAACATCTCGTACTCGGGCTTGTTCCAGCCGGCCACGATGTTGATGCCCGCGCGGCCGTGGCCGATCTGCGAGTTGGTGGCCAGGGCCTTCGCCGTGACCACGGGGTGGTTGAAGGCGGTGTGCACGGTGGCGAACACGCCGATCTGCTCGGTGACGGCCAGGAGGCCCGCCTGCCAGGAGAGCGGATCGAGGATCTCGCCGTGGAAGTCGGTCTCGCCGCCGTAGCCGATGAACCGGGCGATCGGCAGCAGGAAGTCGATCCCGGCCTGATCGGCCATCACGGCGAGCGCGCGGTTGTCGTCCCACGATCCCGACCACCGATCGGGCGCCTTGGTCATGGCCAGGCCGCCCGGGGAGTTCGCGCTGAACAGTCCGAGCTGGAAGTCGTTCCCCGTGCCACCTGAGCGTAAGTGCTTCATGACACGCAATCTTTACGGCCGATCCGGAAGGTGACTAATGCGTAAACGGGAACACTATGCAGATTAGGCATAGCTCAGCTCGGCGCTATGTCAAGAATGTTTCGAGGATGTTTCCCCACGCTCGGCCGCGTTTCGATCTGATGACATCTCGCTCAGTTCCCGCGCCACCGTCACCACACAGGCGATGAAGTCGGTGATCACCGGATCCTCGACCGCGCCCGCCCGGATGGTGATCCCGATCTCGCGCGGCACCGTGTCGACGGTCACCGAGAGCGGGGCGAGCGCGGGATCGGCGAGCACCAGCGAGCGGGGCAGCACCGCCACCGCGTCGATGCGGCGCAGGATGGGGCGGGTGGCCGTGATGGTCGAGCTCTCGATCAGGTTCCGCGGCTGGCTGAGGCCGTGCACGAGGAAGAGCCCGTCGATCTCGCTGCGGAACACCGAGGAATAGCCCGGCACGATCCACGGCAGGTCCATCAGGTCGGGAACGCCGACGTCGAGCCCGAGCAGCGGATGCTCCTGCCGCACCGCCAGGACGAGCGGATCCTCGTAGAGCCGCAGATACTGGTTCTCGCTGGAGCGTTCGGTGGGGATGCGGCCCACCAGCATGTCGAGCTCGTTGCGGCTGAGCATCGAGCGCAGGGCCGTCTGGTACTCCTCGACCAGCGAGATGGTCACCCAGGAGGCCGTCTCCTTGAAGCGCAGGATCGCCTCCGGCAGAAGCATGTGCACCGTGGCGAGGTTCACGCCCACCCGCACGAGGCCGGTCGAGGCGCCGTGGGCGAAGTCGTCGAGCCGCTCCCCCGCCTGCCGCATCGTGTTCAGCACCGCGGCGGCGTACTCCACGAAGATCTGCCCCTGGGGCGTGGGTTCGACTCCGCGGGGGCCGCGCTCGAACAGAGTCGTGCCGATCGCGGCCTCGAGCTCTTGCAGGCTCCGGGTGACGTAGGGCTGCGTCACGCCGAGGGCTGCGGCCGCGCCGCTCAGGGTGCCGTGCTCGGCCACCGCCTGCACGAGCAGGAAGTGCCGCATCCGCACCCGGCCGTCGAGTAGCCTGCTCACGATCGATGCCATGCGTGCCAGAGTACGGCGTGGCGCGAGTATTCGCTTTTCTTGACGATCGACACCGAGTCATGACAAACTGCCGCGACGAGCACGCCGCCTGCATCGCCCCTGCATCCGAGAAGGAGCACCACACGATGAGCAACGCCCCCGCCGCCACCGCGTTCCACCGCGATGCCTACCGCCCCGCAGCCGACTACGAGAACCTCATCGGCGGCGTCTGGCGGCCCGCGGCGAGCAGTTTCGAGGCCGTCGATCCCAGCATCGGCGAGGCCTGGGCGGTGCTGCCGGAGAGCACGCCGGCCGACGTCGACGACGCCGTGCGCGCCGCGCAGGCCGCCTTCCCGGCGTGGTCGCGCACCTCGGCCGAGCAGCGCCAGCTCGTGCTGCTGGCCATCGCCGACCGCTTCGAGCAGCACGGCGCCTCGTTCGCGCCCCTGCTCGCCACTGAGAACGGCCGCCCCATCCGCGAGGCCTTCGCGGGCGACATCCCCACCGTCTCAGCGATCTTCCGCTTCTTCGCCGGCGTCGTGCGCGCGCACCACGGCGACCAGGTGCCGGTCTCCGACCCGCACTCGCTGGTCTACACCACGCGCGAGGCGCTCGGCGTGATCGCGGTCATCCTGCCCTGGAACTCGCCCCTGATCACGCTCGCCAACAAGCTCGCACCCGTGCTGGCGGCCGGCAACACCGCCGTGGTGAAGCCCTCGGAGTATGCCAGCGCCAGCGTGCTGGAGTTCATGAAGCTGATCGAGGATCTGCTCGAGCCGGGCATGGTCAACATCGTCTGCGGGCACGGGGCCGTCGGGGCCGCACTCTCCTCGCACCTCGACGTGGCGAAGATCACCTTCACTGGCGGGCCTGCCACGGCGCGGCTCATCCTCGGCAACGCCGCTCTCGCACTGACGCCCGCGCTGATGGAGCTGGGCGGCAAGGGCGCCATGATCGTGGCGGAGGACGCCGACCTCGACCGGGCGGTTCAGGACGCTCTGACCGGCATCTACATGGCCAACGGCGAGGCCTGCATCGCCTCGTCACGGCTGCTGCTGCACGAGAAGATCTACGACGACTTCGTGGGGGCCTTCGTGGAGGTGGCCGACCGCATCCGTCTGGGCGATGCGCTCGACCCGTCGACCGAGCTCGGCCCGCTCGTCTCGTCGAAGCAGCTCTCCCTCGTCCAGGGGCACCTCGCGACCGCGCGGGAAGACGGCATCGGCTTCCTCACCAGCGGCGCAGCACCGGAGGGCCCGGGCTACTTCCAGGCACCCGTGATGCTCGCCGACGACGCGGGCGCCTCCCGCATCGCCCGCAACGAGGTGTTCGGCCCGGTCACCGTGGCCGAGCGCTTCAGCGACTACGACGACGCCGTGCGGCGCGCCAACAGCACCCGCTACGGCCTGGCAACGGGCATCTGGACGCGGGATCTCGCGCGGGCGCACCTGGTGGCCCGGGAGCTGCGCAGCGGCATGGTCTGGGTGAACAAGTGGTTCGACCTCCCGGCGGGCATGCCCATGGGCGGCGTCGGCGACAGCGGTTTCGGCCGCGAGACCGCCGCCCAGACCCTCGACGAGTACTCCACCACGAAGGCCGTCAACATCGACCTCGACAAGCCCCGCCCGCCCCTGTGGGGCGCCGCCGCCTGAGCCTTACGTCAGGCCGGCCGGATGACGACGGATGCGCCCGGGCCGCCCAGAGACGGCGTTCCCCGCGGCGCCCCGAGCCCGTGCACCCGCACCAGGCCGAGCTCGTGCACCGAGGCACCCACCCACCGTTCGAGCTGATCGTGGGGCTTCCGGAGCATCCACAGCGCCGACGGCACGTCGCCCGACAGCAGCAGGGCGTATCCGCCCACCTCCGAGCGCTGCAGACTCCTCGAATCCAGCCCCTCGTGGATCAGGGTCTCGAGTTCTTCGCGTTCGTCGTAGCCGATCCGGAGCACCGAGCGCACGATGCCGCGCACGTCGTCGCTGACCAGCGAGATCTCCTCGCTGCGCGATCCGGTCACCCGCATGCCGCCCGTGATGCGGTCGGTGGTCGGGCGTCACCCCGGGGCAGCACGCTGCGCACGAGGCGCTCCCACTCAGCGTCGTCCATCAGCCCGGTCGCCCCTCCTCGGATCAGCCGGGTCAGGCGGGGAGGTTCGCCTTGACGTAGGCCACGATCGCATTGGCGTGGCCGTGGCCCAGGCCGTGCTCGGTCTTGAGCCAGGTGACGACGTCCATGTGCCGTTCGGTGTCGAGCCGGTCGGCCACGAGGTCGAGCCACTCCTGCATCGGGCGGCCGTAGGTCTTCTCGATGCTGGGGAAGTACGACGCCGGCCCCTTCACCTTCTCGCCCTCAGGAATCGTCGGTGCGGTCACCCGATGTTCTGACATGGCGACATGCTAACGCAGCGAGGTCAGGCGGCGGGGGTGGAGGAGCCGATCACGGCGACGCCCTTGATCTCGATCAGGGCTTCGGGCTGCCAGAGGGCCGTGGTGCCGATGCCCGCCATCGCGGGGTAGTCGGATCCGGCGAGCTCGCGCCAGATGCGGCCGATCTCCCGGCCGTGCGCCTGGTAGTCGGGGATGTCGGTGAGGTAGATGGTGACGTCGACGAGGTCGGATGGCACGCCTCCGGCGTGCTCAAGCGTGGCGAGCACGTTCGAGAACGCCTGCCGGAACTGCTCCACGATGCCGCCGGACACGATCGCCCCGTCGGCACCCATCGCGGTCTGGCCGCCGAGGTACACCGTCTGGCCCACCTTGGTGCCGTGCGCGAAACCGGAGGGCTTGGAGAGGCTCGGCGGGTTGATGGTCTGCTTGGTCGGCTGCGTCATGATGATGCTCCAGTCGGGGCGGATGAAGGAAGGCGGATCATGCCCTCTTGGGCGACGGAGGCCAGCAGGCGCCCGTCGGCGGAGAAGAACGAGCCGTGCACGAGCGCGCGGGCGCTCTGCAGCGACTGCAGCTGCTGCGCGTAGAGCACCCACTCGTCGGCGCGGCCGTCGCGGTGGAACCACATCGCGTGGTCCAGGCTCGCGGTCGAGAGCCCGGCCGCGGCCCACGGGGTCGAGGTGGCGCGCAGGGCGCTCTCGAGGATCGTGTAGTCGCATACGTAGGCCAGCGCCGTGCGGTGCAGATCGGCGTCGTCGGGCAGGGCGTCGAACGCCTTCACCCACACGGCCTGGTGCGGCACCGCGACACCCTGCACGTCGAAGTAGACGGGCGAGGGGACGTGCCGCATGTCGAAGCTGCGGCCGGATGCCCAGTACGCGGCGGCAGGACCGGCGACGCCGGCGACCGACTCGGCCGACGACGGCAGGGACTCCGGTTCGGGCAGGTCCGTCGGCATCGCGATCTGGAGGTCGGGCCCCTCTTCCGGCACCTGGAAGGTGACGGTCGCGATGAACGCGGACTTGCCGTTCTGCCGCCCGGTCACGGTGCGTGTGGAATATCCCCGACCGTCCCGAACGCAGTCGACCTCGTATGCGACCTCGCTCGACACGTCGACCGGCCGCAGGAAGTGCCCGTGGAACGAGTTCACCCGGCGGTCGGCCGTGGAGGTGCGGATGGCGGCGGCGAGCGCCTGGGCCACCATGTCGCCGCCGTAGGCCTTGGGCCACGGCACGTACTGCGTCTGCGCGGTGAAGACGTCGTCACCGGCCGAGGTCAGGTCGACGGCGGCGAGGAACGGCGCCGAGGTGGGTGCGAGTTCGGGTGCGGAACTCATGCCCGGCGGTAGCCCTCGAGCGTCGAGTCGTCGACGTCGTCGAGGTTCACCACGATGTTGTCGGGCGTTCGGGTGGTGAGCCAGACGAGTTCTTCGGTGGTGGACATGTTCGCCTCGACGTGCGGCATGAACGGCGGCACGAACACCCAGTCGCCCTCGCTCATGTCGAGCCACTCCGAGTAGTCGTCGCCGAAGTAGATGCGGGCGCTGCCGCGCAGCACGTAGCCGCCGGTCTCGGCCTCGCCGTGGTGGTGCGGGAACGACCGGTAGCCCGGCTCGTTGCTGACCTGGCCGAACCAGATCTTGGTGGCGGGGGTGTGCTGGATGCTCACTCCGGAGACGCGAACGGCTCCCCCGGACTGGCCGGTCTCGGTGTGCTCCTCACCGCGACGGGTGACGACGGGGACGATTTCTGCTGACATGGCAACCTCCACCGGCAAACTACCACCGGAGCGCCCAAATCACACACTTTTATTCCGTTCGTAACATGAACGTG
Organism: Herbiconiux sp.; assembly: GCF_023264855.1. GTDB lineage: Bacteria > Actinomycetota > Actinomycetes > Actinomycetales > Microbacteriaceae > Herbiconiux. The sequence continues at coordinate 20,129 of NZ_JAHFUW010000036.1, read as the reverse complement.
CCATTTTCGAGCGGATGCCCGGTATCGTTCAACCATGGAGCGCACAGTCGACGCCGTCATCATCGGATCCGGAATCAACGCGATGGTCGCCGCGGCCGAGCTCGGCAAGGCCGGGTGGTCGGTGGCCCTGGTGGAGAAGAATCCCGAGATCGGCGGCTTCATCGCCTCGGGCGAGCTCACCGAACCCGGCTTCGTGCACGACACCTATTCGTCGTGGCATCCGCTGTTCGTCTCGGGCGCCGCCTACGCCGCCCTCGGCCCCGACCTGCACGCGCAGGGTCTGGAGTACTGCAACACCGACGGTGCGCTCACCGGCAGCATCGCGCCCGACGGACGCTCCGCTGTGGCGTACCGCGACCCGGTGGCCACCGCCGCCGCCTTCGAGCACGCCTCCGACCGCACGAACTACGCCCTCATGCTCGACCAGATGGGATCGCGCGCGCCCGTGGTGTTCGGTGCGCTCGGCTCCGAGCTGCGCACGACGGCCGCGGTCGGTCTCGCCGCGAAGGCCCTACGCGCCTTCAAGCTCAAGGGCAGCGAGTCGCTCGCGCGCGACGCCCTGATGAGCGGCCGCTCCTTCGCCCGTGAGCGCTTCAAGGGCGAGGAGGCCGACCGCCTCTGGGCGCCCTGGCTGCTGCACGCCGGCCTCTCCCCCGACAGCGCCACCGGCGGCATGATGTTCGCCATCATGGCCCTCTCGATGCACGGTTTCGGCCTGCCGGTGGTCAAGGGCGGGGCCGGGAATTTCGTCACGGCGTTCCGCGGGGTGCTCGAGGCCAACGGGGTCGAGATCGTCACCGGAACGAGCGTCGAGAAGATCATCGTGACCGACGGCCGGGCCACCGGTGTGGAGACGAGCTCGGGCCGCATCCTGGCCCGCCGCGCCGTGCTCGCCGGCACCACGCCCGGCGCACTGTTCCGCGAGCTGCTTCCCGCTGCCGCAGTGCCCCCGCGCACCCGCAGCGAGGCCGCCCGCTACCGCTACGGCCGTGCCGCGATGCAGCTGCACCTGGCGCTCGACGCCCCGCTGACCTTCACGGATTCCCGCCTCGACGAAGCCCCGCTCGTGCACGTCAGCGACGGCTCCGGATCGACCGGGGTCGCCTGCGCCCAGGCCGAGGCCGGTCTGCTGCCGAGCGCTCCCACCGTGGTGATCGGCCGCCAGCACCTGCTCGACCCCACCCGGGTGCCCGAGGGCAAGGGCTCGCTCTGGCTGCAGCTGCAGGAGGTCCCGTTCGAGGTTCGGGGCGATGCATCCGGAACCATCGCGGGCGCCGACGGCGGCTGGTCTCCGGATGTGATGCGCGCGTACGTCGACCGCGTGCTCGACCGCGTGCAGTCGGTGGCGCCCGGCCTCCGCGACTCGATCCTGGCGACCGAGGTCATCACCCCGCAGGACCTGAACGCCTACAACCCGAATGCGGTCGCGGGCGATCCGTACGCCGGCTCTGCCGAGATCGACCAGAACCTGCTCTGGCGCCCGCTCCCCTCGGCCGGCTCGCACAAGACCGCCGTGCCGGGCGTGTGGCACCTCGGCGCCTCCTCGCACCCCGGCCCCGGCCTCGGTGCGGGCTCCGGCCACCTCGTGGCCACCGCCCTGCTCAAGTCCCGCCGCTGAGCCGGCTCAGGCGGGGCGGTCAGGCGGGGCGGTCGCGCACGGCGATGACCATGCGGGTGACCGCGTAGCGCACGGTGCCGGACTCGTCGCCGATGGTGACGTCCCACACCCAGGTGCTGCGGCCGCGGTGCAACGCCTCGGCACGCGCCACGAGCACTCCGGGCACGGGCGCCGAACGTAGGAAGTTGGTGCTGTTCGACATCCCGAAGCCGATCCGGCCGGAGGGGCCGACGGCGTGGTTGGTGCCCTCCGAGGCGATCGCCTCGGCGATGGCGCAGTAGACGCCGCCGTGCACCACACCGGTGGGCTGGGAGTGGTGCGCCGAGGTCTCGAGCCGGGCTTCGGCCACACCGTCGCCGAGCGACACGATCTCGAGACCGTAGAACCGGTCGAAGGGCGAGACCGTCACAACATCCGAGGCACCGGTGGTGCCTGACGCACCGGATGCACCGGCGGCGGCATCCGCCTCGCCCGCAGCCGCACCGGTCACGGCGTCTGCGCCCGCCGCCGGGCCCGCAGCCCCGACTTGTACTGCTTGGGCACCGTCTTGTCGCGGTAGCCCAGATCCAGCGCGGCGTTCAGCGTCCAGTACGGGTCGACCAGATGCGGCCTCGCCAGCAGCGCCAGATCGGCGCGCCCGGCCACCAGGATCGTGTTCACGTCGTCGATCGACGACACCGCGCCCACGGTCATGGTCGGGATGCCCGCCTCCATCCGGATGCGGTCGGCGAACGGGGTCTGGTAGAGCCGACCGTAGTTGGGCTTGGCCTCGGTGCTGGTCTGCCCGGTGGAGACGTCGATGATGTCGCAGCCGTGCTCCTTGAGCACCCGGGACAGCTCCACGGCGTCGTCGCCGGAGAAACCGCCGTCGACCCAGTCGGTGGCGCTGATCCGCACGCTGATCGGCTTGTCGGCCGGCCACACGGCCCGCACCGCGTCGAACACCTCGATCGCGAAGCGGCTGCGGCCCGCGGCGTCGCCGCCGTACCCGTCGGTGCGCTTGTTCGACAACGGCGAGAGGAAGCTCGACACCAGGTACCCGTGCGCGAAGTGCAGCTCGAGGATGTCGAACCCGGCCCGCGCACCTCGCTCGGCGGCGCGCACGTGCTCCTGCACGATCTCCGCGATCTCGGCCTCGGTGAGCTCGTGCGGCACCTGCCCGTCGGCGAGGTACGGGATGGCCGACGGCCCGACGATCGGCCAGTTGCCCTCGTCGAGCGCCTCGTCGATGCCCTCCCACATCAGCTTGGTGCTTCCCTTGCGGCCGGAATGCCCGATCTGCAGCCCGATGGCGGCCGAGCTGTTGCCGTGCACGAAGTCGACGACCCGGGCCCAGGCCTGCTCCTGCTCGTCGTCCCAGATGCCGGGGCAGCCGGGCGTGATGCGGCCCTCGGGCGACACGCAGGTCATCTCGGTGAACACGAGCCCTGCGCCGCCCACGGCCCGCGAGCCGAGGTGCACCAGATGCCAGTCGGTGGGCATGCCGTCGACGGCCGAGTACTGCGCCGTGGGCGACACCACGACCCGGTTCTTCAGCTCGAGGCCCCGCAGCGTGAACGGGTAGAACATCGGCGGGGTTCCGGATGGCGCGCCGGTGCCGCGCTCGGCCTGGTCGGCCGCGAACCAGTCGTCGACGCGGGCCATGTAGAGCGGATCGCGCACCCGCAGGTTGTCGTAGGTGATGCGCTGGCTGCGGGTGAGCAGCTGGAACACGAACTGCGCGGGCGGCAGATCGGTGTAGCGGTGGATGCTCTCGAACCACTCCAGGCTCGTCATCGCCGAGCGGCGCAGCGAGGCCGCGACCGGCCGGCGGATGCCTTCGTAGCGGGCCAGCGCCGCCTCGACGGTCGACTCGGCGGCGATCGCCCCCACCAGCGCCACCGCATCCTCGAGCGCCTGCTTGGTGCCGGAGCCGATGGAGAAGTGGGCGGTGTGCGCGGCGTCGCCGATGATCACGACGTTGCCGGTGTGCCAGTGCTCGTTCGTGACGTCTCGGAAGTTCAGCCAGTTCGAATTGTTGCCCTGCAGCGCGTGGCCCTGCAGGTAGTCGGCGAAGATCTCCTCGCAGAACTTCAGCGCCTTCTCGTCGGTCTGGCCTGGCACGCGTTCGGAGGCGTCGAGGCCGGCCCGGTGCCAGGTCTCGGGATCCGTCTCCACGAGGAACGTCGATCCGTTCTCGCCATAGGGGTAGATGTGCGCCCAGAACAGGCCGTACGGGGTGTCGACGAACACGAAGGTGAAGCAGTCGATCGGGCGGTCGGTGCCGAACCAGGCGTACTTGAAGGGGCGCACCTCCACCTTCTCGCCGAACTCCGCCGCGTAGGTCTCGCGGGTGCGGCTGTTGACGCCGTCGGAGGCGATCACGAGGTCGTGCGTCTCCCGCAGGTCTTCGGCGAGCGGCGCCACGGTGTCGTGCCGCATCGTCACGCCGAGCTCGGCGGCCCGCTCGGCCAGCACCATCAGCAGGTCTTTGCGAGCCAGAGCCGCGAAGGCGTGCCCGTCGCTGCGCTCCGTGAAGCCGCGGAAGTCGACGTCCATCGCGCTCCACTTGCGCCACAGCTTCTCGATCCGCTCGAAGCTCACCGGGTCGGCCAGCCGCAGCCCGTCGAGCGTCTCCTCCGAGAACACCACACCGAAGCCGAAGGTCTCGTCGACGGCGTTGCGCTCGTAGACGGTCACCTCGTGGGCGGGATCGGCGAGCTTGAGCAGGATGGCGCTGTACAGGCCGCCCGGGCCTCCACCGATGCAGGCGATTTTCATCGTGTGTGCTTTCCGTTCCGTCGGGTGCAGCAAGGTCTGAACTAGATATTACTCTTACTTTACGTTCGTCATCACTTACGAATGACTGATTTCGGGGAAAGATCCAGCGTGAGGCGCGGCCGGAGCGGCCACCGGGCCTCCCGCCCGCCGGTCAGGCCGCCGGGGCGCAGGATCAGCACCACGATCAGCACCAGGCCCACGATGATCAGCCGGCTGCCCGAGGGCAGCGACACGATCACGCCGCCGAACTGCATCCCCGACTCCAGCAGGCCCAGCACGTGATTGAGCACCGACACCACGATCACGCCCACCACGGCGCCCCAGAGCGAGAACATGCCGCCGATCACGAGCATCGCGATGGTGGTGAAGGTGAAGTCGAGATTGAACTGCGAGGCCTGCACCACGCGGTTGGTCTGCGCCCAGAGCGCCCCGCCCACGGCCGCGACCGCGCCGGAGACCGTGAAGGCGATGATCCGGTGCTTCGTCACATCGATGCCCGAGGCGGGCGCCGCGGTGATGTCGTCGCGGGAGGCCCGCAGGAACCGGGCGCTGCGTGACCGGCCGTAGGCCCAGGCGGCCACCACCATGAGCAGGGCGATCACGAGCACGGCCTGCAGGTCGAGGGTCTGCGGGATGCCCACCATCGACTGCCCCGACTTCGGGCCGAGGGCCGTGGAGTACGTCAGCACCTGCACCACCAGCATGAGCAGCGCGAAGGTGGCGATGCCCGCCTCGAGACCGTGCAGGCGCATCAGCGCAGCGCCGGCGATCAGGCCCAGGATGCCGCCGACGACCGCCGCCACCACGACCGCCACCAGCGGAGGCAGCGAGGCGTCGCGGAGCACGGGCAGCAGCCCGGGCATGATCGAGTCCTTCATCTCCACCGGGATGGTGAGCAGCGACATCGTCCAGGCGCCGACTGCCACGAAGGCGAGGTGCCCGAACGACAGCACGCCGCTGTTGCTGACGAAGATCGACAGCCCCACCACGATCACGAGGTTCACGAGCATGTAGCCGAGATCGACGCGGGCAGACGAGGAGACGCCGCTCGCGATCGCGGTGACGAGGTAGAGCAGGCCCAGCGGGGCGACGAGGGTCCAGACGTCGCCGATCCATTCCGGAACGGGAACGAGGCCCGGGTTCTTACGATCGCGACGCATCAGGTGCGCACCTTTCCGGCGCCTGCGGAGAACAGGCCGTTCGGCCGCAGCACGAGCACGGCGATGACGAGGAGGTAGACGAAGGCCGTGCGGAAGGGGTTGATCTCCGGCGGCAGCCAGCTGGTGAGCAGCGACAGCGCCACGCCCACCACGAAGCCGCCGACGACGGCTCCGCGCAGATTGCGCAGCCCACCGATGACGGCGCCGATCAGCCCGAACAGCGTGGGCTGCACACCGAACGAGGGCCCGACGGTGCCCGACTGCACGGTCAGCACGAACGCCACGGCCGCGGCGATGAAGCCGCTGATGGCGAAGGTGACGGCGATCACGAGGCCCGAGCGCACGCCCAGCAGGCGCGCGATCCGGAAGTCGGCCGAGGCCGCCTGCACCTGCAGGCCGATGCTCGTGCGGGTCAGGAAGAGCTGAACCCCCACCAGCAGCAGCACGGCGAGCACGATCGTGACGACCGAGAGCAGGTTGAGCCGCACGGCCCCGAGGTCGATCGAGGTCGAGAGCCCGCCGGCCACGGATGCCGAGAGCACGTTGGCGCCGAAGACGCCTTCGTAGATGCGCTGCAGCAGGATGCTGAGGCCGAAGCTCGCGATCAGCAGCGTGGCCGATGACTGGGAGCGCAGCCAGGTGAACACGGCGTAGTTCATGGCGAGCGCCACGGCGACGCCCACCAGGGCCGCGCCCAAAACGGCGAGCACCGGGTTCATCGGCCAGACGATGACGAGCGTGTAGGCCGAGGCGGTGATGATCTCGCCGTAGGCGAAGTTGGCCAGCCGCAGCACGCCGAAGACGAGCCCGATGCCGAGGGCGGCGAGCGCGTAGACGGCGCCGGCGGAGGTGGCGTCGATGAGAGCCTGCAAGAAGTTCATGATCCGAGGTAGGCCTTCGCGAGGAGTTCGGCGTCGGTGGCGTCGGCGGGGCCGAGGGTCATCGTGATCCTGCCTTCGCCGAGGACATGGGTGCGGGCGGCCGCGGCCACCGTCTGCTGGGCGCGCTGCTCGACCAGCAGCACGGCCGTGCCCGAGCGCTGCACCGCGGTGATGGCGTCGAAGACGGTGTCGATGGCGGTGGGCGAGAGGCCGAGCGAGGGCTCGTCGAGCACCAGCAGGCGAGGCTCGGAGAGCAGGGCGCGCGCGATGGCGAGCTGCTGCTGCTGGCCGCCCGAGAGCAGCCCGGCCTGCCGGCCGAGGAACTCGCGCAGGATGGGGAACAGTTCGAGCACCCACTCGCGGGTGGCCTCCAGCCCCTGCTTGCCACGGCGGGCCACTTCGCCCAGGCGCAGGTTGTCGCGCACGGTGAGCCCGCCGAAGATGTGGTGGCCCTCGGGCACGAGAGCGAAGCCGGAGCGGGCGATCTGTTCGGGCTTGCGACCGAGCAGCGGTGTGCCGTCGAAGGTCAGCGTGGTCGCCTTGGCGCGCACGGCGCCCGCCAGCGCGAGCAGCGTGGAGGACTTGCCGGCGCCGTTCGGGCCGATGATACCCACGAGCTCGCCCGGACCGACCTGGAACGAGACGCCCGCCACCGCGGTGACGCCGCCATACGCGACGGTGAGATCCTTCACCTCGAGGATCGGGTTCTGACCGGATGAGGCCTCCGGCGTGCTGCTGCGCTCAGGCATCGTCGCCTCCCGCGATGGTGGCCGCCATGCTGCCGAGGTACGACTCGGCCAGGCGGGGATCGGTGCGCACGGTCTCGGGCGGGCCGTCGACCACGTTCGCGCCCGCGGCGAGCACGTGGATGTGGTCGCAGGCGCCGAAGATCAGGCGCATGTTGTGGTCGATCAGCAGCACGCCGACACCGAGGTCGTCGACCACTGCGCGGATGGCGCTCTTGAACAGCTCCATCTCGCCGTCGTTGAGGCCGGCGGCCGGCTCGTCCAGCAGCAGGTGGCTCGGGCGGGTGGCGAGCGCGCGGGCCACGCCCAGGCGTCGCTCGACGCCGTGCGGCAGGTGCTCGGCGCTCTCGCCGGCGTGCTCGAGCAGGTCGAAGCGGTCGAGGATCTCGATCGCCTCCCGCCGTGCGGCGCGCGATCCGCGGCCCACCCCGAGCGCACCCAGCTGCACGTTCTCGAGGATGGTCTGCCCCTTGAAGATGTGGCCGTGCTGGAAGGTGCGCGCCACGCCCCGGCGGGTGCGCCGGTACGAGCGCTCCCGGGTGCGGTCGACGCCGCCGAGCAGCACGCGCCCCTCATCCGGCCGGTCGTACCCGCTCAGGATGTTGACCAGCGTCGACTTGCCGGCGCCGTTGGGCCCGATCAGCCCGGTGATCCGCCCGGCGGGAACGGTGAGGTGCACGTCGTTCAGGGCCTTGACCCCGGCGAAGTGCCGGGAGATCCCCTCCGCCGCCAGGACTGCTGACGGCGGAGAGGATTCACCCTGCACGGTGGGGTGGTCAGTCAACGAAGACGACCTTCTCGGGCGCCCGCTCCTCGAGGAAGGCGAGCTTTCCGTCGGTGATCTGCATCACGCGCTGGGGGCGCTCGACATTGATGTGCAGTTCGTCGGTGAAGCTGGTCGGCCCCACCAGGAGGTCCTGACCGTCGAAGGCGAGGAAGGCGTCGGCCAGGGCCTTGCCGTCCCAGGATCCGGTGGTCTCATGAGCGGCGACGAGGGCCTGCACCGTGGAGGTGCCGGTCACGAAGCTGCCCACGCTCGGGCGCTCGCCGTACTCGGCCTCGTAGCCGTCGGCCAGCTCGTTGACGGCCGCATCCGGGTCGTCGCCCATGATCGAGGAGTAGGTGACGGTGTAGTAGTCGCTCAGCCCGGGAACCGAGTCGAGCCAGAAGGTGCCGTCCATGCCGAAGCCGGAGACGATCGGTGCGGTCACGCCGTTGTCGCGCAGGTCTTTGGCCGCCTGGGCACCGCCCGGGCTGTACCCGCAGTTGAACACCACGTCGGGCGCAGTGCCCGCGGTGATCTGCGAGACGGTCTCGACGATCGACTCGCCCTGCACGTAGTCGTAGGTGCCGACGGTGGTGCCGCCGAGCTCCTCGAAGCGCTTCTGCGCCACGTCGCACTGGCCGACGGTGTACTTGATCGAGGTGTCGGTGAGGAAGACCGCGTTCTTCCAGCCCTTGCTGTTCGCGAACTCGGCCATCACCGACGACTCGCCGGGCGTGCCGTTGCCCATCGAGAAGCCGAGCTCCAGGCCGCCGGCCGGGCCGTAGATGGTGTCGCCCACGCAGGGGGCGATGTTCACGATGCCCGCGGCCTCCGCCACGAGCGAGGCGGGGCTCGCCACGTCGTAGTCGCAGGTGACCACGATCACGTCGGCGCCGGCGTCGATGACCTGCTGGGCCGCCGAGGCGTACTTGTCGAGGTCGGATCCGGTGTCGACGATGTTCAGCTCGATCGGGGCGCCGTCGATGCCGCCGGCGGCGTTCACCTCGTCGACCTCCATCTTGATGGTGTTCAGGGCGGGGATGTCGAAGGGCGACATGAAGCCGGTCTCGGCCATCACGACGCCGATGGTGAGGCCGGCGGCGCCCTCGGTGGATCCGCCCGAGGTGGATTCGGGAGCGGCGGTGCTGACACAGCCGGCCAGGAACAGGGAGGCGGCGACGACGGCGACCGCTCCGGTGCGTGCGATGGGTTTCATGGAAGGCCTCCAGTAGGGATGCGATGCGTGCGGACTGGCGATGCGGGTGATGCGTCGATGACTGCGGATGCTGTGCGATCTGGACACTCAAGCTACGGTGCTTTCGTTTCCAAAGAATTACAACGACATGACGATCGTTAGTTGAGGGTGCCAGAAGTCGAGCGTGCGCGCTAGAGTCGGGGCACACATCTGATTGGAGAATCGTGAGCGGATCGAATGTCATCGCCGAATTCCTGTCCGGGATCACCGGAGGCTCGCTGAAGGTCGTCGACCTGACGAACAAGCTGAGCAGCAGCACCCCCACCCTGCGGCTGCCGGATCCGTTCGCCAACCTGATCGACTTCAGCCTCGAAGAGGTCAGCGCCTACAACGAGCCCGGCCCGTACTGGAAGCACCACAACATCCACACCGGCGAGCACATCGGCACGCACCTCGACGCCCCCGTGCACTGGGCCACCGGCCGCGACGGGCTCGACGTCTCCCAGATTCTGCCGGAGCGCCTGATCGGTCCTGCCGTCGTGATCGACAAGACCGCCGAGGTGGAAGCCGACGCCGACTTCCTGCTCGAGATCGACGACATCCTCGCCTGGGAGGCCGAGCACGGCGAGCTGCCCGCGAACAGCTGGCTGCTGCTGCGCACCGGCTGGGAGAAGTTCTCCGACAGCCAGGAGGCGTTCCTCAACGCCGACGAGAACGGCCCGCACACCCCCGGCATCTCCGCCGCCTGCGCCAAGTGGCTGGCCGAAGAGTGTCCCATCTCGGGCTTCGGCGTGGAGACGGTCGGCATCGACGCCGGTTCGGCCGGCGGCATGGATCCCGCTTTCCCCGCGCACTTCTACCTGCTGGGCGCCGACAAGTACGGCCTCACCTCGCTGCAGAACCTGGGCGAGCTGCCGGCCACCGGCGCCATGCTCGTCGTCAGCCCGCTGCCGATCGTGGGAGGCACCGGAAGCCCCACCCGCGTGTTCGCGATCACCGGCGCCTGAGTCGTGAACGTCGCAGAACTCGTCGGCACAGCCCTGGGCCGGCTCGGTGTCGGCCACGTCTTCACCGTGGTCGGCAGCGGGAACTTCGAGGTCACCAACGCCCTCGCGGCAGCGGGCGTGCCCGTCACCACCGCGCGGCACGAGGGCGGCGCGGCCACCATGGCCGACGCCTTCTCGCGCATGAGCGACCTGCCGGCCGTGCTCACCACGCATCAGGGCTGCGGGCTCACCAACGCGGCCACGGGCATCGGCGAGGCGGCCAAGAGCCGCACCCCGCTGATCGTGCTCACCGCCGACGTGGCCACCGGCTCGGTCACCTCGAACTTCAAGATCGATCAGGATGCTCTGGCCCGCAGCCTCGGCGCCGTCGCCGAGCGCGTGCACTCGGCCGGTACGGCCCTCGCCGACGTGACGCGGGCCTACCGCACGGCCGTCAACGAGCGCCGCACGGTGGTGATCAGCCTGCCGCTGGACGTGCAGGCCGCCGCCGCGCCGCCGCTTCCGGATGATCTCGCGGTGGTTCCCGACACCCCGGTGCGTCCTTCCGCGGCAGCGGTCGAGGAGTTGGCGACCGCCATCCGCGCCGCCTCGCGCCCCGTGTTCGTGGCCGGGCGCGGAGGTCGTGGAGCCGGTGCCGAGATCGCGGCGCTGGCCGAGGCATCCGGAGCCCTGCTCGCCACCTCGGCGGTGGCTAACGGCCTCTTCCACGACGAGCCCTTCGCGCTCGGCATCTCGGGCGGCTTCTCGTCGCCGCTGACCGCCGAACTGATCTCCTCGGCCGACCTCGTGGTGGGCTGGGGGTGCGCGCTGAACATGTGGACCATGCGTCACGGCAACCTGATCGGTGCGGATGCCACGGTCGTGCAGATCGACGTCGAGGGCCGTGCTCTCGGAGCGAATCGGCCGATCGACCTCGGCATCGTGGGCGACTCCGCCCTCACCGCCGTGGACGTGCTCGCCGCTCTCGAGGCTTCGCCCCGGGAAGGTGCGGGATACCGCTCCGCTCCCCTGCCGGGTTCGGTGCGCTGGAACGACGTCGAGACCCCGGATGTCTCGACCGCGACCTCGATCGACCCGCGCGTGCTCTCGCGGGAGATCGACCTCCGGCTGCCGGCCGAGCGCATCGTCTCGATCGACTCGGGCAACTTCATGGGCTACCCGAGCGCCTACCTCGCGGTGCCCGACGAGCGGGGATTCTGCTTCACGCAGGCGTTCCAGTCGATCGGCCTGGGCCTGGCCACGGCCATCGGCGCGGGCCTCGCGCAGCCGTCGCGGCTGCCGGTGCTCGGAACGGGCGACGGCGGCTTCCTGATGGCCATCGCCGAACTCGAGACGGCCGTGCGCATCGGCCTTCCGCTCGTGGTGATCGTCTACAACGACGCCGCCTACGGCGCGGAGGTGCACCACTTCGGGGCGGACACCGACCTCTCGACGGTGACCTTCCCCGAGACCGACATCGCCTCGATCGCCCGCGGCTACGGCGCCACCGGGCTCACGGTCCGCACGCCCGCCGACCTCGCCCCCCTCGACGAGTGGCTCGCCACCCCCGGCGGCCCCACCACCCCCCTCGTCATCGACGCCAAGATCGCCTCCGACGGCGGCTCCTGGTGGCTCCACGAGGCCTTCAAGGGCCACTAGCCCCTCCCCCGCGGCACCGAGAAGTCGCAAACGGCCCCTAAACCCGAGGTTCAGGGGCCGTTTGCGACTTCTCGAGGGAAGGGACTACGCCCAGATCTGGGTGTAGGGGTGGGAGCAGAGTTCCACCACGGTGCCCCAGGGGTCTTCCATGTAGCGGATGCGGTAGTTCTTGGCCGGGTCGATCACCACGGTGTCGGAGCGGGCACGGCCGCCCGCGGCGATGAAGCGCTCGCTCACGCCGTCGAAGTCGACCGCGGTGAGCGAGATGTGGTTGATGCCGGTCTTCCAGAACTCGAAGTTGTCCTCCGGCGCGACGGTGGCCGGCGAGGCGAAGTGGAAGAGCTCGAGGCCGGCGCCATCCGCCCCACAGAGGTGGGCGAAGCGGAAGCTCGTGAAACCGACGCCGTAGATGTTGGCGGCGGCGAGGCCGAGCGGCGAGTCGTCTTCGAGCACCTCGAGCGGGCCGGCCAGCAGGTAGTAGCCGAGCGTGTCGCGGTACCAGTCGATGGCGGCCTCGAGGTCGGGCACGGTGACCCCGACGTGGCTGAAGGCGGTGGCGGGGGGCGGAGTGGCCATGGAATCGTTCCTTCGTTACGGGGTGGGATGATCAGGCGGGCGAGGTCAGATCCGTCGCCGTCACGCGGTTGCGCAGCTCGCCGAGGCCGTCGACGCGCGTGACGATCTCGTCGCCGTCGGCGAGGAAGACGGCGGGCTCGCGGGCGCTGCCGATACCGCTCGGCGTGCCGGTGAGCACCACGTCGCCGGCCTCGAGCGTCATGCCACGGCTGAGCTCTTCGAGCAGCACGGGAACGGTGAAGGCCATCGCCGTGGCGGGCGCGTTCTGCCGGGTCTCGCCGTTGACGGTGAGCGAGAGCTGCAACGAGGTCAGGTCGACCTCGTCGGCCGTAGTGATCCAGGGGCCGATCGGCATCGTGCCGTCGACGCTCTTGCCCTTCAGCCACTGGCCGCCGTGCTGGCGCTGCAGGTCGCGCTGCGAGATGTCGTTGGCCACGAAGTATCCGAACACGTGATCGGCGGCCGTCTCGGCGCGCAACGAGCGGCCCGGCGTGCCGATCACGAGCGCGATCTCGACCTCGTAGTCCCACTTCGCCGAGAGCCCGGCGTCGAAGGCGATCGGATCGGCCGGGCCGATCACCACGCCCGGCCCCTTGGTGAAGAACGTCGGATGCTCCGGCATCTCCACCGGTCCTTGGCCGTCGCGCTTGCCGAGCGATTCGGAGAAGTGGTCGGTGTAGTTCCAGCCGGTGCAGAGGATGTCGCGGTTGAAGCGGGTGAGCGGCGCCAGGAACACCACGGCGTCGGCGGGAACGGCCTCCGCCGAAGCCAGCAGCGCCGACACCTCGGCGAGCGCGGGCCCCAACCCGAGCCGCACGAGGTCGTCGACACCGGGAGCGCCGACCGGCAGCACGAATAGCTGCTCCTTCTCGCCCAGCACGGCGGTACGGATGCCGTCGCCGTAGGCGACGCGTGCCAGCCGCATCCTCAGCAGTTGCTGTCGGTGAGGTGCTCGTACACGAGCGCCAGGTCGCCGACGGCCACGCCGAGGGCGCTGAGCGCCACCCGCACGTTCGATTCGGTGCTCGGGGCGAGTCCGCCGCCGGCTTCGAGCGCCTTGAGGCTCTCGTAGGCGTCGAGCAGCTGCTGCTCCTTGGCGGTCAGGGCGTTGCCGATGAGGTCCACGGCCATGTCGTACTCCTTGGGTGTCGGTGCCAGCAGAGAAGTCGCGCTAGCGCAGGTCTTGAAGGCGCTTGGCCTTCAGTTCGAACCGGGGCAGGGTGTTCTCGGGTGCGCGCTCGATGATGAAGCGCAGGCCCTCGTGGCCGTCGGCCAGCTCGGTGCCGAGCTTGGTGATGAGCTCGGACCACTCCGCATCCGTCACCGAGGGCACCGGCTCGGCCAGCAGCGTGATCTCGTCGCGGATGCCCTCGCGGGTGATCTTCACCTGGAACTCGTCGATCACGGGGAACGCCCGCACGATGGCCTCGACGGCCCGCGGATACACGTTCGTGCCGCGCACGAGCTTCATGTCGTCGACCCGGCCGAGGATGCCACCCTGGTACAGATCCCAGGTGCGCCCGTTCGAGGTGATGGTGTGCGGCACCTTCACCACCAGGTCGGAGGTACGGTACTTGATCAGCGGGATCATGCTGCGGCCGAACGAGGTCGTGATGCGTTCGCCCCGCTCGCCGTAGGGCAGCTCGATGCCGGTCTCGGGGTCGATCACCCGCTCCACGAACTGGTCTTCGATGATGTGGGTGCCGCCGGGCTGATCCTCCGGCTCGAACATGAAGATGGTCGAGATCTCGGTCATGCCGGCGGTGTCGAAGCTCTTGGCACCCCAGAGTTCCTCGATCAGCTCCTTGGTCTTCGGCGGGATCGGCTCCCCCGAGAGCACGATCCGGCTCACCTTGGAGTTCTTGAGGTCGATGCCGAGGTTCTCGGCCTCCTGGGCCAGTCGCAGCGCATAGGTGGGGGTGGATGCCACGACCGTGACGTCGTAGTCGATGATCTGCTTCACGCGAGTCGGCGTGGGCTGCGCGCCTCCCGGGATGGTGGTGGCGCCGAGCTTCTCCAGGCCGTTGTGCAGGCCCCAGAAGCCGATGAAGGTGCCGTAGCCGAAGGCCACGTAGCCGATGTCGTTCGGCCGCACGCCCATGCCCCAGAGGGCATACGACCACATCTCGGCCGACCACGACCAGTCCTTGCGGCTGTCCAGCGCCCGCAGCGGGGTCTTGCCGGAGGTGCCGCTCGTGGTGTGGAAGCGGATGGCGTTCTCGTGCCCGGCCACCGGCAGTTCGCCGTAGGGCGGGAAGTCGTTCTGGCTACGCATCCACTCCTCGCGGGTGAGGAAGGGCACGCGGTCGTAGTCGTCCCAGCTGTTCAACTGAGCGGAGGTGAACCCGGCCCGCTGGAAGGACTTCTTGTAGAAGACGCTGCGCGCCTCGGCCCACTCGATCACGCGCTTGAACTTCACGAACTGCAGGGCCGACAGGTCTTCCCTCGACATCGTCTCGGTCTTGGGGTTCCAGTACGGGCTGTCATTCATCAGCGAATCACCTTTCGTTCGATTCCGGCGTGACGGAGCGGGTACTCACTTCGACAGTAGGGTTCGTTCGTTTCGGCCAGATTACATTGCAGTTACGATCGTCACTAGTAGGAAATGGAATTTTTCCGGCCGATCTCGCCGCGCACGAATCCGGCCAGGTTCGCCACCCAGCGGGCCGAGACCTCGGCGAAGCGCACCGGATGCACGCCCGCCAGCATCGGCGCATCGCCCCAGAGCGGCCGGTTGCCGAACTGGAACGGCAGATCGAAGCAGTGCGCGGCGCCGAGCCCGTCGAGCGGACTGCGCTCGTCGAACCGCTCGAGCTGCACCACGCGGCCGGCGGCGCGGTGCGCGATGGCCAGCTCGGTCGCGAACCGGGAGAAATGCCGCCAGGTGGTGACGGCGATCAGGCGCTCGTAGGGGGTGTCGCCGGCCGGGGGCGGTGCATCCCAGGCCTCCACGAGCCGGTCGACCTGCTCATCGGCGACGGCGCGGTCGCCCGGATCGGCGAAGCTGAAGATGCCCGTCTCCGATGCCGTGGTGCGGATGTACACGGCGTCGACGTGACAGGCGGCCGCCGCCGCGACCGGATCCCACACGTCGGGCGAGGAGAACTCGCCGATCGCCGGGAGGTACGAGCGCGGCAGGTCGCCGAGCGCACGCGGCGTGGCGAGGGCGTCGCGGCCCGCTTCGAGCAGAGTGCCGATGGGCACCTGCTGCAGCGATTCGTCGCCTGTGCTCGCCTGCACCCTGGCCGTGATCTCCCGTGCGAGCTCCGGCGAGCGGCCGGGCTCGGTGCCCATGCTGAGCAGGGCCGCGCGCGTCACCAGACCCCGGGCGGCCGGATGCACGCTGAGCGCGTGCGCGTACCAGCCGCCCGCCGAATGCCCGGCCACGGTGACCTCGCCCGGATCGCCGCCGTAGGAGGAGACGTTCTCCTGCACCCACTCCAGGGCGAGCAGCAGATCCTCCAGCGGGCGGTTGTGCAGCACCTCGGTGTCGACCGGCTGCAGGTGCGCGAGCGGGCCCACCCGGTAGTTGACGGTCACGACGACGAGGCCGGAGGCCGCGAGCACCGAGCCGTCGTACCAGGCCGCCGATCCGCCGCCCGTCGTCCAGGCGCCGCCGTGGAGGAAGACCAGTACCGGGAGGTCGCGGGCCCCCTCCGGCGCCCAGACGTTCAGGTAGAAGGCGTCCTCGGCCTGCGGATTGCGGTCGATCTCGGAGCCCATGGCCGCCGAGAGCCGGCTCGGCAGCTGCGGGAAGACGGGCACGTCGACGAGCCGACGCACGCCGCTCCGCGCACCCGCCCGCCCGCGCGCCCGCACAGGAGCGGCGAACCGCTCCCCGCCCGGCAGCTCGGCGTAGCGCAGGCCGAGCGAGGAGACGATGCGGCCCACCTCGGACCCCACGTCAGAGAACGGGCACGATGTAGTCGGCGCCCACGAGTCCGTCGGCGAAGACCTCGTAGCTCATCGGCGCCGCCACCGCACCGTGCCGGGCGCCGGTGTTCACGTCGCGCCAGAGCTTCTCGAGCGGGCTCGAGGCGGCGAACGCCGAGGAGCCGGCCAGCCACATCAGCTCATTCATCGCCTCGACCGTGCTGCGGCCGGAGTGCCCCGCGTCGCCGCGGATCTTGGCGCGCTGCTCGGAGGTGAGCGGCACGGTGCCCTGCGCGGTACGGTCGATCAGCTCGGCGGCCCGGGTGAGGTGCAGGATCGAGGTGTCGATCTTCATCGCCGCCTCGCCCAGATCCTTCACGAAGGCGCCCGACTCGTTCTGCCGGGCATAGGTGGTGTTGGCCACGCTGCGCTTCTTCGCGTTGGCCGCCACGATGTCCAGCGCGGCCTGCGCGGCACCCACGATCGGGGCCGAGATGGTGGTGGCCATAGTCGACATCGGGGTGAGGCGGCGGCCGAGCGGAGCATCCGCATCCGTCTCGAAGCCCTCGCCCATCAGCCGGTCGTAGAAGCAGATGCGCTCGGCGGGGATCCACACGTTCTCGGCCACGATCGTGTTGCTGCCGGTGGCGCGCATGCCCACGGTGTGCCAGGTGTCCTTCACCGAGTACTCGCCGCGCTTCATCAGGGCGAAGCCGATCTCGGTCTCGCCCTCGGCGGACCCTTCGCGCTGCACCGGGAGGATGCCGATGGCCCAGTCGGAGTCGTTGATGTTGGAGGAGTACGGCCACTCACCCTCCACCCGGTAGCCGCCGTCCTCGCCCTTGGCGAAGCCGTGCGGGCTGACGAAGATCGAGGCCATCTTGACGGTCTCGCCGCCGTCGAACACCTCGTCGACCACCGAGTCCTCGTAGCGGTTGGTGAGCATCACCGATCCGTTGGAGATGACGGTGACCCAGCCGGAGGCCGCGCAGTAGTAGGCGAGCGTGCGGGCCACCTCGGCCAGCATGAGCGCGCCGCCCTCGTAGCCGCCGTAGCGGGCGAGGCGGGCGATGTCGAAGGCGCCGGTGGACTGGATGGCGGCGATCGACTCGGGCGAGAGGTGCCGGTCGGCCTCGCCCTGGGCGGAGTGGGCACGCAGGATCGGCCCGATCTCGTGGATCTTCCGCACGATCTCTGCGGTGGCGGCGATGCTCTCGGCGGGGGTGGGGCCGGCCGAGGTCTGGGCGGTGATGGGCGTCGGGGCGGTGAGCGTGGTGGATTCCATGGTGCTGACTCCTCTGGGTGGGTGTCGGTCTGATGGGTGTCGGTCTGCGGGTGTCTTACGGGGTGTCGACGGGAGTGAGGATGCTGCGGGAGACCTCGAGCAGGTCCATGTACTCGGCGGCGGCCGTGATGCGCCCTCCGGCGATCGTCATCACGGTGATGATGTCGTTCTCGAAGGTGGCGCCGGTCACCGATTCCGCTTTCTCGTGCACCTGGGTGATCACGGTCGAGCGCTCGAGGTCTTCGAACATCCCGGTCACCGCCATCTGCACGGTGCCGGGCCGGAACGAGGCGATCAGCGTGGCGATGAGCTCGCCGAAGAACTCGTCCTGACCGTGGTAGGTCTTGGCGATCGGCACGGTGCGGCCGACGACCGTCCACTCGACGTCGGGGGCGAGGATCGCCTTCAGCGTGTCGACGTCACCGGCGGCGTTGGCCGACCAGAACTGCTCGACGAGGGGCAGATTGGACATGGTGCTCCTTTCCGTTCTCAGCGGCGGGTGTCAGGACGGCCGGGTGCCGGGAGGCCCCAGGATGGTGATGCCCGCGGTCGCCGCAGCCGTCATCAGGCGCGACTCGAGGGCGGGTGTCATCGCGAAGTCCTCGGGCAGCCCCCGGTGCTCGGCGGGGTCGGATGCCTCGCGCAGGAAGTCCTCGAAGCCCGAGGGGGCGAGGATGACGAGCCAGCGCGCCGCGCGGTCGGGCGACACCTGGAAGCTGTGCGGAACATCCTTCGGTAGCAGGATGAAGTCGCCCGCGCCGAGCGTGGCGGTGATGCCCTGCGCCCAGTAGGTGATCTCGCCCTCGAGGATGAAGAAGATCTCGTCCTCGGCGTCGTGCTCGTGCAGCGGCGGCTGCGAGCTCGGCCGCGCGTGGTGCATCGCGATGGTCAGGCGGCCGCCGGTCTTCGACCCGTCGACGATGATCTCCACGAGATCGCCGAGGAACCAGAGCGACTCGCGCTCGGTGTCGCGCACGATGACGACCTCGCCGGGAGCCTCTGGAGCCGTGGTGCCGTCGGTGGCCTCGGCGGTCTCGGTGCGGGTCATGCGGCCACCTCCGGGCGCAGCAGTTCGCGGATCTCGTGCCGCAGCACGCCGAACCGGGGGTCGGAGATGATGGTGTCCAGCGAGCGACCCGTTCCGAACGGAACCTCGAAGACGGTGCGGATGCGCGCGGGCCGGCTGGAGAGCACCACCACGCGGTCGGCGAGCAGGATGGCCTCGTCGATGTCGTGCGTCACGAGAAGGGTGGTGGTCTTCAGCTGGCCGATGATGCGCAGCAGCTCCTCCTGCAGGTAGCTGCGGGTGAGGGCGTCGAGCGCGCCGAGCGGTTCGTCCAGCAGCAGCAGGGTCGGCTCGATCGCGATCCCGCGCGCGAGCGCCGCCCGCTGCTGCATGCCACCGCTGAGCTGGTTCGGGTACTTGTCGAGGTGCTCGCCGAGATGCACGGTCTCGAGGGCGGCGATCGCCCGGCGGCGGCGCTCCTCGGCCGGGACGCCGATCTGCTCAAGCGCGAACTCCACGTTCTTCAGCACCGAGCGCCACGGCAGCAGCCGCGGGTTCTGGAACACATAAGCGCTGCGCAGGTCGCTGCGCGCCAGGTCGACCGTGCCGGTCGAGACATCCGTCAGCCCGGCCAGGATGTTCAGCAGCGTGGACTTGCCGCACCCCGAGGGGCCGATGAGGGCCACCACCTCGCCCTCGCGGAGCTCGAGGTCGATGCCCTCGAGCACCGGGAGCGCCTGCTTGGGGTAGGTCTTGCCCACCCCGCGGAAGCCCACCATGGGGACCGCCGAGGGGGCTGCCGCCGTGGCTGCGACCACGGCCTCGTTCGTGGCCGTCGCCGGCTGGGTCGTCATCGTCATGACCGTCCTTTCAGGTGCCGGGTGAGCAGTCGCTCCACCGGCCGGAAGATGCCGTACTCCACCAGCAGGGTGAGCGCGACGATGGAGAGGCCCCACATGAACACCGCGGCGGTGTCGAGCAGCTTGATCGAGGTGTTCACCTGGAAGCCCACCCCCGCGGTGCCCATCAGGTACTCCGAGAACAGCGTGATCTGCCAGGCCACGCCGAGGGTGATCCGGGCGCCCGCCAGCAGGTAGGGCACCACCGAGGGCAGCACGACCGAGCGCATGATCGAGCCCTCGCTCGCCTGGTAGGCCCGGCTCATCTCGGTGAGGTCGGGATCGATCGAGCGGGTGCCCTGGATGACGTTGATCAGGAAGTAGCTGATCGAGCCCGCCACCGTCACCCCGATCACCGCGGCGTCGCTCACGCCCATGATCACCAGGGCGAGCGCGATCAGCACGATGGTGGGCACGGTCTGCAGGAAGATCATCGGCACCCGGGAGAGGTCTTCGGCGATCTTCGAGCGGCCGATCAGGATGCCGAGCGGCAGGCCGATCACGATCACCAGTCCGAAAGCGGCGAGCAGGTGCTGCACCGTGGCCAGGATCTCCTCGACCCAGACGCCGCGGCCGAGGGCGGAGAGGAACTGGTCCCAGACGTCCAGCGGCGATGGCAGGATGTAGGCCGGGAACTGGGTGGAGGCCAGCGCCCACACCACGAAGATCACGATCACGCTGGCGACGACCCGGGCGGGGCGCTTCCAGCCGCCGCGGCG
>NZ_JAHFUW010000035.1 GCF_023264855.1 Herbiconiux sp. | reverse complement strand
CGGGGGCGAGTGCCTGCGGCGGCGCCGTGAGCGGAAGGTGGGCGCGGGTGGACTGCGCGGCGGCGGGGCGTAGCGCGGCGGTGGCGCGGTAGCCGGCGGACTCGACCACGGCGATCAGGGCGGCGGAGTCGGGGAGTGCGCCCGTGGCATCCGGAGCCGAGCGGATGCGCGCCTTCTCGGTGGCGTAGTTCACCGAGGCCTCGACGCCCGGGAGGCGGTTGAGCTTGCGCTCGATGCGATTGGCGCAGGACGCGCAGGTCATGCCGCCGATGACGAGCTCGACCTCGGGGGCGGGTGCGGGCGCGGTGGCGATAGCGGTGGCAGGCGAGGGTGCGGGTGCGAGAGGGGTCGAGGGCGAGGGAGAGGGCGGGGCGACGGATCGGGGCTCGCGCGGCATGGCCGTCACTCCCCGGCCAGCGCGTATCCGGCTTCGTCGATGGCGGCGGACACCGCGGCACGATTCGCCGCGGCCGCCCCGCGCACCGACACGAGCGACTCTCCTCCGACATTCAGCCGCACCGTCACCCCATCGACGCCGTCGATCGCCGACACCTCTTCGGTGACGCTGGCGACGCAGTGCTCACAGGTCATCCCCGTGACGAGATAGTCGACGGCGGGCCCCTCCGCAGGGGTTCGGCCCAGAGGGATTCGGCCCGGAGGGGCGGGCTGCACCTGGGCGGCGGTGCCGGCGGGTTCGGCGTGCGAGGCGCAGCCGCAGGCACTCCCGTCGCGCGCGACGAGGCCGAGGTCGGGGCGGATGGGCTCAGTCATGATGGTCCTGTTCGTCTGGCGCAGGGCACGGGAATGAGGCTCCGCGACGCGCTGTCGGCTGATTCGGGCTGGGTGCGGGCGCGAGGCGCTCAGGAGCGCACGAGGCGCGCGATCGCGGCCGACGCCTCGCGGATCTTCTCCTCGGCCACCACCCCGCCCTGGGCTCCCGCTTCGGCGACGCAGTGCGTGAGGTGGTCGTCGAGCAGCGCGAGCGCGACCGTCTCGAGCGCCTTCGTGGCGGCCGACACCTGGGTGAGCACGTCGATGCAGTAGGCGTCTTCCTCGATCATGCGGGCGATGCCGCGCACCTGCCCCTCGGCCCGGCGCAGGCGCTTCAGCAACGCGTCTTTGTCGTCGACGTATCCGTGCACGAGATTCCTCCACTGGTCGGGGCCGAGATGTACCCCCTGTGGGTATAGATTATACCCCTACTGGGTATCGTGCAACGAGGGCTGCGACGTAGGCTGAGCCCGATGGACGACGACGAGCGGATGCGACGGGCCGAAGCCCAGGAGGAGCGCGCGCTGCAGGCGCTCGACTCCATCCTGCACGGCGGCGATCTCGGCGAGGAGACCCTCCGCCTCTCGAACGAGTACACCGACGGCCAGACCGCGCGCTTCCGCGCCTGGATCCGTCGCCTGGCCGGCCGCTCCGACAGCTAGAAACCGTCGATCTGCGTTGCGCCGCAGGCCGCCCAGAGGCGCACGCGGGCGCCGTCGATGTCGTGCGAGTCGACGAAGTCGGCCAGCGCCTGGGCATCGCCGAAGCTGCTGGTGGCGGCGATGTCGTAGAAGGCGACGACCGTGCCGAAGTCGCCGGCGAGCTCGGCCGGCGGGGTCGCCGTGATCGAGTGCAGGCCCGCCGCGAACCCGGCCGCCCAGCTGAACGGATCGGCCGCCCCGGGCAGCGACGCGGCCCCGATCGCCGCCTGCTCGTCGAACTGCGTGCAGAAGTCCCCCTCGCCGTCCGGGGCCGGATCGGGATCGGCACCCGGCTCCGGCTCCGGATCCGGTTCCTTGGGCTCGTGATGGGTGACCCACACCATCCCGTCGCCCTTGAGGTTCAGGATGGCGGTCTCCCCCGCCACCTCCTCGAGCGAGCCCCGCACGCTCGCCACCACCGGGTCGATCGCCGCGTTCAGCACGGCCGACGCCGCGCTCTGCAGGAACGACGGCACCTTCGCCAGGATGTCCTTCTTCACGTTCTCGACCTGCTTGGCGGCGAGGTCGAGAAAGTCGCCCACCTCCTTGCGCGGCACCGTCACGCTCACCCGGGCGGCCTCCGTGATCTCGGGCCCCTTCGCGGTCTCGGCATCCTCATGCCCGGTCGTGAACTCGACGACGGCCGTCTTGTCGGCCAGGATCTTCGTCTCGGTGTTCTCGAGCGCGATCAACGTCACGCCCGACCGGATCGTCCAGGTGGCGGGGTCGCCCGCCTTGATCAGCGGCGGGATGCTCGCCCCGCTCACGTTCGCGCAGTCCACCAGGGCCGCGGGCCAGTCTTTCGTGAGCGAGAGCGTGCTGGCGGTGAAGGTGCCCTTCGTTCCGGGATCCGGATCGATCGAGAAGGCGGTGTGATCGGCGGGCCCCGGTTTCACCACGAGCCGCTCGTTGGTGAAGTAGCTCAGCACCAGCGAGGCCGTGCCGAGGCCCGACAGGCCGATCCGCAGGGCGTTCAGCACGGGCGCGGTGACCACCGAGACCAGGCCTTCCACCACGCCCTGCGCGAGACCGATCGCGTGGTTCACGAGCGCGCTGAGCAGCACGCCGAAGATGCCGAGCGGGCTGATCTTCGAGATCTCGCCCGGGATGACGCGCAAGACGTCGAACACGGCCTGGATGGTCTTCGAGATGAAGCCCGTGACGGTGCTGCAGGGGGAATCGATGATGTCGGCGGATGCCTGCGGCGCAGCCTCGGCGAGGCGGAACGAGGCGGGCTCGACCGCGCTCCGGGCCGCATCCGTCGCTCCCGGCGGTGCACTCGGCCCGGCGCCCTCGTCGGCCGGATCCTGGGCCTCGAACGAGCCTTCGGCCGTGGCGGCGGTCATCAGGTCTTGCACGAACAGGGCCACGACGGCCATCGGGAACACGATCGACTCGGGGTGGGTCCAGTCCGTCGGCTCGGGCCGCTCGTCGTTCGCGGCGTAGAGGCCGCGGGCGAGGTCGGCTCCAGGATGCTCGCCCGGCAGATCGTCGGCGCTGAGATAGGCGGCGAGCAGGTAGCTCATCCGCGGATAGCTCGGGTCGACGGGCGCGATGGCGTCGAGCTCGGCGCCGGTGCGGCCGACGCCCGCCGCCGCCTCGGCGATCATGCGGTCGGCCTGGATCTCGGTCACCGTCAGGGAGGTCGCCGCATCCGGAACCGCCGTCTCGTCGGCCACGATCGTGATGCCGGCCGACTGCAGCTGCTCGCGGGTCAGGTCGAGTCCCGCCGAGGCGACCGGCTTGCTCCAGGGAAAGGAGGTGCATCCGCTCACGCTCAGCAGCGCGACGACGACCAGGGCGACGAGAGCGGACCGAGCACGGCGCATGATGGCCTTCCGGGAGGATGCCGGGCGAGAGGTGTCGAGCACGCCCAGGCTAATCCGCGGGCATCCGCGTGTCGAGGGCTTTCGTGCCCCGTCGAGCCGTCAGGTGATCCCGTTATTCGGGGGCCGAAGCGGTACTGAAGGACGGGTCGGCGGAGGTGGGGACGGGGGCGGGGGTCGGGTCGGCGGAAGCGGGGGTGGTGTGGCTCAGGCCCTCGAGGAGGAGGTCGACGCCGAAGGCGAAGGCCTCGGCGGTGTCGGCGCCCGTATCGGCGACCGCGGGGTCGGGGGCCGTCACGACGCCGAGGCTGTCGTACTGCAGGCGCTGCTGCTCGTGCGAGACGTGGCCGAGCACGAAGTGCAGCAGGGCGGCGGCGGCCCGCGCGCTGGTCGCGGCGTCGAAGCCGCGCTCGAGGGCGGCGCGCAGGCGGGTCAGCGGCGTCGAGGCGCCGAGACCCAGCGCGAAGCTGCTCGACACCACTTCGGCGCCGTCGCGATAGGCCAGCAACGCGTCGCGCAGCCCGAAGGCCTCTGCCCGGGCGAGGGCCGCCCAGTCGGCATCCGGATCGGGCCGCGGGCGCGCTCGATCCGCGATGCGGTCGGCGAGCTCGGCCAGCAGCGTCTGCTTGTTCGGGAAGTGCCAGTAGAGCGCACTCGGCTGCACGTCGAGGGCGGCGGCGAGGCGGCGCATCGTGAGGTCGGGCAGGCCGTGGTCGTCGAGGATGCGCAGCGCGGCCTCGGCGACGTCGTCACGCGTGTGACGACCGTTTCGCGCACCGGGGTTGTCGGACGAGGCCATGTCACCACTATAGTGAACACCGTTCAGGTGAACAGCGTTCAGGAGACGACGATGACAAGCGAACCCGCAGCCGCACCGGCCGAGATCACCCCCCGGCGATCGGCACGCCCGGTATCCCGCCTGGCGATCGACGCCACCGACATCGCTCGGATCGCGGTGTTCGCCGCCTTCATCGCCGTTCTCGGGCTGCCCGGCGGCTTCGCCGTGTTCGGCTCGGTGCCGATCACCGCGCAGACCCTCGGCGTGATGCTCGCCGGCGCCATCCTCGGCGCCTGGCGCGGGGCGATCGCGCTCGTCGTGTTCCTCGCGCTGGTCGCGCTCGGGCTGCCCCTGCTCGCGGGCGGCCACGGCGGCGCAGGCGTGTTCGTGGGCCCGACCGCCGGCTACCTCGTGGGCTGGATCGCAGGGGCCTTCGTCGTCGGCGCGATCGTGCACGCCGGGCGGCGCCGCCTCACCTGGGCGCGCACCATTCTGGGCGTGCTGGTGGGCGGCATCCTCGTGATCTACGCCTTCGGTCTGCCGGTGCAGGCGCTCGTCACGCGCATCCCGCTGCCCGAGACGGCACTGCAGAGCCTCGTGTTCGTTCCGGGCGACCTGGTGAAGGCCGTGATCGCGGTGGTCATCACGATGACGCTGCAGCGGGCCTATCCGCGGGCCTTCCGCACCGACCGGTTCGTGGGGGCCGGCGGAGCCTCCGCCGTGCAATCGACCGCGGGCGCGGCATCCGGAACCGCTCCCGGAGTCTCCTCCGGCACCCCCGAACGATGAGTTCCGCCCCGATCCTGCTCGAGGCCGTCTCGGTGCGCCTCGGCGAGCGCCTCGCCCTCGACGACGTGTCGGTGCGGCTCGACCAGCAGCGCATCGCGGTGATCGGGGCCAACGGATCGGGCAAGTCCACCTTCGCGCGGCTGCTCGGTGGCCTGGTCGCGCCCACGACGGGGGCCGTGTCGGTGCTGGGCCTGGATCCGTCCCGGCAGGCTAAGGAACTGCGGCGAGCGGTGGGGTTCGTGTTCAGCAATCCGGACGCGCAGATCATCATGCCGACCGTAGCGGAGGACGCCGCGTTCTCGCTGCGGGCCGACAAGCTGCCCAAGGCCGAGGCCGCCGCGCGCGCATCCGCCGCCCTGGAGGAGTTCGGGCTCAGCGAACTGGCCGACCGGCCGGCCCATGATCTCTCGGGCGGCCAGAAGCAGCTGCTCGCCCTCTGCGGGGCGCTCATCCGGCGGCCGGCGCTCGTGATCGCCGACGAGCCGACCGCGTATCTGGATGCCCGCAACAGCAGGCTGATCGCCGACCACCTGCTGCGCGACGGGAAAGACCAGGCCGGCGACCGGGCCCACCGCCTGGTTCTCGTGACGCACGACCTCGCGCTGGCGGCGCGGTGCGACGTGGCCGTGCTGTTCGACGACGGTCGGCTCACCGCGGTGGGTTCGCCCACCGAGGTCATCGACCGCTACGAGGCGAGCCTCGTGTGCTGACCCTCTACCGCCCCGGAACCGGCTGGATGCACCGTGCCCCCGCGGGCCCGAAGGCGTTCGTGCTGCTCGTACTGGTCCTGGCGGTGTCGCTGCTGCCCTCGACCTACCTCGCCGCGGGGATCGCCGCCACCGTCACGGTGCTCGGCTATCTCGTGACCGGACTCGGTCTGCGCGAGCTCGGCCGGCAGATCGTGAGCGTGCGGTGGGTGATCGTGATCACGCTCGGTGCGCAGCTGCTCTTTCTGCAGACCGAGCCGGCGATCGCGAACACCTCGCGGGTGCTGGCCGCCATCCTGCTCGCCGCGATGCTCGTGCTGACCGCGCGGGTGGCGGATCTGCTCGACGCCTTCGAACGCGGACTGCAGCCGTTCGCGCGGTTCGGGGTCGACCCGGCGCGGGTGGCGCTCGTGCTCGCGGTGGCGATCACGACGGTGCCGGTGCTGATCCGGCTCGCGTCGGGGGTGCGCGAGGCGCAGAAGGCTCGCGGCGCCGGCGGAGGGCTGCGGGCGTTCGTGATCCCGTTCCTGGTGGTGTCGCTCAAGCACGCCGACGACCTGGGCGAGGCGCTCACCGCCCGAGGGGTGGCGTAGCGGATGCTCGAGCGCGCTCCCGGCGACCCCTCGCGGCCTCCTGTGCTCGGCCCGGTCATCGACGCGCAGACGCGGTGCGTGCACTACCGCTCGCCGCTGGACGTGATCGCGATCCGGTTCGCCTGCTGCGGCTCGTACTACCCGTGCCATCTCTGCCACGAGGAGGCGGCGGGGCATCCGTCGCGCACCTGGCCGGCCTCGGCGCGCGACGAGCTCGCAGTGCTGTGCGGGGTCTGCGGCACCGAACTCACCATTGCCGAGTACCGCCTCAGCGACGGCTGCCCCGCCTGCCGCGCGCCCTTCAACCCCGGCTGCTCGCTGCACGCGCACCTCTACTTCGATGCAGACGCCTCGTAGACGCGTACGGACTCAGTGAGCTTGGGGGCGGAGGTAGTTCGCGAGGTCGTCGACCACGCTCTGCGAGATCGTGGCAGGCCCTCCGAGCACCTTGATCTGCTGCGGTTGCAGCCGTCGAAGCTCGGAGGCGACCGCATCGGGGATGCCGTCTCGCGTCACCAGCAGTACCGGGCCGGCTGCAGCGATTGCCGAGGATGAGCCGGAGAGGGCGTCGGCGAATACCTCGCCCGATGCCACATAGACCGTGGGCAAGTCCTTGCAGAATGCCTGAGCCGATGTCGCCGCGGACACGACGAAGCGATCCGCCCCTCCGGTTCGGCTGACCGGCGCGAACTGCGACAGGGTCTCGACGACGGAGTCACTGATGGTCGCCGGCCCGCCGACCACGATGATGTTCTCCAGCGCCGCATCGTCTCGGATGTAACTCAGCACGGCGGGCGGAAGACTGCTCTGCGCCGTGAGGATCACCGGGACACCCCAGTTTCCCGCGGCAGCGCTGGCCGAGAGGGCATCGGAGTACTTCTCACCCGATGCGACGTAGAGGATGTCGCTCGGGGCGAAGGCCCACCCGGCGAGCGTGGCAGACACCTCGTAGCGATCGGCGCCGTCGATCCGGGTGATGTTCGAGGCCAGGCCCCCGATAGATTTCTCGAGATCTGCGGAGATCGTCGCCAACCCACCCAGGATGACGATGTCGCGCGGGGCGAGCCGCCGGAGTTCGGCCGTCACGATCGAGGGCACGGAGTCTCTGGCGACCAGGAGCACCGGGCCGCCCTTGTGCCCGGCGGCGGCCGAACCCGACAGGGCATCGGCGAAGCCCGAGCCGGAGGCGAGGAAGACGACGTCCGCTCCGTCTGGATAGCTCTGCTGTGATGCATGGACGGCGACCTCGAAGCGATCGGCACCGCCGATGCGCTCGACACTGGGCTGAATGGTTGGACTGAGAGGGCAGAGCTGGACGCGGACGCCTTCCGGGGGTTCAGCCTCTGCCACCCCCGCACCCCACAGCACAGCGATGAGCGCCAAGACGAGTCCGGCGGCGGCACTTCGTCTCATGCGACTCATGCGCGGAATCTTACATGAGCATTCATCGTTTTACGTCGAGCATTGGGACGATTCGTCCCAAGTTATGGGAGTGGGAGTCCCATTCATTTCTCGCTACTCTCGTGGCAACGCTGCGCTGTGCGGCCGGTCGTTTCGGGTTCGATCCACCGCACAGCGCAGCGTCGCATCCGCTGATCGGGGCCCGGGGGTGAGGCCTCGCAGCACTTTGACGCAGGCGCGGCGAGACGACCCCGTCCGTTCACCTGCGCTTCGCCTGGGGGCGGTACTGTGCGGGGCGTGACGATCCTCTCGGGCGGCCAGGCCGTCCCCCCGGCGTTGGACTCCCTGCTCGGCTACAGCGTGCGCGACGACGACGATGACGACCCCGTGCTGGTGCGCACCGACGGCAGCGCCGTCGACACCTGGCGCGAGGGCTACCCCTACGACCAGCGGATGGACCGCACCGAGTACGAGGGCACCAAACGGCTGCTGCAGATCGAGCTGCTGAAGCTGCAGAACTGGATCAAGCGCGACGGGCGCCGGCTCGTGGTGGTGTTCGAAGGGCGCGACGCCGCGGGCAAGGGCGGCACGATCAAGCGCTTCATGGAGCATCTGAATCCGCGCGGCGCCCGCGTGGTGGCGCTCGAGAAGCCCACCGAGCGCGAGGCCGGGCAGTGGTACTTCCAGCGCTACGTGAAGCACCTGCCGGCCGCCGGCGAGATGGTGTTCTTCGACCGCTCCTGGTACAACCGGGCGGGCGTCGAACGCGTGATGGGCTTCTGCAGCGACGCGGAGTACGCCGAGTTCATCCGCGAGGTGCCGATGTTCGAGTCGATGCTGACCGGATCCGGGATCGACCTCGTGAAACTGTGGTTCTCGGTCTCGGCCGACGAGCAGCGCACCCGCTTCGCCATCCGGATGGTCGACCCGGTGCGGCAGTGGAAGCTCTCGCCGATGGACCTCGAGTCGCTCGACAAGTGGCAGCGGTACACGGATGCGAAGGAAGCCATGTTCGCCGCGACCGACACGGCGACGGCACCCTGGACGGTGGTGAAGTCCAACGACAAGAAGCGAGCCCGGATCGAGGCGATGCGGCACGTGTTGAGCCTGTTCGACTACGACGACAAGGATGCGGAGGTCGCCGGGGTGCCCGACGCGTCGATCGTGGGATCGGCCGTCGACGTCTACGAGCGCGGCGAGCACCGGCCCCTGCGATGACTCCTCGGGTGCACGTGCGGTGGACGCCGCTCTCGGCGGGTGCCGTCGCGCCCGACGCGGTGGAGGCGCTGCTGCCGCTGCTGAGCGCGCCGGAGCGCGAGCGGTTCGCGGGGACCGCGGACGAGTCCGCCGCCGGGCGGTTCGTGGTGGGGCGGGCCGCCATCCGGATGCTGGCGTCGGAGCTGCTCGACGGTGCGCTCTCGCCGGCCGAGATCGTCGTCAGCGCCCACTGCGCCGTGTGCGGCGGGCCGCACGGGCGGCCTGAGGCGGAGCTGCGCTCAGCCAAGGGCCGGCGGATCAGCCTGAGCATCGCGCACTGCGCCGCGGGGGTCGCCGTGGCGGCGATGTGGCGCGGACCCGTGGGCATCGACGTCGAACCCGCGGATGCGACGACCGCCGGGCTGGCCGCGGTGAGTGCGCTCATCCCGCCCGCCGCGCGGCCTGCCGGGCGCAACTGGGAGCCGGTGCAGCACTGGACCCGGATGGAGGCCGCGCTGAAGGCCGACGGCCGAGGGCTGACGCTCGACCCGGCGGAGGTGCGGATCGCCTCCGGCGAGGGGGCGATCACGGCGACGCTGCCGCCTGCGCCGAGCGCACCGGGCACCGCCCCGGCCGAGAGCCTGAGAGAGGAACCCGCACCGCGCTTCGCGATCGCGGACCTGCGGCTGGATCCCGCCGTGCGCGCGAGCGTGGCCATCGGCCTTCGCGCGCCGAAGGAGGGCACGAGCAGCAAGGACGGCAAGGCGCAGAAGCCCGATAAGCCCGTAGTCCCGGTCATCAACTGGAAGCGCCTCCCCCTGGGCGACCTCACCGCCCACCTGGCGCATCCGTCCCCTGCCTGACCCGCACGCCTGCCGACGACTTGGCAGAAGTCGCCGTCTACGGGCGCCGACTTCGCAGAAGTTGCCGTATTCAGAGGCGACTTGCCACAAGTTATGGCAAGTCGCGGTGGGAGGGGAAGGGACCTCAGGGGGCTAGGGCGGGGAGGGACTCCGTGTGCAGCCAGGCGCCGAAGAAGTCGTGCAGGGGGAGGGACGTGCGGGATTCGGCCAGCGCCACGAAGGCGGCCGTGTCGGCCGTCGCGTGCGCGTGCTCCGCCGTCCAGGCGCGCAGCAGCCCGAAGAACGGTTCGTCGCCGAGGCGCAGCCGGAGCGCGTGCAGCGTGAGGGCGCCGCGCTTGTAGACGCGGTCGTCGAACATCGAGGCGGCACCCGGCTCGCCGATCACGAGATCCTGCGGGGCCGCGCGCAGCCGCGCGTGGTGCTCCGCGGCGAGCGACGCCGCCGACGGCCCGCCGTTCTCCTCCGACCACAGCCACTCGGCGTAGCAGGCGAAGCCCTCGTTCAGCCAGATGTCCTTCCAGGCGGCCAGCCCCACGCTGTTGCCGAACCACTGGTGCGCCAGCTCGTGCGCGATCAGCCGCTCCGATCCGCCCTCGCCGTCGACGTGGTTCGAACCGAAGATCGCCAGCGCCTGCGCCTCGAGCGGGATCTCCAGCTCGTCGTCGGTGACCACCACCGTGTACCGCGAGAACGGATAGGGCCCGAAGGTCGCCCCGAAGAACCGCAGCATGTGCGCGAGGCCGTCGAAGTCGGCGCGGGCGCGGGAGTCGAGCGCGGCCGGGTAGGCGTAGTCGACGGGGACGGGCGGCTTGCTGCGCGTGCGGCCCGGGGCATCTGTTCGTCGCTGATACCGGCCGATCTGCACCGTCGCGAGGTAAGCGGCGGTCGGAGCGGTCTGCTCGTAGAGCCAGGAGGTGCGGCCGCTGCGGGTGCTCTTCTCGAGCAGCTCGCCGCTGCAGACGACGGTGTAGTCCTGCTCGGCGGAGATCCGGATGCGGTACGCGGCCTTGTCGCCCGGCCGGTCGTTGCAGGGGAACCAGGTGGAGGATCCGGAGGGCTGCGAGGCCGTGAGCACTCCGTCGTCGAGCTCTTCCCAGCCGATGTGACCCCAGGTGCTGCGGCGCGGCCCGGGGCGCCCGCCGTACTCGATCCGCAGTTCGAACGCGGTTCCGGCGGCGATCGGCGCCTCCGGCCGGACGGTGAGCGTGTGCGTGCTCTGGCTCACCCGCGGCAGGCGCCGGCCGTCGAGCCAGACCTTCGAGGCCTTGAGCTTCGAGAGGTCGAGCGTGATGCGGTCCAGCTCCACCACGGCCTCGGCCTGCAGCACCGCGACGCCGTCGAGGCGATTGGTCTCGACCCGGTAGTCGAGCGTCAGGTCGTAGGAATGCACCCGATACGACCAGGTGCCGACGCCCGGCGTGTAGGGATCTCCGGAGAACGCGACACCGCGGCCAATCACGCGGCGCCCTGCGCGCCGGAGGCAGCGGATGCGCCGGATGCCGCGGCGGCGGACGCCACAGCGGCCGAGATCGCCTCGGGCGAGCGGTACTCCGAGGTGCGCACCTCGCGCCACGGCCCGATCGGGTTGCCGCTCCAGCGCGATCCGCGCGGCACCAGTTCGCCCCGCATCACGAGCGATGCCGGGCCCACCGTGCCCGCGGCGGCGATGCGCGCGGCCGGCAGGATGACGCTGTGCGGGCCGAGCGTCGCGCCCCGTTCGAGGATGACCGTGTCCAAGCTCATGACTCGATCATGGAACAGATGCGTCTGAACCACACATCCGCGGTTCACCGTCGTGGCGTCGGCGAGGGTGACGAGGTCGGCCTCGGGCAGCCAGTAGGTGTCGATCCAGACGCCCCGGCCGATGCGCGCACCGAGGCTGCGCAGCCACCACACCAGCGCGGGCGTGCCCGCCGCGGACTGCGCGAACCAGGGCGCGGCCACCATCTCGGTGAAGGTGTCCGACACCTCGCTGCGCCACACGAATCCCGACCAGAGCGGATGCTCGCCCGCCCGGATACGCCCGATCAGCGCCCATTTCGCGACCGTGCTGATGGACGCGGCCACCGCTCCGGCCACCAGCAGCACCACACCCGAGAGCAGCGCAGCCACGAGCGCCCCGAACGTCAGCGTGAGCGCGGCGAGCGCGAACAGCACGCCGAGACCGATCGCACAGGTGACGAACACGGGCAGGATGCGGCACAGCTCCCACAGGATGCGCGCCACCCGCAGCCGGGCCGGCGGCGCGAAGGTGCGGCTCGGGTCGCCCTGGTTGACGGTGCGGCGCAGGCGCACGGCGGGCGAGCCCAGCCACGAGGAGCCGGCCTTCGCCTTGCGTGGAGCCGAGGAGAGCACGGCCACGAGCCCGTCGCGCGGCACCGTGTGACCGGCCGCGGCCATGCCCGAGTTGCCGAGGAAGGCCCGCTCGCCGATCTCGGCGCGTGCCACGCGCATCCGCCCACCGCCGAGCTCGTAGGCGCCCACCAGAGTGTCGTCGGCGAGGAACGCGCCGTCGCGCACGGTGGTCATGGCGGGGATGAGCAGCACCGTCGAGGCCTCGACGTCGCGGCCGATGTCGGCCCCGAGCATCCGGAGCCAGACCGGCGTGAACAGGCCCGAGTAGAGCGGGAAGAGGATGGTGCGCGAGAGGTCGAGCAGGCGCTCGGTCGACCAGAGCTGCCAGCCGACGCGGCCGCGAACCGCGTGGATGCCCTCGGTGACGCCAAGGCCGAGCAGACGCGTGGCGAGCAGCACGAGACCGGCGAGCACGACTCCGGCGGCCAAGGTGGCGGGAACCAGCGCGAGGGCGCTGCGGGCCACGGCCTCGCCGAGCGACGCGGAGCCCTCGATGGAGGCCGCGACGATGAGGCCGCCGACCGAGAAGGCCAGCAGCGGCAGCAGGGACATCGCCACCGAGGAGGTGCCGTAGGCGACGAGCCAGCCGGTCTTGCGGGCGGGCCGCTCGGCGGGCCACCACTCGCGCGACTTGCCCACGCGGCGGGCGGGGCTGCCGGCCCAGCGCTGGCCGGAGGGCACCCGCCCGAACACCGAGGAGCCCGGTTCGATCTCGGCGCGCTTGCCGATGCGGGCGCCGGGCAGCAGCGTGCTGCGGGCGCCGACGGTGCTGCCGGCCCCGATGCGCACGGCGCCGACGCGCACGGTGTCGCCGTCGATCCAGTAACCGGAGAGGTCGACCTCGGGCTCGATCGAGGCGCCGCGGCCGATGGTGAGCAGGCCCGTGATGGGGGGCAGCGAGTGCAGGTCGACGTCGTCGGCGATGCGGGCGCCGAGCGCGCGGGCGTAGTAGTTGATCCACGGAGCGCCGGCCAGGCTGACCGCGCCGACCTGGTGCGCGATCTGCTCGG
Source organism: Herbiconiux sp. (assembly GCF_023264855.1). GTDB lineage: Bacteria > Actinomycetota > Actinomycetes > Actinomycetales > Microbacteriaceae > Herbiconiux. The sequence continues at coordinate 33,623 of NZ_JAHFUW010000035.1, read as the reverse complement.
CGAGCCAGAGCCGCAGGTGCCAGCTGCCGCCGCGCGGGTAGTCGCCGCCGGTGAGGCCCCTGAGCAGAAGACGGGAGGCGAGCACCGAGATGCCCATCCGGCCGAAGGGCGTCGCGAACAGGATCAGGCCGATCACCAGCGCCCACCACGGCACGACGGGGAGGAACGCGAAGTCGCCGAAGGGCTGCAGGATGGCCGAGGCCGTGAGCAGATAGACCAGCCAGCGCAGGCCCGCGAGCACGAAGAGCGGCACGCCGAGCACGGTCTGCAGCACGCGCATCCGGAGCGGGGTCTCGCGCACGGCGGCACCGGAGGAGTCGTCGCCGGCCGTTCCGCCCGCGCGGCCCTCACCCGACGGATCGGCGAAGCCGGGCACGCGCAGCGCGATCTCGGCGGCCATCGCCCCGAGCCGCGGGTGCGAGTACACGTCGGCCACGGTGAACTCCGGGTCGATCTCGCGAAGGCCGGCCACCAGCTGCGCGGCCGCGAGCGACCCTCCGCCGAGGTCGAAGAAGTTGGCGGCCGGATCGGCGACGGGCGCGCCGAGAACCGCCGTCCAGAGCGCCGCCACCTGCCGGAGCCCGGGGTCGAGGTCGTCGAGGCTCCCGGTGTCGCCGACGCCCTCGGTGCTGCCGGCCATCCCGGGCAACGGCCAGGGCAGGGCGGCCTTGTCGACCTTGCCCGAGGTGCGCGTGGGCAGGTCCTCGAGCACGGCGAGCAAGGGCACGAGCGCCGCGGGGAGTTCTTCACGAAGGCGGCGCACGGCGTCGTCGCGGTCGAAGGTCTGCGGATCGGCGGCCACGAGATAGCCCACCAGCATCTGGTTGCCGGCCGCGGTCGTGCGCACGGCGACGGCGGCGCCCGAGATCCCGGGCAGCTGCTGCAGCGCGGCCTCGATCTCGCCGAGCTCGATCCGCCGCCCGCCGACCTTCACCTGGTCGTCGGCCCGGCCCTGGAACACCAGTCCCTCGGTGTCGAAGCGCACGAGGTCGCCCGAACGGTAGGCGCGCTCCCACCCGAGGCTCGGCATGGGCGCGTACTTCTCGGCGTCCTTCGCGGGGTCGAGGTAGCGCGCAAGGCCGACGCCGCCGATGATCAGCTCACCGACCTCGCCTTCGCCCACGAGCGCTCCAGACGCATCGACGACCGCGAGGTTCCAGCCGTCCAGCGGCAGTCCGATCCGCACCGGGCCGGGCACGCCGAGCGGGGCGGCGCAGGCCACGACGGTCGCCTCGGTGGGGCCGTAGGTGTTCCACACCTCGCGGCCGCCGGAGGACAGGCGCTCCCCCAGCTCGGGCGGGCAGGCCTCGCCGCCGAAGATCAGCAGGCGCACGTTCTCGAGCGACTCCGCCGGCCAGAGGGCGGCGAGCGTCGGCACGGTCGAGACGATGGTGATGTCGCGGGTGATCAGCCACGGGCCGAGATCCATGCCGCTGCGCACGAGCGAGCGCGGGGCCGGCACGAGGCAGGCGCCGTGCGCCCAGGCCAGCCACATCTCCTCGCAGGAGGCGTCGAAGGCCACCGAGAGGCCGGCCAGAACGCGGTCGCCCGGGCCGATCGGCTCGTCCTGCAGAAAGAGGCGCGACTCGGCGTCGACGAAGGCGGCCGCCGAGCGGTGGCTCACGGCGACGCCCTTGGGCGTGCCCGTGGAGCCGGAGGTGAAGATGATCCAGGCGTCGTCGTGGGGCCGCGGCGGGGAGAGGATCGGCAGCGCCGCGGTGCTCGCGTGCGGCGGCTCGACGCGGGCGAAGAGGCGGGTGCCGGCCTCGGCGGGGGTGAGGGCGGTGACGTCGGCCCCGGATGCGACGACCTCAGCGGGCCCGGGAGCTGAGGCGTCGACGTCGGCCTCGGATGACGGGGCGGCACCGGATGCGGCGACCGCGCCGGCGGCATCCGGAACCGTCTCGGGCTGCCGGGCCGTGCGCGGGCTGTAGTGCCCGGTGCCCGTGATGATGCCGGCGACGGCGGCCTCGCCGAAGACGAGTGTCGCCCGCTCCTCGGGGTCGTCGGCGTCGACGGGCACGTAGGCGGCCCCGGCGGCGAGCACGGCGAGGATGGAGATGTACAGTTCGCGACGCCCCGACTCCATCCGGATGCCGACGCGGTCGCCGCGGCGCACCCCGGCGGCGTGCAGCTCGGCCGCGGTGGCGAGCACGCGCGCCATCAGCTCGCGGTAGCTCAGCGCCCCGCGGGCGTCTTCGAGCGCCGAGACCTCCGGATGCTCGGCCACCGACTGGCGGAAGACGTCGAGGAGGGTCCGCGGCTCCGCCGCCTGCGCACTCCGGTCGAGAACGGCCTGAGGATGACCGGGGGCCTGAGCGGCAGAGCTCACGAGCCGGAGTCGCTCTGGGGTGCCTCGTCTTTGCCCTTGTGTGCGGCGTCTTTGCTCGCGACCTTGCGCGCCTTGATGGCGTCGCGCTCGGCCTTCAGCGACGCCACGGTCTCTTCGGCGAGCCGCGGGTCGGGGATGTCGAGGAAGGGGCTCTCGGTCGCCGTGCGCGAGTACACGGCCGAGGCGTAGGCGGCGGCCGTGCGGCGCACCTTCGCGTTCGACCGGGCGACCTTGTCGGCACGCACCTTGTCGGCGGAGACGACCTCGGCATGGTACTTCAGCGCTTCCGTCAGCTTCGCGAGCGCGGAATCGATTTTCTTGGACATGGGGTCATTGTGCACGACGAAGGTTAACGATCGGATGCCCCGGCCAGATCCTGGCGCGGGGCATCCGAGTCGTGCACGAGAAGTCGGCTCAGTGCTTGAAGGCGTCCTTCACGTTCTCGCCGGCCTTCTTGGCGTCGGCGGAGACCTGGTCGCCCTTGCCCTTGGCGACCTTCTGGTCGTCTCCGGTGACCTTGCCGAGGGCCTCCTTGGCCTTGCCCTTCAGGTCTTCGGCGGCGTTGTTGATCTTGTCGGATGCACTCATTTCGAGCTCCTTCTCTCTGGGGTGTTCTCTTCGGGGGTGTTCCCGATGGCGCCCTCCGTGGCCGCGTGAGGGCCGGAAGGGTGGTCGGGACTGCAGTGAGGCGGGGGACTCACTGCAGCCGTGTGGTGGAGCGGACGCGGGCACGGAACCCGCCGCTCAGCTGGACGAGGGCCGGCAGCTCCCGGCCGAGAAGCCGGTCGAGCGCGGTCAGGGTGTCGTCGACGATCCGCGAGGCGTCGGCGGGCGAGACCCCGCGACGGCAGGTGACGGAGACCTTCAGCACCGGCGTGCGGCGCACGGCGTAGGTCGAGACGTGCGAGGCGACGAACTCCGGATGCGTGGCCAGCGCGTCTTCGAGCGCGTGCTCGGCGACCGCGGAGTCGATCTGGACGGTGCCGTCGTCGGCGCGCTCGGTGACGGCGGTGCGGGTGTGCCCGCCGCCCTGGCGCACCACGAAGACGATCAGCAGCACGATCGCGATCACCAGCAGCGCGAGAGCTGCGGCCAGCGGCCAGCTCGCACCGGTGCCGGCGAGCGGGTTGCTCTGCACGAAGCCGGTGACCTGCGAGGCGACGGTTCCGGATGCCGCGACCCAGGCGTCCCGCACTATCGGCACGAAGGCCAGGGCGGCAGCTCCGGCGCCGATGATCACGAACAGCAGGCCGATGACGAGCACGAGCATCCGGTTCAGGGCCCGGTTGGTGGCGTTCATGCGCCCACCTTCGACTGCTCGGTCACCCGTACCCGCGCCCGGAGGCGGGGCCGCAGGTCGTACGCGGCGAGGTGCTTCTCGACCTCGGTCTGCACGGCGGCGCGGTCGATGGGGCGGCCCGCGCTCGGCACCAGCCGCACCTCGGCGAGGCGGTGCGAGACCGAGACGGTCACGTTGTCGGGATCGACGTCGGCGGCCAGCGAGGCGTGCCGGGCGAGCGCCGAGGCGATCACCTCGTTGTCGATCACCACGGCGCTGCGCTCGGAGGCGAGCGTGTGCCGGGGGCGTCGACCGGGCGACACCGCGGCGATGACGAGCAGCACGCCGACCACGGCCACCACGATCCCGGCGGCGGCGAGAACCGCCACGGGAAGCGCCGGCAGGTTCAGCACCGACGTGAACATGTCGGCGGGGGCCACGAGGAGGGCGCCGAAGCCGAACAGCGACAGCGCGATCTCGGTGCCGATCCAGGCGAAGACGACCACGAGCACGACGGCCAGCAGGATGGCCAGGAGGGACCGGGGCGAGTGCGTCTCACGGCGGCTGACCCGGCGGTGCACGGCCGTGTGGTCGGGGCGGCTCGGGTCTGCGGTAGCGAGGGGTGCGCGGCCGGCGGCCGGCCCGCCTGCAGGCGACAAGGCGCCGGCTCCGGCTCCGGATGCCGCGGCGGTGGCCGCATCCGGTGACTGGGTGATGCTCATCGCACTCTCTTCTCTGATCGGATGTCGACGCGGGCGACCCGCACCGTCACCCGGCCCACGGTGGAGCCGGTCAGCGCGCGCACGCGTTCCCGGATGCTTTCCTGGGCCGCGGCGGCCCGCTCGAGCACGGTGCCGCCGGTGCCGGCCGGCAGCGATCCGGCGGCGCGGATGCCCTCGAGCGAGGGAACCCGGATGGGGCTGGTGACGGCCACCGCGAGGAGGCCTTTGTCATCGCCCAGTTCGACGCCGACGCTGCGGGCGTCGACCTCGAGCGCCTCGGCGGCGACGGCCGAGACGATGCGGTCGAGGGCCTTCGCCGTGATCCGGTTCCGGCCCCGGTCGGGCGCCTGCGCGGCCTCGGCGGGGGCGGGCAGGATCGCGGCGGCGCTCACGAGGAGGAGCGCTTTCCGCGGAACGCGCCGACCAGGGCCGACACGTCGAGCTTGCCCTCGACGATCCGGCCGACCACCGCGCCGATCGCCATGGCGATCGCGACGAAGAAGAAGGCCCAGAAACCGACGATCACCCAGGTGAGGGCGAGGACCGCCCCCACCAGGATTCCGGTGCGGGTTGCGGAGGAGGTCACTGGACTCGCGCCTCAGCAGCCTCGTCCTTGTCATCGGAGGGCAGGTGCACGTCGTTGACGGTCACGTTGACCTCGGTGACCTCAAGACCCACGATGGTCTCGACGGCGCGGATGATGTTCGAACGCACACCGTCGGCGACGTCCTGCAGCGGGGTGGGGTAGTCGGCGACGATGGTGACGTCGACCGCGACCTGGGTCTCGCCGACCTCCACGCTGATGCCCTGGGTCTGGTCGGTGCCGGCCACGGCCTCGCGGATGGCGCCGAACGCGCGGGCCGCTCCGCCACCGAGGGCGTACACGCCGCGGGCCTCGCGGGCGGCGATACCGGCGACCTTCGCCACGACACCATCATTGATGACGGTCTTGCCGAGCGCGGTCTGGGTGGTCGTCGTCGGGACGGTGGTCCCGACGGTGGCGGGGGTGGGGGTTGCGGCGTTGGCCATGGTGGGCTCCTCAGGTTCGGGGGTCGGACGCACGGTGTTCGGTGCGACACCGGATCCCGGTGGTTCGGCACCCCCGGACTGGGGGCTCTTACCCGTAGGACGAGACGAGACTGCGATTCGTCACACAGATCGCGGAAAAAGTTTTGGCGGGTGCCGCCCGGGGTGTTGGATGAGGTCGTGCCCGTCTCGCCTGCCACCCCCGGCCCCGCTCTGGAAGAGGCCGACGACCGCACCCTCGCCGGCCGGGCCTCCGACGGCGACATCCGCGCGTTCGAGGTGCTCGTGCGCCGCTACGGCCGGCTGATGCGGGTGTACGCCCGGCGCATCCTGGGCTCGAACGCCGACGTCGACGACGTGGTTCAGGAGGCTTTCCTGCAGGCCTGGCAGCACCTGCCCTCGCTCGAGGAGCTGGCCTCGGTGAAGAGCTGGCTGATGCGCATCGTGGCCAACCGCTCGGTCGACCGCATCCGGGCCCGCCGGGAGCACGCCGACATCGACCAGCACGAGTACGAGGCCCCCGCCTCGGAGGCTCCGGAGGCGCGTGCCCAGGTGCACTCGCTCGACGAGGCGCTCTCCGCAGCGCTCTCGCGGCTGCCTGAGGATCAGCGGCGATGCTGGGTGCTGCGCGAGGTGGCGGGCTACAGTTACCTCGATATCGGCGGTGAGCTCGATCTGCCGTCGTCGACCGTGAGAGGCCTGATCGCCCGCGCCCGCAAGAACCTGATCCGCGAGATGGAGGAATGGCGATGACCGAACCGCACGACGCATCCGTATCCCACCCCTCCTCGGCGGCTGCCGCCGTCTCCGCCTTCTCGTCGTTCGAGCCCGACGACCTCGACGGCCACACGATCGACGAGCTGAGCGACTACCTCGACGCCGGACGGATGCCCGCCGACCCCTCCATCGAGGGTTCGGCCGGATGCCAGATCGCGCTCGCCGCGCTGGCCCGCCTGCGCGCGGTGTCGGTCACGCTGCTCGAGACGGAGGCCTCCTCCGAGCCGGCCCCCGACGAGAACTGGATCAGCGGCATCCTGCAGAGCATCGGCCGCGAGGCCCGGGCCGGGCGGCGCATCCCGGTGTCGCATCCGGATCCGGCGGCCGACCTGGCCCTCACCGAGGGGTCGGTGCGCGGGCTCGTGCGAGCCGCGGGCGACGCGATCCCCGGGCTCGTGATCGGGCGGTGCAGCCTCGATGGGGACGTGACGCTGCCGGGCGAGCCGATCACGGTGCGGATCGAGGCGAGCGCCCTCTGGGGAACGTCGATCCCGGATGCGGCGGCCGCTCTGCGCGAGGCCGTGATCTCGGCGCTGGGCCGGCACACCGAACTCGTGCTGGCGGGAGTCGACGTGATCGTGCACGACCTGCTGCCGGCGCCGACGCCGGTTTCGACCGCGCCCGAGGGGGCTGCCGGCACCACCGCCGCCGTTCCCGGCGAACCGAACGGAGACGAGCGCGCATGAGCACGACGACACCCGCCCCCGACCCCTCCGCGGCCGCGGTGGGCGATGTGACCCTGGCCGAGGTGGCAGTGGCCGAGGCCGAGACCGTCGCCGAGGCGGCCGTCAGCGCCCCGGCCGACACGATCCTGGCGCGCGAACTGGCCGCCCTGGTGGGCGCCGTTCCCGGCGTGACCGCTCTCTATCCGGCCCGCAGCGCGCCGGCCTCGCTGGTCTCGGCGGTTCTCGCCGCAGCGGCCCGCGGGCCCGCCACCGCCGCCGCCGCCATCGCCGAACCCGTGGCCGTCTCCGGCGCGCCCGAGGCCTTGAGCATCTCGGTCACCATCGGGGTCGACCCCTCCGCCTCGGCCGCCGAGCTCTGCCGCACGGTGCACGACCGCCTCCGCGACCACCTCGCCGCCGCCGGCCTGCCGCCGGCCGCCGGCATCCGGGTGCACGTCGGCGCCATCGGCTGACTCCCGCCCGGCGTCCTTCCCGCGCCCAGTCCGTCGAGAAGTCCCGAATGGCCCTTATCGACACGTTTTAGCGGCCATCTGAGACTTCTCGATGGTCGGGGCACCGGGCGGCGGCGGGCGAGCGCGGAGTCAGGCTGGAAGGAGGGCCGCGGCCATGAGGGCTGCGGAGACGCCCATGCTAGCCACCTCGAGCGCGGGGAGAGCGGTGCGCAGTCCTCGATCCGAGGCGCTCAGCAGCGTGCGGGCGAAGACGAGACTGAACAGCAGGTATCCCACGGCGACGGTTCCGGCGAGCGGAGCGAGCCATCCGGAACCCCCATGGTGACCGGATGCCACGACCCCGGCGTCCCCTGACGACCCCACGCTCATCGCCAGCAGAAGCGCCGCCATGACGACGAGCCCGACGCCCCCGTGCACGGCCATGCCCGCGGTGTGACCCGCCATCCGGGCCTCCTCCGCCGGGCCGCGCCCGGATCCGGGGCCGGAGCCGGAGCCTGTCGCGAGGCGAGCACCGAATGCACCGAGCAACGCCAGCGAGACGAGCACGGCGGCCCAGACGAACGTCGGGAGTCCGGGCATCCGCACGGTCGCATCGAGCATCGCGGCCAGCATCACGAGCGCCGACACCCCCGCGATCACCCGGCCCGACCGCCGCGAGCCCAGCACGCAGCAGGTGCCGACCGCCGCAGGCAGCAGCGCGCCCAGGTGCAGCACCTCACCCATCCCGATCCACCTCATGTCCTCTCCTGGAGCATCCGCCCCGCCCCACCCCTCCCTACCCCCGTCGAGCCGTCACGTTGTGCCGCTTGGAGAGCGTGATAGCGGCACAACGTGACGGGTCGACGGGGGGAGGGTGGGGTGGGGTCAGTGGTGCGGGTGCGCGGGGTCCGCGGCGGCGTGGTGCGCGCAGTGGGCGTCGGCACCGGCGGCGCCGGGTGCGGCGTGCGACGAGGCGGGGGCGGGCACGTTGAGGGCCGGGTTGCGGTCGAAGAAGCCGTAGGGCTTCAGGGTGAACTTGGCGTAGTCGACCGGCATCACGGGCCAGTCCTCGGGCCGCGGAAAGTGCGTGGGGCCGAAGGTGTGCCACAGCACGATGTCCTCGCCGTCGATCGAGGCGTCGTCGGCGATGTACTTCGTGATGCCGTCGCCGCCCGGGTTCTGGTGCACGAAGTCGCCCGCCGCGTAGCGCTCGGCCGGGTCGTAGGCCGTGACGAAGAGGTGCTTCGTGGCGAACTCGGCGCGCTTGGCGATCGACGACGAGGCATCCGCCAGCAGCGTCGGCGACTCCTGCGGCAGCAGCACGTAGCCCGTCGGGCGGCCCATCGCGTTGGTCTTCTCGGAGTTCACGATGTGCCAGGCACGCGCCACCGAGGCATCCGCCACCCGGCCCGACGAGCCCTCGGTCGTCAGTCGCGTCACCCCCTTCGTGAACGCGTTGCCGTGCTCGTTGCCCGGCCCCACCGGCACGCGCACCACGTCGACCTCGTCGACGGCGTTCGCGATCCCGTCGACCGTCATGTCGAGCCGCGCCGAGAAGAGGTGCTGGTGGTAGGGGCCTCCGAGTCCGGGAGCGACCTCCGAGGCGTACGGGTAGTCGGCGCCGTCGGCCGACAGCCCCGGGTAGGCCGACGTGAACAGGATGCCCGTCAGCTTGGCCTCGCACTCGATCGTTCCGTCGAGGTAGAGGTACCAGTAGAAGCCGTAGTCGTAGTTGCCGACCGTGGTGAAGAAGGAGATGACCAGCCGCCGGGAGCGCCGCACCTCGTCGGATCCGGTGAACATGTCGGAGTGCTTCCAGAGCGTGCCGAAGTCCTCCTCGTGCAGGCAGATGCCGTTGCGGATGGTGGTGGGGTTGCCCAGCTCGTCGGCCATCGTGGCGTCGAAGTAGTGGATCTCGCCCACGCAGTCGCAGCCCAGCTCGAGCGAGTTGGTGAACCGCCCGAAGAGGTACTCGCCGGTGTCGAAGTAGTTCTGCCAGAAGCGCACGGGTGAGGGGTCGCCGTAGGGCACGAGCATCTCGTCGATCGAGGCCCGGTAGATGACGGGGCGCGACGCACCGGTCGCGGCATCCGTCCACGCCAGCTGGCGCAGCACCAGGCCCTCGCGGGTGTCGAAGCCCACCTGGAAGGTCCAGTTGCCCCACGACACGTTCTCGCCCTCGACCGTGTACGACGGGCCCTCGGGCTGCGTGATGACGATCGGCTTGAGGGTGTCCAGCGGCGGCCCCTGCAGCTCGGGGTCGTCGAAGTTGCCGGAGGTCTCCGGCACGGGCAGATCGGTGGCGTCGATCAGACGGGTGACCGTGCGGGTGGCGGTGTCGACGTAGGCCGAGAGGCCGTCGACCGGGTGCGCCCACGGGTGATCGTGCGGCGCATCCATCCGGAACGCCAGCACGCGCAGGATGCGGCGCCCCACCTCCTCGGGGAAGTCGTAGTAGCCGGCCGAGAGGGGCACGCAGATCACGGTGTCGACCGTGAGGCCGCGGCGGGTGAGCGCCTCGACCCAGCGCGCGTCGTCGGCCACGATGCTCGCGATGGCCTCGAACTCCTCCACCAGGATGGGCAGCTGGCCGGTCGAGCCGTCGAGCACGACGGTGGAGACGAAGGCTCCGGATGCCAGCGACACCACGGTGTCGGTGGAGCGCCCGGTCGCCATCTCGAGCAGCATCACGCGGGCACGGCGGTCGGGCAGCGGGCCGTCGCCGTTCTGCCAGGCGAGCACCTCGCGCTTGTGCGGCTCGTCCAGGCCCACGTAGGCGAAGCGGGTGGTCTCGGTGAAGTCGGGGGCGGCGGTGACGATGTCGCGGATGCGCGTGAACTCGTCGGCGCTCAGGCTGGCGAGCGGGTGCGGCGGGGTCGCGCCGGTGGCGTCGGCGGCGGCGAGGTCGGTGTCGGTGATGGTCATGGGCTTCCTAACGTGAGGGGAACGACGGAGTCTCGGGCGGTTCGGGGGTGACGACGGAGTCTGAGTCCGAAAGACGGCTACGGCTCCGTCGTTGCGGGGACGGTGGCGGCCGAGGAGTCGGAGATGGCCTCGGTGATGCCGGAGTAGACCGCGGGGCGGCGGCCTTTCAGCACGAGCGCCTGCACCAGGCCGAACGCGGGGAAGAGCACGATCAGGGCGAGCAGGATGCCGCTGACGCCGCCGAAGACCGGGTTGCCCGCGGCATCCACGTCGCCCACCAGCAGCGGGAAGTAGGCGATGATCACGACGGCCGAGCCGATCAGTCCGAGAAATCCCAGGGCGGGGGCGATGACGGTGTTCCAGAGCCGGGTGTCCTGCCGGGTGCGGGCGAAGTAGACGATCACGGCGAGGGAGGTGACGGCCATCAGGATGGCGATGGCCAGCGTCGCCACCCCGGCGAACCAGGTGAACACCTGGAGCACCGGATCGAGCCCGAGCAGTGCGAACACCACGATCAGCACGGCCGCCGTGACGGTCTGCACGAGCGAGGAGGTGTGCGGCGAGAGGTGCTTCGGGTGCACCCGGCCGACCACGTTCGGCAGCACGCCGGCGTTCGACATGGAGTGCTGGTAGCGGGTGATGACGTTGTGGAAGCTCAGCACGCAGGCGAACATCGACGTGATCAGCAGCACGTTGATGATGACCTCGCCCACCACGCCGAGGTATTTGGCGGTGGTGACGATGATCATCGCGCCCGGGTCTTCGGCGGCCACGCCCAGCACGTTGTCGGGGCCCCAGGCCATCACGAGCCCCCAGGAGGCGAGGGTGTAGAACACGCCGATGCCGATCACGGCGGCGTAGGTGGCCCGCGGGATGGTGCGGCGGGGGTCTTTGGCCTCGTCGCGGAAGATGGCCGTGGCCTCGAAGCCGATGAACGCGGCGATGGCGAACATCAGGCCCACGCCCGGAGCCCCCGAGAAGATGTTGTTCGGTTCAAAGGGCGCGAGCGAGACGCCGTCGGCGCCGCCGGAGAACACGACCGCGGCGACCAGCACCAGCACGATGCCGACCTCGCCCACCAGCAGCACGCCGAGCACCTTGCTCGAGAGGTCGATGTGCCGGTAGCCGAGCAGCCCCACCACCGCGATCATCGCGAGCGAATAGAGGTACCAGGGGATGTCGGGGCCGCCGAGCCCGGTGACGGTCACCTGCAGGATGTAGCCGATGTAGCCGTGCACGCTCACCTGGATGGCGGTGTAGGTGAGCAGCGCCAGGAACGCGGAGGCGAGGCCCGCCGGCTTGCCGAGCCCGTAGCCCACGAAGGTGAAGAAGGCGCCCGGCTTCGGCACGTGCCGGGTCATCGCCGCGAGTCCCACCGCGAACAGCAGCAGCACCACGGCCGAGATGGCGTAGAGGCTCGGGAAGCCCACGCCGTTGCCGAGCAGGATGCCGAGCGGGGCGGCGCCGCCGACCACGGTGAGCGGGGCGGCGGCGGCCACCACCATGAACACGATGGCGGTGACGCCGAGGGAACCCTTGAGGGTTCGGGTGTGCGAAGGGCCGGTGCCGATGACGGCGGGATCCTTGGTGACGGACATGGGGTCGCTCCTTGCGGACGAGGCGGGAAGAGAGGACGAGGCGGGGCGGATGCTGCGGGGCGAGCATCCGGAGCAGGACGGCGCGGTGCGGTGGAACCCACTGTGCTCGACCGTGATTGCGGGCCTGTCACCGCCGCGTGAAGGTTCGGCACACCCCGAATGAGACACCCCGCGCGCGGTGTCTCATTTGGGGATCACGCAACCGAAACACGCACGTCGCGCGGCTGCAACGCGCGGTTCGTATCCTGAGACGCCATGACTGCCCTCGAACGCGCGATCGCCGACCCCGCCCCCGTCGCGGGCTTCGGAACCCGCTCCCCCGTCGACGGCCTGCAGCGCCGCAGTGTCGGATTCATCGACGTGCTCTCGCAGTCGGTGTCGGCGGTGGCGCCCTCGGCAGCGGCCACGACCATCCCGATCCTGGTGGCCGTGGTGGCCGGTGGCGGCACGCTCTGGGCTCTGGCCCTGGCGATGGTGCTGTCGCTCTTGGTCGGCTCGACCGTGAACCAGTTCTCGCGCCGGATCGCCGCCACCGGATCGCTCTACACCTACGTCTCGCGGGGCCTGGGCACCGGCGCCGGCTTCGTGGTCGGCACCGCGATGCTGATCGGCTACGGCTTCATCGCGATGTTCGCGCTGGCCGGGGCCGGCTACTACGTCGCCATCCTGGTGGCGCGGGTCTGGCCGGGCGCCGGCGACTCCCCCGTGCTCGCGATCGGCCTGATCGCGGCGATGGCGCTCGTGGTGCTGATCGTGATCGTGCGCGGCATCCGTCTCTCGACGCGGGTGACGCTGCTGATCGAGACCGTCTCGGTGGCGATCATCCTGGTGCTCGTGGTGACGCTCCTCGCGCACACCGGGCCGGGCATCGACTGGAGCGCCTTCAGCCTGGCCGGATCGACCCCCGCCACGTTCGCGGTGGGGTCGGTGCTGGCGCTCACGGCGTTCGTGGGGTTCGAGAGCTCGTCGTCGCTCGGCGTGGAGGCCCGGCGCCCGTTCGCGGCCATCCCACGCGCCATCGTGTGGACCGTCATCGTCTCCGGATCGCTGTATCTGCTGGCCACGTACACGCAGATCGTGGGGTTCAGTGCGCTCGGACTGCAGCTGGTCGACAGCGCCTCGCCGGTGAACGACCTCGCGACGGCGTACGGGGTGGAGTGGATGGGGCTGCTGCTCGACGTGAGCATCGCCACCTCGTTCCTGGCCTGCGGGATCGCGTCGACGACGGCGCTCGCGCGGGTGCTGTTCGCGATGGGCCGGGAGGGCGTGGTGCCGCCCGTGTTCGGGGCGACGCACCGGCGCTTCCGCACCCCGTGGGTGGCTGCGGTGGTGTCGGTGCCGGTGGTCGCGGTGGTGCCGATGATCGCCATCCTGCTCGGATCGGGCCTCTGGGAGACCATGCAGGTGCTGATCGTGGTGGCCGCCGCCGGGTACATCACGGCGTACGCGCTGGTGTGCGTCGCGGCACCGGTGTTCCTGCACCGGATCGGCGAGCTCACTCCCTGGGCGGCGGTGCGGGCGGCGGCGGCGGCTGCGCTGCTCGGCGTCGGCCTCGTGGTGTACCTCGCGGTGGAGTTCGCCAGCACGCGCTGGGTGGGCGCCCTGCTGTTCGTGCTGCTGCTGGCCGCCGGATGCTGCTACTACCTGGTGCGGCGTCGCCGGCATCCGTGGCTGCGCGACACCATCGGCGTGTACGACGTGCCCGTGGCCTCCGACGTGCTGGGCGGATGGGTGGGCGAAGGCGCGGGCGCGGGCGCGGGCGATGCCGGCCGCGCCCCGGCCGGCGAGAGCGGGCGGTGGGACTGAGCGGCATGACGGGGACGGCGCGCGAGCGGTCGGAGGCGGCGGGGGCATCGGGGGCGGGAGCGCCGCCGGCGCCTCCTGCCGATCTGCGCGCCCGGCAGCCGAAGGCCGTGCACAGCGCCCTCGCCGTGCTCGAAGAGGTGGCGCGTTGCGGCGCCGGCGTGACCGCGCAGGAGGTGTCGGAGAACCTCCGGATGCCCCGGGCCACCACGTACCGCCTGATCAACCTGCTGGTGCAGGACGAGTACCTGGTGCGGATGCCCGACCTCCGCGGCTTCACGCTCGGCCGCAAGGTGGTCGAGCTCGCGCACCTCGTGGTTCCCGCGCCGCCGCCCCAGGCGGCCGTGGCGGTCGTCGAGGAGTTGCGCGCGAGCATCCGGGGCGGTGTGCATCTGGTGCGCTACGAGAGCGACCGGATGCGGGTGGTCGACGCCGATCCAGACTTCCCGCTGGCCGACGAGCGCCGCCTGCACGGCGAGCTCGACGCCTCGGCGATGGGGCGCCTGCTGGTGGCCGAACTGCTGTCGACGGGGACGCCGCTGCCCGCCGCGATCTCGCCCGCGGTGCGCGACTCCCCCGCGCGACTCGAGGCGCTGTGCCGCACGGTCGCGGCGGAGGGACGCGCCTGGCAGCTCGACGCGTTCACCCCGGGCTTCGGATGCCTCGCGCTGCCCATCCGCGGCCCGCGCGGCGAGCTCGTGGCCGGGCTGACCCTCTCGGCGCCGCGTGTGCGCATCGAGGAGCCGGGTGCGGTGCTGGGGCTGCTGACCGAGGGTGCACGCCGTCTCGCGCCCCTGCTGCGTTAGAGGAGGGCTCGGGCTGCGGCGGCGCCCTCGGGGGTGAAGGTGTAGACGCGGCGGCGGTGGAGCTGGGTGGTGGTGTTCTCCTCCCAGGTGGAGGTGATCCAGCCCTGGCGCTCCAGGCGCTCCAGGATGGGGTAGATCGTGCCCGAGGGGCGGCCCGAGCGCTTCATGATCTCCAGGCCGAAGATCGGGTCGGCCTCGGCGGAGAGCAGGATCGCGAGCACGTCGAGGGTGGGCGCGGTCACCCGCTGCAACGGTTCCATGCGCCCCACGCTATACGGATGACGGCCGGGAGGCGGGCCCGGGTGCACACTGGAGGGCATGGCGGATGCGCGCGGTGACCAGGCGGGATCGGCGGCGGTTCCGGGGCCGGGCGACGCCCTCGACGAGATCGCGTTCCGGCTCGAGCGGGAGCTGGCACCCTCGTTCAAGGTGAAGGCGTTCCGGCGTGCGGCGGCGGTTCTCGATCCGCTCTCCGCCGACGACATCGCCGCCCGGGTGGCCGACGGGCGGCTGCGGCGCACGAAGGGGATCGGCGACTCGACGTTCCTGGTGGTGCAGCAGGCGAGCGAGGGCGTCGTACCCGACTACCTGCAGAAGCTGCGCGATCGCGCGGATCCGGGCAGCGGACCGGGCGACGCGGTCTCCGGCCTGGCGGCACGGCTGCGCGGCGACCTGCACACGCACAGCGACTGGTCCGACGGCACGGTGCCCGTGGAGCTCATGGTGGCCACCGCGCGCCGGCTCGGTCGCGAGTACCTGGCCGTCACCGACCACTCGCCGAACCTCACGATCGCGCACGGGCTCACCGCGGAGCGCCTGCGCGAGCAGCTCGACCTCGTGGCCTCCCTCGACGAACGGTACGACGACATCCGGGTGCTCTCGGGCATCGAAGTCGACATCCTGGAGTCGGGCGAGCTCGACCAGCAGCCCGACCTGCTCGAGCGCCTCGACATCGTGGTCGCGAGCGTGCACTCGAAGCTGCGCGCCGACGAGAAGACGATGACCCGGCGGATGCTCGCCGCCATCGAGCACCCGCGCACCACCGTGCTCGGCCACTGCACAGGGCGGCTCGTGAAGGGCTCGCGCGGAACGCGGCCGCCCTCCGACTTCGACGCCGAGCGCGTGTTCGCCGCCTGCGCCGCCAACGGGGTCGCGGTGGAGATCAACGCGCGGCCGGAGCGGCAGGATCCGCCCGATCCGCTGATCGCGCTCGCCCTGGACGCCGGATGCCTGTTCAGCATCGACAGCGACGCGCACGCCCCCGGCCACCTCGGCTTCCTCGGCCTCGGCGCCGCCCGCGCGGAGACGGCGGGCATCCCGCCCGAGCGCATCATCACCACCTGGGCCGTCGACGACCTCCTGGCCTTCGCCCGCCCCTGACCGCACCGACCGCTCGGGGGTTCGGATGCGCAGGCGGCGATTGCGCTTTCCGAGCGGTCATATATGATGTACGAGAGTCGCCGAAGGAGATCCGCATGACAGTGTCGTCGCCCCTGCAGCCGATCTCGGCGAGCTCCCGAACGGCCCACGTGCTCGAGGTGATCAAGGGCGCCATCCTGAACGGCGAGCTGGCACCGGGGCAGTCGCTGGTCGAATCCGAGCTGGCCGGGCGGCTCGGTGTTTCCAAGACACCGGTTCGCGAGGCGCTCAAGACCCTGGAGAGCACCGGACTCGTCGTCATCCGCCCGTACACCGGCACGACCGTGCGCGCCTTCACCGACGACGACGCCGTGGCGATCTACGACGTGCGGCTTCTGCTCGAGCCCGAGGCGGTGCGCCGCAGCGTCGCATCCGGAGCCTCCTTCGACGACGCGGCCGACGCCCTGGCCCGCGCCCGGGCCGCGGCCGACGGCTCCGAACGCAGCATCGCCAACCGCGACTTCCACCGGGCGCTCTACCGGCACTGCGGCAACCCGCTGCTGCTGCAGACCCTCGACGGCCTGCGCGACCAGATCGCGCTCATCTCGGCCGGATCCTGGGCCCGGAGCGCCTCGTGGCAGCACGAGGCCTTAGAGCACGGACGCATCCTGGAAGCCGCCCGGTCCGGTGACGCCGACGGCACCGCACGCCTCGTGCACCAGCACATCGGCGGGTTCGCCCGACGCCAGATCATCGGCGCCCCCGCCGACCGCGGCCGCACGGACCGCGTCGACACCGCCCGCGCCGACACCGGCAGCACCGAAGCCACGGAAGGGGGATCCGGCTAGAAGAAAGGAGACGGCTCGTTCACCGCCAAGTTCCCGAGCCGCCCCGTCGTTCACCGCTCCGCATGGAGCGACACCATTGCTTACGAAGGAGCAACGATGCTTCACCATGATACAAAGCCCGCCCCCACACCCGCCTCGGCGATCCGCCGCCGGCGGTCGAACATGCGCTGGACGATCGTGGGCTTCTCCGCCCTCGGCCTGACCATCGCGTACCTCGACCGCGCCGCCCTCGCGGTGGCCCTGCCGTTCATGGCCGAGGAGTTCGAGATCGGCCCGGCCATCCAGGGCGTGCTGCTCTCCTCGTTCTTCTGGACCTACGCGCTGTTCCAGATCCCCTCCGGCTGGCTGCTGGACAAGTTCGGGCCGCGGGTGATCTACCCGATCGCCGTCGGCTGGTGGTCGATCTGGACAGCCCTGACCGCGCTCTCGACGGGCGTCGTCTCCACCATCGTGTTCCGGCTCGGGCTCGGCATCGGCGAGGCCCCGGTGCAGCCGGCGAACGTGAAGGTCGTCTCGCGCTGGTTCCCCCGCCGCGAGCGCGCCTTCGCCTCGAGCCTGTTCGACATGGGGCAGCAGATCGGCACGGCGCTCTCGATCCCGGTCGTCACCGCCCTCGCGGTGTTCGCCGGCTGGCGCTTCGCGTTCCTGCTGATCGGCGTGATCGGCGCGCTCTGGGTGGTCGGCTGGCTGGCCGTCTACCGGGCCCCCGAGAAGCACAAGCGGGTCAACGCCGAAGAGCTCGAGTACATCAACTCCGACCAGGGCGAGATGGTGGCCGCGGCCGCGACCGGCGAGAAGAAGCCGTGGCGCGCACTGCTGCGCAACAACCAGGTGTGGGCGCTGATGTTCGGCTACGTCTTCCGCTCGCTGGCCGGCGCCTTCTTCCTCACTTGGTACCCCAGCTACCTGCTGAACGACCGCGGGCTCTCGAAAGAGGAGTTCGGCCTCGTCGGCGCCATCCCGGCCGTCATCGCCATCGGCGCCACCGTGCTCGGCGGCATCGTCTCCGACCGGCTGCTCGCCTCCGGCAAGGTCTCCGCCGGGGCGGCGCGCAAGATCCCGATCATCGCCGGCCTCGTGCTCAGCGCCTGCATCGGCTTCAGCCCCTTCATCGAGTCGAACGTGCTCGTGATGGTGGTGCTCACGGTCTCCAGCGCCGCGCACTCCTTCGCCGGCGCCGCCATCCTGAGCCTGCCCGCCGAGGTGGCGGAGTCGCGCGACACCGTGGGTTCGGTGGCCGGCTTCCAGAACTTCGGATCGCAGCTGGGCAACCTGATCAGCCCGATCGCGATCGGCCTGTTCCTCACCTTCAGCAACAACTCCTACATGGGGCCACTGGTCTTCGCCGCCCTCAGCTGCCTGATCAGCGCCGCGATCTACGGCTTCTGGGTGCGCATCAAGCCGGTCGTGGCGCTCGACGACGTCGACGCCGGCGGCACCCCCCTCACCCCGTCTTCGCCGGCCACCGAAAGGACCCCCTCATGAACCGCGACGCCCTCATCGCGCGCCTGTCCACCGTCGTCGGCATCCCCGTCGTCCCCTACGACGAGACGGGAGCCATCGATCATCCGCTGCTCGCCGACCTGATCCGCCGCCTGGTCGACCGTGGCGTGACCGCGCTCACGCCCAACGGCAACACGGGCGAGTTCTACGCCCTCTCCCCCGAGGAGCGGCGGGCGGTGCTGAAGACGGTGACGGATGCGGCGGCCGGCTCCGCGGTGATCATCGGCGGCGTGGGCCTGGACATCGCGACGGCGGTGGCGGATGCCCGCTTCGCCCGCGATGCCGGTGCCGACGCGATCATGATCCACCAGCCGGTGCTGCCCTACCTCTCGCCCGAGGGCTGGGTGGACTACAACCTCGCGATCGCCGCCGCCGTGCCCGAGATCGGCGTCGTGCCCTACCTCAGCACGCCGATCGTGACCGGGCGGCAGATCGCCCGGCTGATCGACGGCGCACCGAACGTGGTGGCCCTGAAGTACTCGGTGCCCGATCCGGTCGTCTTCGCCACGACCCGCTCCGAGGTGGCCGAGCACACCGCATCCGAGGTGCTCTGGATCGCCGGGCTCGCCGAGTCGTACGCTCCCGCCTACTGGCAGGGCGGCGCGCGCGCCTTCACCTCCGGCCTGGTGAACGTGGTGCCCGAAAAGTCGCTGGCGATGCTCGCCGCCCTGCAGCGCGGTGACGCGGGCGGGGCCGAGGAGCTCTGGCGCAGCATCCGGCAGTTCGAGTACCTGCGGGCGCGCGACCGCTCGGCCGACAACGTGTCGGTGGTGAAGGAGGCCATGCAGCAGCTGGGGCTCTGCCGCCGCGAGGTGCGGCCGCCGAGCGCGCCGCTCACCGCCGCCGCCCGTGACGAGGTGCGCGAGTCGATCGCCGAGTGGGCCACCGCCGGTGCCCCCGTGGGGGCGGGCGCCTGATGCGGATCGAGAGACTCGACACCTACCTGCAGCGGGTGGGCGACCGCCCGCGGGTACTGGTGAAGATCACCACCGACGACGGCGTGGAGGGCTGGGCCGAGGTGTACAACCACGGGCCCGACCTCGCCTTCCCGCCGCTGCTGGAGTACCTGTTCGCGCAGATCAAGGGCATCGACGCACGGCGCACCTCGTTCGTGGCGCAGCTGCTGCTGCAGTCCTCGCGCTTCCCGCCGGGGGCGCTCGGCCTCGCCGCGCTGGCCGCGATCGACCACGCCCTGTGGGACATCGCGGGCAAGGCCGCGGGCCTCCCCGTCTACCAGCTGCTCGGTGGCGCGGTTCGCGACCGAGTGCGGGTGTATGCCGGGCTCTACTCGGCTCCGGATGTGCCCGAGCTGCTCGATCGCACGACCTCGCTGAACGAGAGCCACGGCTTCACTGCCTTCAAGCTGAGCCCGTACCGCGCCGACCTCCACCGGCACCGTTTCGGTGTCGTCGCGGCGGAGCTGGGACGGTACTTCGGGGAAGTGCGGGAGGCGCATCCGGTGGACTGGGAGTTCGCGTTCGACGCGCACGCCTGCCTGTGGTCGCCGCAGCAGGCCGTGGCTCTCGGGGCGGCGCTGGCGCCGCACGATCCGCTCTTCCTGGAGGAGCCGATCCGGCCAGAGTACCTGCCGGCGTGGGCGCGCATCCGCTCGGAGCTGTCGGCGGTGGGCGTGCCGCTGGCCACCGGCGAGTCCCTCTACTCGCCGAACGAGTTCCTGGGCCTGCTCTCGGTGCAGGGCGCCGACATCATCCAGCCCGACATCTGCGTGGTGGGCGGGCTCACCCAGATGGTGAAGATCGCCCACCTCGCCGAGGCGCACTACGTGCCCGTGGCGCCGCACAACCCGCTCGGCCCGCTGGCGACCGCCGCGAACGTGCACTTCGCGGCGGCCACCACGAACTTCTCGATCCTGGAGTTCAAGCCCGACCCGGTGTCGTGGTGCCACGACCCCTACGAGCCGGTCGACGGCCATCTCGAGCTGCGGCCCGACCGGCCCGGCTGGGGAATCACCATCGACGAGCAGGCGTTGCAGCGCGACGACTGGGTGCACTGGGAGCGACGCGTGCCGGTGAAGCCCGACGGCTCGACGGCCTGGATGTGAGAGACGCTCCGCTCCTTCAACCCTCCCCCCACTCCTCCCCAAGGAAAGCGACACGATCATGACCGCTGTCATCAGCACCGACCCGGCTACCGGGCAGCAGCATCCGCTCGACTTCGAGGAGACGGATGCGGCGACGCTCGCCGAGGCCGTCGCCGGCGCCGAGCAGGCCACCCAGCGCCTCGGCGCCCTCGGCCGGCTCGGGCGCGCCGACCTGCTCGACTCGATCGCCGACGCCCTCGAGGCGCGGCGCGACGACATCGTGGCCACCGCCGATTCGGAGACCGCCCTCGGGCCGGTGCGCCTGAACGGCGAGCTCACCCGCACGGCGTACCAGTTGCGGTTCTTCGGCGAGGTGCTGCGCGAGGGCTCGTACCTCGAGGCCGTCATCGACCACGCCGGCGACACCCCGATGGGACCGCGGCCCGACTTGAGGCGGATACTCGTGCCGGTCGGCCCGGTGGCCGTCTACGCCGCCAGCAACTTCCCGCTCGCCTTCTCTGTTCCGGGCGGGGACACGGCGGCCGCGCTCGCCGCCGGCAGCGGGGTCGTGGTGAAGGCGCACCCTGCGCATCCGGCCACCAGCGCGCTCGTCGGCGCGATCATCGCCTCGGTGACGTCGCCGCTCGTGGGCACGGCCGTCGGCGTCGTGTACGGGTACGAGGCGGGGATCGCGCTCGTGCAGCATCCGTCGATCCGGGCCGCGAGCTTCACCGGATCGCCCGGAGGCGGGCGGGCACTGGCCGAACTTGCGGCCGGCCGGCCCGAGCCGATCCCGTTCTACGGGGAGCTGGGCAGCATCAACCCCGTGCTGGTGTCACCGGAGGCCGCGGCCGCGCGCGCCGACTCGATCGGCGTCGGCCTCGCCGGCTCGATCCTCCTGGGCGGGGGCCAGTTCTGCACCAAGCCGGGCGTGGCGCTCGTGCCGGCGGGCCCTGCCGGAGACGCCCTCGTGGCGACTCTCGCAGCCACGATCGCCGACGCCTCCGCCAAGCCGGCGCTGACCGCGGGCATGGCGGCGGCCTACGCGAAGGGGCTCACGGCTCTCGGGGCCGTTCCGGGGGCACGGCTGGCGGCGGGTCCGTCCCGCGCCGCCGATGTCGACGCCGACGCGGCGGCCGGCACCACGCCGCCGGCCCTGATCGAGTTCAGCGGCGACGACCTCGCGCCGCAGCTGGCCGAGGAGACCTTCGGCCCGGTGGCCGTCGTGGCACGCTACCGCGACGACGAGCACGCCGCCCGGATGCTCGCCTCGCTTCCGGGCGCCCTCACCGGCACGCTCTTCCTCGAGCCCGGCGACACCGGCGTGCCCGCGGCGCGGTCGGCGATCTCGGCGCGGGTGGGGCGCATCCTCTACGACCAGTACCCCACCGGCGTCGCGGTGGCCTGGGCGCAGAACCATGGCGGCCCGTGGCCCTCGACCGACTCGGTGCACACCTCGGTGGGCGCCACCTCGATCCGCCGCTACCTGCGACCGGTGGCCTGGCAGAACGCCCCGGCCTCGGAGCTGCCGCCGGAACTGCGCGACGGCGCGGCCGCCTTCCCACGCCGAGTCGACGGCGTGCTGGTGCTGCCCGAGGACTGAGCCGACCCAGCCCGCCCACTCCGGCGAGCCCGGGGCCGGTGGGTGCTGCCGGAAGGCTGAGCCAGCCAGCCCCGTCCACCCCAGCGAGCCCGGGGCCGGCGGGTGCTGCCCGAGGGCTGAGCCGGCCTGCCCTGTTCACTCCAGCGAGCCTGGGGCCGAGTTCCGCCACTGTGGCAGAGCTCGCGCTGAAACTCGCTGGAGTGAACCGGGCCGCGACCACGCGAGGTCATCGCGGGGTCGTGGCGGGTCAGTCGCCTCCGCCACCACCCCCGCCGTCGCCACCGCCGCCGCCGGAGTCGCCTCCACCACCGGAATCACCGCCGAAGCCGCCTCCGCCCCCGGAATCACCGCCGCTGCCTCCACTGTGCCCGCCTCCGTCAGGAGACGGAGTGTGGAAGCCGCCGCCACCGGAGAATCCTGGCGTGCCCTTGTCATCACCGGGCCCACCCCCGTCACCGTCGCCGCGGTGACCGTGCGAGGGGCCGGAGCCCGAACTCCCGGTGTCGACGAAGACGGCTCCCCCGCCCGCATCCGACCGGTCGCGCGCGCCGGACGTGCGGCCGGGCCGCCGCGCGACCCAGGCGATCACCGCCACCACGATGCCGACGGCCATGCCGATGCCGATCCCGAATCCGGCGCCGATCGAAGGCACCAGCATCCCGACGACCACGCCGACGAGCAGTCCGCCGACCACCCCGCCGACGACGTACCGAGCCATCCCCGCGTCTTCTGATTCCCCTGCGCTCATGTGCGCCACCCTAACGACGACGGCCGCGACCCGCACCCGTCCGGGTTGCTGGTCGCGGCCGCCGTCGAGGGCAGGCGAGAACGTTACGCCTGGCCGATGCCGACCTGCTCGGGGGCGACGTCCGCGCCCGGGGCCGAGGGCTCCAGGGCGGCGGCGACGCGAGCCGAGAGGGTCGGGTCGACGTTCGCCCAGTACTGCAGCACACGCTCACGGAGCGACGGGATGGTCACCTTCGAGACGTGCCCGGCGATGTTCGAGACCAGACGGTCGCGCGCAGCGTCATCCAGCACCTCGCGCACGAGGGTGCCGGCCTGGCCGAAGTCGTCGTCCTCCGGGTGCAGCGTGGCAGCCGTGCGCATCAGCTCGCCGTCCGACTCCCAGCCGGAGTCGTCGCCGTGCCGCTCGGGCGAGGCGTGCGGGCCGCCGAACGAGTTCGGCGCGTACACGGGAGCCGAGGCGTCCCGGAAGTCGGTGCGCATCGCGCCGTCCTTCGAGTACGAGTTCACCGTGGCCGCGTGCGGGGCGTTCACCGGCAGCTGCGCGTGGTTGGTTCCCACGCGGTAGCGGTGCGCATCCGCGTAGCTGAAGATGCGGGCGAGCAGCATCTTGTCGGGCGAGGCCGCGATGCCCGGCACGAAGTTCGAGGGCGCGAAGGTGGCCTGCTCGATCTGCGCGAAGTAGTTCTCCGGGTTGCGGTTGAGCTCCATGGTGCCCACCTCGATCAGCGGGTAGTCGCTGTGCGGCCACACCTTGGTGAGGTCGAACGGGTTGAAGCGGTAGGTCGCCGCATCCGCGTAGGGCATGATCTGCACCGAGAGGGTCCAGGTGGGGAACTCGCCGCGCGCGATCGCCTCGGAGAGGTCGCGGATGTGGAAGTCCGCATCCTCGCCCGCGATCTGGTCGGCGGCATCCTGCGACAGGATCTCGATGCCCTGGTTGGTCTTGAAGTGGTACTTCACCCAGAACTTCTCGCCCGCGGCGTTGATCCACTGGTAGGTGTGCGAGCCGAAGCCGTCCATGTGGCGCCAGGATGCGGGCAGGCCGCGGTCGCCCATCAGCCAGGTCACCTGGTGGGCGCTCTCGGGCGAGAGGGTCCAGAAGTCCCACTGCATGTCGTGGTCGCGCAGGTGGCTGCCCGGCAGGCGCTTCTGGGAGTGGATGAAGTCGGGGAACTTGATGCCGTCGCGGATGAAGAACACCGGGGTGTTGTTTCCCACGAGGTCGTAGTTGCCCTCGTCGGTGTAGAACTTCAGGGCGAAGCCGCGCGGATCGCGCCAGGTGTCGGGGCTGCCCTGCTCGCCGGCGACGGTCGAGAAGCGGGCGAGCATCTCGACGGAGGCGCCCGGCTGGAAGAGCGAGGCGCGGGTGTAGGCGCTGACGTCTCCGGTGGTGGTGAAGGTACCGAAGGCACCGCCGCCCTTGGCGTGCACGACCCGCTCGGGAACGCGCTCGCGGTTGAACTGGGCGAGCTTCTCGACCAGGTAGTGGTCGTGCAGCACCACGGGGCCGTCGGCGCCCACGCTCTGCGAGTGCTCGTCGCTGGCGACGGGGGCGCCGGAATTGGTGGTGGTGAAGTTCGCGCCGGTGGGATTCGCGTCCATGGGGTTCTGGGTGGTGTCTGTCATGTCACTCCGCTTGCGTATCGGTGATCGGATGCTGCGACCGGGCCTGGCAGTCGGGGCAGAGCCCCCAGAAGGTCACTTCGGCCGTGCTGATGGTGAAGCCGCCAGTGGAGGACGGCGCGAGGCAGGGGGCCGCCCCGTGCACGCAGTCCACGTCTTCGACGGCGCCGCATCCGGTGCACACCACGTGGTGGTGGTTGTCGTCCACCCGGCGCTCGTAGCGCGCGGGAGACCCCGCGGGCTCGATGCGGCGCAGGAGGCCGGCGCCGGTGAGCGCGTTCAGCACGACGTAGGTGGCCTGCAGGGAGAACCCCGGCAGCGACGCCTGCACACGGCGGTTGACCGCGTCGGCGTCGGCGTGCGGAAAACCCTCGAGGGCCTCCAGCACGGCCAGTCGCTGACCGGTGACCCGGAGGCCGGCATCGCGGATGCGCGTCTCCAGTTCGGTGGTCATGCCTCCGACCCTAGCGGCTATTTATGAATGATTCATAAATATCAGGCATCCATCCGGAATGTTCTCAGGACACCTGTAATTACATCCATTCGTACGCATGAAGTTTCCGAGATCGAAAGAAGAACGCTCATGGCCAGATTCGACAGCAAGGTAGCGATCGTCACGGGAGGCGGAAGCGGCATCGGCGCCGAGATCTCCCGCGAGCTCGCCGCGGAGGGCGCTTCCGTGGTGGTGACCGACATCAAGCTCGAGGCGGCGAAGGCCGTGGTCGACGAGATCGTGGCCGCGGGCGGTTCGGCCGCCGCGTTCGCGCAGAACACCGCGAAGTGGGAGGACTCGGAGGCCGTCGTGGCGTTCGCGCAGGCCACCTTCGGCGGGCTGCACCTGGCCGTGAACAACGCCGGCATCGGCGCCGCACCGCAGACCATCGGCGACTACGACATCGAGGCCTGGAACCGGGTGCGGTCGGTCGACCTCGACGGCGTGTTCTACGGCCTGAAGTTCCAGCTGCCCGCGATCGTGGCGGCCGGCGGCGGCGCCGTCGTCAACATGGCCTCGGTGCTCGGCTCGGTCGGCATCGCGCAGAACGCGGCCTACGTCACGAGCAAGCACGCGCTGATCGGCCTCACCAAGGTGGCCGCACTGGAGTACACCGCGCAGGGCGTGCGCACGAACGCCGTCGGCCCGGGCTTCATCGACACGCCCCTGGTGCGCTCGAGCCTCTCCCCCGAGGCCCTGACCGCGCTCGAGAGCGAGCACGCCTCGCGCCGCCTCGGCACCGACAGGGAGGTCGCCGCGCTCACCCTCTTCCTCCTCAGCGACGCCGCCTCCTTCATCTCGGGCAGCTACCACCTCGTCGACGGCGGTTACTCCGCCCACTAGCACGGGCATCCCGCCGAGACGTCACAATGTGCCCCTAAACCGAAGGAATAGGGGCACATTGCGACTTCTCGATGGGGACGCTAGCCCGCGGGGCACACCGCCAGGTCGGCTACCGCGGGAGTGAGGGTGTTCTCACCGCCGAGGAGGGTGACCCGGGTGGCTCCCAGGGCCTGGATCTGCGCCAGCGTGGTGGCCGGCACGCAGGTGCCGGGCACCGTGAACAGCGGGGCGTCGATCTTCGGGCCGAAGGCCGAGCCGGCCAGCGCATCGGGGAAGTTCGCCCCGGTGGCCAGCAGCACGCGGTCCGCTGCGTCGAAGAAGTAGCCGTTGATCGTCCGCGTGGCCGCGTAGCGGTCTTCGCCGCCGAGGCGCACCGTGTCCGCGATCGACTGCGCCTGGGTGAAGATGCCGGCCGAGACCGACAGCTCCCCGCCGGCGACGACGATCTGCGAGACGCCCAGCTCGTCGAGCAGGGCCGCGGTGGCCAGATCCAGCGTCGGCTTCGAACCGTCGACCAGGATGACCGGACCCTCACCGTCGATCGCCGCTCCCGCCGAGAGGGCATCGGCGAAGGTCGCACCGGTGGCAAGCACGGCCACGTCGGCGCCATCGGGGAAGGTGGCTGCTGCGACGTTCCGCGAGGCCTCGAAGCGATCCGCTCCACCGATCCGGCTGATCTTCGCCAGAGCCGCCAGCTCGATCACGACGGCGTTGCTGACCGTGTTCGTGCCACCGACGATGACGATGTTCGACGGGTTCAGCCGCGTGATCTCGGCACGCACCGCGGGCGGCACCGTGTTCGAGGTCGTGAGCAGGATCGGTCCGTCGGCCTTCGCCGCCGCCGGGGCCGCGGAGAGGGCATCCGGGAACACCGCACCCGAGGCGAGGTAGACGGTGTCGGCACCGTCGGGGAACCCTGCCTTGGAGGTGTTCACGGCGACCTCGAACCGGTCGGCGCCGCCGATCCGGTCGGTCTCGAGGCCCGGGACGACGGTCACGTCGACACGGACGCGCACCTCGGTGCCCGAGGGCGCCGCCGTGAGCACGAGCTCGCTGTCGGCCGGCGCATCGGCCGGAACCTCGAGCGAGACCGAAGCCGCACCGTCGGTCACCGGGATCGGGTCGAACGTCGCCGCCGATCCGGTCCAGGATGCCGTCAGCTCGGTGTTCTGCGGGCTTCCGAGCGAGGTCAGGTCGAGACCCGACACCTCGAAGGCCAGCGTCGAACCGAGCTCGACCGGAGCGGTGGGCGTGCCCGTGACCTGAACGGCCTGGCGACCGAAGTCGGGCGACAGCGGCGAGTTGGCGCCGATGTACGAGATCCACGCATCGCGGTCGATCAGACCGGAGTCGCGGGCACCCGTGCCGTTGGCCAGCTCACGGAAGTTGTCGCCTCCCGAGGTGAGGAAGCTGAACGTGCCGATCCGGTACGAGGCGGCCGGGTCGATCGGCTCGCCGTCGATCCAGATGCCCGTCACGTGCGACCCCTGCGCCGCCGAAGCGTCGTAGGTGTACTGCACGTTGTCGGAGAGGCCGAGCTTCAGGAACGGGCGCGACGGCACGTTGCCCTGCGCGTCGGTCTGCCACTGCTGCTCGAGAACCGTCTTGAACTGCGCACCCGTGAGCGACGTGGTCCAGAGGTTGTTCACGAACGGCAGCACCGCGTTGGCCTCGGCGTAGGTGACGGTTCCGTCGGGCGCGAAGGTGAGATCCGAGCGGAGGCCGCCCGGGTTCACCACGCCGATGGTCGCGCCACCGCGGTCGGGGTCGCTGAGGCTGTCGACCAGCGAGTCGGCCACCAGGTTCCCGAGAGTGGACTCGGAGGCCCGGTCGTCGCGCCCCCCGCCGGCGTAGGTGCCGTCGGGGCCGGTGTAGGCGCCGCCGCTGAACGCGGTGGTGATGTCGGCCGAGACCGAGCCGACCGGCTGGTTGCCGATCTCGGCGGCGACCGCGAGGGCCGCATCCGTTATCTGCTTCACCTCGGCGACGGCCGGGTAGGCCGCCACGAGCTGGGCGTCGAGCGCGGCATCCAGCTCCGCCTGCTCGGCGGGCGTGGCGCCCGTGGCCGCCTTCACCCGCGCCACGTTCTTCGCGGTGTAGCTCTCGAGCTCACCGGTCGAGGCGTCGAGCGTGAGCACGACCTGGCCGATGTTCTCGCCGTAGTTGCCGGTCTGCAGCACGGGGCGGGTCTTGTCGGTGCCCGCGATGGGCCCGTCCCAGGCGTACTGCTTGTGGGTGTGGCCGGTGAAGATGGCCGCGACCGCGGGGTCGGTGTCGTTCACGATCTTCGCGAACGCGCCGCCCTGGGCGAGCTCCTGCTCGAGGGTCGCGCCCTCGACCAGTCCCGCGCCGGCACCCTCGTGGTAGCTGGCGATGATGACATCCGCCTCGCCGTTGCTCTCGTCGCCGTCGGTCAGTTCGGCCGTGACGCGGTTGACCGCGTCGACCGGGTCGCCGAAGTCGAGACCCGAGATGCCGGCCGGGGTGACCAGCGTCGGGGTCTCCTGCGTGATCGCACCGGCGATCGCGACCTTCAGGCCCGCGACCTCCTCGATGGCGTACTCCGGCAGCGCCGGGGTCTCGGTGCCCTTGAGGTAGACGTTCGCGCCGAGGTAGTCCCACTTCGCGTTCGGGTCGTCGTCGGATCCGATGATCCGGTCGGTCAGATCGGCGAAGCCCTGGTCGAACTCGTGGTTGCCCACGGCGCTCGTCTTCAGGTCGAGCGCGTTCAGCACGTCGATCGTGGGCTGATCCTGGGCGACGCTCGAGGCGAAGAGGGAGGCGCCCACGTTGTCACCGGAGGAGATGAACAGCGAGTTCGGGTTCTCCGCCTTCAGCTGCTCGATCGTGCCGGCGAACTTGACCGTGTTGGCGTCGATGCGACCGTGGAAGTCGTTGATGTCGATCAGGTTCAGGTCGACGGTCGTCGGGGCGGCCTCCCCGAACGAGTAGCCGACGATCACCGGATCGTGGTCGCTGGAGCGGAACACGCTCTCGTCGTAGAAGTTCGTCGCGTTGTAGTTGAAGCGGCTGTACTCCTTGGCGATCGACTCGCCCGAGTTGATGTTCCAGATGTCGACGCCGTCGATCTTCGCGTCGGCCGAGGGCGAGGCGAAGATGTGGTCGAGCGAACCGCTCTGGCCGTCGAAGGAGTAGCTGTACGACCCGGTCTTGGAGCCCTGGTCGACGTAGCCGGCGTCGGTGATCGCCACCGCCGGGTCTTCCTGCGTGTAGGCGTTGAAGTCGCCGATCAGGAAGACGTCGCTGGTGCCGAGCTCGCTCTGCAGGTCGTCGGAGAAGGCCAGCAGCGCGTTCGCCTGAGCGACGCGGGAGGCGTTGGAGGCGCCCTGACCGTCGCCCTGGTCGGCGTCGGCGCCCGATCCGGAACCCTTCGACTTGAAGTGGTTGACGATCGCGATGAAGGCGTCGTCGTCGGTGGTGGCACCGGCCGGCTTGAACTCCTGCGCGAGCGGCTGACGGGCGTTGGAGAACGCCGGGTCGATCAGCACGTGCGAGGAGCCGACGGGCTCCACGGCCGCCTTCTGGTAGATGAAGGCGGTGCGGATGACGTCTTGCGCGTCGAGCGCGGGCAGCTGGTCGGCCGCGGGAGAGGGCACGAAGGCCCACTCCTCGCTGCCGGCGGCCTCGTTCAGCGCGTCGGTGAGGGTGCTGAGCGCTGCGTCGCGGTCGTCGCCGAACTTGACCGAGTTCTCGATCTCCTCCAGCGACACCACCTCGGCGCCGAGGCCGTTGATGGCGGCCACGATCTTGGCCTGCTGGCGCTCGAGGTCGTCGGCCTCCGCCGCACCTCGGGCGTCGCATCCGGAGTTCACCGTGACGTTGTCGCCCTCGCGGTCGGTGTAGAAGGTGCAGCCGGTGAGCGTGTCACCGGTGGTGGTGAAGTAGTTCAGCACGTTGAAGCCGGCGACCTGGATGTCGCCGCCGAGGGTGGCCGGAGCCTGCTCGCGCACGTCGCTGAAGGTCGCCGGCAGAGCGCCGTCGGCCGTGAGCTGCGTGGTGGGCTGGAACTTCCAGGTGCTGTTGCGGTAGTCGAAGATCACCGGGCTCGTGAACGAGACCGCGGAACCGACCGTGATCGCCGCGTCCTGCGTGAGGTACGGCAGCGGGGTGTTCTTGTTCTCCGTCGAGCCCAGGAAGTTGAGGCTCGCGCCGTCGTCGAGCGTCACCGCGCGGGCGGCGTTGTCGGCGACCGCTGCGGTGTACTCCGGGGTGCCGGGGCGCGCGATCTCGGTGGGGGTCAGCAGCGGGGTGCTGCCGGATGCCAGGCCGATCTCGGCGTACTGGTTGGTGGAGTAGGTGTTGCTCACCGTGAACTCGCCCTGCGGAGCGAGCAGCATGCCCTCCAGCGACTCGCGCTGGCCGGCGTCGGCGGGCAGCGCCACCGTGGCGGGCTCCGGGGCGGTGACGGTGGAGGCGTCGAGCTTCACCAGCCCGTCGGCGCTCGAGACGCTGATCTGGCTGAGGTCGAAGTACTCGCTGACCGGGCCGGTGACCTGCACGTAGTCGCCGACGGCGACGGATGCGGCGGTGGCCGGCGAGTAGACGAACAGCGCGTCCGAGGCGGTGTGGGTGGCGAAGTCGATCGCGCCGCCGGTCCCCTCGGTCTGCAGGTAGAAGCCCGCGAAGCCGCCGGTGCCGTAGGCCGCCGTGACGACGCCCGTGGTGGTGACGGTCTGGCCGGCGAGGGGCGAGGCGGCGCCCGAGCCCTGGATGTCGGCGATCGAGGTGATCGTCGGGTCGGTCGGATCGGTCGGGTCGGTGGGATCCGTCGGGTCGGTCGGATCCGTGCCCCCGCCGGAGTTCTGCGGCGTCACGGTCGCGGTGGAGACGAAGTCGGCCGCGTTGCTGTCGGTGTCGGCGAATCCGGTGCGCGCGAGCGAGTTGGGCGTGCCGTTGGGGCCGTCGACGACCGCGACCGCGCCCTCGAAGGTGTTGGAGGTGCCGTAGCCGAGCAGGTCGACGATGTCGTCGGCGCCCGTCACCGATCCGGTCGCCGGGGCCAGCGCGGTTGTGGTGTCGGCGAGGATCAGCGTGCCGTTCGTGCCCGAGGGGTTGATGGTGCCGCCGAGGTCGAGATCCGGCGTGGGCAGAGCCTCGCCGTTCGCGGCGTTGCCGTCGATCTGCACGAGGAAGTAGCCGTCGGGAGCGATGCTGCCGGTGAGCGGCGCGACGCCGTTCGCGGCGCCGGATCCGCCGGCCGAGCGGTACTGCAGCGACCAGCCGTCGAGCGACACCGCGGCCTCGCCCGGGTTGTAGAGCTCGATGAACTTCTTGGCGAACGGGGCGCCGGCGCTGCCGCCCTTGAGGTAGGCCTCGTTGATGATGACGCCGGCCCCGTCGACACTGGCGGAGGCGGATGATGCGACGCCGACGAGGGGTGCTGCGAACAGCGCACCTCCCGCGATCGTCGCGAGAATCGCTTTCGCGGTTCTCCAGGCGGATGCAGACATGGAACTCCTAGCAGTCACGGCTCACACGGATTCGGCCATGCTAGGGGGCCCCAGTAACGAAAGGAAGACTGAACATTTCATTCAGGTAAATTAAGTGGAACTGAAGATATGTCACCCCCTTGGGGGTCAAAAGACTAGCGCAGAGGGGCATCCGGACGCAAGGAATACGCCCCCCGGACGGGTTACATTTCGGTTAACGTCCGTGGGCCGCGCGGATGCGCCGCCGATCGCGCGCACTCGGGGAGTGGCGCAAGCCCCTACCTCTGCGCGAGCACCCTGGGTAGTCTGTGGAGACCGCATCGAGGCGGGCGCTCGCACCGGTCCGCCTGCTCGCGGCATGCAAACATCACTGTCTGATCGTGGGGGTCGCTGTGACAGGTGGGGCGCACGGCGGCGACGGCCGGGGGATGCGGGTCGTCGGGGCCGACCGCCACGTCGACGAGGTGTTCGGGCGGCTGGCCGCGGGCGGGAGCGTCATCGTCACCGGAGCGCTCGGCTCGGGCAAGAGCTTCTTCTGCCGGGCCGTCACCGAGCGCCTGCGCCAGGCGGGAATCGACCCGGCGCTCGTGCGGGCGGCGTCTCCGCTCACCAGCGTGCCGCTCGGCGCCCTGATCGCCTCGGGCGACGAACGCCTGGTGCGCCTGGCGACCGAGGCGTCCCGCGCGGTCGAGGAATCACCCCCGCTGGTCGTCGTCATCGACGACGCCCAGGCCCTGGACGCCGAATCGGTCGACGTGCTCGGCCGGGCGATCACCTCCCGGCGGGTGGCGGCCCTGCTGGCCCTGACCGCCGACCCGGCCGGGCGGCACGGCCCGAGCGCGCCCGAGGCGCTCACCGCCCTCTGGCTCGAGGGCGACGCCGCGCGCTACGACCTGCACCGGCTCGAGTCCGACGACGCCGGCGACCTGATCGCGCAGTTCGGTGGCGACGATCTGGACTCCGTCACCCAGGCGGCCCTCTTCGTGCGCTCCGGCGGGTCGCGGATGCTGCTGCGGGAGCTCGTGCGCGACGCCCTGGCCGCGAGCCAGGAGTCGCTGGATCCGCTCGACCCGGCGCGCGAACTGCCCGCCGGCGCCCGCCTCGCCGATGTGCTCACCGCTGTGCTCGCCGAGTACTCCCCGGACGAGCGCCTCGCCCTGGCCGTGATCGGCCGGCTGCGCGGAATCGAGTTCGCCGCCGCCTCCCGCTCCATCGAGCCCTTCGTGATCGACACGCTGATCACCAGGCGCGCCGTGTTCACCGATCGCACCTCACTGAAAGGCCTGTACGCGAACCACTCCCTCGCCAAGGCGGCCGAGAGCCTGCTCGGCGACGGAGAGCTCGACGACGCGCTCGACCTCGCCGCCGTGCGGGCGCTGGCCGCGGCCGATCCGGCCTCCAGCGTGCCGATCTGCCGGCTGCTGGCCGCGAACTGGCATTCGATGCGGCCGGGGGTGCCCGGGCCGGAGGCGGTCGATCCGGCCCTGCGCATCCGCATCCTCGCCGCCGCCGCCCGCAGCGTGAACGGCCTGGGGCGAGCCGACCTCGCCGAGGCCTACGTGCAGCTGGCCCGGCAGAGCGGCGACGCACCCGCACTGCAGCTCGAGGCCTCCCGGGCGCATGCCCGCGAGGGCCGTTTCGCCGAGGCGGAGGCCGAACTGCGCCGCCGGGAACCCGCCGCGATGCCGGTCGCCGATCTGCGCCGCCTGGTGCGCTGGTGGTCGAGCCTCAGCGCGTGGACGGCGCTCGGGACGAGCCTCGACGACATCGCCGGATGGCTGGAACGGGCGGGCATCGACGACCCC
This sequence comes from Herbiconiux sp., assembly GCF_023264855.1. Taxonomy (GTDB): domain Bacteria; phylum Actinomycetota; class Actinomycetes; order Actinomycetales; family Microbacteriaceae; genus Herbiconiux. The sequence goes on along the minus strand of NZ_JAHFUW010000035.1, from coordinate 923 downwards.
AGCATCCTCTGCGAGATCGAGGTGCAACGGGCCGAGACCGGCTGCCTCGACCTGGACTGGCCGGCCGTGTCGGCCCACGCCGAGGCGGTGGTCGCCGAGCCCTCGGCGCACACCCTCGCGCGGGTGCGCAGCTCCCTCCTCGCCGCGCTGGCCGTGTCGGAGCTCGGGCGCGCCGACGAGGGCGAGGCGACCTTCCACGCCGCCGCGCGCGCCAACCGCGATCCGGTGACCGATCAGCCCGTGTCGATCGTCGCCGAGCTCACCGTGATCCTGTTGCAGGGCATAGCCGCCTTGTTCGCCGGTGTCGGGCCCGGCGATCTGCGGCCGCGGCTGCGGGCCGCCACCCTGCTCGCCGCCGAGCGCGACGACCGCACCGCGCTGGCGCTGGCCGGCATCGCGTGGGGCACGGTGCGGGGGGCCCTCGCGCGCGATCCGCAGCGCACCGAGATCGAGTTGCGTGCCGCCCTCGGCCGTTTCGAGCGACTGGAGTTCGCGGTCTGGCGGCCGCTGGTGGCGCACATGCGGGCCTCCGCGCTGGCCCGGGCGGGCCGGCCTGCCGAGGCCGAGCGCGTTCTGGCCGAGGTGGGTGAGCAGCTCACCCGGCAGCATCGAGTGCACCGCTACAGCCGCCTGGTGGCCGAGGCCGAGGTCGCGGCGGCGTGGGGCGACCTCGGCGGCGCCCAGGCGATCGCCGAGCGAGCGGTGCGGGAACGCCATGCCGGGAGGCCGGATGCCGGCGCCGGCGGAGAGACCACGCCCATTCCCGAGTCTGCCGAGGACCGGTGGCGTCGTCGTCGCTTCGATCCGGCCTCTCCGGGCTCGCCGGCCTGGCCGGGCTCGCCGGCCTGGCGGGGTGCGCAGGCCGGGCGGGGACCGGCGGCCGCGCCTCAGGATGCCGCCGCCGTCGCGCCCGGGCCGGGCTG
>NZ_JAHFUW010000078.1 GCF_023264855.1 Herbiconiux sp. | reverse complement strand
ACCAGCCCGGCCAGGCCGCTCCGGTCGTCGACGACGCCGAGCGCCCCGCCGCTGAACGCCGCCAGCAGTTGCGTGCCGGCCGAGAACAGCCAGGTCGCGGCCGTGACCGCGCACAGCACCAGGAGCATCCGGTGCCGGCGCAGGTTCACCGCCCAGGTCGCCCAGAAGCCGGCCAGCAGAAGCGAGGCGATGCCGACGAGCACGACCGCGCCGGGGATCGGCTCGAACGGTGTCGAGACCCAGACGTAGTCGCGCAGATGGTCGGCCGCGGCCGCGCATGGGTCCGAGGACGACGCGGCGGCGGGAGTCGCGGATCCGCTCGGAGCGAGGCACGGCGCCCACCGGATGGCGGCGGCCGCCAGCTGCAGAAGCCCCGCCGGCCCCAGCAGCAGGGCGCTCACCGCCGTGGCGGCACTCCCTAGCCGCAGCCGGGCATCGTCGTTCCCGTCGTCTCGGCGCAGTCGCGTCATCCGGCTCCCCGCCCTAGGAATGGAACTGCGGGATGACCAGGTAGATGCCGTAGAGCACCGCCGCGATGCCGACAGCGATGCACAGGTACGCGCCCGCCGTGGCGATCGGCGGTCGGTGGGCGCGGTCGCTGCCCGTGGCCAGCAGGCGCAGGCCGAGCGAGTACGAGGCGACCACCAGCACGCTGGCCACGAAGGCGACTACGAAGACGAGCACGAACGATCCCCAGTCGACCCCGAGGAACTGCCCTTCGCCGGCCGCTCCGCTCTCGGCCGCCACGGTGATCGCCGGTACGGTGAGTGCAGCGAGTGCGGCGCTCATGCCGCCACCTCCTTCTCCTTCTTCGGGGCATCCGGGGCCTCATCGACGTCGTTGACGTTCTCGTGGGTGACGGGATGCCGGCGGGACAGCAGGTAGATCACGAGACCGGCGGCGGCCCCGAGCACGGCGACGACGATCAGACCGAGGATGCTGCTGGTCGCGGCCCACGCGGCGAGCCCGCCCACGAGCGCGGCGGCCGGCAGCGTGACTCCCCAGGCGATCGCGATGCGCCCGACGATCCCCCAATGCACCGAGGCGAGCTTTCTGCCGAGCCCGGCGCCCACCACCGCACCCGAGGTGACCTGCGTGGTCGAGAGCGCGAACCCGAGGTGCGAGGAGACCAGGATGGTCGCGGCCGAACTCGTCTCGGCCGCGAACCCCTGCGGCGACTGGATGTCGGTGATGCGCTTGCCGACGGTGCGGATGATGCGCCAGCCGCCGAGGTAGGTGCCGAGCGCGATCGCGAGACCGCAGGCCAGGATGACCCAGAACTGCGGCGCCCCGCCGGCATCCTGGTACCCGGCCGCCACCAGGGTGAGGGTGATGACGCCCATGGTCTTCTGCGCGTCGTTGGTGCCGTGGGCGAGCGAGACCAGCGAGGCGGAGACCGTCTGGCCGTGCCGGAACCCCGCTTCGGCGCCCCGGCTGGCGGCGTGCTTCGTGAGCTTGTAGGCGACGTAGGTGGCCGTCAGAGCGATCACTCCCGCCACGAGCGGCGAGATCAGCGCCGGCAGCAAAATCTTCGAGAGCACCACCGAGAAGTTCACGGCGCCGAAACCGGCCCCGATGATCGCGGCCCCGATCAGGCCGCCGAAGAGCGCGTGCGTGGAGCTGGAGGGCAGGCCGAGGTACCAGGTGGTGAGGTTCCAGAGCACGGCGCCGACGAGGCCCGCGAAGATGAGGGTCGGGGTGATCTCCACCCCGTTCTCGCCCTCGTTGATGATGCCGTCGGAGATCGTCTTGGCCACCTCGGTGGAGAGGAAGGCGCCCACCAGGTTGAGCACCGCGGAGATGCCCACCGCCACGCGGGGCTTCAGGGCTCCGGTCGCCACCGATGTCGCCATGGCGTTGGCCGTGTCGTGGAATCCGTTCGTGAAGTCGAACACCAGGGCCACCACGATCACCAGGATCACGGTGATGAGCACATCCATCGTTCCCTCCTCCCGCGGCCACGATGGTCGCTCACGCCCTGTCTAAGCCTCAACGGGCGTGGTGCCACCGGGGAGAGTGGTGAAGAGGAGGTGAACAGATGCGCCTCCGGCCGTGACCGCCTGGTTAGAATTCGACGCATGACCCGGCGCGGGTCGGTCGGGGGAGGGTGATGAGCCGAGCAGTGCGATGGCTCCGACAGCGATCCATCCCGCCGTTCGCCTGGGTCACCGCGGCGGGCGGCGCCGTCATCGCGGGCAGCGGGCTCCTGGATGCCGTCACCTCGACGGGCGATCCGCTCGGAAGCGGCTGGACCTGGTTCTGGGTCGCCGTCACCGTCGTTCTCGCCGGCACCCCGATCGCGCTCGGCATCCGCTTCGTGCACTGGGTCGGTCTCGCGGGAGTCAGCGTCTTCTTCGTGATCACGTCACTGCAGATGGCCGTCTCGACCGCGCCCGTGGCATCCGTCAACAACATCGTGCTGTACCCGATGCTCGCCTGCTACCTGGGGTGGTTCTACCGGAGGTGGGTCGCGCGGGCCGTCACCGGGGGAGGGTTCGCGCTCTCGTTCGCCGCCATCGCGGTGAACCCCTTCGATGCCGTGCTGATCACCTGGGTCAACATCCTGCTCGCCTCGGTGTTCTGCCTCGAAGCGGCCGGTTACCTGCGCAGCCGCCTGGACCGGGAGATCACCACCGATCCGCTCACCGGCCTGCTGAACCGCTCGGGGCTCGACGCGCGCATCGACCTGGAGCTCGGCCGGGCGGCGCGCACCGCGCAACCGGTGGCGGTGGTGATCGTCGACCTGGACGACTTCAAGAAGATCAACGACGAACGGGGTCACGCGGCCGGCGATCGCCTGCTGGTGGAGTTCGCCGCCGCCCTGCGCGAGGCCACCCGGCCGTATGACCTCGTCGCACGGATCGGCGGCGACGAGTTCTTGCTCGTGCTTCCCGCCACGACGGATGGCGAGGCCCTCGAGCTGATCGGCCGGCTGCACGCCTCGGCGCCCGAGCTCTGGTCGTTCGGCCTGGCCGTCGCGGAACCGGACGACACGGCGCACTCCATCCGGGAGCGCGCCGACCAGCGTCTCTACGCCCACAAGGCGTCACGCAAACAGAACCCGTTCGGCAGGCCGTAGGCGAACGGGCACTGTCTGGCCGGCGGTTCAGTACAGCAAGGGCGCCGGCTCGAGGTGGTGGGTCTGGTCTCCCACGAGGGTGAGTTCGCGGGGATCCAGCTTTCGCACCTCGGTGACCTCGGCGAGGTCGTCGAGGGTGACCCAGAAGATGTTGGGGCTGCGGGTGGAGCCGAAGTAGTAGATCCGGTTGGTGAGATCGGCGCCGGCACGCCACCAGGTCGGATAGACGTCCCCGGTGGAGTACGGGGCGCCGTACGGCACCGAGACGTTCGCGATGAGCTGGAAGACGCCGGCGACGGCCTCTTCGACGTTCTCCGGCTCGGGGAGGTAGTGCAGGAAGTAGGCCGAGCGCACGAAGCGGTCGGTCGAGGTGATGTCGCCGGGCGGGGGCAGCTCGCCGCCGAACGGGCGGTACCGCTCCAGGTTCTGCAACTGCTTGTCGAGTGTGGGCGAGTTGGCCATCACGGTGAACTCGCGCCCGTGGTGCACCACCAGCTCGCCGCCGAGCGGCTCGATCACCGCGGAGTCGCCCGTGGCGTCCTCGATGGCGATGTGCACCCCGAGCTCGATTCCCCGGAAGGTGGGCGAGGTGATCCGCACCCGGTCGATGTCGGCGACGGCCTCGGCCACGGTGGCGTAGTTGTCCAGCAGGTACTGCACCCAGAGGGCGTTCGCCACCGAGGGGCGCCCGTCGGCCGGCGGGAACTCCACGTCGTCGGGGTTGAGGTAGAGGGCGTGCGCGGCGAAGCCCTTCTCGTTCAGGCCGTCGACCGTGCCCATCCCCCACATGCTCGTCACGAGGCTGCCGTAGAGAGAGGTCCAGCTGTGCGACTCGTGGTCGGCCTTTCCGGTGCGCGCGGTCCCGCGCGGCACGAACCAGAGCTCGGGCTCGTCACTGACGGCCCAGTCCATGCATCGGGCGACCGTGATCGCGACATCGTTGCTGTTCCAGAGGATGCGGGTGCACATGATCGCGAGCGTATCCCACCCCTGCCGGACCGACCAGGTCGCCCCGGCGGCGACGGCCGATCCGGATAGGGTGCAATCATGACGGACCCCGACACGCAGCAACGACTCCGCGGGTGGCAGCTCCTCGGGAGCTGGGTTCGGGAGCAGAAGCTCTGGCGGGACGTGCTGACCCGGGTGGTCGCCGGGGTCATCACCGCGGCGATCATCTACGCGGGCGCCCTCCTGCTCGGCTACCTCCACACGCCGGAACTCGCGGCGGGTGCGCTTCTCGCACTGGGCATCACGGGCGGGGGCATTCTGGTCGCCGTCGCGGTCGGACTGCTCGTGTCGCTGCCGGGGCGCCGTCGCGCCGGCCACGGGATCCTGGCGAGGAGCATCACGGCCGCGGTGCTCGTGGTCGCCGCCGCCGGAATCGTGGCCGGCGTGATCATCGACGTCGTGACCTGATCCTCCGCACGGGCCGGGCACCGGAGAGGTCAGTGCCCGGCATCCTTGCGGGGGCGCCCGCGCGGGTTGGGCTCCTTGAGACCGGCCGGTGCCCGCCCAGCCTTGGCGAGCGCTTGGCGCAGGATCATCTCGATCTGCGCGTTGACGCTTCGCAGGTCGTCGGCGGCCCAGCGGGCGAGCGCGTCGTGCAGAGCCGGGTCGATGCGCAGCAGCAGTTGCTTACGCTCCGCGCTCACGAGGAGTAGAGGGTCCCCGTGTTGACGATCGGCGAGGCCGGCTGGTCGCTGCAGAGTACGACCATGAGGTTGCTGACCATGGCCGCCTTGCGCTCGTCGTCGAGCTCGACGATGTCGTCCTCGCTGAGCTTCGTGAGCGCCAGGTCGACCATCCCGACCGCGCCCTCGACGATCCGGGTGCGTGCGGCGACCACCGCGTTCGCCTGCTGACGGCGCAGCATCGCCTGGGCGACCTCGGCCGCGTAGGCGAGGTGGCTGATGCGCACCTCGACGATCTCCACGCCGGCGAGCGAGATGCGCTCGGCCACCTCGTGCGCGAGCTCGTCGGCGACCTGGTCGGTCGACCCGCGGAGCGAGGTGCCCCCCGAATCGGAACCGTCGTAGGGGTGCGTCGTCGCGATGTGGCGCAGGGCCGACTCCGCCTGCACCGACACGAAGTCCACGTAGTTGTCCACCGCGTAGGTCGCCTTGGAGGTGTCGGCGACCTGCCACACGACGATCGCCGCGATCTCCACCGGGCTGCCGTCGGCGTCGTTGACCTTCAGCCGGTTGGTCTCGAAGTTGCGCACCCGCACGCTCACGCTCCACCGCGTCGAGAGCGGCATGACCATCGACATGCCGGTTCGGCGCACGGTTCCGACGTAGCGGCCGAAGAACTGCACGACCTTGGTCTGGCCCGGCTGCACGATCACGATCGAGGTGAGAGCGATCACGAACGCCGCGAAGAACGGCACCGAGGCGATCTTCGCGGCATCCGGCAGCACGAGGAGCGTCAGCAGTCCGACCGCGAGAAGAGCTCCGGCCAGCGCCAGGCCCACCCCTCCTGGGAGGGAGGCCGCGGTGCGCTCGGTGATGTCGACCCGCACGCCGTCGTGCCCGACCGGAACGGTCTCGACTGTGGTGGGACTGGCTTCGGTGGTCATGGCGCGCCTCTCGAATCGTGGAAAAGTGATATCACTTTATCGCGGATCGGGGGCGTGTGCCCGATTCTCAGCGGAGCGCCAGGCGGGTCTGCGTGTGCGAGGCGCCTCCGTCGTTCTTGAGGCTGCGCAGCAGGCGGTCGAGTGCGGTCGTGCCGGTGACGCGGATGTGCAGGAGGTAGTCGTACGACCCTGTGACATGCACGGCGTCTCTGATCTCGGGGATCCGCCGGCTCCACGAGAGGAACTCCTCCGAGTCGTGCCCGGCCGCGAGGCGTACATCGACGAACGCCTCCAGGCCGTCCGCGGGATCGACGGATTCGGCGTCGAGGACCACGCGGTAGCCGAGGATGACCCCGGCCGTCTCGAGCCGGCGCACGCGAGCGGCCGTCGCGTTCGTGCTCAGCCCGACCCGGCGGCCGATCTCACTGAACGACGCCCGCCCGTTCACGCGGAGTACGTCGATGATCTCGCTGTCCATCCGGTCCATACCGACAATCATCTCAACTGACTGCCCGATCGCACCGTCGTTCGCGGTGCCGTGTCCCATGGTCGTGGCATGGATGTTCTCTTCGCACTGGCCTCGGGACTGGTCGCCGGCCTCGCACTGGCGGCTCCGCTCGGCGCGATCGGGGTGATGCTGATTCAGGAGGGTGTCTCGCGGGGACTGCGGCGAGGCCTCCCCGGCGCGGCTGCCGTGGCGACCGTGGACATCCTCTACTGCACCGCCGCGGTCACGGCGGGTGCGCTCGTCGGTCCGCTCGTCGGAGCGTTGACGCCCTGGCCGCAGATCGTCGGCGGTGCGGCACTCGTCGTGATCGGCGTGCGCGGCATCGTCGCCGGCGGCCACCGGCCGGTGCGCGAGGGTGCCCCGGATGCCCGGCGATCGCAGACGTCCCTCGGCCGGTTCGCGCTCTTCCTGGGCCTGACGGCGATCAACCCGGCCACCGTGGTCTACTTCGGCGCGATCCTCACCGGACTCGGCCAGGTCGCGGAATCGGTCCCGACGGGCATCGCCTTCATCGCCGGCGTGGGAGTGGCATCCTTCTCCTGGCAAGCGCTGCTCGTGCTGATCGGAGCCGCCCTCCGCCGCAGAACGGGATCGTCGTTCCAGCGCTGGACCGCTCTCCTCGGCAACGGCCTCGTGGTGCTGCTCGGGGTGCTGCTGCTCGCCCGGATCGGCTGAGGCGGTGCGTCGGGAGTTCCTGTGGATGCGACCCCCGCCCTCCCAGGCCGGGAACGTAGCCTTGAATCATGCGCGCACTCACCCACGCCACCTTCGGCGAAGCCACCGACGTTCTCGAGGTCACCGACCGCCCCCTCCCCGAGCCCGGCCCGGGCGAGGTGCGCGTGCGCACGGTGCTCTCGCCCATCCACAACCACGACCTGTGGACCATCCGCGGGACGTACGGTTTCAAGCCCGAGCTGCCGGCCGCATCCGGAACCGAGGCGGTCGGCGTCGTCGATGCGCTCGGCGAGGGCGTCACCGCCCTGCAGCTCGGTCAGCGCGTCGTCACGGGTGGCACCTTCGGCGTCTGGGCCGAGTACTTCGTGGCCAAGGCCGCCGGCCTCATCCCGGTGCCCGACGGCATCGACGACGAGACCGCCGCGCAGCTGATCGCGATGCCCTTCAGCGCTCTCAGCCTGCTCGACCACCTCGACGTCGCACCGGGCGACTGGATCGTGCAGAACACCGCGAACGGCGCCGTCGGTCGCCTCGTCGCCCAGTTCGCCGCCCACCGCGGGGTGCGCGTGCTCGGGCTGGTGCGCCGCGACGCGGGAGTCGATGAGCTCGCGTCCATCGGCATCCACGACGTGGTCTCCACCGAGAGCGACGGCTGGCAGGATGCGGCGGCGGCGCTGCTGGCGGGCGCGAGCCCGAAGGCGGCCGTCGATTCCGTCGGTGGCAGCGCATCCGCCGACCTGGTCGGACTGCTGGGGGAGGGCGGCACGCTCTGGTCGTTCGGGGCGATGGGGGCGGGCGATCTGCAGATCTCCTCGGGCGCGCTCATCTTCAAAGACGTCACGGTGAAGGGGTTCTGGGGCAGCCGCGTGAGCCGGGAGATGGATGCCGCCAAGCGCGGTGCCCTGTTCGGCGAGCTGTTCGAGCGCATCGGTTCGGGCGAGGTCGCTCTGCCCGTCGAGGCGGTCTTCCCGTTCGACGACGCCCGCGAGGCGGCGGCGGCCAGTGCCGTGCCCGGTCGCGCCGGAAAGATCCTGCTGCGCTTCTGAGCTGTCCGGCAGCGCGGGCTCGACGTCGTGTCGGCCGGCTGCGAGCTAGGCCGCCTACGAGCTAGACGGTCAGAGCCACGTTGCGGCCCACGGACTCGATCGCCGCCTCGTTGCGCGAGTAGTGCGACCACTGGCCGATCCGGGTGCAGGTGACCAGGCCGGCGCGCTGGAGCGTGGCCATGAACTGCGACGCGGTGGACTGCGAGACCTCGGCGCGGGCCTGGATGTGCTTCAGGCACACGCCCACCTCGGTCGCGGGCTGATCCTGCGGCGGAAACGAATCGGGCTCTTTCAGCCAGCCGAGGATCGCGAGTCGGGTGGGGTGCCCCAGCGCCTTGAACACGGCGACCAGGTCGAGTTCGGGGGTGTCATCCATCCGCCCACTCTATCGCAATATCGTGATTTACCGATGCTGTGCTAGACAGTACATCGGCAAATCACGATCTAGCGATGGAGGCGGCATGGAACGCAAGACGGCACTGGTGGTCGGAGCCCGAGGGGTCATCGGCGGCAACCTCATCGACCACCTCGAGCAGATCGGCGGATGGGACGTCATCGGCATCTCGCGCCGTGGGGGAGCGGATGCCGGCCCCGTGCGTCACCTCGCCGTCGACCTGCTCGACCGCGAGGCGACGGCCGAGCGACTGCGAGGTCTCTCCGGGGTCACCCACGTGTTCTACGCCGCCTACCAGGATCGCCCCACCTGGGCGGAGCTGGTCGCACCCAATCTCGCGATGCTCACGAACGTCGTCGACGCGATCGAACCCGTCGCTCCCGGCCTCGAGCACATCAGCCTCATGCAGGGGTACAAGGTCTATGGCGCCCACCTCGGCCCCTTCGCGACTCCGGCGAAGGAGTCCGACCCGGGGCACATGCCGCCCGAGTTCAACGTCGACCAGCAGTCGTTCCTCGAACGGAGGCAGCGCGGGGCGGCCTGGTCGTGGTCGGCGCTGCGCCCATCCGTCGTCGCCGGCATCGGCCTCGGCAACCCGATGAACCTCGCGATGGTGATCGCCGTCTATGCGTCGATGAGCAAGGAGCTCGGCATCCCGTTGCGGTTCCCAGGCCGGCCCGGCGCCTACACGAGCCTGATCGAGATGACGGATGCCGGGCTGCTCGCCCGGGCGACGGTCTGGGCGGCCACCACCTCGTCGAGCCGGAACGAGGCGTACAACATCACCAACGGCGACCTGTTCCGGTGGTCGTCGATGTGGCCGCGGCTCGCTGAGTTCTTCGACCTCGACGTGGCTCCGCCGCTGCAGATGAGCCTGCAGGACGTGATGGCCGACAAGCAGCCGCTCTGGGAGGCGATGATCGAGCGCCACGGCCTGGTCGCGACCCCGTACCGGGATGTGTCGTCGTGGGCCTTCGGAGACTTCGTGTTCGGCTGGGACTACGACGTGATCGCGGATGCCTCGAAGGCGCGGCGGGCGGGTTTCCACGAGTATGTCGACACCGAGGAGATGTTCCTGCGCATCTTCCAGGATCTGCGCGATCGTCGCCTCATCCCGTGACCCGGTAGCAGGGCCGGCTCGTCGTCCGAGCGGCCGAAACCACCGATTCCGGGGGACATCGGGCGGCCTCGCCTCGCTACCGTGAAAATGTCTGCTCACCCCGAATGGGGCCCGCACCCGAAAGGCTTCCTCATGCGCACATCCACCCGCATTCTCGCCGGCATCGCCACCTCGGCGGCGCTGACCCTCGTCGTCGCCGTGCCCGCGATGGCCGTGCCCGGGCCACCCGAGAGCACGGTCACGGCCGAGGTCACCGGCGGCAGCCTCACCATCACGGCACCCGCCAGCACGATCCTCAACTCGGCGGCTCCCGGGCTGGACGCCTCGGGCTCGCTCCAGGGCGTGAGCGTGACCGACGAGCGTGCTATCGAAGGAACCTGGACCGCGTCGTACTCGATCACCGACTTCACCTCCACCACCACCGACGCCGTGATCCCCTCCGACGCTTTCGAGATCAACGCCGTGGTCCCCACTGCCACCACCGGCACGATCGACCTCGAGACCTTCACGAGAACCGGCGCAGGCCCCTCGGCCGTGGCCAGTGCGACCGTGGTGGGTAACAACTCCGCCACGTGGGTCGAGGGCATCCTCGTGCACGTACCGGCCGGCGCGCTCGCCGGCGTGTACACCGCCACGCTGACCCACTCCGTGCTCTGAACGCGGCGTCTCACCGGATCTCCTCGGGTCCGTCGCGGGCTGTCGTTGCGGCAGCCCTCATCGTGCTCGGCGTTCTCGCGCTGATCGGTGGAGGTGCGGCCCCTGCGTCCGCCGGCACCGACCCGGGTGAGGCTTCGATCGGCATCCGCCTCGTGGATGTGCCTGAGGCGACGCTCGACGACCCACGCGCCCGTAACTACATCGTCGACAACGTGGTACCCGGCTCGACCATCCAGCGTCGCGTCGAGGTGAGCAACGAGGGCGGAACCGCCCAGACCGTCACGATGTATGCGACATCCGCCCGGATCGTCGACGGAGAGTTCACCGGCGACGCCGAGGGGTCGGAGAACGAGCTCTCCTCCTGGACCGCTCTCTCGAGTCAGACCCTGGAGCTCGAGGGCGGCGAGTCGAGCAACGTCACCGTCACGATCGCGGTACCGGCGGATGCGGCGGAGGGCGAGCAGTACGCCGCGGTCTGGGCGCAGGTCACGAAGCCGGCACCCGACGGATCGATGCTCGCGCTGGCCTCGCGGGCCGGCGTGCGACTCTACGTGTCGGTCGGCCCCGGCAACGGGCCGCCTGCCGACTTCACCCTCGGCACGCTGACCGCGGAGCGATCCGCCGAGGGGATGCCCCGGCTCGTGGCCGTGGTGACCAACACCGGTGGCCGTGCCGTGGACGTGTCGGGAACCCTGACCCTCACCGAGGGCCCGGGTTCGATGTCGGCCGGGCCGTTCAGCACGGCGAACGCGGTGACGATTCCGCCCGGCGGCACCCATGAGGTCTCGATCGACCTCGACCCGGCGATCGTCGCGGGACCGTGGACGGCGAACCTGGCCCTCACCTCCGGTCTGCTGTCGCGAACGGCGACCGCCGAGGTCACGTTCCCGGCAGAGGGTGTCATAGCCGTCGAGACGGTGGATGCGGGACTGCCCCCGTGGGTGCTGGTAGCCGGCGGCGCGGCGGCGTTCTCGGTGGTGGCCGCCGTCGTCATCCTGCTCGTCGTGCGTCGACGATCCCGCTCCTAGCCCGCCCGAAGCAACCCCCTGGCGGGAATCCGGTTCCGGCGTAGCGTGAAGCCCCTCACCCACGAATGGAGCACCCCATGACCGGCACCGACGAGATCGAGACCCTGGCGAAACTGCTCGACGACTTTCCGATCACCATGGTCGTCACCCTCGACGACGACGGGCATCCGCTGTCGCAGCCGTTGGCCATGCAGCAGCAGCACCACCGCTTCGACGGCGACCTCTGGTTCCTGGTCAGCGCCGAATCCTCCACGGCGACGCGTGTGGAGAAGAATCCGCTCGTGAACCTCGCCTTCAGCTCGAACGGGTCGTGGGTGTCGGTCAGCGGCCACGCCGAGCTCACCACCGAGCAGAGCTACATCGACGCGATGTGGGACCAGAGCGTGGAAGCCTGGTTCCCCGGAGGCCGCACCGATCCGTCGATCCGGGCCCTGATCGTGCACACCGACTCGGCCGAGTACTGGGACACCCCCGGCTCCACCATCACCACGGTCTTCAGCTTCGTGAAGTCGAAGGTCACCGGCACGCCCATGGAGATCGACACCGACAAGATCGACCTCTAGGCGGGCGGTG
>NZ_JAHFUW010000077.1 GCF_023264855.1 Herbiconiux sp. | reverse complement strand
CCAGCAGGGCGCGGGCAGCCTCGGCGGCGACCTGCTCGCCCGGGCGGAGCTTGCGGTAGATGTCCTTCAGGGCCTCTTCCTTGGTGAGGATCGAGTCCTTCTCCAGGGTGGCCTCGATCGAGGCGTAGCCCTTGAACTCCTCGAGGATCTCCTCGGAGGTCAGGCCGAGGGCCTTGAGGAACACCGTGACGCTCTGCTTGCGCTTGCGGTCGATGCGCACGCCGACCTGGTCGCGCTTGTCGATCTCGAACTCGAGCCAGGCACCGCGGCTCGGGATGACGCGAGCGGAGTAGATGTCCTTGTCGGAGGTCTTCTCGGGAGTGCGCTCGAAGTAGACACCGGGCGAGCGGACCAGCTGGGACACGACGACACGCTCGGTGCCGTTGATGATGAACGTGCCCTTCTCGGTCATCAGCGGGAAGTCGCCCATGAAGACCGTCTGGGTCTTGATCTCACCGGTCTGGTGGTTCATGAACTCGGCCTCGACGTACAGCGGTGCGGCGTAGGTCTTGCCGCGCTCCTTGCACTCGTCGATGGTGTACTTCTCGGGCTCGAGGAACGGGCTCGTGAAGCTGAGCTGCATGGTCTCGCCGAGGTCTTCGATCGGGGAGATCTCCTCGAAGATCTCATCGAGACCCGAGTTGCTCGGCAGGTCTTGACGACCGGCCTTCTTCGCTTCGGCGACGCGTGCCTTCCACACGTCGTTCCCGACCAGCCAGTCGAAGCTCTCGGTCTGCAGAGCGAGCAGATCCGGAACGGTCAGGTTGTCGGTGATCTTGGCGAACGAGAGCCGCGAAGCGGCCCGACCGTTCTTGGGTGAAGTGGTGGTTGCGTTGCGCGCAGCAGCCAAGGAAATAACCTCCGTGGGCCCCGTCGGGCCTTGCGTTACTTACGGTCGATGGTGTCGAGAACTCCCGAGATATGGTCTGAACCCGCAATATGGTTCTAGAGTGTTGCTGCGTGGTTCGCCGTCTGGCCCGTTATCTGGCTTCTGGCTTTTCCACGCGGCTGCCGACCACAATATGAAGGCATGGTTGTTCTGGGAGCGCAAAGAACAACTATAGGCACATCCGACACGCCTGTCCAGTCTTTTCCTTGACCAGTTTCGATTTCTCCGGTATAACCGCGGGATGACTGACGCCGAGCCCTCTCTTCCTTGGGAGAAGGGGCTGGAGGGCCGCTGGCGGCGCATCCTCTCGTCGGCGCCGACGCGCGGACCCGTCTCGTGGCTGGTCGAGTTCCTGGTGTTCGGGCTGAAGCAGGCCTGGGCCTGCGTGTTCGGCGGAGCGCTTCTCGCAGTGATCTTCGCAGCCCGGCTCTGGTACCCGTCCGATGCGTTACTGGCCCGGAACGACTTCCTGACCCTCGCGGCGATCGCCATCCAGATCGTGATGATCGCGACGCGCCTGGAGACCTGGCGCGAGCTGCGGGTGGTCATCCTGTTCCACGTCGTCGGCACGGTGATGGAGCTGTTCAAGACCGACGTGGGATCGTGGACGTACGGGGGCGACGGCATCCTGCGCGTCGCCGGCGTGCCGCTGTTCAGCGGCTTCATGTACGCGGCCGTCGGATCGTATCTGGTGCGCGTCTACCGGCTGTTCGATCTGCGGTTCACGCGCTATCCGCGGATCTGGCTGACGGCGGTGCTGGCCGGAGCGATCTATCTGAACTTCTTCACGCACCACTACATCTGGGATCTGCGGTGGGTGCTGCTCGGGCTCGTGGTCGTGGTGTTCGCGCGTTCGGTGATGCATTTCCGGGTGTTCCGGCGCACCTATCGGATGCCGGTGCTCGTCGCGTTCGCCCTCGTCGCGCTGTTCATCTGGTTCGCCGAGAACATCGCCACGTTCTCCCAGGCGTGGAGCTACCCCGATCAGGAGGGCGGCTGGCAGCTGGTGTCGGTGGCGAAGCTGGGGTCGTGGTTCCTGCTGATGATCATCTCGGTGGTGCTGGTGACATGGGTGTATCCGCCCCGGGCTCCGGATGCGGCCGCGCCAGGCGGACTGTCCTCGCAGTCCCGGTAGGGTCGGGGGATGGCCAAGGACCGGGATTCGCGCGCGGGCGCCGCGCCGCATCCGTCCCGCCGGCTCGCCGACGGCCTGCTGGCCACCATCGAGGAAGACCGGTTCCGGCCGGGCACCCACGTGCTGATCGTCGACGGCACACCGCAGTCGCACGTCGACGTCGACGACCCCACGTACCTGTCGTTCGAATACGTGAGGCGGATCGGGCACGGCATCGACCTGGTGGCGCCTTCCGGTCAGCCGATCACGGCCGTGCACCTCGGCGGCGGCGCGTTCACCCTCCCCCGGTACGTCGAGGCGACCCGGCCGGGGTCGCGGCAGCAGGTCGTGGAGATCGACAGTTCACTGGTGGAGTTCGTGCGGGAGGAGCTTCCGCTGCCCAAGGGGGCCAGCATCCGGGTGCGTCACGGGGATGCGCGAGCGGTGCTGGAGAAGTTCCCGCCGGGGCTGCGCGGGTCGACCGATGTCGTGGTCGTCGACGTGTTCGCCGGGGCCCGCACCCCGGCCCACGTCACGAGCGCGGAGTTCTACGAGGCCGTGGCGAGCATCCTGAAGCCCTCGGGGATCGTGGCCGTGAACGTGGCCGACGGGGCGGGGCTGGCGTTCGCGCGCAGCCAGGCGGCGACGCTCGCCCACGTGTTCGCCGAAGTGGCTCTGGTGGTCGACCCGCAGATGCTGAAGGCCCGCCGGTTCGGCAACGTCGTCGCGTTCGCGTCGGCATCCCCTCTTCCCTTCGAACGGATGCCGCGGCTGGCCGCGAGCGATCCGGTGCCGGCGAAGGTGGTGACCGGGAGCGAGCTGCGGAACTTCATCGCGGGGGCGCCCGTGGCGACGGATCAGACCTCGACGAAGTCGCCGGCCCCGGCGCGGAGCATCTTCCAGGTGGGGCGGAAGGCTTCGTCGGACGACTGATTCGCAGGCGGTTTCTTTCGCAGGCGGTTTCATTCGCAGGCGGTTCCTAAGGAATCGGGTCAGGCTGGATGCAGGCTCATCCCCAGCCCCTAGCGAGAGGATTCGCCGATGGATCGCAGACCCGTCATGCGCGGTGCCGGAGTGGTGCTGACCATGACAGCCCTCGTCGCGGTGCTCGCCGCCTGCGCGGCCACTCCGGCCGAAGCGCCGACCACGACGGCGAGCGCCACTGCTTCGCCGTCGGCCACGGCATCCGCGACGCCCTCACCGGCCGTGACGCCGACACCGACAGCGGCGGCTGATCTCAGACCCCTCGTCCCGTCGGGTGATCCGGTGCCGATCGCCGCCGGGCTCGAGGCGCCCTGGTCGATCGCCCAGCTGACCGACGGGTCGATCTTCGTGAGCGAGCGCGACACGGCGCGCATCCTCGAGATCGTCGGCGGTCAGGCCGTGCCCGTGTTCACGGTGCCGGACGTGGTGCCCGCCGGGGAGGGCGGGCTACTCGGCCTCGCGACCCTCGAGCTGGACACCGGCTCGTACCTGTATGCCTACTTCACCGCCGGCGAGGGCAACCGGGTGGTGCGGATGCCACTCGCCGGCAGCCCGGGAGCGCACACCGTCGGTGCGGTCGAGACGATCCTCACGGGCATCCCGAAGGCCTCGAATCACAACGGCGGGCGGATCGCCTTCGGACCCGACGAGATGCTCTACGTCACGACGGGCGACGCCAGCACCACGTCGAACGCGCAGACGCTGGACTCGCTGGGCGGCAAGATCCTGCGGGTCACCGAGACCGGCGGCGTACCCTCGGACAATCCGTTCCCCGGCTCCCCCGTCTACACGCTCGGGCATCGCAATCCGCAGGGGATCTCGTGGGCTTCCGACGGCACGATGTGGGCCGCCGAGTTCGGGCAGGACACGTGGGACGAGCTGAACCGCATCACGCCCGGGGCGAACTACGGCTGGCCGGTGGTGGAGGGACTCGGCGGCGACCCGACGTTCGTGGACCCGGTCGTGCAGTGGCCGACGGACGACGCGAGCCCCAGCGGGATCGTCGTCGTGGGCTCGACCGTGTTCTTGGCCGGACTCGGCGGCGAGCGCCTCTGGACCGCGAGCTTCGAGGGGGCCGCCGCCGAGTGGTACGGCGGTGGTCAGCTGGGGCGGATCCGCGACGTGGTGCGGGGGCCCGGGGCATCCGTGTATCTGATCACCAACAACACCGACGGGCGGGGGTCGCCGCGCGCGGGCGGGGACGTGCTGTATCAGGTGAACCTGGTGCCGGCGGGGTGAGGGCGGTTCTCCACAGGCGCGGATGGTCGCGGATTTCTCCACCATGCCGGGGTGGCTGAGGCGGATGGCGGATGCGCTGGGTACCCTTGAGTGGACGGGATCCGAATCCCCTCGGAGGCCAGCCGCGTCTGCCCTGGCGCCGGCCTTCGGCAAGCAGCATCGGGAGCACGAACTGAGCATCATCACCGGGTACGACATGACCACCCTGCGCGAGAAGGTCGACGTGCGCGCCGCGAGCGAGCGGCTCGACGAGCTCGGGCAGCTGCGCTCCCTCTCGGCTCTGAACGAGAAGGTGGTGCTGCTGCGCCTGCTCGGCCGGCTCGACGAGGCCTTCACCATCGCGAACGAAGCCGTTCGTCAGGCACGCTTCTCGGGTGACCGCGAACAGGCGCTGGGTGCCCGCATCCGGCGTGCCCAGGTGCAGCAGTTCCAGGGCAAGTACCCCTCGGCACTGCAGGAGCTCGGTCTCTGCGTCGAAGAGGCGCAGACGCACGAGTGGGGAACGCTCGAGGCGACCGCCACACTCAGCCGCGGCAAGGTGCACTTCGAGACGGGCGACTTCGATGCGGCGCTGGTCGACTTCAAGGCGGCGGTGTTCTTGATGGAGCGGCTCGGGGCCTCGATCGATCAGCTGGAGAGTTCGCTGGTGGCGGTGGCGGTGACGGAGTCGTTCCTCGGCACCGGGCTGGCATCGCCTGCGTCGTCGGCGTCTGCTTCGGGTTCGGGTTCGGCCGCGTCTTCTGCGTCTGCGTCGACGCTGCCGGTGATCCCGACGTCTTCCTCGTCGGCGGCGCCGTCGACGTCCGGCGCCTGAGCGATCTCGGATGGCCGACCTCAGCCGTGTGACGACCTGGGCCAACGCCCTGATCGCCTTGCACTTGGATCCCACCGTCTGGCGCTTCGGGTTCGACAACGCCAAGACCAGGGCGGGGCAGTGCAACTACACGGCCAAGCGCATCACCGTGTCGCGGTACCTGGCCGCGCGGTACGACGATGACGAGGTGCACCAGATTCTGCTGCACGAGGTGGCGCACGCCCTGGCCGGCTCAGCCGCCGGGCACGGGCCACGCTGGGTCGCGATCTCGCGGGAGATCGGCTACGAGGGCAAACGCCTGCACGATGGCGACCGAGCCGACGAACTGGCGCCCTGGATCGGCCGCTGCCCGGCCGGCCACGAGTTCTACCGCCACCGCCGCCCCTCGGGCCGCCTCTCCTGCAGCCTCTGCGCCCGGGGCTTCAGTGCCGCACACCTGATCGCGTGGTCTCGCCGTGACGTGGCCGCCGTGCGCCGCGACGCGCGGGGTGCCGCCGCCCGTTCTGCCTGACGCTCCCTCGGCCCCCTCGACACACCCTCGGCCACGCGCCGGTGCTCTCGGCCACGCGCACGCTCACGCGCCGGCGCGACCGACTTCGGGGTCAGAGGCAGCCGATGGTGCCGCGGGCGGGGTCGGTGTACCAGAGGGTCCCCACCGAGGTGACGGCGAGTTCTCGCGGAGCTGCCCCGGCGAACGGCGGGCGCTGGAAGATGACTGCGCCGTCGAGGGCGATGCGGCCGAGGCCCAGCTGCTCGTCGGTGAAGTAGAGGCGCGCGTGGTGACCTGCCGCGAGGGAGGTCGGGTACCCCGGCCAGAAGGGGATGGTCGACGGGATGGGGTATTCGGTGACGACGTCTCCGGCAGCGACATGACTGACGAGGCCGTGCGTGCCGACCCACACCTCGCCGGCGGCGTCGACGGTGAGACCGTAGGTGTCCCCACCGCTCAGGAACAATTCGTCGAACACGTCGGCCACGGGGTCGTACCGTACCAAGACGGGAAGGCCGTCTCTCGAGTACCAGAGGCGACCGTCGCCGGCGGCCACGACGTGCACGACGAGCGAGCCGTGCGGATCCCGCACGCGGGTGATCGTTCCGTCGGGCGCGAGGGACGCGATGCCCTCGTTGGCGGGATCGCCGAACCAGATGGCCCCGTCGGGGCCGACGACCGGAGAGAAGGCGGTGCCGGACCCGCCGGTCGGGAACAGCGAGACCGTTCGGGAGATCGGATCGAAGCGCCCCATCTGCGGCATGGCGAAGTCGTTGAACCAGACGGCACCGTCGGGTGCCGCGAGGAGTGTGCCGATCGACGGGCCGCCCGGTCCGAGATCGACGGTCGCGTAGGCGCCCGGTGATTCCGCCGGGAACATGATCAGCTGCTTGTTGGCGTCATCCGTGTACCAGACGCGGTCGAGCGCATCGCAGAGGATCGCGCCCGGCATCCCCGCCGCGGAGGGCAACGCGAACTCGTGCCACGTGGCGAAGCCGCCCGGCCGCACATCGAGGGCGTGTGCCACCTCGGGTCGTAGAGCGGCAGCGGCGCCCGAGCCGACGACGGCCAGAGCCGCGGCGGCTCCGAGGAAGTTGCGACGGGACAGTGGGACGGATGACGACATAGCAGCTCCTTCGTGAGAAGAACGCCGCGCGACAGGGGGAGTCGCGCGGCGTTCGATTCACGGTAAGCCGGTGGGGCATGGGGCAGATATGAGTACTTTCTACCCTGTGGAAACTGACTGGTCCGGTGGACCGGCTCAGTCGGTGACCTGCACCTCTTTCCAGAAGGCCACGTAGTTGCTGAAGTCCTTCCCCACGCGGTCGAAGGCCGTCGGGTAGGGGGTGGGGTAGCTCCAGGCGCGGTCCTTCAGCGACTCGTCGCCGTTCTTCACGCTGAAGTACTGGCACTCGCCCTTCCAGGGGCAGGTGTACGGGGTGTCGCTCTTCTCGAGCAGGTCGGCGTTGACGCTCGCGGGCGGGAAGTACCAGTTGCCCTCGATCGCGATCAGATCTTCCTTGGGTGCTTCGGCGATGACGGTGCCGTCGAGAACTGCCTTCATGGTGGTGACCTCCAATGTCACCACCACGCTACGCCGGTTACCGCCATTGCAGCGAGTGACCCCAGAGATCGTTGATCCAGAGGTGCCCGGCGCCGTCGACATCGAGATTCGTGCGCGCCGCGTCGAGGCGGCTGAAGTGCAGGCGTCCCGCGGAGTCGATGGTTCCGAACCCGTACTCCTGGTCGAGGAAGGAGAGTTGAACGTCGTCGTCGCCGGCGAGGTCTCCACCGGTGAGGTCGACCGCGTGCACGGGGACGGGTCCGGGCGCGGCCAGGGGTCGAACCGAGACCCGGCCGTCTGGAGCGACCTCGGTGAACTGGTTCGCGCTGTCGATCCACACGCTTCCGCTGTGGGAGAGCGTCAGTCGCTCGCCATCGAGCGGACCGACGTGAAGATCGGCGAACAAGCCGGACGCGGGGTCGTACGCGCCCAGTCGATCGGCACCGGTTCGGCTGTACCAGATTCGCCCGTCCGGTGCAGCCACGACGTCGAGCACCTGCTCGCCGCTCGGCTCGGGAATGAGCGTGATCCCTCCAGCGGAGTCGACCCGCACCAGGCTCGTGAAGAACGGATCGGCGAACCAGATGTTGCCGTCGCTGCCGACGGCGAAGGACGTCGGGTTCACGGCGACGCCGGTGAGAGGGAACCAGGTCACTGCGGATGTGACCGGATCGACGCGACCCAGGCTGTGGCTGCGGCCGTCGCTGAACCACATGGTGCCATCGGGCGCCCCGACCATCCCCGTGACGTACGTGGACGCACCGAGCGGGAAGGCTTGTTGCGCGTGAGTCGCGGAGTCGATCCGAACCAGGGTGTCGTTCGCCGCGTCGTCGTACCACTCGTTTCCGTCGATGTCATGCGTCAGGCCCATCACCTGCGCAGTGGGATCGTCCAAGGCGAGGTCGTGCCACAACGAGATGCCGGTGGACGGCAGCTCGAGCGCACCCGCTTCGCGGGACGGGGCGGTGAACGGCGCCAACACGACCAGCGCGAGCGCGGCGCCGGTCGCAGCGGAAAGACAGCGGCGGTGAGTGATGGGTAGAACGAACATGGGTTTCTCCTCGGGTCGGGCGACGGGTCTGACGCACTGCGAAAGGTAATCACCCAGAGGACGAGGGGTGTTATGAGTACTTACTGCTCAGGCGTCGGCGTCGAGGGCGCAGGCGGCGAGGACCTCGGGGGTGCGGCCGGCGGCGGCCCACGACCGGCCGGCCGCCGAGGCGGTGACGAGGTGCGCGAGGGCACGGCGGAGGGTGGTGAAGGCGGCGCAGGCCGCCGCGGCCTCGGGTGAGGAGAAGTCGATGCCGAGCTCGGCGAGGGCGTCGACGACGGCGCCCGCTGCGAGGAAGTCCTCGACGGCGAACTGGCCGTCGACGCGGGCCGGAGTGACGAGATCGACGAAGACACGGTCGCCTCGGGCCGCCTGAGCCTCGAGCACGGCGCGCGCGGCGGCCGTGCGGGTTCGGAATCCGGCGACAGGCAGAGCAGCCGTCCGACCGCCGGCCGCAGTCGTGGCCGTCGCGAGCTCACCGTCGTCGAGCACGTCGACGACCAGCACGTGGTCGCCCGTGCGCTGCAGCGAGGCCAGGCGTGATGCGTCGACGGCGAGGTGCAATCGAACCTGGTAGCGCGACTGCGGATGCTCGGGGGCGGCGGCTTCGGCGGCGGTCTCTGTGGGCATCCGTCGATTTTACGAGCAGACTGAGGACATGCGCGTGCTGCTGAAGCTCATCCTCGACTGCGAACCGGATGCCGCGTGGCGCGCAATCCGGAGCCCTGCCGTGTTCCGGGAGGTGTCGAGCCCCCTGGTGGAGATCGAGTCGCTCGCGGCGGACGGGTTCCCGACCGTGTGGGAGCCGGGTCAGCATCCGGTCGCCATGCGGGGAGCGGGCGTGATCCCCATGGGCAAGCAGATCATCCGGCTGAGCGTGCAGACCGCCGAACGCGGGAACACCCGCATCCTGCACGATTCGGGCCAGGGGGTGACGGGCGCCGTGAGCAGCATCAAGCTCTGGGACCACCGGATGGCGATCGCGCCCGACCCGGCCGGCACCGGCAAGACGCTCTACCGCGATCAGCTCACCATCGGCGCGGGGCTGCTCACCCCGTTCGCCTGGTACAGCCTGTGGGCGTTCTGGCAGTGGCGCGGGCACAAGCTGCAGCAACTGGCGCCGAGCTGGGCGTTCGACCCGCCGCAGCCGGAAGCCGAAGGCGATCCGGACGACGACGCGCCCGGGACAGACAGCGGCCGGGAGCCCGGCCAGGAGGAAGCGACCGCATGAACCCCCGTGCCCTGACCGCCCTGCAGACCGCCGACTGGCGGATGCGCGTCTTCAGCATCTACGACGAGGTGCGCCGGCTGCGCAGCGTCGACCCCGCCGAGGCGCACGAGTTCTGGCGCGTATCCCGCGATGACCTCTTCTCGATGCATCCGGCCTCTCCCCTGCTGCCCGAGGATGCCGCGGGCTTCGGCGGTCTGCCGATCGCGCCGTACGACCCGGCGTGGAGCTTCGAGGTCGAGATCGAAGACGTGGCGGACGACGACCCCCGGCCGCGCCGTTTCGACTTCGAGACCGGCACCGACGGCGTCGTGCCCTTCGAGCTGCTCGGGATCGCGCGACTCGACGGCGTCGGCACGCTCGACGTGTGGCGGCTGGCCTCGTACGGCGGCGGTCTCTTCGTGCCGGTGAAGGACGCGCGGGCGGGCAAACCCGACGGCACGTACGGCGGAGGCCGCTACCTCGTCGACACCATCAAGGGCGCGAGCCTAGACCACACGGTGACGCTCGGGGTCGACGCCGACGAGGCGGTCGCAGCCCGCCCCACGATCGTGCTCGACTTCAATTTCGCCTACAACCCCTCGTGCGCCTACGACCCCGCCTGGGCCTGCCCGCTCGCCCAGCCGGGCAACCGCGTGGCGACCGAAATCCCGGTCGGCGAGGGGTACGTCGGATCCGTGCGCTAGACTGGGGGTACTCGTGGGCTCGATAGTGAGCCCCGTGCGTCGAAAGAACGCTCCCTCTTCTCGTGGAGGCGACCGGGCCTGACAGGCTCCGCGTCGGTCCATTTGCAGATACTTCTTGCGGCGAACGGATGCACCGTCGGTGCGTTCGCTGACTTCCGGGTGAAGCGTCTTTCATGTCGTGCGCTCCGGACTGATGCCGGAAAGGCACCAACCTTGACCAACTCTCCTTCCTCCTTCGGCGCGCTCGGCGTGCCCGCCCCCCTGGTGGCGTCGCTCTCCGCGAGCGGCATCACCGAGCCGTTCCCCATCCAGGTCGACACCCTCCCCGACACCCTGAGCGGCCGCGACGTGCTCGGCCGCGGCAAGACCGGCTCGGGCAAGACCCTCGCCTTCTCCATCCCCATGGTCGCCCGCCTCGCCGGTCAGCTCTCCGGCGGCAAGCGCCGCCCGGGCCGCCCGCTCGGCCTCGTACTCGCCCCCACCCGCGAGCTCGCCACCCAGATCGACGCCGTGCTGGCGCCGCTGGCCAAGGCCTACGGCATGACCACCACCACCATCTTCGGCGGCGTCTCGCAGGGCCGTCAGGTGACCGCGCTCAAGGCCGGCGTCGACATCGTCGTCGCCTGCCCCGGCCGCCTCGAAGACCTGATGAAGCAGGGCTTCGTCTCCCTCGACGCCGTGGAGATCACCGTGCTGGACGAGGCCGACCATATGGCCGACCTCGGCTTCCTGCCCGTCGTGACACGCATCCTGGACAAGACCTCGCAGTCGGGTCAGCGCCTGCTGTTCTCCGCCACGCTCGACAACGGCGTGGACAAGCTCGTGCGCAAGTTCCTGCACAACGAGGTTCTGCACTCGGTCGACGAGGCGAACTCGCCCGTCGCCGCCATGACGCACCACGTGTTCGAGACCGAATCGGTGGAGTCCAAGCGAGTTCTCGTGGAGAAGCTCGCCTCCGGCTCCGGCCGCCGCATCCTCTTCATGCGCACCAAGCACCACGCCAAGAAGCTCGCGAAGCAGCTGACCGATGCCGGCATCCCCGCCGTCGACCTGCACGGCAACCTCTCCCAGGTGGCCCGCGACCGCAACCTCGCGGCCTTCTCGGCCGGTACCGTGCGCGTTCTGGTGGCGACGGATGTCGCGGCCCGCGGTGTGCACGTGGACGACATCGAACTCGTCATCCACGTCGACCCGCCGGCGGAGCACAAGGCGTACCTGCACCGCTCGGGCCGCACCGCCCGCGCCGGATCGGCCGGTGACGTGGTCACGATCATGCTGCCCGCGCAGCGCAAAGACGTGAAGGATCTGCTGCGCAAGGCGGCGATCACCGTCACGCCCGAGGTCGTCACGGCCGACTCCGCGTCGGTCAACGCCCTCACCGGCGACGTGGCCGCGTACGTGAAGCCGGCCCCTCGCACCACGAACCAGCTGCCCGCATCGGGCCAGCGCCGCACCGGCAACGACGGCACCGGCCGTGGCGGCTCGGGCGCCGGTGGCGGTCGAGGCGGCTCGCAGGGCGCCAACGCACAGCGCAAGCGTGCGGCACGCGACGGATCGGGCGCGGGCGCCGAGGGCGGCCGCAGCGGTCAGGGTGGTCGCGGCGGCCAGGGCGGCTCGTCGAACGGACGCGGAGCACGCAGCGGCAGCGCCGGTGGCGGAAGCCGC
>NZ_JAHFUW010000034.1 GCF_023264855.1 Herbiconiux sp. | reverse complement strand
TGGATGTCCTCGAGGCGGTTCTCGCTCTGGTAGTCGAGCATCACCTCGGCGGCGGCCACCGCGGCGGGGGCGCCGAGGAAGGAGGAGAACTGGGTCTCGAACTCGGCGCGGTCGGCGGCGAGGGCGCCCTGGGCGCCGAAGATCGAGCACTGGATGGCGGCGATCGTGTTGGGGTTCTTCTCCGCGAAGGCGCGGGAGGCCACCCAGCCCGACTCGGCCATGCCCTCGTACTCACCCGATCCGTAGTCGAACACGGTCACGCTGCCGAGCCCGCGCACGGCGGCGAGGGTGGGGCCGACGGCGCTCGAGGCGTCGATCGTGCCCTGCTCGAGGGCCGCGGCCACCTCGCCGTAGGGCAGCTCGACCCACTTCACGGCATCCGGATCCAGCCCCTCCTGCAGCATGGTGTTGCGCAGCTTGATGGCGTGGCTGCTGCTGAGCGAGATGACGTTGACGGTCTTGCCCTCGAGGTCGGCGAGCTCGGTGATGCCCGAGCTCGGCAGGGCCTCGAGCGATCCGGTGCCCGGCGTGCTGGCCCAGCCCTCGGCGATCACCACGAGGTCCAGGCCCTGCTTGATGGCGTCGATCACGCCGAAGTAGCTGGTGTTGGCGGCCGCGGCGTCGCCCGAGATCACGGAGGTCACGGCCACGCCGCTGTTGTCCACGAAGTAGGGTTCGATGGTGAGCCCGTAGTCGGCGGCGGTCTGGTCGGCGGCGTACTGCAGCGGGATGGTGCCGGGACCCTTGATGCCGGTGAGTTTGACCTCGGTGGTCTCCGGGGCGTTCGGGTCGCCGGGGGTGAGTTCGGCGACCGGGTCACCGGATCCGGCCGAGCCTCCGGCGCCACCGGCCGAGCAGGCCGCGAGCGATGCGGCGAAGGCCAGGGCGAGTGCGCCTCCGAGCGCGCGTCGCCGGGCCGAAAGGTGCGGGGTGCGTGCGGGCATGATGACTACCTCTCCATTGAGTCACTGATCATCGTGTTTGTCCGACAATATGATGGTCACCCTGAATGGTCAACCCCTCCCCGTCCCGATCCAGAAGTCGAAAATGGCCCCTATCCACAGGGAATAGGGGCCATTTGCGACTTCTCGACGATCGGCGCGAGGCTAGGGGGCGGCGGTGCCCTTTTCGGCGAGGCGGAGGTGCTTGAGGGCGGTTTTGGAGGCGTTGCGGACGTGCGTGGCGCACAGCTGCGCGGCCTTCTTCGCATCGCGCTTCTGCGCGGCCGCGGCCATCGCCCGGAGCTCGGCGGCGGCTTCTTCGGCACGGCCCGGCTCGCCCATCGAGGTGGCGCGCAGGATGCGCACGCGCGCCTGGATGCCTTCGATGATGTTCTTCAGCGCCGGGCTCGCGGCGCCCTCGATCAGCACCTCGTAGAGGTAGTCCTTGGCGTCGAGGATGACCCGGATCTCGTGGCTGCCCGCCG
The DNA here is from genome assembly GCF_023264855.1 of Herbiconiux sp. GTDB lineage: Bacteria > Actinomycetota > Actinomycetes > Actinomycetales > Microbacteriaceae > Herbiconiux. The sequence goes on along the minus strand of NZ_JAHFUW010000034.1, from coordinate 49,856 downwards.
TGGTGACGGCGAAGTGCTCGACGGCGTCGTGCAGCCGCGCGAGCTGCTCGTCGCTGGCGCGCTCGACGAAGCGCTCTACCAGAACCGACTCGAGCACGGCGCGGATCTCGTAGAGGTCTTCTGCCTCGGGCAGCGACGGGGCGCTCACGATGGCGCCGCGCTGGGGCACGACTGTCACGAGTCCCTCACTGGTGAGCTCGCGCAGGGCCTCGCGGATGGTGGTGCGGGAGACGCCGAGCTGCTCGATCAGCTCACGCTCCACCAGGCGCTGGCCGGGGCGAAGGGTGAAGTCGAGGATGGCGGCGCGCAGGGCCGCGATCACCTGTTCGCGCAGTGGCGCGGCGACCCGGTCGACATGGGCGCTCGTCCAGGCTTCGGAGAGGGTGTTCGGAGCGGTCATCGTGACTCCCTTACGGCATGATGTGTGCCGATCATACAGGGGCCGTGCGTCGGAGGCGGGAGCGCCGGGGTTGCAAGTGGTGCAATCCGATCGGCAATATATTACTGTCAGACAATCTGAGGTGAGTGACGGGACGCGACGGCGCGTCCGGCCACCCGGAGCGGCCCGCAGTGGCCGGACGGAAGGCGGCACGATGACGTACGCAGGAATCGACGGCAAGGTCGCGATCGTGACCGGAGGCGTCGGCGGCATCGGATCGGCCGTCGTGCAGCGCCTCTCGGAGGCGGGTGCGAAGCTGGTGGTCGTCGATCTCGACGGCGACCGTGCGAAGGCCGCGGCCGACGCGCTCGAGGGGGAGGCCATCGGGGTGGGGGCGGATGTCTCCACCGAGGCGGGTGTCGACGCCTACCTCGAGGCGGCCATCCAGACCTTCGGCTCCGCCGACCTGCACCACCTGAACGCGGGCATCGCCGGCAAGCCGGGCGTGCAGCTCACGGATGCGGCGGTGGACGAGTGGGATGCGGTGATGGCCGTGAACCTGCGCGGCCCGTTCCTCGGCACCCGCGCCGCGCTGCGGCACTTCGTGGCCACCGGCACCACCGGTTCGGTGGTGGTCACGGCCTCGATCGCGAGTCTGCGCGGCGCGGCCGACCTGCTCGCGTACACCACCTCCAAGCACGGCGTGATCGGCCTCGTGCACGGCGCCGCCGTGTACGCAGGCCCGATCGGGGTGCGCGTGAACGGCGTGGCGCCGGGCATCGTGCCCACCCCGATCTTCGGCGAGGCCGGCATCCAGGACATGAAGAAGCGCGCGAGCACCTCGCCTCTCCGCCGTGCGGGCGAGCCCGACGAGGTGGCGGCGGCCGTGGCCTTCCTGCTGAGCGAGGACGCCTCCTACATCACCGGAGCGGTGCTCTCGGTGGACGGGGGCGCGAGCGTGCAGAACACCAACCGCTACGGTGGCGGCGCGGGCCTGTGGGACACCGCCCCGGTGGACGCCGAGCTCGTGCAGGCCTTCGGCGCCGGACTGGCTGCGGGTTCCTGATCGAGCAGATTGTCATACGATATTGACATCATACAATCCGTGCGTCAGCATGGGACCGAGGGCCACATCGCGGCCCGGCCGTTTCAAAGGAGAAACCGCATGTACATCGTCACCGGCGTAGGCGGCTTCGTCTCGTCCGCCGTCGCCGAGCACCTCCTCGGGGAGGTCGATCCGGCCGAGATCATCGTCACCAGTCGCGACGAGCAGACGCTCGAACGCTGGCGCGCACGCGGCGTCGACGCCCGCCGGGCCGACTACGAAGACCGCGACGCGCTGGTCGAGGCGTTCCGCGGCGGTGAACGCCTGTTCCTGGTCTCGGCCATGGAGGCGGGCCCCAGCCGCCAGCGGCAGCACCGCAACGCCGTCGAGGCCGCGGTCGAGGCTGGGGTGCAGCACATCGTCTACACCTCCTTCATCGGCACGGAGCGGCCCGAGGTCAACTCGGTGGAGGTGGCCGATCACAAGGTCACCGAGGCTCTGATCCTCGGCAGCCGCCTGGGCTGGAACATCCTGCGCAACAACCAGTACGCGGATGCGATGGCCGAGAACCAGGCGGCCATCGCCATCACCTCGGGCCGGAGCATCGGCAACGCCGGCGAGGGTCGGGTGGGCTTCGTGGCCCGCGCCGACGTGGCCGAGGTGGCCGCCCGGGTGCTGCTCGGCGAAGGCGAGCCCGACACGGCCTACGACGTCACCGGCCCCGAACTGCTGACCTACCGCGAGGTGGGCGAGATGATCGCCGAGCTGAGCGGGGCGCCGATCGAGATCGTCGACCTCACCGACGACGAGATGTACGCCATGTGGGACGCACTCGGCGTGCCGCGCGACGCCACCGGCGACTTCTCGAACTCGCCCGTGCCCTGGGCCAGCGACGGCATGGTGACCTTCGGCCGGATGATCCGCGCCGGCCATCTGGGCCGCCTCACCGATGTGGTCGAGCGCTTCACCGGCCGCCCGCCGCGCGCCCTGCGCGAGCTCATGCTCGAACGACGTGCCGGCTGGCCGCCCGTGCCGGAGCCCGCCGCATGAGCGAGGATGCCGGAATGGACGACCCGTACGAGTTCACCATCGTGAAGTACGGCACTCGGCACGGCCACCGCGCCGAGGTGTACCTCAACTACCACCTGCACGGCGAGCCCGACGGCCCCATCGACATGGACTACTTCGTCTGGCTGGCCCGCAACGCCGAGCGCACCGTGCTGTTCGACACCGGGTTCTCCGAGCAGGGCGGGGCCAACCGCAACCGCAGCTTCGTGGCCCGGATCGCCGACATCTACGCCGCGCTCGGCATCGACATGCAGGCCGAGCACACCCTCGTGGTCACCCACGCGCACTACGACCACATCGGGAACCTGGCCGCGTTCCCGAACGCGCGGATCGTGATCGCTCAGGCCGAGCTGGACTTCTGGCTCTCGCAGATGGGCACGCGCCGGCAGTTCCGCTGGTCGACCGAACCGGAGGAGATCGACGCCCTGCGCGCGGCGCTGGACGAGGGCCGGGTCACCGCCTTCTCCGGCCGCTACGAGGTGGCGCCGGGCATCGAACTGCTCGAGGTGGGAGGCCACACCCCGGGCCAGGCCATCGCCCTGATCGACACCGCCGAGGGCCGCGTGCTGCTCGCCTCCGACGCCGTGCACTACTACGAGGAGCTCGAGGACGACATGCCGTTCGCCTTCGTGGCCGACCTGCCGAAGATGTACGCGGGCTTCGACCGCATCCACGAACTGCTGGCCGGCGGGGTCGAACACCTCGTCTGCGGCCACGACCCCGACACCCTCAATCGCTTCACCCCGGTGCAGGACGGCCCGCTCGCCGGGATCGCCGCCACCATCGGCTCGCCTGGGAAGGACACCTGACATGACCGATCGGATCGGCTTCATCGGCCTCGGCAACATGGGCGGCCGGATGACCCGCTGCATCGTCGACGCGGGCGTCGAGGTGCACGGCTTCGACATGCAGCGTGCCGCGGTGGAGTCCGCCGGCGCGATCCCGCTGGGCTCGTCGGCGGAGGTGGCGGCGCAGAGCGACGTCGTCTTCCTGTCGCTGCCCGACAGCAAGGTGGTGGAGAAGGTGGTGCTGCAGGATGCGGCGTTCCTCTCCTCCCTCGCATCCGGATCCGTCGTCGTCGACCTCAGCACCGCCGCCCCCTCCTCGACCCAGCGCATCCACGAGCGGCTCGCCGAACAGGGCATCGCCTACCTCGACGCCGGCATCTCGGGCGGCGCGGCCGCGGCCGAGAAGGGGGCGCTCACTCTCATGGTGGGCGGCGACGCGGCGGCGCTGGAACGGGTGCAGCCCGTGCTCGCGCACTTCGCCACGAAGGTGTTCCACATGGGCGCCTCCGGGGCGGGGCACAGCACGAAGCTGCTCAACAACTTCCTCAACGCCATCGCCCTCTCGGCCACGGCCGAGGTGATGGTGGCGGCCAAGAAGGCGGGGCTCGACCTCGCCACGGTGCTGGACGTGCTGAACGCCAGCTCGGGCGTGAACTTCGCCACCCTCAACCGCTTTCCCAAGATCATCACGGGCGACTACCTCAAGGGCGGCCTCACCAACGCGCTCATGATGAAGGACGTGGTGCTCTACGTCGACCACCTGCACGAGCTCGGGGTCGCCTCGCCCAACTCCTCGGGCCCGCTGGCGAGCTTCGGACTCGCCCAGGCACTCGGCTACGCCGACCAGATCAGCAACACCGTCGTCGATGCGATCGGGGACGTCTCGGGCCATGTGCGCCTGCACGATCCCGATCCGGCCGGCGACGGCGCGGCACGACCCACCGACACGAAGGACTGAGACCATGACCGACCAGGAGAAGACGACGCGCGACGACACGCGCCGCGAGACCTACGAGGCGGGCCTCGCGGTGCGCCGCGAGGTGCTCGGGGCCGAGCACGTCGACCGCTCGCTCGGCCAGGTGACCGAGTTCTCCCGCCCCATCCAGGAGCTCGTGACCGAGTACTGCTGGGGCGCGGTGTGGACCGACGACGGCATCGACCGCCGCACCCGGAGCCTGCTCAACCTGGTGATGCTCACCGCCCTCAACCGTTCGCACGAACTCGGCGTGCACGTGCGCGGCGCCATCCGCAACGGCGTGACCATTCCCGAGATCCAGTCCACGCTGATGCAGACCGCCGTGTACGTGGGCGTGCCCGCTGCGCTGGAGTCGTTCCGGGTGGCGGAGGCCAAGATCACCGAGATGAAGGAGGCCGGCGAACTGTGAGCGACGCGATGACCGTGGCCTTCGTGGGCCTTGGCAACATGGGCAGCCCGATGTCGGAGCGCCTGGTGGCGGCCGGCTATCCGGTGCGCGGCTTCGATCTCGCCCCCGCGGCGCGCGAGCGCCTCGAGGCGGCCGGCGGCGAGACCGCCGACTCCGCGGGTGCCGTGGTGGCCGAGGCCGACCTGGTCATCCTGATGCTGCCGAACTCCGCGATCGTCGAGGCGGTGCTCACGGGCGAGAGCGGCGTTCTCGCCCAGGCCCGCCCGGGCACGCTGTTCGTGGACATGAGCTCGTCGGAGCCGCTGCGCACCCGGGCGTTGGCCGAGGTCGTGCAGGCAGCCGGATCGCGGCTGATCGACGCGCCGGTCTCCGGCGGCGTCAAGGGAGCCGTCGCCGGCACGCTCACCATCATGGTGGGCGGCGCAGAGAGCGACCTCGACGAGGCCCGCGGGGTGCTCGAGGTGCTCGGCAAGCCCGCGCTGGTGGGCCCGATCGGGGCCGGCCACGCGCTGAAGGCCATCAACAACCTGATGTCGGCCGCGCACCTCTGGGTCACCAGCGAGGCGATGCTCACCGGCATCGAGTTCGGCCTGGACCCCACCGTGATGCTCGACGCCATCAACACCTCCAGCGGCCGGAGCGGCTCGACGCAGCTCAAGTGGCCGAACTTCATCGTGGGAGAGACCTACGACTCCGGCTTCGGCCTGAGCCTCATGCTGAAGGACATGCGCATCGCCACCGGCCTCGCCGAGAGCCTGGGCGTGCCGCACACCCTGAGCGACCAGGCCGTGGCGCACTGGAGCACCGCGAGCGAGGATCTCGGCCCCGCGGCCGACCACACCGAGGTGGCGCGCTGGCTGCGCGCTCAGGAGAAGGAGGGGAGCGCGGAATGACCGACGACGCCCGCAAGGCCGAGATCCGCCGCGAGTACGAAGCCGCCCACGGCGAGTGGGACGGCGGCACCCAGGCCGTGCTCGACCTGGACCCCGAGTTCCTGGCCGCCTACTCCAAGCTCGCCGCGGTGCCGGCGAAGGTGGGCGCGCTGCCCGAGAAGGTGCAGCACTTCGTGCGCCTCGCCGTGGCCGCGAACTCCACCCACCTGTACCTGCCTCCCGTGCGCGGCCACATCCGTCGGGCCCTGCAGGCCGGCGCCACCCCCGCCGAGGTGATGGAGGTGCTGGAGTGCTGCGCCACCCTCGGCATCCACTCGATGAACATCGGCGTGCCCATCCTCGTCGACGTGCTCGAGCAGGAGGGGCTGCGCACCGAGGCCGCCGCCCTCGACGGCTACCAGGAGAAGCTCAAGGCGGAGTTCACCGAGAAGCGCGGCTACTGGCACGCGTTCTGGGACGAGATCCTCGAGCTCGCCCCCGAGTTCTTCGACGCTTACACCGAGTTCTCCTCGGTGCCGTGGGTGAGCGGGCCGCTCGAGCCGAAGGTGAAGGAGTTCATGTACATCGCCTTCGACACCGCCGCCACCCACCTCTACACCTCGGGTCTCCGCCTGCACATCGAGAACGCGGTGCGCTACGGCGCCTCCGCCGCCGAGATCGTCGAGGTGATGGAGATCGCCGCCACCCTGGGCATCCACGGCGTCTTCGAGGCGGCGCCGCTGCTCGTCGACGAAGCGAGGAAGCTCTCATGACCCCGGATGCCACCCCCTATGTGCTGAGCGACGAAGCGGTGAGCCGCTTCCGCGAGGAGCTCGGCGACGAGGCCGTCGTCACCGACCGCGCCGGCCGCGACGAGTACGCCGATCCGTACTGGATCAAGGGCGACCGCACCTACGACTCCTCCGCCGTGCTCTACCCCGCGAGCACCGAAGAGGTGCAGGCCGTGGTGCGCATCGCGGCCGAGCTCGGCGTGCCGCTCTGGGTCTCGTCGCAGGGCCGCAACAACGGCTACGGCGGCCCCTCCCCGCGGGTGGCCGGATCCGTTCTGGTGAGCCTGCGCCGGATGAACCGGGTGCTCGAGATCAACGCCCAGCTGGCCTACGCCGTGGTGGAGCCCGGCGTGAGCTGGATGGATCTGCACGCGGCCATCGCCGAGGCCGGTCACGACGACCTGCTGGTCTCGGTGCCCGACCTCGGCTGGGGCTCCGTCGTCGGCAACTCGCTCGACAGCGGTGTCACCTACCTGCCGCTCGGCACCGACTTCCAGGCCCCTACCGGCATGGAGGTGGTGCTCGCCGACGGCTCGCTGCTGCGCACCGGCATGGGCGGCATTCCGAACTCCAAGGCCTGGCACGCCTACAAGCGCGGCCTCGGGCCGGTGCTCGACCCGCTGTTCGTGCAGTCGACCTTCGGCATCGTCACCTCGATGGGCTACTGGCTGATGCGCAAGCCCGAGGCCTACGCACCTCTCTTCCTCACCGTGCCGCGCGACCACCAGCTCGAGCAGGCCATCGACATCCTGCGGGAGCTCCGCCTGGACGGCGTCATCCGCGGGGTGCCCGTGATGCAGAACACGCTCACCCTCGCCTCGCACTTCCCCGAGCTGCTCGGGCAGATGCAGGCGGGCGGCACCCTCGGCCCCGAGCAGCTCGACGAGCTCGCCGACGTCTCGGGCGTCGGCCGCTGGGGCATGCGCACGGCGGTCTGGGGCGACGAGGTGGTGGTGGCCCGGCAGGTCGAGAAGATCCGTGAGGCCTGGTCGGCCATCGAGGGCGCCCGGATCGACCACCACCGCACCTTCCTGCGCGACGAGTGGGACCAGATCGAACACTTCGCCGACAAGGTGCAGGCCGGCATCCCGAACCTCGACATGCTCGAGTCGATGCCGCCCGACTTCGGGCACGTGGGCTTCTCGCCCGCCGTGCCGCTGGTGGGCTCGGAGATGCGCGCCGTGGTGGACACGCTCGAGCAGATCGTGACCCGCGACACGGGAGCGAGTTTCCTCGCGGGCATCTGCGTGGCGAGCGACCGGAGCGCCCTCGTGGTGAGCGGCTTCGGCTTCGACACCGCCGACGACGAGGCGACCCGCAACGCCTACGCCACCGTGAAGACGATGATCCGCGCGGTGGGTGAGCTCGGCTACGGCGAGTACCGCGCCCACCTCGACTTCATGGAGGAGGCCTCGGCCGAGTACTCCTTCGGCGATCACGCCTACCGCCGCTTCGTGGAGCGGATCAAGGACGCCGTCGATCCCGAGGGCATCCTCTCGCCGGGCCGGCACGGCATCTGGCCCGCGAACCGCCGCACCCCCTGAGCCCCGACCCCACCCGGCCCCATCCATCCGACGCCGTCCCCAAGGAGCAACGATGCCCCCGATCGCCGAGGCGGACCTCACCGCCTTCCGTTCCGCCCTCTCCGGCCCGCTGTTCGAGCGCGGCGACGAGGGCTACCAGGCCGAGATCGACGGCTTCAACTCGCTCTCGCCGATGCGGCCCGACCTGGTCGTGGGGGCGCAGGACGAGGCCGACGTGCAGACGGCGGTGCGCTTCGCCGCCGCGCACGGCCTCGAAGTGGTGGTGCAGGCCACCGGCCACGGATCCTACCGCGGGGTCGACGGTGGTGTGCTCATCCACACCCGCCGGCTGGACTCGATCGACATCGACGCCTCCGCCCTCACCGTCACCATCGGTGCGGGCGCACGCTGGATGGACATCCTGCCGCGCCTGGGCGAGCACGGCCTCGCCGCGGTGACCGGATCGTCGCCGAGCGTCGGCGCCGTGGGCCTCGTGCTCGGCGGCGGCGTGGGACCGCTCAGCCGCACGCTCGGCTGGGCCGCCGACCGGGCTGTCGCGTTCCGGGTGGTGATCGGCGACGGCAGCGTGGTGGTGGCCTCGGCCGAGAGTGAGCCCGAGCTGTTCTGGGCGCTGAAGGGCGGCAAGGTCGGTCTGGGTGTCGTGACCCGGCTCACCCTCGCGGTGCTCGACCTGCCCGAGATCTACGGCGGCGGCCTCTTCTTCGCCCAGGAGCACATCGACACGGTGCACCGCGCCTGGCTGGACTGGGCCGAGACGCTGCCCGAGTCGGCCAACACCTCCATCGCCATCCTGCGCCTGCCGCCCGAAGGCGTGCCCGAGCCGCTGGCCGGCCGCACCCTCGCGCACGTGCGCTTCGCCTACGTGGAGACGGGGGCGGATGCCGCGCAGCTCGCCGAGCGCGGCGAGGCGCTGCTGGCGCCGCTGCGGGAGGCGGCTCCGGTGTACCTCGACGGCGTGGGCGTCATGCCCACCGCGGAGTGCGGCTCGATCCACGCCGAGCCGTTCGGCCCGCTGCCGATCTGGGAGCGGGGCGAGTTCCTCGACCGCATCGACCAGGACTACGTGGAGCGCATCCTGGAGCAGGCGGGCGGATCGGCCGAGTCGCCGTTCGCCACGGTCGAGACCCGGCTGCTCGGCGGCGCGGTCGCCCGCGACCCGAAGGCGCCCAACGCCATCGGCGGGCGAGGCGCCGCGTTCTCGTTGCTCGTGATCGCCGCCGTCGTCCCGGGCCTCAACGACCAGGCGCTGCCCGTGGCCGGCCCGGCCCTGTTCGACGCGGTGGCCGGCTACTCACACGACGAGATCAACTACAACTGGGCGGGGCATCCGAGCCCCGAGGTGTTCGCGCGCCTCTGGCCCGCCGACACGGCCGCGAAGCTCGCCGGGGTGCGCAAGCGCTACGACCCCGCCGGCACCTTCGGCTTCGGCAATTGATACCCCCTTATAAGAGGAGCACTTCATGACCAGCATCAGCGGGCGCGTCGCCGTCGTCACCGGAGGGGCCTCCGGCATCGGCCGCGGCATCGCCGAGCAGCTCATCGCCGAGGGCGCCGAGGTGGTGATCGCCGACGTGCAGCAGGATGCGCTCGACGCCACCGCCGCCGAGATCGGGGCCGTGGGCATCCGGGTCGACGTCACCGACCCCGCGAGCGTCGAGGCGCTCGCCGCCGCCGTGCTGGAGCGCTTCGGCCGGGTGGACATCGTGGTGAACAACGCCGGTGTCGGCCCGCTCGCCCGCGTGGCGGAGCTCTCCCTCAGCGACTGGAAGTGGCTGGTCGACGTGAACCTCTGGGGGGTCATCCACGGGGTGACGACCTTCCTGCCGCTGCTGCAGGCCAATGAGGAGGGCGGGCACATCGTGAACACCGGATCGATGGCCTCGTTCGCGCCGATGGCCGGCGGCGGCGCCTACTCCGTCACGAAGTTCGGGGTGCGGGCGCTCACCGAGTCGCTCGCGCTGGAGCTGGAGGAGGACGGATCGAAGGTGCACGTCACCCTGCTCGCGCCCGGCACCGTGCGCACGAACATCAAGAACAGCCTGCGCAACCGGCCCGAGGGCCTCGCCGGGGCGCTCGCCGACGTCGACATCTCCGAGGGGGTGGCCGCAGGGCTCCGCTGGATCGACCCGATCGAGGCGGGCGCGATCGTGACCCGGGCCATCCGCAACGACGACCTGTATGCGCTCACGCATCCGGACTGGTGGAACATCGTGGAGGAGCGGCATCAGGCCATCGAGGACGCCTTCGTGAAGTACCCGGTGGACGGGGCCTCCGCATGAACACCTGGCGGGGTGCCGCGGGCGTGCTGCGCACCATCAAGCAGCCGTTCTCGATCGAGGAGGTCGAGCTGCTGCCCCTGGATCCCGGCCGCGTGGTGGTGAAAACCCACGCCAGCCCGTTCTGCTCCACGGATGTGAAGAACTGGAAGGGGCTGCTCTACAAGATCCCGCCCACTATCCTCGGCCACGCCTCGATCGGCGAGGTCGTGGAGATCGGATCGGCGGTGCAGGGCATCCGGGTCGGCCAGCGCGTGGTGGTACCGGGCACCCCCGAGTGCGGTCAGTGCTACTACTGCGCCATCGGCGAGCCCTGGCAGTGCGGCGAGCTCTTCGACCTCGGCGGCATCTACCCCGACATCGCCCGGGGCGACGACGGCGCACCGATCTCCTGCGCCGGCTGCGTGGGCGGCTACGCCCAGTACATGTCGATCTCGGGCAACCAGGTGTTCCCGATCGAGTCCGACCTGCCCTCCGACGTGCTCTCGATGCTCGGCTGCGGCATCACCACGGGCGTCGGCTCGGTGTTCAACGTCGCCCGGGTGCAGCCCGGCGAGTCGGTGGCCATCGTGGGCGCCGGCCACCTCGGCCTGTGGATGCTGCAGGCCGCCCGGCTCGCCGGGGCCGGAACCGTCGTCGTGGTCGAGCCGCACGACGGCCGTCGCGCCCTCGCGGGCGAGCTCGGCGCCGACGTGCTGATCGACCCGGGATCCGCGGGCGACACCGAGGGTGCCGCCTCGGCGCTCGCCGCGGTGCGCGCCGCCACGGGCGGTCGCGGCGCCGACGTCGTGCTCGAGGCCGCGGGCCCCGCCCTGGCGCAGAGCTTCGCCGTGCAGTCCTCCCGCCGTGGCGGCCGCACGGTGCTCACCGGTTTCGAGATCGGCGGCGCCACCCTGCCCCTGCCCCAGGTGGAGACGGCCCTACAGAGCCGCCGCATCCTGAGCTCGCAGAACGGGCAGGTGCACATGAAGAGCGACCTGCAGCGCTACGCCGGCTTGCTCGAGCGGGGCCTGCTCGACCCCGCGCCCATCCTCACCCGCACCTACGCGATCGACGAGCTCGACCTCGCTCGCGACCGCTCCGCCACCTACGACGACGTCTGCGGAATCGTGGTCTTCGACCACTGACCGGCTGCCGGTCCGGCCGGAGCGTTCGCTGCCGGGGTTCTAGCGGAAACGGGCTTCCGACACGAAGGCTCTGACGAGGTCGTCGTCCTTGACTCCCGGGGCCGATTCGACGCCGCTCGAGACGTCGACACCGGACGGTCGCGCCGTGACGATCGCGTGACGGACGTTCGTGGGGTCGAGCCCGCCCGCCAGCACCCAGCGGCCGCCCGGGCGATGGTCGTGCAAGGCGCCGAGGTCCCAGCGCTCACCGGATCCGGGTCGGGGTGAATCGATCAGCAGCAGTTCTTCGCCCCACGATCCGACGTCACCGTCGCCGAGCGCGGTCGCTCTCCACACCCTCGGGAAGAGCGCGACGGCGCGCTCGACCTCGGGCCGATCGAATCCATGCACCTGCAGCACGTCGCAGGATGCGGCGACCGCCGCGGCGACAGCATCCTCCGGGCTCAGGCCTTTGGTCACCACCACGGTGGTCGCCCGCCCGGCGACGTGTTCGACGAGCCGACGCGCGGTCTCGGCGTCGACGAATCGAGGGCTCTTCTCGGCGATGACGAAGCCGACGGCATCCGCGCCCGAGCCGACCGCCACGTCGACGTCGGACGCTGTGCGAAGGCCGCAGATCTTGACCAGGATTGGTGTCGAGTTCATGCAGGCGAGCTTAACGCTCCCGTTCATCCGGCTCCGTCAGACGTAGGAGGGGCCGTCGCCGTCGCGGTACTTCAGGGGCCACACGCCGTGCCGGCCGGGGGAGAGGATGCCCTTCGGGTCGACCGCGTCTTTGATGGCCTGGGTGAAGCGGCGGTAGGCATGGTCGCCGAAGGAGTACTGCTCCGAGGCCAGATCCATGAAGTCCAGGTGCGCGCGGTACTCGCCGTAGCCGAGCTCGGCCACCTCCTCGATCAGCATCTTCACCGTCTCGAAGGTGCGCGCCACATCCGCCTCGTTGGTGCGGTCGAAGCTCACCGAACTGACGATCATGGCGCTGCGGTCGTTGGTGGGGAAGATGGCGCAGACGAAGTTGGTGCCGGTGCGCTCGATCACGCGCGCCTTGATCCGCTCCACCACCTCGACGACCTCGGAGCCCTTGAGTGGCACGATCGGCGAGAAGCCCACGTGCCCTACCCAGTCGGGCATCTGCTCCATCATCTCCATCGTGGGGATGCCGGCCGAGATCTTCTGCATGAAGGTGGAGATCTCGCCCCAGTTCTCTTTCGTGAAGCGGCCGAGCTCGTCGATCCGCGAGCCCTCGATGGCCGACCAGGCCTCCTTGATACGGGCGAGGTGGTGCTCGATCACGGGGCCGTCTCCCCAGAGGGCCGTGCGCACGCCCCAGCGGCCGATGCCCGTGGCATCCGCGAGCCCGTCGAGCCTCTCCTCCGACCAGGTGGCGTCGGCCCCCGGGAACATGCCCATGTGCTCGGGGAACTGGGTGCCCATGGTGATCAGGTTCTGCAGGTTCGGCACGCCCCGGATGACGCCGTCGAGCCGGAGCTCCCGGATGATGTCGATCGCCTGTGCGAGCTGATGGTCGCGCGGCACCGAGAGGTAGAGCGGCGCGTACTCGCGCGGGCGGCGCATCAGCCACACGCCCATCCGGGTGACGATGCCGTAGTTCGACTGCGTGAACAGCGGATCCAGCGTCGGGCCGAGGCCGCGCTTGTAGACGTGCCACGACTTCGACTCGGGGATGGCGCCCATGCCGGTGCGCAGCAGCGATCCGTCGGCCAGCACCACCTCCATGCCCGTCGGGGCCTGGAAGTCGGTGCCGAGCGGCAGGTACGTCATCCCGTTGTCGAGCGAGTTGCCGATGATCGAGCCCCAGCCGATGTCGGGCACCGAGAGCATCAGCTCGTCGCCCAACTCGTGCAGAGCGGCGTGCAGGTCGAGCCAGCGCACGCCCGGCTCCACCACGGCGTAGGCCAGCTCGGTGTCGATGTGCAGGATGCGGTTCATCTCGCGCAGGCTGATCAGCAGCGAGCCCGCCACCCGGGGCGAGGGGCCGCCGTAGCCGTTGTTGCGTCCCTGCGAGGAGGTCCACACGGGCAGGTCGTGCCGGCCGGCGATGCGCACGATCTCCTGCACCTGCTCCACCGAGGTGGGGAACACCACGGCCGAGGAGTCGTAGCGGCGGTCGTCATGGAACCAGTAGGGGTCGCGGAAGGTGTCCCGCTCCTCCTCGGTGAGCAGCAGGGCGTCGCGGCCGACGAGGGCGATCAGCTCGTCGCGGGCGGCGTCGGTGAGCACGGCGGGTTCGGGTGTGCGGGAGGGCATCGGATGCTCCGCTCAGGCGTTCTCGGCGTCGGCCGCCGCGGCGTACTCGTCGTCGGAGACCTCCTCGAGCCACTCGGTGTCGCCGAGCGTGATGGCGGTGTGGCCGAGCAGCGACTCGGCGGTGCCGCCGTGCCAGTGCCGCTCGCCGGGCTCGATCCAGACGGTGTCGCCCTCGGTGATCACCCGCGGTGTGCCGTCGGCACCGCAGACGTAGCCCTTGCCGCGGAACACCTGCAGGATCTGGCCGCCGGAGTGGTGGTGCCAGTAGGTGCGCGAGCAGGGGGTGAACAGCACCGTGTTGATCTTCACGTCGCTGCGATCGGTGATCACCGGATCCTGCAGCACCTGGCCCGTGAAGGTGCCGGTCGCGGTGATGGATTTGGCGCCGGATCGGCCCGAGATGATGCGCATGCTGCTCTCTTCCGTGAACTTCGTCGTCCAGATTGTCAGACAAAACTATAGGGGCCGAGGGGCCCGCCGTAAATAGTTGTAGCTGTTGTAACTAAATGCTAGCATCGGCTCACCCGCGGCGCTTCTCCCGTGGGCAGTCAGCGCAAAGGGGCGGGACATGACCGAGGTCGACATCACAGCGGACGGGCCGAGCAAGGGCGAGTTCCGCGACGTCATGGGGCGGTTCGCGAGCGGCGTGACCGTCATCACCACCCGCATCGACGGTGAAGACCTCGGTGCGGCCGCGAGCGCGGTGAGCTCGCTCTCGGACGAGCCGCCGAGCCTGCTGATCTGCCTGAACGTCACCTCCACCACCGCGCAGGCGATCGTGAAGACGGGCGCCTTCGCCGTGAACGTGCTGGCCGAGGACTCGGCGCCGATCGCGCAGCGCTTCGCCAGCAAGGCGCCGGACAAGTTCGCCTCGATCGCCTTCGAGCGCGGACGCACCGGCGCGCCGCTGATCTCCGGCAGCATCGCGCACTTCGAGTGCGTGGTCGACGAGACGGTGCGCGGCGGCACGCATTACGTGTTCCTGGCGCGGGTGGTCAACGTCGCATCCACCCCCGGCAACCCGCTGGCCTACTTCCGCGGCTCGTTCGGGCGCATGGAGACGGCTCCGGATGCCGCCGCGCTGCACGCCGTGCGCGACTACGTGGTGGGCACCGTCTCCGACGTGGCCGTGCCGCTGGACGCCGAGTCGATCGCCGCCGAGCTGGAGATCGAGGTGGGCCGCAGCTACCAGGCGCTGGTGGCGCTGGTGGGCGAGGGGCTGGTGCGCCGCACCGGGGCCACCTTCGAGGTGGAGCCCGTGCCCGACCAGGTGATCTTCGACTACTACGCGGCGAAGCTGGCGATCGAGATCGGGGCGGCGGCGCAGACCGTCGGCTCGCTCGACACCGAGCAGCTGGCCGAACTGCGCCGGCTGCTCGAGGTGACCCTGGCGCACAGCGTGGACGGGCAGTTCGGCGACCCCGCGGGCTGGATCCGCGCCAACGCGGCCTTCCACGAATACCTCGTGAGCCTGGCCGGGAGCACCATCCTGATGGAGACCTACAAGGGGCTGCGGCTGCCGGCGATGGAGCAGCGCTCCATCAGCCAGTCGACCCGGGCCACCGGCCAGCTGCACGAGGACCACCGCACCATCGTCGAGGGCTACGAGGCGGGCGACGTGGAGCTCGTGCTGCGCACGCTCACGGCGCATGCCCGCCGGCCCCAGGAGACCCGGGCGGCCGCGGCTTCGGCCTCGTGACCGTGGCGCCGCGGCCGCCGCGGGAGTCACATCACCATGCCGCCGTTGACGTTCACGGTCTGGCCGGTGATGAACTGGGCCTCCTGGCTGCAGAGGTAGACGATGGTCGCCGCCATCTCGGAGGCCGGCACGACCCGCGGAATGGGCTGCAGCGCCACCATCGTGGCCAGCAGCTCCTCGTCGTCGGGCAGCATCGAGGTGCGGGTGGCGGCCGGCGCCACCGAGTTGACGCGGATGTTCTCGCCGCCCACGAGGGCGGCGACGGCCCGGGTCATCCCGAGCACCCCGGCCTTGGAGGCGGGGTAGGCGGCCGCCAGCGGGTACGGCGCGAGCGCTCCCACGCTGGAGATCGTGACCACCGCGCCGCCGCGCTCGCCGTTCTGCCGCAGCAGGGCGAGGCCCGCACGCACGCAGTAGAAGGTACCGGTGAGGTTCACCCGGATGACGAGGTCCCAGGCGGCGTCGTCGATCGTGGCGGGCTCGGGATCGCTGTTGTTCTCGCGCAGCCGCCACGGCGCATCCGAGATGCCGGCCGCGGTCACCAGGGCGTCGAGGCGGCCGTGCTCGCTGCGCACCCGCTCGAACGCCGCATCCACCTGGGCGCTGTCGCCCACGTCGACGGCCAGCGGGGTGACGGCGTCGACGCCGGCCCAGACGGCCTCGAGCGCCTCGGCCGAGAGGTCGAGGGCGTAGACCCGAGCGCCCTCGGCCACGAAGCGCTCCGCCACCGCCCGGCCGATGCCGGAGGCGGCGCCGGTGACCAGTGCCACCCGTTCCGCGAAGCGGCGGGCGCCGTACGTCTCCACCTCGGTGCGGCCGACCAGGACGGCGGTGCTCTCGTCTCGTCGGGGCTCGTCTCTTTCAGGCATCATCGCCCTTTCGCTTGTAATCGTCAGATCGTCGTACAACAATGAAGCCGACCGTAGACGAAAGTCACGGCCGCCGCCACAGATTTCGAAGGAGAGATCTCTCGTGCACACTTTCCCCCGACCGCGATCCGAGCGGCTCCACGTGGAGCGGCCCGAGGTGCAGGCATCCTGTCCCGAATGCGGCAGCAGCGACGTGCGCCGCTACCGCGTGCTGAGCGAGGGCGGCTGGTGGACGGCCGTCAAGTGCCAGGACTGCCTCGCCTCGCTCGAACGCACGCCCGCACCCCCGCTCGGCTCCTTCGTGCCGCTGGGCACCACGGTCCCCACGGGTGCTCCCGCGGACGGGGCCGCGCGATGATCGGCGTCGACGTGGGCGGAACCTTCACCGACGTGGTCTCGATCCGCGACGGGCGGGTTGAGGTCACCAAGGTGCCGAGCAGCCGCACCGACCCGGCCGGATCCGTGGTGGAGGGCGCGCGACGGCTGGGCGTCGACGGCAGCGCGGTGTTCAACCACGCCAGCACGATGGGCCTGAACGCCGTGCTCGAGCGCCGGCTGCCCAAGGTGGGGCTGCTCACCACCGAGGGCTTCCGCGACGTGCTCGACCGCGGCTCGGTGCACCGCCCGCTCAGCGCGCAGACCGATCCGTCCTGGCGCCGCACATTCGGCGACGCCGCCCGCCCGCTGGTGCCGCGCTACCTGCGCCGCGGCATCGTGCAGCGCACCACCGCCGACGGCGGCACCCTCGTGGAGCTCGACGAGCAGCAGGCCCGGCACGAGATCGGCATCCTCGGCCGCTGCGGAGTGGCCGGCATCGCGATCTGCCTGATCAACGCCTACATCGACGACCGGCACGAGCAGCGCCTGCGTGAATTGGTGCGCGAGGAGCTCGGCGACGAGGTCGAGGTGTCGATCTCCTCCGCCACCTCGCCGCTGGCCAAGGAGTACGAGCGGGCCTCCACCACCGTCGTCGACGTGGTGATGAAGCTCCTGTTCAGCGAGTACGCGGGGCAGCTGCACACCGACCTCGGCGAGCTCGGCTTCCGCGGGCAGCTCAACTTCGCCGACTGCGCGGCCAATCTGCTGCCGTGGGAGGAGGCGCTCGAACGGCCGTTCCGCATCCTGTTCGCCGGGCCGGCGGCGGGCACCGTGTCCAGCGGGCATCTGGGGGCCGCGATCGGCCGCCGCGACCTGCTCTGCGCCGACGTGGGCGGCACCTCTACCGACGTCTCGATCATCGTCGACGGCGCGCCTTTCGTGCAGAACACCTTCGAGATCGAGCACGACCTCATCATCAACGCCCTCTCCACCGAGGTGTCCAGCGTGGGCGCGGGTGGCGGCAGCCTCGTCACGGTGTCGTCGTCGGGCGGCCTCCTGGTGGGCCCGGGCAGTGCCGGCGCCGATCCGGGTCCGGCCTGCTACGGCCGCGGGGGCATCCGGCCGACGGTGACGGATGCCGCGCTGCTGATCGGCATCCTCGACCCCGCGGGCTTCGCCGGCGGAGAGTTCGAGCTCGACCGGGACGCCGCCGTGCGCGCCTTCGAGTCGCTGGAGACCCCGGTGCCGTTCGAGGAGCGGGTGCGCACGGCGTACCGGCTCGCCGTGGCGCACATGGCGGAGGAGATCCTCAACGTGGCCGTGCGGCACGGCGTCGACATCCGCGATTTCAGCCTGATGGCCTACGGCGCCGCGGGCGGGATGCTGCTGCCGGCGGCGCTGGAGCTGCTGCCGCTCGCCGAGGTGGTGATCCCGCCGCATCCCGGCCTCTTCTCGGCGATCGGCCTGCTCTCCACCGACCAGGTGTACTACGAGGCGGAGAGCGCCTACGTGGTGTTCGGCGCGGAGAGCGCCGAGGGCATCGACGCGGTCTACCGGCGGATGGAGCAGAAGCTGCGCGAGCGGCTCGGCTCCGCGGCCGACGGCCTGCCGGTGCGGCGCAGCTTCGACGGGCGCCTGGTGGGCCAGAGCTGGGAGACCCCCTTCGTGGCGGTGCCCGAGGGGCCGATCACGGCGGAGAGCATCCAGGGCGTGGTGGCCGGGTTCCACGACACCTACGAGCGCCGCAACGGCAACCGCTTCGACGCCTTCCCCGTGGAGGGCGTCACCTACCGGGTCGAGCTCGTCGTGCCCTCCGAGAAGGTGGACTACACGCCGGCGCCCGCCGTCGAGCCGTTCCCGGCCGTGCCCGAGGGCACCTCGACGCTGAGCTTCCTCACGCCCGAGCCGGTGGAGGCGGAGTGGTTCACCCGCTCGGCGCTCACCGCGGGGGCCACGGTCACCGGCCCCGCCGTCATCCGCGAGGAGCTGAGCACCACCTTCGTCCCCGCCGGCCAGCAGGCCGTCGTCGGCCGCTGCGGCGAGCTGATCATCACCTCCAGGAGCGACGCATGAGCATCACCGCCCCCACCCAGGCGACCGTCCCCACCGCGGCCACCGGTCGCCGCCTCATCCGCGACCTCGACGAGGCCGCCTTCGCCGCGCACTACGGCTGCGACCGCTACACCGCCACCGTGCTCGGCAACCGCTTCGACTACCTCGTCGAGCACATGAGCGCGCGCCTGCTCACCGGCGCCTTCTCCCCGGTGCTGCGCGACTTCTACGACCTCGCCTGCACCATCGCGGGGCCGCCGGAGCTCGGTTACCCGGTGCCGGCCGCGAGCAACGGCATCGTGCTGATGGCGGGCACCACCATCGACGCGGTGCCCACCATGGTGCAGGAGTTCGGCGTGGGGCGGCTGAACCCCGGCGACGTGCTGATCGCCAACGACCCGTACCGCACGGGCAACCACAACAACGACCTGGTGTTCACCCGTCCTGTCTTCGTCGACGGGACGCTGGTGGCCTTCGTGACCCTCAACGCCCACCAGCTCGACATGGGCGGCACGGTGCCCGGCGGCTTCAGCGCCACCAAGCAGAACGTGTTCGAGAACGGGCTCGTGCTCTCGCCGCGGCTGCTGGTGCAGGGCGGCGTGAACGTTCCCGAGACCTGGAACGTGATCTTCGACAACGTGCGGATGGCCGAGGTGCTCTACCCCGACATGCTCACGGTCTGCTCGAGCCTCGAACTGGGCGAGCGCCTGGTGCAGGAGTCGATCGAGCGCTACGGCCTGCAGGCCTTCCACGGCTCGATGCGGTACGCCACGGATGCCGCGGCCGAACGGATGGCGCTCGGCATGGCCGAGCTGCCCGACGGCGACTGGGAGGCCGAGCACGGCGTCGACTGCGACGGCGTGGACGACACCGAGAGCTACCCGGTGCACGTGGCGATCCGCAAGCGCGGCGACCGCATCGAGGTGGACTTCTCCGGCACCCACCGGCAGGCCCGCAGCTCCATCAACGCGACCGTCTGGGAGGTGAAGACCGCCATCGGGGTGGCCCTGAAGTACAACTTCGATCCGCGCGGCCGCTTCAACTCGGGACTCTTCCGCAACATCGACATCGTGATCCCCGAGGGCACCGTGGTGTCGGCGCTCCCGCCGGACGGGGCGGTGTTCCTCTACTTCGAGCAGAGCCAGGTCATCCTCGCCACCGTGCTGATCGCGCTCGAGAAGGCGCTCGGCGAACGGGCCATCGCGGGCGACCGCGCCGGCACCAATCTGCACACCGCCTTCGGCGCGCATCCGGACGGCACCCCCTGGGTGTCGGCCATGCAGTGCGGCGGCGAGATCGGCCCGTTCGGGGCGAACCGGCACGGGGATGCCGACACGCAGTGCATGAGCTACCTCGCCAACGGCGTCGCCCCCTCGGTGGAGGCGATCGAGAAGGAGAGCCCGGTGGTGATGCTGCGCCACGAGCCGGTGCCCGACACGGCGGGCCCGGGATTCCACCGCGGCGGCAACGCGATGCTGCGCGACACCCTGTGGCTGACGGATGCCGCCCACTCCATCATCGAGCTGCGGCACAAGTCGGTGACCGGGTTCGGCGTGCACGGTGGCGGCCACGGCGTGAACGGCGGGGTGTGGATCTTCCCGCCCGGCGAGGGCGGAGACGCCGTGGTGCCGGGAACGGACTCCGAGGCGTTCGGTCGCGGCGTCCCGTGGGCCGGTGTGATCGACCCCGCCAGCAACACGCCGTCGCCCGACGGTGAGTACATCTACCCCTTCTCCGGCGCCAACACGAGCGTGCGACAGTCGGTGCTGCGTTACATCACCAACGGCGCCGGCGGCTGGGGCGACCCGCTGGAGCGCGAACCCGAGCGGGTGCTGCGCGACGTGCGCGACGAGTACGTCACGATCGAGGGTGCAGCGCGACTGTACGGCGTCGTCGTGAGCGGCGATCCGCACGAGGATCCCGAAGGACTGGTGCTGGAAACGGCGGCGACGGCGGCCCTCCGAGAGCGTTTGCGTGCTGTAAAGCCCTGATGCACATTCGTGACGAATTGCCTCTGGTGTTCGTCAAGCCCAAGTGTATGATTACCTCATTGTCCGACAAAGATTGTCGGACGTTATGACAAAGACGTCACCAGAAAGTGAGCAATCACATGCAACGACGCATCACAGCAGCTCTGCGCGCGGCCGCATTACTCGCCGCCATCTCCCTCCTGGCCACCGGATGCTCCGCCACCGGAAGTGACGGAGGCGACTCCGCGGGGGCGGTCGAACTCACCTACCAGAGCGCCGACGGCGAGTGCGCCACCGGCCCCGCCGACGGCGTGGACTACGACGCCGCGAACGCGCTCATCCAGTCGTTCCAGGTGCCGGCGACCGGCCTGATCCAGACCGAGCCGCTGCCGGAGCCCGTCAGCGCCGACACCACCGTGGTCTTCCTCAACAACGACACCGCCGTCGCCGGCATCATGTACTCGAGCATGGAGCTCGCCGCCGCCGCTGCGGGCGTGAACCTCGTCAACGTCAGCACGGGCACCGACGCCCAGAGCATCAACACCGCCCTCAACTCCGTGGTGGAGATGGAGCCGGATGCGGTGATCTCGGTGGCCATCGACGCCACCTTCTACCAGGACCAGCTGAAGCAGCTCGAGGCCAAGGGAATCCCGGTGGTCTACGCCTCCCAGCCCAACGCCGAGGACTTCGGTCTCGACGACACGCTCGGCGGCCTCAACGCCTCGCTGGTGAACGGGCAGGTGCTCGCTGCGGGCGCCGTCGCCTTCACCTGCGGTACCGGCAACGACTTCGTGTTCTACAACGTGCCCGAGCTCGGCTTCGCCGCCATCCAGCTGCAGGCCGCCCAGGACTACCTGAAGGAACTCTGCGCCGACTGCACGCTCCGGGTGGTCGACATCTCGATCATCGACCCGAGCCCGGCCGACAAGATCGTCAGCGACCTGCAGTCCCACCCCGAGACCGACTACTTCATCACCCCGGTCGACCAGTATCAGATCGGTCTCGGCGAGAAGGCGAACCTCGCCGGCCTCACCAACGCCTACGGCTTCGGCCAGTCCTCGCTGCCGCCGAACATCCAGCAGCTCTCCGACGGCCTCCAGTCCGCCGGGTTCGCCGTCGACCTGAACATGTTCATGTGGCTGCTGCTGGACGAGGCCTTCCGCAAGGCGCAGGGCGTGTACGAGCCCTACACCGACTGGGAAGCCGTCAACCGCGCCGTGTCCCTCGTGCTCACGCCCGCCAACGCCGGCCAGTTCGTCGACGGATTCCAGGCCTACCCCGGCATGGAAGCCGACTTCAAGACCCTCTGGGGCAAGTAGCCGGCAACCCACCGGCCGCCACCATCCACCGACCTTCCTCGTTCACCCGAAAGAGAGAATTCCATGCACCGTCGCATCCTGAACACCTCGACCCGCAAGCTGCTGGGAGCCGTCGCCGTTCTCGGCGCCTTCTCCCTCGTGGCCGCCGGCTGCTCCTCCGAGGGCGGTGACGCCGGCAGCACCGGCGCCGCCGGAGGAGACACCTCGCTCACCTACATGGCCGACGACGGCAGCTGCGCCACCGGCCCGGCCGACGGCGTCGACTTCGACACGGCGGACGCCCTGGTGAAGTCGCTCGAGGAGCCGACCACCGCCATCCTGCCCACCGAGAAGCTGAAGAGCCCGGTGGACCCGTCCACCACGGCCGTGTACCTCAACAACGGCACCCCGGTGGCCGCGCTGTTCCAGGCCGGCCTGCAGTCGGCCGCCGAGGCCGCCGGCATCCAGTTCGTCAACATCGACACCGGCACCGACGCGCAGAGCATCAACTCGGCGCTGAACTCGGTCGTCGAGATGAAGCCCGACATCGTGTTCGACCAGTCGGTGGACGCCCGCTTCTTCCAGGACCAGCTGGAGGAGCTCAAGGCGGCCGGCACGGCCATCGTCTACGGCGGCCAGCTGAACGCCGAGGAGTTCGGCCTCACCGACTCGCTCGGCGGCGCCGGCAGCATCCAGTTCAACAGCGAGGTGCTCGCGGCCGCGGCCGTGTCGCTCACCTGCGGCACCGCGACCGAGTTCGTGATGTACTCCATCCCCGAGATCCCGGCCTCCGAGATCCAGAACACGGCGGTGCCCGCGGCGCTGAAGGAGCTCTGCCCCGACTGCTCGATCCGCACGGTCGACATCTCGATCGCCGACCCGAGCCCCGCCGACAAGATCGTCAGCGACTTGCAGGCGCACCCCGAGACCCAGTTCTTCATCTCGCTCGCCGACCAGTACCAGATCGGTCTGGCCGACAAGGCCTCGCTGGCCGGCCTGACCAATGCCTACGGCGTCGGCCAGTCCTCGCTGCCGCAGAACATCCAGCAGATCGCCGACGGTACCGAGGTGGCCGGCTACGCGGTCGACTTCAACATGTTCATGTGGCTGCAGGTGGATGAGGGGCTCCGCACCATGCAGGGCATGGAGGTTCCTTACCTCGACGGCGACTGGGCCGCCGCCGGCCGGGCCATCTCGCACATCGTCTCGATCCGCAACGCCGACGACTACCTGACCCCGGCCGGGTACGTCGCGCTGGACGGCTTCGAAGACCAGTTCACCACCCTCTGGGGCAAGTGACCCGATGACCGACGACACCACGACCACCGGCCCCGCGGCCGCTCCGGCGCCGCGTGACACCGCGCCGCTGCTGCGCATCGAGGGGATGATCAAGGACTTCCCGGGAAACCGGGCGCTGGACGAGGTCTCCCTCGACGTGCACAGCGGCGAGGTGGTCGCGGTCGTCGGTCACAACGGATCGGGCAAGTCGACGCTGGTGAAGATCCTCGCCGGCGTGTACACCTCCGACGGCGGCGAGGTGGAGCTGTCCTCCCGCGACGGGATGGACACCGAGCTGCACATCATCCACCAGGATCTGGGGCTCGCGAACGAGCTCACGGCCGTCGAGAACCTCGGCATCACCCACTATCAGGGGGCTGCTTCGTTCGCGCCGTTCGACCGCAAGAAGGAGCGCGCGAAGGCGCGGCAGCTGATCGGCCGCTTCGGCGAGCCGTTCGACGTGGACGTGCCGATCAGCCGGCTCGCTCCCGCGCAGCGCTCCATCATCGGCATCGCCCGGGCCCTGGACGGCTGGCAGCATCCGCGCAACGTGCTCATCCTCGACGAACCCACCGAGGCCCTGCACGCCACCGAGGTGCGTGTGCTGTTCGATGCCGTGAAGAAGCTCGCCGCCGACGGCGCCGGGGTCATCTTCATCTCGCACCGTCTCGACGAGGTGCTCGACATCGCCGACCGCGTGGTGGTGCTGCGCGACGGCCGCAAGGTCGCCGACGAGTCCCGCTCGTCGCTGGACCACGACCGGCTGGTCTCCTACGTCACCGGCATCCCGGTGGGCGAGGCCGAGCACGGCGAGAACGCGCGGGTGCACGGCGAGGTGGTGCTGGAGATCACCGGTCTCACCGGCGCGATCCTCGAGGACGTCGACCTGCGGGTCAGCGCCGGCGAGGTGGTGGGTGTGGCGGGCGTGCTCGGCTCCGGTCGCGAGACCCTGCCGGCGATGATCTTCGGATCGATCGACGCCGACGTCGACAGCTTCACCCTCGCGGGCAAGCCGTACCTCAAGCGCTCGCCGGGGGAGAGCATCCGTCGTGGTGCCGCGTTCGTGCCGGGCGACCGGGCCAAGCTCGGCTCGGTGCGGCTGATGACGGCGCGGGAGAACGTGACTCTGCCGGAGCTGAAGACGCTCACGAACTCGCTCGGAGGCATCAGCCTCGGCAAGGAGCGCGAGCACGCCGAGACCCTGATCCGCACCTACGACGTGAAGCCGCCGCGCTCGGAGCAGACCTTCGCGCAATTCTCGGGCGGTAACCAGCAGAAGATCGTGTTCGCCAAGTGGCTGCGCAACAAGCCCCGGCTGCTGCTGCTGGAAGAGCCCACGCAGGGCGTCGACATCGGCGCCAAGCAGGCGATCTACGACGCGATCGACAACGCGGCGGAGGGCGGCGCGGCCGTGCTGGTGTGCTCCTCGGAGGCGAAGGAGCTGGTGCGGCTGTGCGATCGCGTGCTCGTGCTGCGTGAGGGAAGGATCGCCGCCGAACTGGCGGGCGACGAGCTGACGGAGACGCGGCTCGTCATCGAAGGCTATGGATTGAAGAGCGAGGACGCACCGTGAAGAAGACCGAATCCATCTCGATCGCCCAGGAGGCGCCCGAGACCAGCGGATCCGCGCGGCCCGGCGGGCTGCGCAAGGCGCTGTCGTTCAGCAACATCAGCGCCATCTACATCTTCATCGTGCTGTTCGCGGTGTTCGCGATCATCACCCCGAAGACCTTCCTCACCGCCGGCACCTGGCTGGTGCTGCTGGATGCGCAGTCGATCACGGTGCTGGCCGCCATCGCGGTGCTGATCCCGCTGGTCAACGGCGTGTTCAACCTCGCGATCGGCGCGGAGGTCGGCTTCGCCGTCATCCTGGTGGCCGTGCTGCAGACCAAGCTGCAGCTGCCGTGGGGCATCGCGATCCCGCTCACCATCCTGGTGGGCGCGCTGATCGGCATCGTCTCGGGCCTGATCATCACCAAGGGCAAGATCGACTCGTTCATCGCCACCCTGGGTATGAGCTCGATCCTGCTGGCGGGCCTGGCGTTCCTCTCCGAGAACCGCCAGATCATCGGTCTGGAGGACGGCTTCCGGCTGTTCGCCACCGGCGGCCTGCCGCTGGACCCGAACAACCCGAACTTCAAGCTCACCAACCCGGTCTTCATCATGCTGCTCGTGGCCGTGGTGGTCTGGTACGTGCTCGAGCGCACCCCCATCGGCCGGCGGATGTACGCCGCAGGGTACAACCCCGACGGCGCGCGGCTCTCGGGCGTGAACGTGGGCAGGCTCCAGGTTGCTTCGCTGGTGGCCGGCGGCATCATCGCCTCGCTCGCCGGTGTGCTGCTGGCCTCGCGCATCAACGCGGGTGACCCCACGGTGGGCCCGGGCCTGCTGCTGCCCGCGCTGACCGCCGTGTTCCTCGGATCGACCCAGTTCAAGGGCGGCCGGTTCAACGTGTGGGGCACCGTGATCTCGGTCTACGTTCTGGCCGTGGGCATCAAGGGCCTGCAGCTGCTCGGCGCACAGAACTGGGTCAGCGACCTGTTCAACGGCGTGGCCCTGCTGGCCGCCGTCGGTCTCTCCCGCTACGAGCGCACGGCCCGGCGCGGCAGCGCCATCCGCCGTGCCACCCCGCGCTTCGGCCGCTCGAAGACCCCGACGGAGTAGTCCTCAGGGACCTCGATCGCGGTGCCCGTCGCTCTAGGCGCCGGGCACCGCGGCGAACGCGGCCCGGAGCTCGGCGCCGATCATCCGCCGGGCGGTGTGGGCCGGGCCGATCACCCCGCCCATGTAGACGAACGGATGCACGAGGCCGTCGAAGGTCACCGAGACCACGGGCACTCCCGCCGCTCCGAGCGCGTTCGCGTAGGCGACCCCCTCGTCGTGCAACGGGTCGCACTCGGCGGTGACGATCGTGGCAGAGGGCAGCCCGGCCAGGGAGGCGCTCGCCGCGGGGGAGAGCCGCACGTCCGCGCGGTCGACGCCGGGCGCATAGGTGTCGAAGAAGTAGGCCATGTCGCGGGCGGTCAGGAAGTGCCCTTTCGCGTAGGTGAGGTAGCTGCCCTCTCTCGGCATGCGGGCGTCGACCGCGGGGTAGATCAGGGCCTGGTGCACGAGCCCCGGATGCGCCCCGGCGAGCTGCTGGGCCGTGACGGCGGCGAGATTGCCGCCCGCGCTGTCCCCGGCCACCGCGACCCGGCGCACGTCGAGGGGGAAACCCGCCTCGCCCGTCAGCACCGCGGTGGTGACGGCGAGCGCGTCCTCGACGGCGGCGGGGAACGGGTCTTCCGGCGCCTTGCGGTAGTCGACGCTGATCACGGTCGCGTCCGCCGCCACGGCGATGGCCCGGGCGGTGGTGTCGGCGATCTCGAGGTCGCCGAGAACCCACCCGCCGCCGTGGAAGTAGACGACGGCCGGCAGCGCCTCGTCGAGCGGCCGCGGGCTGTACACGCGCACGCCCACTCCGGCGATCCGGCGATCCTCGACGACGGGGAGGGAGGCGGCCTCTCCGGTGAGCGGCAGCGCGTTCTCGAGGTCGGCGCGGTTCTGCTCCGCCGTCTGCGTGTCCAGCGGCGGGGCATCCTTCACGATGTCGAGAAAGGCGCGGGCGTGCGGGTGGAGGGTCATGGTCTAGCCCCAATCGTCGTGGTTGTGCAGCGCGTTCAGCACGTCGCTGAGGGAGCCCGGCCGGGCCCGGGTGACGCGGTCGCGCGGCGAGGTCTCGCCGCTGCCTGCCGGCTGCTCGGGCGGGTTGCGCAGCGTGAACCACACCCCCCGGGCGGGCTCGGCCGAGTCGTTGAGGTACACGTGCGGCTGTGTGGTGTCGAAGTGCACGGAGTCCCCGGCGCGGATGCGGTGCTCCTCGAAGCCGAGCCGCAGGGTGAGCTCGCCCTCCAGGAGCACGCCGAAGTCGTAGCCGAGGTGGCGGCTCCAGAGCGCGCCGGCCGTCGTGGACGAGTGCGGCCGGTAGGTCACCATGAGCGGCTCGACGATGCCCGCCGCCCCGCCGGCGAGCAGCTCGAGCCGCACCCCCGACTCCAGCTCCACCACCGGATTCTCCTCGAACCGCTGCACCGGCCCGGGCCTGCGGCGCGTGTCGCGGCCGGCCTCGATGCCGAGCAGCTCGTCGACCGAGATCTCCAGCCGCACGGCCAGCTGGTAGAGCGTGTTGAGCGAGGGCTGCACCTTGTCGTTCTCGATCTGCGAGAGCAGGCTCGGCGTCACCCCCATCGAGTCCGCGAGGGACTTGAGGGTGAGGTTCTGTGCTTCGCGCACGGTCTTGAGGCGGGCGCCGATGGCGGAGAGGGAGTTCACGTCACTCATACTGCCGGGAGAACGGCCCGGGCCTCGTCGACGAGACCGAGCAGCACCTTGCCGTAGACCTCGTATCCGGTCGAGGGCAGGGAGTGCGCGTGCCGGGCGGCCGTGGCCTGGTCGCGCCAGAACCGCTGGATGGCGTTGACATCGGCGAAGGCCGCCGAGCCGTGGGCCGTGAGCAGGGTGTCGATGGCCTGGGTGACCGACTCCACGGCCCAGCCCACCCCCGCCCGCACATGGATGCGCTCGGCGTAGTCGCGATAGGTTCCCGCCTCGGCCTCGGCCTGCAACTGGTCGGCGAGGTTGCCGAGGAACAGCTCGGCCGTCTCGAGCAGGAGTGCCGCGCGAGCGATCGCGAGCTGGAATCCCACCGACTCGGACTGCCGGTCGTAGCTCGTGTAGGCGATGGCCTTCGTCGACGCCTTGGCGATCACCAGGTCGAGCACGGCGCGACCCATCCCGAGGTGGGGGCCGACGAGTTTGAGCACGAGCGAGGGCACGAAGGGGGTCTTGTACGAGAGCTCGGGGTTGACGCCCTCGCCCGGATACTCGCCCTCCAGGGCGGGGGTGAGGGGGAGGATGCGGTGGTCGGGAACGAAGACGTCGTCGGCGACCTGGGTGTTGCTGCCGGTCGACTTCATGCCCGCGACGAACCAGGTCTGCTCCGTCGTCAGATCGGCTGCGGGGATGAGCGCGAGACCGCCGTCGATCACGTTGCCGCCCTCGTCTTCCAGCGGCACCCCGAGCAGCGACCACTCGGCGTGCGAGGATCCGGTGCCGTAGTTCCATTTACCGGTGACCCGGTAGCCGCCCTCGACCTTGACGGCCTTCGACGTGGTGGCGAGCACGATCGAGACGAGCGTGTCGGGGTTCTCGCCCCAGACCTCCTGCTGCGCCCGGAGGGGGAGGAGTGCGGTCACCCAGGCGCCGGAGTCGTAGATACCGAACAGCCACGCGGCGCCGCCGTCGCCGAGGCCGATCTCCCGCGCGACGGCGATCGCCGCGCGGGCGGTGCCGGCGTAGCCCCCGAAGCGGGTGGGCACCGAGAGGCGGAAGGCGCCGCTCTGCACGAGCGCCGCGATCGAGGCATCCGGGATGCGCCGGTTCAGCTCGCCCTCCGCGGCGTTCTCGAGCAGCACGGGCACGACGTCGCCGACGCGGTGCACGAGCTCGGCGATCTCGGGGGCGAGGGAGCGGTCGGTGACCATCGAAGACCTCGATCTGTGTCGTTGATCTGTGTCGTTCATCTGTGTCGTTCGGCTCAGCGGAACAGCTGCGGGGCCGAGTGGGGTTTGCGGGAGTGGTCGTCGGCGCGGAGGGTGATCTCGGAGACCGAGTTGCCGGTCTCGGCGATCCACGAGGTGTGACGCTCTGCGATCTGCGAGTCGTGCCCGGGGATGATGCGGGACGTCTCGCGCTTGAGCTCCTTCTGCAGGGTGCGGTAGACCTCGAGCAGGGTGAACGAGTTGCCCTGCCCGTAGCCCGGGGCCCACATCTTCTCCACGTTCGAGTACCAGTAAACCGTGTCGCCCGCCGCCACGTAAGGCCCGTTGGACGTCTCGATGGAGAACCACTGCGACCCGAAGGTATGGGAGTCCTTCGCGAGTCGTGCCGTGATGCCGGGCAGCAGTTCCTCATCTCCCTTGACGAACACCACCCGTCCGTCGACGATGCCCTGGGCCGCGCGGGCCAGGTCGGTGGGGTCGAACGAGGAGAACACCCAGGACTGTTCCGCCTCCGGCTGCTGGAGCGTGGAGGCCACGGCCTCCGACCAGCCCGTGAACTCGTCGAGCTGCACGAAGAGCTTGGCGTTCGGGAAGGCCTCGAAGTTGCCCATGTGGTCGAAGTGCATGTGGCTGACCAGGATGACGTCGACGTCTTCGGGGGTGTAGCCGACCGAGCCCAGCACGGCCGCCGGGTCGTGCCAGTTCGAGAAGTCGTACCGGTTCAGCCAGTAGTCGTTGCGGAACCCGCAGTCCACGAGGGCGACGTGCTGTTTTCCGCCGACCTCGCCTCCCACCACGAGCGTGTAGAGCATCGGGATGCGGATGATGCCCGCGTTGCTGAAGATGCCCGAACCCCCGAAGAAGTCGTGCGGCATGTCGGCGTGGCAGAACTCCAGCGACCAGATCGAGTAGTCGGTCGCGGCATCCGGGCCGGCCGTGCGGGGGAATGCATCAGACATGTGGTCTCCTTCGACGCGTGGTGAGCTTAAGTGAGAATTACATTGAGTGCCGAGAAAATTAGCACGCATGAATCTTGTTTGTGTTGCGTGCATGTAAATAATCGGCAGTGACACTGCACATAACCCGCCAGATCCCCGTTCTCGCGCCGAGGATGTCTCCAAAGGATTTCAGTGAGGCTTGACAAAGACCATCACGCCTGAAATTCTCTGGAGACAGTCCGTCATATCCGCAATGAGCGTGAGGAGTTCCCATGTCCGTGGCAGCCATCCGGCCGGAGATCGAGGCCATCGTCGAGAAGATCGATGCCTTGCGTCCGCAGCTCATCGCGGGAGGTCGCGAGGCCGACCAGAGCCGTCGCATCCCGTCAGAGGTGTTCGACGCCGTCGCGGCCACGGGCGCGTTCGCGATCTCGGCTCCGACGAAATTCGGTGGGCTCGCCGCGAACACGCGGGAGGCCCACGCGGTCGCCCGGGCGATCGGTCGTGGTGACGGGAGCCTGGCATGGGTGGACGGCATCCTGGATTCCGGCGCCTGGGTAGTGAGCCTGATGGACGAGCGCGCCCAAGAGGATGTCTGGGGTGCGGACGGTGGGCTCGACTCGCTGATCTCGATCGTCCTGGCCACCACCTCGGACTCCACGCGCGTCGAGGGCGGGTACCGGGTGAACGGCAAGTGGGGGTACGGCACGGGGAGCCTGCAAGCCACCTGGTCGTTGTTGGGGATTCCGTTGAAGAACGAGGCGGGCGACGTCATCGACGCCGGGCTGGCCCTCATCCCCACGGCCGACCTCACGTACGAGGACAACTGGTTCGTGGCGGGGATGAAGTCCACGGCCAGTGTGATGCAGATCGCTGAGGACGTGTTCGTGCCCGAGCACCGCATCTTCCCGCTCACGGCGGCCGTCGAGGGCACGTATCTCGGTGAGAACCCCGAGGCCTCCTACGACACCATCTTCGTCCCCTCCCTGTTCATGAAGCTCGTGGGACCGCACCTCGGGATGGGGCGGGCGGCGCTGGACTTCGTGATCGCGAAGGCCGAGAGCAAGTCGATCGCATACACGGGGTACGAGAAGCAGGCCGACTCGGCGATCTTCCAGTCGGCCGTGGCGAAGGCGGCCGTGCAGTTGAGCGCGGCCGAGGCCGTGGCGCAGCAGGTCGCCGACCAGATCTACGCGGCGACCGAGGCCGGATACTACGCGCCCTATGCGGAGCGCATCGAGATGCGGGCGAAGGCCGGCTGGGTGGTCGAGACGATCACGACCCTGATCAACGAGCTGATCACTGCGCACGGTTCGGCGGGCTTCGCAGAGTCCTCGGTGCTGCAGCGTGTCTGGCGCGACCAGGCCACGGCGGCCCGGCACGGTCACACCCTGTCGGCCAGCGGCTACGAGGCGTTCGGCAAGGTGCTCTTCGGCCGGGAGGACGAGGCGCGCTTCGTTCTGCCGATCGTCTGAGACTCCGAATGTCTGCGCAGCTGACGGAGCGGCCGGTCTCGGCCGAGGAGTTCCGGCATGCGTTCCGGTCGCACCCCGCGGGGGTGGCGATCATCACCGCGGACGCGGGAGACGGGCCGGTGGCGATGACGGTGAGCTCGGTGGCGTCGGTCGCGATCGATCCGCCGACGCTGATGTTCTCGGCATCCGGAGCCTCCTCCAGCACACCCACCATCCGGCGCGCCGAGACCGTCGTGGTGCACATGCTGACGTCGGACCAGATCGCGCTCGCGAAGCTGGGCGCGCGCAGCGGCGCCGCCCGGTTCGGCGACGACGTCGACTGGGGGCGGCTGCCCACCGGCGAGCCGTACTATCCGGCGGCGAACTGGCTGCGGGGTCGCGTCACCCAGCGGGTCGAGGTGAACGGGTCGACGCTCGTGATCGTGGAGGCCATCGAGGCCAAGCCGCGTGACGACGGCGAACTCGCGGAGCCGTTGCCGCTGGTGTACCACAACCGGTCCTGGCACGTCCTGACTCGCAGATCGACACTGCCCGAGACGGCCGGCCCGTTCCTCACGGTCTTCGGGCGCGACGAATAGCATCGAACGAGCATCTCCGGATGCTCCTCAAGGAAATGAGAGCAGCATGACCAACGACCGCATCAGCCGCATCCCCGCCCCCGTGGTTCCCGGCATCTCCGACAGCACCCGGGTGACGGCGGGCGACCTCGTGTTCATCTCGGGCCAGGTCGGCTTCGAGGCGGATGGCTCGGTGCCCACCGACTTCGCCCGCGCGATCGAGCTCACCTACGGCGAGGTCGAGCGCGCCCTCACGGCCGCCGGTGCGACGTGGGAGGACGTGGTGCGCGTGAACGTGTACATCACCGAGCTCGACCAGGAGAAGCTGAAGGTCTGGCGCGAGACCCGCAACGCCCTGGTGAAGGTGCCCGAGCCCTCGGCCAGCACCGTCATCGGCGTGCACTCCCTCTATAACGGCGCCACCATCGAGGTGGATGCGATCGCCGCGGTCTAGGGCGCACGCCCCGGAGCGGTCGCAGGCCGGCCGCTCCGGGGCGGTCTGCTAGAGCAGGTCGCGGCGGGAGACCTCGGCGATGGCGCTCCAGTCGGCGTCCTTGAGGTCGGGATCGGCCAGCGCGGCGTCGAAGACGGCGATCAGGGCCGGCAGCGTCGCGGCGGTGACCCCTCCGGCCTCGGCGACCTCCTGGGCGAGCCCGAGATCCTTGCGGCCGAGGGCGATGTGGAAGCCGGGCGGGGTGTACTCGCCGCGCGCGATCATGCCGCCGTAGCCGCTGTACACGACTCCGCCGAACAGCGTGCTGGAGAGCAGCTCGGTGAACAGCGCCGGATCCACGCCCTGGCGTTCGGTCATCGCCACCGACTCGCCGATCGCCTGCATGGCGTGGATGATGTTGTAGTTCACGGCGGCCTTGACGGCGTTGGCGGCGGAGGCCCGTTCGCCCAGCCGCCAGGTGCGTTTGCCGAGCTCGGCGAAGTAGGGCTCGACGGCCTCCAGGGCCGCGGCCGGCCCGGCGGCCAGGATGTTCAGCTGGCCGGCAGCGGCCACCGGCGGGCGGCCGAGCACGGGTGCGGCGACGTAGACGGCCCCGGCGGCCTCGAACGCCGCGGCGAGCCGATCGGCCAGCGCGGGGCTGATCGAGGCCATCACGACGTGCGTGCGGCCGCGGAGCGAGGCGATGGCCGCCTCGTCGAGCACGGCCTGCACCGCCTCGTCGTTGGCGAGCATCGAGAACGACAGCTCGGGCTCGAGCGCCTCGGCGGGTGTCTCGGCCCGCCGGGCGCCCGCCGCGACGAGCTCGTCGACGGCGGCGGGCGACCGGTTCCACACCACGACGTCGTGACCGGCGTCGAGCAGGCGCCGGGCCATGCCCGACCCCATCGAGCCGAGGCCGAGGAATCCGACGGTGGTTCCGGCGAGCGTGGCCGTGGTGCCCTCGCTCATGCTTCCCCGCGACCCCAGGTCGTGTTCAGGTGCGACTGCGAGTCGCGCTGCAGGTTCAGCGGCCCGTCGATCGTGTAGTAGCGCTTGCCGGCCACCAGCAGTTCCTCGGCGGGGAACTTGGTGATGACCTCGCAGCCGTCGGCCGTCACCACGACCTCTTCCTCGATGCGCGCCGCACCCCAGCCGTCGGCCGACGGCCAGTACGTCTCCAGGGCGAACACGTTGCCCTCCTGCAGCACCTCCGGGTGGTCGAGCGAGGTCAGGCGCGAGAAGATCGGCTTCTCCCAGATCGACAGGCCCACACCGTGGCCGTACTGCAGGGCGAAGGCGGCCTCCTCGTCGGCGAAACCGAACTCCTCCGCCTTCGGCCACACCTTCACGATGTCGGCGGTGGTGGCACCTGGCTTCACCAGCGCGATCGCGCGGTCCATGTACTCCCGGGCGCGGGTGTAGGCGTCGCGCTGTGCACTCGAGGCCGAGCCCACGGCGAAGGTGCGGTAGTAGCAGGTGCGGTAGCCGTTGAAGCTGTGCAGGATGTCGAAGAAGGCCGGGTCGCCGGGGCGGATCAGGCGGTCGGAGAACACGTGCGGATGCGGCGAGCAGCGCTCGCCCGAGATGGCGTTGACGCCCTCGACGTACTCCGACCCCAGGTCGTAGAGCGTCTTGGCGACCAGGCCCACGGCCTCGTTCTCCCGCACGCCCGGGCGCAGGAACCGGTAGAGGTCTTCGTAGGCGGCATCCACCATCGAGGCGGCCTGGGTGAGCAGGCGGATCTCGTCGTGGGTCTTCACCCGGCGGGCCTCCATGAACACCTGCTGGCCGTCGACGACGGTGATGCCCTCCTGCTGCAGGGCGAACAGGATGGGCAGCTCGATCACGTCGACGCCGAGCGGCTGGTTCTGCAGGCCGAACTTCTCCAGCTCCCGCTTGATCTTCTTGGCCACGCCCTGGGCGATCTCGGCCTCGGGCGGGAAGGCGCCACGCAGGGTGGAGATGCCGGCACGGGCGCCGGACTCCAGGCGGGGACGCTTGGCGCCCTCGTGCGGGGCGTTGGGGTCGGCGTCCATCTCGGCCGTGGTGGTGTCCAGCCACGGGTTGTAGAGCTTGTGGTGCTTCGCGGCCGATCCGAAGTCCCAGACCACCGGATCGGTGTTGCGGGTCAGCAGCGAGAAGCGGATGAGCTTGTCCATCGCCCAGGTGCCGATGTGGGTGGAGCTCATGTAGCGGATGTTCGAGAAGTCGAAGGCGAGCACCGCCCCGAGCTCGGAGCGGTCCAGCTCCGCCTTCAGACGGGCCAGTCGCTCGTCGCGCAGGCGGTCGAAGTCGATCCGCGCCTCCCAGTCGACAGCGTTCGTGCCGGTGGTTCCGGTGCTCTTCATCGAGTCCTCCTCGTAGATCGGATGGTGCCTTCGCACTTTACGCGCGTACAGTCATGCTTAACACTACAACACGGCCTCCGGGGCCCTACAATGGATTCCGGCGGAAGAATCGACGAAAACGACGGTGCTTCCGGTCGGATGA
Organism: Herbiconiux sp.; assembly: GCF_023264855.1. GTDB lineage: Bacteria > Actinomycetota > Actinomycetes > Actinomycetales > Microbacteriaceae > Herbiconiux. The sequence continues at coordinate 15,396 of NZ_JAHFUW010000034.1, read as the reverse complement.
GTTCGTTGGGAGCCAGCATGCCGGACAGTCTCGGTGCACGCCTGCGCGAGGCGCGCACCAAACGCGGTCTCAGTCTGCGGAGCGTGGCGCAGTCGCTCGGCGTCTCGGCGTCGCTGATCTCGCAGGTCGAGATCGGAAAGACGCAGCCCTCCGTCGCCACCCTCTACGCCCTCGCCACGTACCTGGGCGTCTCGCTCGACGAACTGGTCGGCATGGCCCCGGTCGGCGATGCCCCGGCGCCGATGTTCGGGCACACCGGGCCCGCGCTGCCCGACGTGCAGCGCCGTGCGGAGAACCCCGTCATCGAGATGCAGAACGGCGTGCGCTGGGAGCGGTTGGCGGTCGGCGCGGGCGGCCCGGTCGATGCCCTCCTGGTGACCTACGAGCCCGGCGCCTCGAGCTCGATCGAAGACAAGCTGATGCGCCACGCGGGCTTCGAGTACGCCTACCTGCTGGAGGGCGAGCTCACCCTGCACCTCGACTTCGACACCCACCTGCTGCATCCGGGCGACTCGCTGCAGTTCGACTCGGTGCGGCCGCACCTGTACTCCAACCGGGGCTCCGTGCCGGCCAAGGGCATCTGGTTCGTGTTCGGCCGGCGACAGCAGAACTCCGCTCTGCCCGACGCGCCGCAGAGCAGCACCGCGTCGCCCGGCGGTCAGCCGGGCTCCGCGGTGGACGTGCTGCGGGCGATGGACGAGCTCACGGCCTGACGGAGTCAGGCGCGGGAGTGCACCGCGGGTCGTGAGTCGGTGGCCCACGGGTCGATCAGCGTCTTGATCTGCGCGGAGCGCCCCTCCAGCAAGGGCTGCAGGGCATCCTCGGCCAATCGATCGAGCGGAATGACCTCGCCGGCGATGTCCGACCAGTCGGACCGGGTGCCGAGCAGGCGCACCGCCTCGGGGAAGTCGGTGGCGAAGACGTGGGCGACCGTGCCCAGGATCGTGTATTCGTTGAGGGTCCAGCGCCCGAGCGGCAGCTCCGGCTCGCCGCGCTGGATGCCGACCGGCACGATGGTGGCGCCGGGACGGGCGGCCTCGAGAACCGATTTGAGGCCGGGGCCCGATCCGCTCACCTCGAAGAACACGTCGACGTCCATGCCGAGCTCGTCCAGCCGTTGGGCGAGCGGATCGGTTCCCGCCTTCAGCGTCTCCGAGGCGCCCAGGCGGGTCGCGAGCTCGAGCCGGTCGTCGTTCAGGTCGACCACGAGCACGCGTGCTCCGGTGGCGGCGGCCGCCACGGTGATGAAGGCGCCGATGCCGCCCACACCCACGATGACCGCATCCTGACCGGCCGCGAGCCCGCTGCGCCGCACGGCGTGCACCGCGATGGCCATCGGCTGGGTGAGCCCCAAGGTGTCCGGCGAGAGGCCGCTGTCGCTCACGTCGAGGGTGATGGCGGCGGGGGAGACCACGTAGCCGGCGAGGCCGCCGTCGTGGTGGAAGCCGATGGTGGAATACGTGCGGCACAGGTTGGTGCGGCCCTGGCGGCACGGCTTGCACTCGCCGCACGAGATGCCGGCGCCGCTGACCACGGTGGCACCGACCGGCGGGGCGGTGACGCCCTCGCCCACGGCCTCCACCACGCCGGCGAACTCGTGCCCGAGGGTCACCGGCGGCCGGGCGAGCACCAGGCCGCGGCCGAACTCCGTCGCGTCGCTGCCGCACACCCCGCACACGGCGACGCGGATGAGCACCTCGCCGGGGCCGGGCTGCGGAACCGGGCGGTCCTCGACGCGGAGGTCGCCCACGTCGTGCAGCACCGCGGCGCGCATCCCGCTCACGCGAACGATCCCTCGCTGATCGGCAGCTGCACGGCGGAGCGCTCGGCCAGCATGCGGCCGAGGTACTTCTCGTACACGGCGAGGTGGGTGGGGTGGTCGAGATAGGCGTCCAGCCCGGCGGCGTCCTCCAGCAGGGCGGCGACCCCGTAGTCCGAGCCGGCCGGGCGCAGGTGCAGGTTCGGACCGGCCGTGTACGACTTGATCTCGGGGATGTTCACAGCCATCTCCGACAGCGCGGCGGTGAGCTCGGCCACGTCGGCCTCGGTCACGTCGTCTTTCCATCGGAATGCGGCGATGTGAAGGATCATCGTTCTCTGCTCTCTACGTTGAGGGTGCTGTCATGAGATGACGGCCTGTCCAGAAAGACGCTGGGCTGTCCAGCATCAATTTACACTTCGGGCTGGTTGAGCCAGATTACCAGCCTATATCGTGGGCTATGTACATCAATGCTGTATTTTCTACAGCGCCAAAGGAGGCGGCTGGATGTCGGGAAAACGGATCGCGGTGCTGGGTGCCGGGGCGAACGGGGCGTCGATCGGCGCCGACCTCACCCGGGCGGGGGACGACGTGCTGCTGATCGAGCAATGGCCCGCGCACGTGGAGACGATGCGGGCCGACGGGCTGCGCATCATCACGCCCGCCGAGGAGCAGCAGGTGCGTCCGCGCGTCATCCACCTCTGCGAGGTGGCGGAGCTGAAGCAGTCCTTCGACGTGGTGCTGATGCTGATGAAGGCCTACGACTCGCGCTGGGCGGCGGAGCTCATCCGTCCCCATCTCGCCGACGACGGCCTCCTGGTGGGCGTGCAGAACGGCATGACCGCCGGGGTGATCGAAGACGTGGTGGGCGCCGAGCGCACCCTGGGCGCCGTGATCGAGTGCTCGGCCACGATGGACGAGCCGGGCGTGGTGCACCGGCACACCGGGGTCGACCGCTCCTGGTTCGCCGTGGGCGCGCTGCCCGGCGGACCGGTGGAGCGCATCGGCGAGGTGCAGGAGCTGCTCGGGCGCTCCGGCACCGTGCAGCGCTTCGACGACATCGAGGCGGCCAAATGGATGAAGCTGGTGAGCAACAGCACCCTGCTGGTGACCTCGGCCGTGCTGGGCCTGCCCATGCTCGACGCCCTGCACACGCCGGGCTTCCGGGACGTGATGGTGGCCGCCGGCAACGAGGCGCTCGCCGTGGGGGCCGCGGCCGGGCATCCGGTGCTGCCGATCTTCGGGCTGAGCGCCGAGGAGATCGCCGAGCCCGACCGGGTCGTCGACATCATGACCGACAAGCTCTTCGCCGGCTTCGTGGTGCCCGGCGCCACCACCACCGTGCTGCAGGACTGGCGCAAGGGCCGGCACAGCGAGGTCGACGACCTCAACGGCCACGTGATGCTGCGCGGCGGCGAGCTCGGCGTCGCGACCCCGGTGAACACGGCGGTGGTGCGGCTCGCCCACCGCATCGAGCGCGGGGAGATGCAGCCCGGCGTGGAGCACCTGCCGGTGCTCGCCCGGGCGCTGATGTGAAGGCCTCGCCGCTGCTGGCCACGGCGGCGACCCTCGCCGCCGGCGCCGCCGTGGCCGTGCAGACCTCGGCGAACGGTCACGTCAGCGTGGCCACCGGATCGCCCGTGCTCGCCACGGCCGTCAACCACGGCACGGCGCTCCTCATGGCGTTGGTCGTGGCCGGTGCGATGGGGGCGTTCCCCCGGGCCGTCCGCTCGCTCCGGCAGCGTCGCACGGAGGTGCGCCGCTGGTGGTTCCTCGGCGGGCTGATGGGGTTCGCGGCCGTGCTCACGATCATCACCGTGACCCCCGAGGTGGGCGTGGTGGCCGTGGCCGTGGCGGTCACGCTCGGTCAGCTGGTCGGCTCGGTGCTGGCCGACTCGCTCAGCCTGGGGCCTGGCGGCCGCCGCTCGCTGAACCTGCTGCGCTCGGTGGGCCTGGGTGTAGCCGTGCTCGCCGTGCTGGTGGGCGCCGTCGGCCGTTTCGACCTCGGCAACGTGCTGGTCATCCCCGTCGTCGTGATCGCCGGCGTGCTGATCGCGCTGCAGCAGGCCGCCAACGGCTGGCTGGTGGTGGTGACGGGCGAGTTCGCGGTGATGTCGGTGATCAACTTCCTCATCTCGGGCGTCTTCGTGGCCGCAGCGCTCGTCGTCTCGCTGCTGCTGCACCCGATCGACTTCTCCGCGCTGCCGCCGTGGGCGCCACTGGGCGGGGCGCTCGGCGCGGCCATCGGGGTGGTGACCGCGCTGACCGTGCGCACCATCGGCGTGCTGAGCGCCATCCTGTGCATCGCGGCCGGTCAGGCGATCGCGGCCGTGCTGCTGGACCTCCTGGTGCCCGTCGACGCACTCGGGCTCACCCCCACCGCCGTGCTCGGCGCGGCGCTCGCCGTCGTCGCGGTGGCGATCGCCGGCCTCGGCTCGATGGCCGCCTCGCGCCGGCGCGCCGCCGCCGCCGCTCCCGAACCCGTCCTGTGACCTGCGGCCCGTAGGGGGCCGCCCGCACCCTTGGAGGCACCGTGCCCACATCCGTCCGAGCCGCTGTCGCGCATCGCGGCGCCACCGAGTTCCAGATCGAGACCGTGCTGCTGCGCGACCCCGCGGCCGAGGAGGCCATGCTGCGCATCGACGCCAGCGCCTTCTGCTACAGCGACTGGATCGCGCTGCGCGGCGACACCGGGCTGCCGGCGCTCGATCCCGATCCGTATCCCGTCGTGCTCGGTCACGCGGCGGTCGGCACGGTGTTGGAAACGGGGGCCGGATCGCGTCACCGCGCGGGGCGTCGCGTGATCGTGACGGCGACCCCGGAGTGCGGCGAGTGCTTCTGGTGCCGCAGCGGCCGCATCGACCAGTGCGAGCGCCTGTTCGTGCCGGCGCCGGTGATCGGCGCCCTCGAGGGCGGGCGGGAGGTGCGGGCGCCGGGGAGTTCGGCGACCTACATCGAGCACACGGTGATGCGCGACATCCAGGTGTTCCCGGTCGACAGCGATCTGCCGGATGCCTGGCTGGCGATGGTGGGCTGCGGCATCGTCTCGGGCATGGGCGCTGTCGTGAACGTCGCCCGGGTGACGCCCGGCAGCTCGGTCGTGGTGGTGGGTTGCGGGCAGGAGGGGCTCTGGATGGTGCAGGCCGCCCGCATCCTGGGAGCCGAGCGCATCATCGCCGTCGAGCCGCTCGCCGCCCGGCGTGACCTGGCCGCGCGGGTGGGCGCGACCGACGTGATCGACCCGGCCGACGGCGATCCGCTCGACGCCGTGCGCGCGCTCACCGCCGGCCGCGGGGCTGACTTCGGCTTCGACGCCGGTGGCTCGGTCGCGGCGGTGCAGCAGGCCTTCGCGATGACCCGGCTGGGCGGGGTGACGACCTTCACGTCGTATGTCGCCCGCGACACCGTTGTCGAGCTGCCGCTGTTCGACCTGGCGCTGCGCGGGCGGGATCTGCGCAGCTCGCAGAGCGGCCGGCTCGACATGGCGCGCGACCTCGCCCGCTTCCTGCCGATGCTCGAATCCGGCGCGGTCGACGTCGAGGCGATGCTCGGCGGCCTCCGCCCGCTCGACGCGATCGGTGAGACGCTGGCCGCGGCCCGTGACCGCACCGAGATCACGCCGATCGTGGTGCCCTGAGGCTCGTCGAGCGGCCGGACGGCCGTGCTCGACCGATCGGGTTGCGCGGGACAGTGACCTCAGGGTGGCGCGCGCCGCGTTGGCAGGAGACGCGCGCCACGACTCGAGGGCTCGCCTCAGGGGGCGGGCGCGGGGCGGGCGCCCCGGCGGTTCGGCTCCTCCACGGGGGCCGCGTCGATGAAGCTCCGCGCCCGCACCGCTCCCGTCTCGTCGACGAGGTGCAGAGCGAGGCGAGCGGCGGCGACGGGCGGTTCGATCGACAGCCTGACCGGCTCGCCGAGAACGAACGGTTCGACCGCCGGAACGGCCACCGAAGTCGGCGAGGTGAGCGACGCGGGCAGGGGTGAGCCCGCCGGGATCCATCGGGCCTGCAGGTGCCCCGCCACCGGCTCCGGCCCGTGGTGCGAGACGTGCACGGTCAGCTCGAACGGCTCGGCCGGCACGTCGATGTCGGCGCCGGCCGCCCGCGGCACGAGGTCGATCACCAGCATGGTGTCGGCATTGATGTCGGCCGGGCGCAATCCGCCCCAGTCCTTCCGGCGGCGTTCGGCATCGAGCAGTCCGGCGTTCTCGTGTTCGACGTCGGCGAGTTCGGTGTAGACGTACCCCGAATAGCGTTCATGCCGGCGCAGCTCCTGGGTCTGCCAGCGCAGATGCCAGGCGCGTTCGAGGCTCGTGTATCCCTCGCCGTACTCGCTGTTCAGCAGCGGTACCCCGTTGCGCGGGAAGTCGGGTGAGCCGTAGAGGCTCTTGTCGACCACGAAGTCCGGCCCGAGCTTCACCGGAAACGCCTCCCGCGCCCCGGAAGCGAGGTCTCGCACGCTCGACGCCCAGGTGGCCGGGTCGGGCTCGTAGTAGTGCCAGTCCACTAGGTCGCTTTTCACGTGCGCCCAGCCCGAGTTCTCGACCAGAGGCCGGGTGTGGTCGAGAGCGGCCATCGTGTCGTAGGCGTGCGTGGCGGCTTCAGCGCGTCGGCGGCTGCCCGGGATGTCCCAGTCCAGCCCCCACTCCTCGTTGTAGAGTCCCCACACCACGATCGACGGATGGTTGCCGTCACGCCGCACCATCGGCTCCAGCTGATCCTCGAACAGCCCGGCCGCCTCGGGGCTGAAGCGGCTCGGGGCGGCGGGCTCGGCCCAGACGAGCATCCCGAGCTCGTCGGCGCGATGCAGCCAGCGCGGTTCCTCGAGTTTCAAGTGCTTGCGCACCATCGTGTACCCGAGCTCCCGCGCGAGGTCGAGGTCGGCGAGCAGCGACTCATCGCTCGGCGCGGTCAGGCCGGTACCCGGCCAGTAGCCCTGGTCGAGCACACCGCGCAGATAGAGCCGTGATCCGTTCAGCCTCAACTGGCCGTCGTGCCACTCGAGCGAGCGCAGCCCCGTGGTGGCCACGACCCGATCGGCGCCCGGGCCCTCACCGACCGTCACCTGCACACGGTAGAGATGCGGATGCTCGGGCGACCAGAGACGCGGCGTCTCGAGGTCGAGCCGTCCTGCCGCCACGCCGTCCGGCCCGCTCATCAGCGCCAGCGACTCCTCCCCGCCGACGACCCGCACCTGCACCGGCACTCCGGCGGACCGGTCGCCGGCCACGTCGACGGAGACGTCGATGCCGGTCAGGGAATCACCTCGCAGCGTCACCGATCGCGCGTAGCTCCGGCCGCGGGCCTCGATCCATACGCTCTGCCAGATGCCCGAAGTGGGGGTGAACGAGACCCCGTCGTAGTCGTCGCGCGGGATCGAGCGCTGCTTGCCGTGCACGATCGAGCGCTTGTCGGCCGGCGACTCCACGGTCACCTCGAGCAGCGCATCCCGGCCGGGCCGCACGTGCTCGGTCACGTCGAACTCGAACGAGGTGTAGCCGCCCACGTGGGTTCCCACCTCCGTGCCGTCGATCGACACGGTCGCCCTGTGGTGCACGGCACCGAAGCAGAGCACGGTTCGTGCGCCCTCCCAGTCGGCGGGCACCGAGAGCACGCGCCGGTACGTGGCCGCCTCGAGCCAGGTGCGCTCGATGCCCGAGGCGGGCGTCTCCCAGGCGAACGGCACCGTGATGCGGGCCGAGCCGTCGATGCTCGAGAAGTCCCACTCGCCGTTCAGGCTGAGCCAGCGCTCCGAGCGGTCGAGGTCCGGTCTCGGGTACTCGGCTTTCGGCACGGCGACGATCGGGGTGGAGGTCGTGGTGGTTGCGATGTCTGTCGCGATGGTCATTCTGGTTCAGCCCTTCACGCTTCCAGCGAGGATTCCGTTGATGAAATGGCGCTGCAGTGCGATGAAGAGCACGAGCAGCGGGATGAGGGCGACCGAGCTCGCGGCGAGCAGCTCGCCGGTCACGGTCGCGTAGTCGGCACCGATCCGGTTGCCGGTGATGTTCTGGGAGAGGGTCGACAGCACCACCTGCAGCGTCGCCATCCGCTCCGACGAGGCGATCACCACCGGCCAGACGAAGTCGTTGTAGATGTTCATGACCGTCAGTACGGCGAGCCCCGCGAGACCCGGCCGGATGACGGGCAGCACGATGCGCCAGAAGATGCCGAACTCGCTGCAGCCGTCGACCCGTGCCGCGTCGAGGAGTTCGTCGGGCACGGCGCTGATCACCTGCCGCATCCAGAAGATGGCGAACGCGTCGACGGCCCCCGGCAGGATGAGCGCCTGGTAGGTGTTCACCCAGCCGAACTCCTTCATCTCCAGCAGCAGCGGGATGATCAGCACGATGGTCGGCAGCATCAGGCTGATCAGTACCGCGCCGAAGATGAGGTTCTTGCCGATGAACGAGTACTTCGCGAAGGCGAAGGCCGCCAGCGGGGCGAAGAACAGCGTGATCGCGCCCTTGAAGACGAGCACGATGCCGGTGTTGAGGAAACCGGAGGCGATCGGCACGTCCTGGAACATCGCCGTGTAGTTGTCGAGCGTGAACGTCGACGGGTCGAACAGCAGCGGCGAGCGGATGATGTCGTTGGCCGGTTTGAAGGCCGACAGCAGCGCCCAGACCACGGGGGCGAGGAACGCGACGGTGAGCAGCACCAGGAAGAGCTGCGAGCCGATGGCCGGCCGGCTGCGCCGGCCGCTGGCGCGAGGAGTGGTGAGTGCGGTCATCCGGTCAGTCCTTCGCTCGCAGCAGCCGCACGAACACGAGCGACAGCGCCATGACGACGATCACGAGCAGGAAGGAGTTGGCGGCTCCGGTGCCGAGGTCGGCGCGCGTGATGTGGTTGTAGAGGTAGTAGCCGGCCGTCGTGGTGGAGTTGTACGGTCCGCCCTGGGTCACCACGAAGGGCTCCGCGAACATCTGGAACACCGCGAGCGTCTGCAGCACGACGGCGAACATGATGGTGCGCCGCAGCAGCGGAACGGTGATGCTCCACAGCGTGCGCACCCGGCTCGACCCGTCGAGCGAGGCGGCCTCGTAGACCGAGGAGTCGATCGACTGCAGCCCCGACAACAGGATGATGATGATGAACCCCGTCGTCTTCCAGAGGAACAGGAGGGCCAGCGTCGGCTTGGCCCACTCGCTCGTGGTGAGCCAGCCGATGTCCGGCAGCCCCACCAGGCCGAGCAGGCCGTTCACCGCCCCGTAGTTCGTGTCGAAGACCACCACCCAGATCTGCGCCACCGCCACGAGCGGAGTGACGAAGGGCACGATGAAGGCCACCCGGTAGAAGCCGCGCAGGCGCAGCTTCGCGTTGTCGAGCAGCACCGCGGCGATCAGGGCGATCACCAGCTGCGCCGGGATGATCAGCAGCCAGAGCACACCCGAGTTGGCGAGCGAGTTCCAGAAGCCGGGGCTGGTGAGCAGGTAGGTGTAGTTGTCCCAGCCCACCCACTCCGCCGCACCCGATCCCCGCCAGTTCGTGAAGCTCAGGCGGGCGGTGAAGATGAGCGGGTAGATGCTGAACGCGATGAACACCGCGACGAACGGGAGCACGAACAGATAAGGAGCCAGTCTGCGCCGGGCCCGCGCGGCGGTCATCACGGTCATGGTTGCGCCCGCCCCTACTGCCGGTCGATCAGGTTGGTCTGGATCTCGTCGCTCGACTGCTCGACCACCTGGGCCGGCGTGAGTTCGCCGTCGAGCATGCGCTGCAGGTTCGTGCCGAGGTAGTCGACGGCTCCGGCCCACCACGAGGGTGTCGGCACGCTCGCCGGGATCTCGGCTCCGGCCTCGGTGGCCACGGCCCAGAGGTCCTGGTCGCCGAGCGCGGGCACCGGCTCGAAGAGGGGAGCGCTCGGGTCGGCGGCGGGCTGGTAGCTCGGGATCGAGGTGTTCAGTCCGGTCGGGTAGACCGAGCTGGGGCCCCAGACGGCGCTGTAGCCGGACTCGTCGAACATCAGGAAGCTGTAGAACAGGGCGGCCAGCTCGGAGTTCGCGCCGTCTTTCGGGATGGCGAACGACGACCCGCCCATCGCGCCGCTCCGCGCGCCACCGGTCTCCCAGGCGGGCAGTGACATGGCGCGCCAGTCGCCCTGGGTCTGGGTCAGCAGCTGCTGCGGGGCGAAGTCGAACCAGATGGCCCAGGGGTAGAACACCTCGTTGCCGTTCTCGAGCTCGGCGATGTCGGTAGGGCCGAGGTATTCGGCTCTGGTGCCGAGGCCCTCCTGCTGCACGGTGTCGAGGTAGGTCAGGATCTGCTCGTACTCGGGGCTGTCGAGCCGCAGCTGCCCATCGGCATCGGCGAGGCTGGTGCCGAGCTGGCTGGCGTACATCTCCAGTTGCAGCTGGCTGAGGAACGGCGACTGCTCGAGGTGGATCGGCGCCGCGCTCGGCACCGCCTGCTTGTAGGCGCGCGCCGCGTCGAGCAGCTCGTCGTAGGTGGTGATGGCGGTGGCATCGATGCCGGCCGCCTCGAGCGCGGTGGCGTTGTAGTAGAGCAGGCCCGGGTTCGAGTCGAAGGGCACGCCGTAGATGCCGCCGTCGACCGAGTTGACGTCGAGTTTCTGCGGCGCGATCTCCTCCGAGTAGGGGGCGAGCACGTCGGAGAGGTCCCAGAGGTAGTCGCTCAGCCCGGCGATCTTCGCGTCGTCGAGGAAGACGCCGTCGGGCACGTCGGTGCCCGTGATCAGCGTGTTCTGCAGTTTCGCATCGATGTCGACCGACTCGTGGTTGACCGTGACGTCGGGGTACTTCTCGTTGAAGGCGGCGATGGCCTCGTCGAACACCTCGAACAGGTCGCCCGACCTGTCCCAGATGGTGATCTCGCCCGAGGGTGACTCCTCGGCGGGAAGCTGCAGCAGGTCGGCGGCGGCGTCGGTCTGAGAGGCCGAGCCGATGTCGGGGCCGCAGGCCGTGAGCCCGAGGGCGACGGCGGCGGCGAGGCCGAGCGCGGCGGCCCGGGTCGCCGCTCGAGGCAGGTGCTTGTGCAAGGGACACTCCTTTGTGACGGTGCGTTTTGCCAACGTAAGCAAAACAGTAGCCTGCGTTTGCTCACGATGCAAACGCTATGCTGGCGGCATCCTGAACCGAGTCCGAAGGAGGCGACAGGATGCCGGCAACCCTCCGTGACGTCGCCGAGCGGGCGAGCGTGTCGATTCGCACCGTCTCGAACGTGGTGAGCGGCTACGAGCACGTGAGCGACCGGATGCGTGCCCGCGTGCTCAAGGCCATCGACGAGCTCGACTACCGCCCCAATCTCGTCGCACGCACCCTGCGCACCGGCCGCACCGGGGTGCTGGCCCTCGTGGTGCCCGAGATCGACGTGCCGTACTTCAGTCAGCTCGCGCGCGACGTGATCAACGCGGCCGGCGAGCTCGGCTACCGGGTGATGATCGACCAGACCGGGCACGACCACCAGCGCGAGCGCGAACTGCTGACCGGGGGAGACCGCACCATGCTCTTCGACGGCATCCTGTTCAGTCCTCTGGTCACCAAGGCCGAGCTGCGCGAGATGAACAGCGAGAGCGGCATGCCGCTGGTGCTGCTCGGCGAGCACGACTTCGACGGCCGGTTCGACCACGTGGCCATCGACAACGTGCAGGCCGCCTATGACGCGGTGCGGCACCTGGCGGAATCGGGTCGCACCCGCATCGGCGCCCTCGGCACGCAGCCGGCCGAGGACTACGCCACCCCGCAGCAGCGCTCGGCCGGTTACCGCCAGGCGCTGTCCGACTCCGGGCTCGACTTCGTGCCGGAACTCACCCGGCCCGCGGCGCACTACAGCCGCGCCGAGGGCTACGAGGCCGCCCGCGAGCTGCTCGCCGCCGACGAGGCTCCGGATGCGATCTTCTGCTATTCCGATCTGCTCGCGATGGGCGCGATGCGCGCCGTGTTCGACACCGGCCTGAGGGTGCCCGACGACATCGCCATCGTCGGGATCGACGACATCGAGGAGGGCCGGTTCTCGCGGCCGTCGCTGAGCACGGTGTCACTCGACACCCCGTTCATCGCCGCCCAGGCGGTCTCGCGCATCGTCGAACGCATCGACGATCCGAACCGCGAGGCGGTCGAGGTGGTGGCGCCGCACCGGCTGATCGTGCGGGAGAGCAGCGCCCCGGTTCCGTCGTGATCGTGCGCTCCCCGCAGCGCCTCGCGGGGGAGGGGCGGGCGCTTCAGTGGGCGTCGGCGACGGGGTCGAAGATCTCGGGGTGGCGGGCCAGCTCCAGCCGGGTGCGGCGGATGTGCAGGGCGAGCACCTGTTCGGCCTCGTCGGCATCGCGCCGGCGGATGGCGGAGACCAGCAGGTGGTGCTCGTGGTGCGCGCTGCGGTCGCCCTCCGAGCGGAACACCGAGGTGTAGGCGCGGCGGTAGGGCTGCGTGCGGTTCCACAGCCGCAGCACGGTGTCGCCGATCATGGTGGTGTCGGCGGCGGTGTAGCAGGAGAGATGGAACTCGCGGTCCAGGCGCAGGAAGGCCTCGATGTCGGAGGAGTTCTCCATCTCGGTGGCGAGCTGCTCGAGCCGGTCGATGCCGGCCTCGTCCAGCAGCGGCACGTTGTAGCGCAGCAGCAGCGGTTCGAGGCGCTCGCGCACCTGGTAGATCTCCTCGCACTCGCGCAGATTGAGGCTCGCCACCCAGGCGCCGGTGTTGGCCACCACCGTCACCAGGCCCTCCGCCTCCAGCAGGCGCAGGGCCTCGCGGGCCGGCACCCGGCTCGCGCCGTGCCGCTCGGCCACGTGCTCCTGCCGGATGCGGGTTCCCGGCCGGTACTCGCCGGCCAGGATGGCGTCGCGCAGCTCGGCGGCGACGCGGGCGCCCGCCGCGCCGTGGGTGTTGAACTCGAGGGTCACGGGGTCATTCTGCCGGATGGGCCGGATGCCACAGCCGCACCGGCGCATCCTTCTCGTAGGCCTTGCCCTCGGGGAAGCTCACCAGCTCGAACTGCATGCCCCAGGGACTGCGGAAATACACCCATCGCTGACCCTCGGCGGCCTGCTTGCTCGCCGTCGGATCGCCCATCACCTCGACCCCGTGCGAGCGCAAGTACTCGACGGCCAGGTCCATGTCGTCGACGTACAACGCGATGTGGTGGCCGCCGATGTCGCTGTTCCGGGGCTGGGGCGCCTGCGGGCCGGCGGCGTCGTAGCCGAAGACCTCGAGATTGGAGCCGTTGCCGAGCCGGTAGAAGCGGATCTCGGTGATCGCGGTGCGGGGATCCACGCCGATGTGGGTCTGCATCCAGTCGTCGTCGGATCGCTTGGCGCCGAGGGTGTAGATCGGCGTCGCGCCGAGAACGCCCACCAGGAACTCCTCGGCCTGATCGAGATCGGGCACGGTGAAGCCGATGTGGTCGACTCCGCGCGCACCGGGGATTCCGTGGCTCATCCATCCTCCTTGGTGGCTCGATTGTATCCATTGTCGGATCAGCGAGACCAAAAAGCCAGGATGAATTGCCGTCGGGGTTGAAATTGGATTCAATCCCTCGTATCGTTCAGTCAACGACCTGGGCGCCCCGCGCGTCCCCGCGGAAGGAATGGCGAAGATGCCGAAGTTGCGCCGATTGCAGACCGGAGTCCCGTGGCACGAGCTCACGACGACGCCCGCCGACTGGAAAGCCGCTGATCCGCAGCTCCTCGGCACCATGCTCGCCGAGCTGCACCTCATCCGGGCGTTCGAGGAGACCGTGCTCGAGCTCGCCGGTGAAGGCCTCGTGCACGGCCCGGCGCACTCCAGCATCGGCCAGGAGGGCGGCGCGGTCGGGTCGATCGTGGGGCTGTCGTCGGCGGATGCCGTGAACGGCTCGCACCGCGGCCATCACCAGTTCCTCGCCAAGGCACTCACCCACGTCTCGGGCGGCGTCATCGACCCGGCCGAAGCCGTGACCGAGCCCATCCAGGCCGTGCTGCAGCGCACCCTGGCCGAGATCCTCGGCCTGGCGCAGGGGTACTGCTCGGGCCGCGGCGGCTCGATGCACCTGCAGTGGTTCGAGGCGGGCGCGCTCGGCACCAACGCCATCGTGGGCGGCGGCGCCCCGATGGCGGCCGGCAACGCCTGGGCGCAGAAGCACTCCGGCACCAGCGACATCACCATCAACTATTTCGGCGACGGCGCCGCCCAGATCGGCTCGGTGCTCGAGTCGATGAACCTCGCGGCGGCGTGGAAGCTGCCGGTGATGTTCTTCATCGAGAACAACATGTACGCGGTCTCCACCAAGTCGGACGAGATCACCGCCGACACCCGGTTCTCGGTGCGCGGGCAGGGCTTCGGCATCCCGTCCTGGCGGGTCGACGGCATGGATCCGCTGGCCGTGCACCTGGCCATGAAGGCCGCCGAGGAGCGCATGCGTTCGGGCGAGGGCCCCGCCATCATCGAGGCCGAGGTCTACCGCTTCTTCCACCAGAACGGCCCCTACCCGGGCAGCGCCTTCGGCTACCGCCCCAAGGAAGAAGAGGGGCAGTGGAAGGCGCGCGATCCGCTGGACCGGATGGCCAAGGAGATGATGGCGCTCAAGCTCATCGACGAGGCCGGCGTCGTCTCCGTGCGCGAGCAGGCCAAGGCCGCGATGAACGCCGCCGTCGCCGAGCTCGTGGAGGCCGACCCCGACTCCGACGGCAAGCGCCGGATCATCCCCTCGCTCTGGCCCGACCCCGGCTACGTCAACGTGGGCGTGCGCGGCGACGCGAGCGAGCTCGCCGAACTGACCGTCGCCGACCCCGCCTCCTACGAGGGCGAGTGGCGCGACCTCAAGTTCGTCGACGCCGTCTCCGGCGTGATGGACCGGCGGATGGCCGAAGACCCGCGCATCGTCGTGATGGGCGAAGACGTGCACCGGCTGAACGGCGGCACGAACGGCGCCACCAGGGGTCTGGCCAAGAAGTACGGCTCGGATGCGCTGACCGACGGCCGCGTGCTCGGCACCCCGATCAGCGAGAACGCCTTCACCGGTCTCGGTGCGGGTCTGGCACTGGACGGCCGGTTCCGCCCCGTGGTGGAGTTCATGTACCCCGACTTCATGTGGGTGGCCGCCGACCAGGTGTTCAACCAGATCGGCAAGGCGCGGCACATGTTCGGCGCCGACACCCCCGTACCGTTCGTGCTGCGCACGAAGGTGGCGATGGGCTCGGGCTACGGCTCGCAGCACCTGATGGACCCGGCGGGCATCTTCGCCACCAGCCCCGGCTGGCGGATCGTCGCCCCGTCGAACGCCGCCGACTACGTCGGCCTGATGAACGCGGCGCTCGCGCTGGAGGATCCGGTGCTCGTGATCGAGCACGTCGACCTCTACGGCACCGCCGACCGCGTGCCCGAGGGCGACCTCGACTACATCATCCCGCCCGGCCAGGCCGCGGTGCGGCGCACCGGCTCGGACGTGACCGTGATCAGCTACCTCTCCATGGTGCGGCACGCGCTCGAGGCGGTGGAGCAGACCGGGATCGACGCCGAGGTGATCGACCTGCGCTGGCTCGACCGCGCGTCGATCGACTGGGACACCATCGGGGAGTCGATCACCAAGACCAACAGCGTGCTCATCGTGGAGCAGGGCGCCCAGGGCACCTCGTACGGCGGCTGGCTCGCCGACGAGATCCAGCGCCGCTACTTCGACTGGCTCGATCAGCCGATCGAGCGGGTG
>NZ_JAHFUW010000033.1 GCF_023264855.1 Herbiconiux sp. | reverse complement strand
ACGAGTCCCGCCCGAGACTGGCCCGTACCGGGGGTGGGGGTGCTCCGTCGACGTCGTCGCCGGGTTCGGCCAACGCGATCTGATCCGCGATCGCGGCGGCTTCGGCGAGGTGCCGGGCCCGCCGAGCCTCTATCGCGGCGATGTCCCGCTCGTCGTCCTGGAGCATCCGGAGAAGCTCGTCGAGCCGGTCCCGCAGGGATGGGTGCGCGAACACCGACCCGAACCCCGACACCCTGGATCTGGAGGCAGGCGCGACCGGGCGCGGGCCCCGGGCGGGAGCGGGATGCGGTGACCGTTCGCCTGTTTCGGTGAACACCACCCTCGACTGCTTCATGAGAATAAGTCAATCAGCACCCACCGACATCGGGATTCAGGCCACGGCGGCGGCGTGATCGGGGACGAAGCGGTGGCCGTTCTGCGGCGGGCGGTCGGCGTCGACGGCACCGGGGCGATCCGGGAAGTCGACGGGCTCGGGGTCGAGGTGGTCGTAGGGGATGCGGCTGAGCAGGTGATGGATGGTGTTGATGCGGGAGGAGCGCTTGTCGTCGCTCTCGATCGTCCACCAGGGGGCCTCGTCGATGTCGGTGCGCTCGAACATGGCGTCTTTCGCCCGGGAGTAGTCCTCCCATCGGGTGATCGACAGCAGGTCGGTGGAGGAGAGCTTCCAGCGGCGCATCGGGTCGTTCAGGCGACGGCGGAAGCGCTTCTCCTGCTCGGTGTCGCTCACCGAATACCAGTACTTCAGCACGATGATGCCGTCGTCGACCAGCATCCGCTCGACCACCGGAACCTGCCGCAGGAAACGCTCGTACTGCTCGTCGGTGCAGTAGCCCATCACCCGCTCGACACCGGCCCGGTTGTACCAGGAGCGATCCATCAGCACGATCTCGCCGGCGGCCGGCAGACGCTCGATGTAGCGCTGGAAATACCACTGCCCCTTCTCCCGCTCGCTCGGCTGCGGCAGGGCGACGACTCGCGCGGTCCGCGGGTTGAGGTACTGCATGATCCGCTTGATCGCCCCGCCCTTCCCCGCCGCATCGCGACCCTCGAAGATGATCAGCACCCGGGCACCGGATGCCGTCACCCACTGCTGCAGGCTCACCAGCTCGATCTGCAGGCGGCGGAGTTCTTTCTCGTAGGCGCGCTTGGGCATCCGGGGGCGCGGATGTGCGTTCGCGTCACGGTACTTCTTCTTGCCGGAGTTCTTCTCGTGGCTCATCGTGCGCTCCTCGGTGGGGTGGATGCGGCGGGGATCGTGGACATCAGCGTGCGGACGGCGGCCGCGACCTCGCGCGGAGCCGTGTGCTGCACGACGTGCCGGTGACCGGGCACCTCGACGAGCGTGCCCCGCACGGCCCGTTCGCTCAGCAGTGCGCACCAAGCGGGGCCGGCGATCGGGTCGTCGCCGCCCCGGATGACCAGCAACGGCGCGGCGAGCTCGCGGATGCGGTCTTCGATCGGATAGCGGATCATCGGGCGCGCCTCACGCAGGAAGTACACCGGCCCGCAGCGCAGGTAGTCCGCGAAGACGACGGTGTTCACACGGGGCGGCTCGCCGAGGATGTCCAGGGCTAGAGCGGCCCCCTGCGCCCGCAGCGACCGGTGCTCGCGATCGGAGACCGGCCCGATCGCGACGACCGCCCGGGCGAGATCCGGGCGCTGCACGGCGGTCTCCACCACCCACTGAGCACCCATCGAGTGGCCGACGACGACCGCGTCCCGTGCGCCGAGGCGGTCGAGCACGCGGGCGAGGGCGCCGGCCATGTCGGGCACATCCGGAGCCTGGGCGGACTTGGGCAGGCCGCCGAAGCCGGGCAGATCGACGGAGTGGACGGTGCACGTGCGCGTCAGCTCGGCGTGCAGATGGCTCAGATAACGGTGCGAGGCGCCGATGCCGTGCAGCAGCACCACCACGGGCGCATCTGGGAGCACCGAGCTGATCGCCCGGAACGCCCGGCCGCGCGAGAGGATGCGGCGATCGCTGTGCATACGGCTGTCCCCTCGATGACCCGACTCACAGCCTGGACCCGACCACGGCATCCGCCGCCCGCTTGCGCAACGGGCGCGCCTGTGCAAGCGACCCCCGGTGGCCGATCAGTCGGCGTCGGCGGCCGCGACCGACTTCGGCACGCCGCCCCACTGCTGGGCGGTGCGGCGCTCGGTGAGGCGGCGGCCGGCGTGCAGGGCGGGGTAGATGCCGAGGAACACCGCCATGGGGGCGAGCAGGCGCAGATCCCGGATGCCGTGGGCGTCGTAGGTGCGCTTGAAGCGCTCGACGTAGTAGAGGTAGTCCTTCGGCGCGGAGTCGAGGCGCCGGGCCGACATGCCGACCACCATCGCCGAGACGTAGCCGATCTTCAGGCCCTTCAGGGCGAGGTGCACGGCGAGGTCGATGTCTTCGTGCATCAGGTCTTCGCGGTCGGGGCAGACGTCGTCGCGCACGGCCAGCCAGGCCTCCTTGGTGATGGCCATGTTGGTGCCGAACAGGAAGACGTACTTGCCGGCCAGCTTCACCTGCAGCTTGCGGAAGGTGTCGTCGGCGTGGTGGCCGAAGGCGCGCATCGGCATGTCGTAGTACTCGACCGGGCCGCTGGCGGCCACGAAGTCGCCCGTGGCGAACGCGAGCTGCACCTGTTCG
The DNA here is from genome assembly GCF_023264855.1 of Herbiconiux sp. Classification (GTDB taxonomy): domain Bacteria; phylum Actinomycetota; class Actinomycetes; order Actinomycetales; family Microbacteriaceae; genus Herbiconiux. Next base: position 49,577 of record NZ_JAHFUW010000033.1, on the reverse strand, counting down.
ACCCAGTTCGCCGACAGCGCCGAGTCGGCGTCGATGCGGCCGATCACCGTGCCGGTCGCCGCGTCGAAGCCCGCGTTGCGGGTGGGGGTGATGCCCTGCTCGGCATCCTGCACCACGATGCGGATGTTCGCGTCCGGGAACGCCGCCTGCATCGCCTCGACGGCCGCACGCGTGCCGTCAGTGGACTTGTTGTCGACCACGATGATCTCGTGGGCGGCCACCGTCTGCTCGATCGCGGCCACCAGGCAGTGCCGGATGCCGGCCTCTTCGTTGTAGGCGGGGATGACGATCGAGACGGTGGGAGGAGTGGGGGAGTCGGTCACGGCGGCGTCCTTCGGCTCTGGGTGGGCGGAGTCGGTTCGGGTCGGTATCGGTGGGGCAACGGCGACGGCCGCGGATGATGCGGTGCGGCGCGATCGATACCGTCAGTCTGGCAGAGCGTGGGAGTTCTACGATGGACGGACATGACCGAGATGACCCCCGCCGAACTCGTCGCGCGGCTGAGCGACGCCGAGAAGGTGGCGCTCACCGCCGGGGCGGACGCCTGGACGACCACCGCCGTGCCGCGGCTCGGCATCCCCTCGATCCGGCTCGGCGACGGACCGCACGGGGTACGCAAGCCGCACGACGGCTCGGGCATGTCGATGTTCGACTCGCATCCGGCCACCTGCTTCCCCACAGCCGCAGCGCTCGGTGCGAGCTGGGATCCGGAGCTCGTGCGCGAGATCGGCGTCGCTCTCGGGCGGGAGGCGGCCGCTCACGGCGTCGCGGTGTTGCTCGGGCCCGGCGTGAATCTGAAGCGCACGCCCATCGGCGGCCGTAACTTCGAGTACTTCTCCGAAGACCCCGCCGTCTCGTCGCGGATGGGCGCCGCCTGGGTGCGGGGCGTGCAGAGCACCGGGGTCGGCGCCTCGCTCAAGCACCTGGCCGCCAACAACACCGAGTCCCGGCGCTACGGGATCGACGCGATCGTGGACGAGCGGGCCTTGCGGGAGCTGTACCTGGCGAGCTTCGAGCCGATCGTGCGGAACGAGCATCCGGCGACCGTGATGGCCGCCTACAACCGGCTGAACGGTGAGCACTGCAGCGAGAATCCCTGGCTGCTGAACGGCGTGCTGAGGGAGGAGTGGGGCTTCGACGGCGTGGTGGTGTCGGACTGGGGCGCCACCTGGGACCGCACGGTGTCGATCCCGGCGGGCAGCGACCTCGCGATGCCCGGGCTCGGGCGCGGCGACGACCGCTACGTGCTCGAGGCCACGCGGTCGGGGCGGCTTCCGAGGGAGGCGCTCGAGGAGTCGGCGCGACGAATCGTCGAGCTGGTGCACCGGCACGGGGCGGCGGCGGCCGGCGGTGCGGAGCAACCGGATCACGCCGAGCACCATCGGCTGGCCCGGCGAGCCGCGGCGGGCGGCACGGTGCTGCTGAAGAACGACGGGGGTGTGCTGCCCCTCTCCGTGCCGGGGGTGAGCGTACCGGGGGTGGGCGCCCGCGTGGCGCTGATCGGGGCCCTCGCCGAGGAGCCGCGGTTCCAGGGCGCGGGCAGCTCGCACGTGGTGCCGACGCGCGTGGACACGCTGCTCGATGCGTTGCGCGCGGCGCTGCCGGCGAGTGTGGGTAGGCCCGGTGCGGATGACGCGGGTGGCGGCGGTGTGGTGGCGGATGGCACGGGTGCCGGTGGTGCGGTGGCGGGTGCCGGCGGTGTGGTGGCGGATGACGCGGGTGCGGGCGGGGCCGCTGCGGGCGGGGCGGTCGCGGGTGCTGCGGATGCTCTGGGCGCGGGTGATGTGCCGTCGGGCGAGCCGATGGTCGGCTATGCGCCCGGCTACGACCGCACCCGGCACGACTCGACCGCGGAGCAGCTCGCCGAGGCCGTCGCGCTCGCCCGGGGCGCGGAGGTCGCGATCGTGGTGGTGGGGCTGCCGGAGACGTTCGAGACCGAGGGGGTGGACCGGGAACACCTGAGGTTGCCCGAAGCGCACGATCGGCTGGTCGACGCCGTCGTGGCCGTCAACCCGAACACCGTGGTGGTGCTGCAGAACGGCTCGCCCGTCGAGCTGCCCTGGCGGGAACGCGTTCCGGCCATCGTGGAGGGGTACCTGGGCGGTCAGGCGGGCGGCAGTGCGATGGCGGAGGTGCTGCTCGGCGGGACGGAACCGGGGGGCCGGCTGGCCGAGACCTTCCCCGCGCTCTACGCCGAGCATCCGGCCTCCCGGCTGCACAACGGACCGGCGACCGCGGAGTACCGCGAGAGCGTCTACGTGGGGTACCGCTACTTCGATTCGGTGGGGGAGCGGGTTGCCTTCCCGTTCGGGCATGGACTGTCGTACACGAGCTTCTCCTGGTCGGAGCCGACGGTCGTGAGCGACGACTCGGCGGGGATCGAGGTGCGGCTGACGGTCACCAACACGGGCGATCGGGGTGGATCGGAGGTGGTGCAGCTGTACGTGCACGACCCGGTCAGCTCGGTGTTCCGACCCGAACAGGAACTGCGCGGGTTCGCCAAGGTGACGCTCGAAGCCGGCGGCTCCGGTGACGTGGTGCTGCAGCTGACACCGCGGGACTTCTCGTTCTGGAACACCGCCACGCACGGGTGGGAGTTCGAGCCCGGGGCGTTCGAGCTGCGTCTCGGCAGGTCGTCCCGGGACATCCTCTGGCGGCGATCGATCACCCTGGAGGCGGTGGACACCGGCGCCGGTGCCGGCGCCGGTGCGGGTGAGACGGATGCGGCGACGAACTCGCCGGCGGATGCGTCGAACGCGGCCGCCGCTATGCAGGCCGGTGGCGGGATAGCAGCCTACGTCTCGCCTTCGGTCGAGCGGGGGTTTCCTGCCGACGACTTCGCGCGGCTGCTCGGGCGGGCGCTTCCGCCGAACCTGGCCGCGGTTCCGGGGGCCTACACGCTGGACACGGCGATCAGCGAGATGCAGCGCTCGGCCGTGGGCCGCATCCTGTTCGCCTACATCCGCAAGCAGGCCGTGAAGACCATCGGGGCGCCCGCGGGTGATGAGGTCGACGCGGCCGCGGGCGACGTGGTGGCGCAGCTGACGTTCCGGATGTTCCCCACGGTGAGCGAGGGCCTGGTCGGCCGGCGCGGCACCCGGCGGTTGCTCCGCTGGATGAATCGACTCGCCCAGATCGGCCGGCGGCACTGACGCGGAAGCGCTGATGGGGTGGCCCTGACGCGGAAGCGCTGATGGGGTGGCCCTGACGAGCCCGCACGGACGCGGCGGCGCCGTTTTCGCGTCAGGCGGACGCAGCGGGCACGAGCTCAGCCCGGATGCGATCTCGGGGAACGATGCGGCCGTCGCGGTGCACGGCCGCGGCCCCGATCGTCTCGCCGTCGGTGTCGTCGACGAACCGCAGCAGAGGCTCGCGCGTCGACGGCCGATGCCGGTCTGCCCAGCCGCCGAGCGCCAGGAGCACCACGGCCAGGTCGCGGCCGGCTTCGGTGAGCAGGTACTCCTCGCGGGATCGGCCCGACTCGGGCTTGTAGGTGTGCCGTTCGAGCACTCCGCCTTCGACCAGCGACGCCAGCCTCGCCGTGAGCACCTCGCGCGGGATGCCGAGCGACGACTGCAGGCGGCTGAACCGCGTCGATCCGGCCAGGCAGTCGCGCACGATCATCAGGCTCCACTTCTCGCCGAGCACGTCGAGGGAACGGGCGATGGGGCAGCGGTCGTCGCCGCCGAGGATGCCGAGCATCCGTTGATCGTACCTGAGTTCAGTTCTTAGATCCAGCATGCTAGGTTCGGAACACGAATTCAGTAGGTCCGCCGAGCAGCGGGCCACGACTCACCAGGAGACGCCATGCAGATCGACGGCAGTACGGTTCTCGTCACCGGAGCGAACGGGGGACTCGGCGGCGAGTTCGTGCGCCAGGCGCTCGAGCGCGGCGCGGCGAAGGTGTACGCCAGTGCTCGCAGCCCGCGGGAGTGGACGGATGCGCGAGTGGTTCCGCTGGTGCTGGACGTGACCAGCGAGGCGAGCGTGCGGGCGGCGGTGACTGCGGCCGGCGACGTCTCGGTCGTCGTCAACAACGCCGGGGTCGGGGGATCGGGCGCTCTGCTCGCCACCCCGGTCGAGGAGGTGGAAGCCGTCTTCGCGACCAACGTCTTCGGTGCCCTGCGCGTGGCCAAGGCCTTCGCACCCGCGCTGGCCGCGAACGGCGGCGGGGCGCTGGTGGACGTGCACTCGGTGCTCAGCTGGCTCGCCCTGGCGGGCGGGTATTCGGCGTCGAAGGCGGCGCTGTGGTCGATCACCAACTCGCTGCGGCTCGAGCTGGCGCCGCAGGGCACGCTCGTGGTCGGCGCCCACCTCGGCTACACCGACACCCCGATGATCGCGCACCTCGACACCGAGAAGAACGACCCCGCCCTCATCGTGGCGACCATCTGGGACGCGGTGGCGGCCGGCGACCACGAGGTGCTCGCCGATCAGGTGAGCCGCGACGTGAAGAGCGCCCTCTCCGGACCGCTCGAGGCCCTGTACCCGGCACTGGCCGGTCGCGCCGGCTGAACCGACCCGGGGAAGCCCGGATCAGCGCACCGAGCGGCGCTCGTACAGGGCGCGGGCCCAGGCGTAGCCGACGACGATCAGCACCACGCACCAGCCGATCGCCCAGAGGGCGCTCGAGCCGAGCGGCGTGCCGAGCAGCAGCGCGCGGATCGTCTCGATGAACGGCGTGAACGGCTGATACTGCGCGAAGCCCTGCAGCCATCCGGGCATCGAGTCGGTCGGCACGAAGCCGCTGCCGAGGAACGGCAGGAACAGCAGCACCAGGGGGAGATTGCTGGCCGTCTCCACCGACCGGGCCTGCATGCCCATCGCCACACCCAGCCAGCTGATCGCGAAGGCGATCAGGGTCAGGATGCCGGCGGCGGCGAGCCACTCGGCCGGTCCGGCGGTCGGCCGGAATCCGATGGCCAGGCCGACGCCCAGCACGAGCACCACGGCGATCAGCGCCTGGATGGTGTTGCCGAGCACATGGCCGGCCAGCACGGCCGCCCGCGAGATGGCCATGGAGCGGAACCGGGCCGTGATGCCCTCGGTCATGTCCATGGCCACCGTGGTGGCGATGCCGCCGGCGCTGCCGGCGATCGTGATGGCGAGGATGCCGGGCATCACGTAGGCGAGATAGGCCTCGCGCCCGTCGGACGGCCCGCCCCCGGGCAGTCCGGCGCCGAGCGTGCCGCCGAATACGAACACGAACAGCAGCAGCATCACCACCGGGCCGAGGATCGTGAACACCGAGAGCCCGGGGTAGCGGATGAGGTGCAGCAGGTTGCGCCGCAGCATGGTGGCCGAGTCGGCCAGCACGTGCGAGGAGTGCGGCCCGCCCGGTGGGATCGGTGCCGGGCCGGGGGCTGGAGGTCGGGTGTCGGTGAGAGCGGTCATGATGCGGTTCCTTCCTGGTCGTCGGGGGAGCCGGCTCGGCCTGCGGTGGCCGTGCTGCCGGTGAGCGCGAAGAACACGTCGTCGAGATCGGGCGTGTGGATGCTGACGTCGAGCACGGCGACGTCGGCGTCGGCGAGGCGGTTGAGCACGCCGCGCAGACCGGCGACGCCGCCGTCGGAGGGCACGGTCAGCGCGAGCGCGGTGTCGTCGCGGCCGGCCGTCTCGAGCAGGCGGGCTCCGGCGTCGAGCAGTGCGGCATCCGCGAATCGCAGTTCGAGGTGACCGCCGGGGATGCGGCGCTTGAGTTCGTCGGGGGTGCCCTCGGCCACGATGCGGCCGCCGTCGAGCACGGCGATGCGGTCGGCGAGCTCGTCGGCCTCGTCGAGGTACTGCGTGGTGAGCAGCACGGTCGTTCCCTCGGCCACGAGACCGCGCACGATCTCCCACATGGTGTGACGGCTGCGCGGATCCAGGCCCGTGGTGGGCTCGTCGAGGAAGATGACGCGGGGCGCCGTGACCAGCGTCATGGCGAGGTCGAGGCGGCGGCGCATGCCGCCCGAGTAGGTCGAGAGCGGCTTCTTGGCGGCATCGGCGAGGTCGAACTGCTCGAGCAGCCCGGCCGCCCTGGCCTTCGCGCGCCGGGCGCCGAGGTGCCGCAGCCGCGCCATCAGCAGCAGGTTCTCCTCGCCGGTGAGCAGTGTGTCGACGGCCGAGAACTGTCCGGTGAGCCCGATCGCGGCGCGCACGCCCTCGGGGTCGTGCGCCACGTCGCAGCCGGCTACGGATGCGGAGCCGGCATCCGCTCGCACCAGGGTGGAGAGGATGTGCACGGTGGTGGTCTTGCCCGCCCCGTTGGGGCCGAGCAGGGCGGTCACGGTGCCGGCGGGCACGGTGAGGTCGACGTCGTCGAGCACGAGCTGCGTGCCGTACGACTTGCGGATGCGGTCGAGGCGGATGGCCGGGGTGGTCATGGTGTGTCCCTTCTCAGGCGGGTCGTCGTCGGTCGGTCGGGCGTCAGGCGTCGGGCGGACGGGCGGGCGGGCATGTTCAGGCGGGTGTCGGGGCGGGCGCGTCAGAGCTGCGCGCGGGCCGGGGCGCGGCGCACGGTGATGTCGCCGTACTGGGTGCGGGCGCGCACGGCGACCGTCTCCTCGGTGGGAGCGGGAGCGGCGGTGTCGCCGTCGAGCTCGTTGCGCACGTGGCCCTCCTTCGACGACAGGTCGAGCCAGGCCGGCACGCCGGGGCGGATGCCGACGGTGACCTGGCCGAATCCGCTCTCCAGCTGCACCGATCCGCTCGACACCTCGCGCAGTTGGATGCTGCCGTAGGCGGTCTTCGCCGTGACGGAGCCGAGTGCCCGGGTGATCTCGAGGTCGCCGTAGGAGAGCTTCGCCTCGACCTCGCCGCCGGTCTCGCCGAGCTGGATGGAGCCGTGCGAGGCCTTGAGCAGCGCGTCGCCCGCGAGTGCGCCGATCCGGAGCTGGCCGTGGTCGGCGGTGATCTCGGCGCCACCTGCGATGGTGTCGACCGAGGCGTTGCCGTGGCCGGCGCGCAGCCAGAGGTCGCCCGTGGCCTCGAGTTCGACCGGGCCCATCGAGGCTTTGATACGGGTGGCGCCGAGACGCCCGGTGGAGCGCACGGCGCCGACCGCGATCTCGGCGGTGAGGCGCGAGCCGGCCGGCAACTCGATGCGCAGGTCGACCGACTCGGTGGGGCCGATCCAGCTGAGCCGGGGCTTCGGACCCGTGACGGTGAGGCGCCGGCCGTCGAACTCGACCTTCGTCTCCTCGGCCCCGCGGCGGTCGACGGCCTTGCCCGGGTTGGTGGGAGCGACCGTGACGACCGTGTCGGGGCGGTCGCTCGCGATGATGTCGAGGGCGCCGACCTGGAGGTTGACGGCCAGGTCGATCGGTTCGGGGGTGCTGTATTCGGGCATGCTGACGCCTCCCTTTCGGAGTGCTGGGGTGAATGGTGCGCGGAGTGCTGCGGGAACGGATGCGGCGGCCAGAGCTGTTCGAAGGCGCGCTCGTGACCCGCCGCGCGGTCGCGGTGCGGAGAGCGGATGGGGGAGTGAGGCGGGTGCCCCGGCCGGGTGGCCGGCTAGCGTGCCCAGCCGGCGAAGTCGTCGCCGGTGCGGAGGGAGCGTTGCGCCGAGCGGCGCTGCTTGGGTTGGAGGGCGGAGGAGACCGCCCGCACGAGCCAGGTGTTGACCGACAGCCCGTCGGCGGCTGCCGCCTCGTCGACCCGCGCCTTGAGGGCGTCGGGCAGACGGAGGGTCGTGCGTGAGGTGCTGGTGTCGTCGAGCTCGGCGGGGACGGCAGCGCGGTCGTCACCTTCGGCCTCGACGGCCGGCAGGGCGATCGCGAAGTCGACCTCGCGCCGGCCGCGCAGCCGAAGTTCGACCGACCCGGGAGCGAGCTCCCGGGTGATCTCGCCGGCGGCGGCGGCCAGGGCGTCGAGCAGCACGAGCCGGGTCGCCGCATCCAGGCCGGCCGCGAGTCGCTCGGCCACCGCGCGGGTGTCGGCCGATCCGTGTTCCGCCGAGTCGAGCAGCTGGCGCTGCAGCTCGGTGGCGTACTGTCCGATGTCCATGACACCAGTGTGACACCACTGTGGTGTCACGTCAAGCCTCTATGGTGTCAGGTCGCGTCGGCGGGCATCTGGATCTGCAGGAGGACGGCGTCGATGCCGGGATCGGTCGGGGTGATGAGCAGGGACCCGCTGACCGGACGGGGGCTCGAGCCGTGGTACTGGATGACCAGGAAGAACGCGTTGGACCCACCCGGATCGAGGGTGCCGTTCCAGGTGAAGGAGAGCTCGTCGTCGCTGGTGCCGCCGGTATTGCTCCAGCCGCTGCCGGGGACGGCGCCGACCGTGAAGCCGTCGGGAGCCATGCCCGAGATGACGACGTCGACGGGCCCGGATGCCGTGCTCGCGCCGATGTTCTGCACGCTCAGGGTGGTGGTGGAGACCGGAGCCGGCGCCGGGATCACGAGCGGATTCTGCCCCAGGGCGAGCGCGAAGGTGGTCGCCCCACTGGCTGCTGCCGCGGGAGCCGCTGCGGCCAGTGCCACGACCGGTGCCGCCCAGGCGGCGGTTCGCAGGACGGCGCGACGGGAGACGGGGGAAAGGCTCGGATCTGCGCTCATGCGTCGACGGTAGCGAGGCCGCCGGCCGCATCCGTTCGCGGGGAACCACCGATTCGGGTGGATCGACCTAGTCTGGGATCGGAGCACCGCGCCGCCGGGATGCTCTGCCGTGATGCTCTGCTTGGAGTCGATACCGTGTCCCTGCCACCTCTCCCCGCCCAGGTCTCCGCCGTCGGACGTGCGGACGCCCGCCGTCTGCCGCCTCGCTCGTGGCCGGTGTGGCTGATCTTCGGGGTGCTGTTCGTGCCGGCGCTGTTGTCGCTCACGCTCTTCGCGGGGGCGGAGGACGACGCGGCCGAGAGCCTGGCGTTCCAGCAGAACGCGGTGGGGCGCAGCGTCGTGCTCACCGGAGAGTTCGTGGGCGTGGAGACCAACGCGGGCCTGCCGGTGAACACCGGGCAGTACGAGGTGACGGTCCCGGATGCCGCGGGCGGCGCCGGCGAGATCGTCACCGTCGGCGGCGACGAGCACTGGGGCTTTCCGCCGTCGGAGGATCACCCGGCCGAGCTGTCGTTCCTGATCGTGCTCGACGACCCGCCGCACGCGGTGGCCCACGGTCCGGTGGGCAGCGTGGCGGAGGTCACCGAGCAGACCGTGCAGTCGGCCGAGAGCGGTCTGGCCGTGGCGTCGGGCGTGCGGGTCGCCGGAATCGTCGTGTTCTGGGTCTACCTGCTGGGGCTGCCGGTGCTCGGCGTGCTGCTCGCCGTGCGGCGCCGCCGCGCGAAGCGGCGCGCGGCCGCTTCGATCGTGCCGGCTCCCGTGATCTGAGCGAGCCGGTCACTCCTCGATCGCACCGCCGAGCGCACGCAGATGCTGCCGGAACGTCGTGCCCTCGGTCTCGCGCAGCCGCAGGAAGTCGCTGAACCGCAGCTGCTCGCGCAGGCCGGTACCCTGCAGCTGCTGCGCGGCCTGCAGCCGCTCGGTGTCGCGGATGGCGGCGGCCAGCGCGGCCACCTCCACGGCGCGCGCCAGCGGAACGACGATCACGCCGTCGTCGTCGCCGATCACGAGGTCGTCTTCGGTGACCAGGTGCTCGCCGATCCGCGCGGAGACGAGCGCGTCGGCATCTTGGGCATCGAGCCGCTGAGGCCCCGCCGGGCACGTTCCCGAACTGAACACGGGCAGCCCGATGCGGCGCAGCTCGGGGGTGTCCCGGTGCAGTCCGTCGATCACGATGCCGGCGAGCCCCGCCTGCTGCACCTCGAGCGTGATGAGGTCGCCGACGCAGGCCTCGTCGGTGCGCCCGCCGTTGTCGACGACGAGCACCTCGCCCGGAGCCGACCGTTCGAGCGCTTCGAGGAACACGTCGACACTGCCGTAGTGCCGCGCCGGCCGAGCGCGGCCGACCAGGTGGGTACCGGCGGTGACCGCACGCACCTGCGGCGGACCCACCCGCACCGGCACGCCCAGCCGCACCAGCGCATCCGCCACATGCGGGCTGCTCAGGTCGAGGTACTGTCGCGTGATCTCGAGCGCATCCATAGGGGCTCCCTCCTGCTCGTGCCGAATCGTGCGCTCACGCTATCCCCGAGCGCATGCCGCTCGGGGAATGCGAGCATCCAGGTCGCCGATGGCGTGCGAAGAGCGGGATGTCCACGTGATCGCGCTACCCGGCAGCCAGGGCGGGTGGGCGTCAGGCAGGGGCGGGTGCCTCCGCGAGGGCGGCCTCGGCACGCTCGGCGGTGCCCTCGGCGAGGCCGCGGTCGATGGCGCGGCGGGTGGCGAACCAGATCGCGAGGCCGACGACGAAGACGAGGGTCTCCGAGACCGTCAGCGACCAGATGATTCCGGCGAGGCCGAACCAGAGGTTGCCGAGCAGCACGATCGGGATGAACAGCACGCCCTGCGCCATCGACATCACGATCGCCGGCACCGCGCGGCCGGTGGCCTGGAAGAACGAGGTGAGGAGGCCGGCGAAGCCGTTCACGATCATCGCCACGAGCTGCGCGGTGAGGATGGTCACGCCGATCGCCAGCACCGAGGGGTCGGCCACGAAGGCCGAGAACACCTGGTCGCGGAAGGCGAACACGGCGCCGGCCGAGATCAGCACGATCCCGCCCACCGTGATCGCCGACACCCGCACCGCCGAGTACAGCCGGGCGCGGTCGCCCTTGCCGTACGAGTAGGCGAGCAGGGGCAGGATGCCGAGGGTCACCCCCATCACGAGGAACTCGGGAACCTGGGCGATCCGCACCGCCACGCCCATGGCGGCCAGCGCGGCGTCGCCGTAGGCCGCCGCCAGGTTGTTCAGCACGAGCGAGGTCACGATCAGGAAGGATGCCTGCAGCAGTTCGCCCGAGCCGACACCGAAGACGGGCTTCAGCACGGCGGGCGACAGGGTGAACCAGCGCGGCGCGAGGCTCACGTGCTCGCTGTGCCGGTGCAGCCACACGGCGAAGTAGAGCACCACGCCGAGGTTCGCCAGGCCCAGGGCCAGGGCCGCACCGGCCACCCCCCAGTGCAGCACCAGGATGAACAGCACGTCGAACACGACGTTCGCGACCGTGGAGGCGATCAGCCCGATCATCACCTGGCGGGCCGCGCCCTCGGCCCGCACGATCTGCTCGAGGCAGAACGCGGCGGCGAGCACCGGCACGAAGGCGAGCATCACGCCCACGTAGGCGCCGGTCGCCGGCACGGCGGCCGCATCCGCTCCCAGCAGGGCGACGAGCGGATGCAGGAACAGCAGTCCCAGTGCACCGAGGATCGCCCCCGTGATGATCGACCCCCAGAGCGCGAACGAGGAGACGCGCTTGATCTCAGCGGCCTGGGCGGGTTCGTGCTCGGAGGCGCCGAGCAGGCGCGAGATGAGCGCTCCGCCACCGACGCCGAACACCCCGCCGACCGCCATCACGAGACCGAGCAGCGGAGTGCCGAAGGTGATCGCGGCGAGCAGGGTGGAATCGTGCAGCGAGCCGATGAAGCCGGCGTTGATGACGTTGTAGACGGCGCCCACGATCATGGCGGCGGCCATCGGCACGCACAGGTGCACGAGGGCCCGCACGATCGGGGCGGCGGAGAGGTACCAGCGGTTGGTACCCGGGGTGTCGGTACCGGAGGTTTCGGGGTTCGTGGTGCTCATGACTGCTCCTTTCCGGGCAGGCTCGAGCGCGCGCCGGCGAGCGCCGGCACGGCGAGGGGTGGAGAACGCGATCTCGGGGGAGAGGGGCGGGGTGCCCGGTTACCGGGTCGGTCGCGGCATGACGCTCGTGATCTTGGTCAGCAGGTCGTGCAGGGTGGCCCGCTCCTCGGGGCTGAGCGGTGCGAGGATGACCTCCTCGGTGCCGGCCATCGCGGTGTCGAACCCGGAGATGAGCTCGACGCCGGCCCGGGTGGCGTAGACGCGTTTGATGCGCGCGCTCTCGCCATCCGCTCGCCGTTCGACCAGGCCCCGCCGCTCGAGCCCCTGCAGGAGGCTCGAGACGCTGGCCGCGCTCGTGCGGGTCATCGCGGCGATGTCGCGCTGGATCGCGCCGGGGTTCTGGGTCAGGTAGCCGAGCACGAAGCTCTGCTCGTGGCTGAGGTCGCGCTCCCGGATCCAGTCTTCGCCCGCCTTGCGCTGCGCCCAGCCGATCCAGCGCAGCAGTTCGAGGGAGGTGGTGAAGTCCGGTTCTTTCATGTTCAGAACTCTAATCGTTAGACATCTAACTGTCAATGTTCGAAGTGAGGCGACTTGATATCCTAGAGACACGAACCGCGACTGGGAGTGAGGCGTCGGATGGCAGGACATCGGATCTTCGGAACGCCCGTGGCGGCCGTCTACCCGCACTACCTCGCCAAGGCCGAGCGCAAGGGCCACACCAAGGCCGAGGTCGACGAGGTGACCCGCTGGCTCACCGGCTACGACGATGCCGGCCTGGCGAAGGTGCTGGCCGACGAAGTCACGTTCGAGGACTTCTTCGCGGATGCTCCCGCCTTCAATCCCAACGCCGAGCTGATCAAGGGCCGCATCTGCGGCATCCGGGTCGAGGAGATCGACGACCCGCTGATGCAGAAGGTGCGCTACCTCGACCTGCTCGTCGACGAGGTCGCCCGTGGTAAGAAGATGACCTCCATCCTGCGCTCCTGACGCGCGGCTCGCTCCGTCATAGACTCGTCGGCATGACCGCGGCGCGAGCAGGGGGACCTGCGGCCGGAGTGCCGGGGTCGGGTGCGTGGCCGCGGGAGCCGGGAACCGAGGTGCGGCCCGGGGCCGCGTCACCGGCCGAACTGCGCGAGGGGTTCGCCATCGTCGCCGAGTCGGAGACGCCCGCGGCGCCGGTCGAGTGGTCTCCGCACACGCACCCGGCGCACGAGCTGGTCTGGGTGCGCGGCGGGGCGCTGACCGCGCGCGTGCAGGACAGGGTGTTCACGGTGTCCGACGGAGGCGGCCTGTGGATTCCCGCCGGTGTCGTGCATGCCGGCAGGCTGCCCGCGGGACGGGCCTTCCATACGGCGTTCTTCGACCCGGCTCTCACGCCGATCGCGTTCCCGGCACCCACGGTGCTCGCGATGACGGCGGTGCTCGAGTCGGTGCTGCTGCACCTCGCGAGAGCCGACCTGGATCGCGCCGCCCGCGCCCGCGCCGAAGCGGTCGTGTTCGACGTGATCGAGCCCTCGGCGCGGTAGCTCGCCCTGCAGCTGCCCGGCGACCCGCGGATCGACGCCATCGCCGAAGCGCTGCTCGCCGATCCGGGCGACGACCGCGATCTCGAGGCCTGGGCGGGGGAGCTCCGGATCAGCGAGCGCACCATCACCCGGGCTTTCCGCAGCTCGACCGGCCTCTCGTTCGCGCACTGGCGCCAGGCGCTGCGCATCCACCGCGGTCTGGCGATGCTGGCCGAGGGTCTGGAGGTGCACGCCGTGTCGGACCAACTCGGGTACGGGCATCCGAGCACCTTCATCGCGGCCTTCCGCCGGGTGATGGGCACCACACCCGGGGCGTACGCCGATCAGCCGTGATGTCCGGAATCGTGGATGCTCTGTCCACCGTTCCGGATTGCAGCCAGCGCGCTGCCGCGTTAACCTGGTTTAGGTAAGGCAATCCTTACTGCAAGGTCGCCTAGCCGAATGACGTCTCGATGCCCGAAACCCGATCCGCCCTCCGTGGCGACGAGCTGACGCTCGGCTACGGCAAGCACACCGTCGTCGACGGGGTGTCGGTGCGACTCCGGCCCGGCCGGGTCACGGCGCTGGTGGGGCCGAACGGCAGTGGCAAGTCCACGCTGCTGCGCTCGCTCGCCCGGCTGCACAAGACCGACGCCGGCCGGATCGTGCTCGAGGATGCAGCGGGAGCGGTCGAACGCGACATCGCCCTTCTCAGCGGGCGGCAGTTCGCCCGCGAGGTGACGCTGTTCTCCCAGTCCCGCCCCGCTCCGCACGGACTGACGGTGAGCGAGGTGGTGGCCTTCGGACGCCATCCCCACCGCCGCGGATTCAGCGGCCTGTCGGCCGAGGACCGCGCGGCGATCGACCACGCGATGCAGCTGACCGGTGTTCAGGAGATGGGTGAGCGCTCGGTGGGGGAGCTCTCCGGCGGCGAGATGCAGCGCGTGTGGCTCGGCGCCTGTCTGGCCCAGCAGACCGGTGTGCTGCTGCTCGACGAGCCGACCAATCACCTCGACCTGCGCTACCAGATGGAGACGCTCGATCTGGTGCGCGAACTGGCCGACGACCACGGTGTCGCCGTCGGGGTGGTGCTGCACGACCTCGATCACGCGGCGCGCATCGCCGACGAGCTGCTGCTGCTGGCCGCCGGGCGCATCCACGCCGCCGGCGATCCGGTCTCGGTGCTCACCGCCCAGAACATCACCGCCGTCTACGAGATCCCGGTCGAGGTCGCGGTCGACCCGCGCACCGGACGCCTGCGCATCGACGCCCTAGGCCGGCACAACGCCTCCCGCCCCACCCTGAAAGGACACCCATGACCACCGCTCCCCGCTTCGCCGCGGTGACCGCCACGCTCGTCGCGGCCGCACTCACCCTCACCGCCTGCGGGACGACCGCCGTCGCGGACCCCGCATCCGGCTCCGTCGCCGCACCCACCTCCGACAGCTGCAGCGCCGACACGACCACGACGGCGACCGGCCCGGTGTCACTCACCGACGGCCTCGGCCGCACGGTCGAGCTCGACAAGCCGGCCGAACGGATCGCCGTGCTCGAGTGGCAGCAGATCGAGGATGCCCTCACGCTGTGCGTCACCCCCGTGGCCGTCTCCGACGCGGCCGGCTACGCCACCTATGTGAAGGCGGAGACGCTCCCTGAGGGCGTGACGGATGTGGGCACCCGCGGAGAGCCCGACCTGGACGCGCTCTACGGCAGCAACCCCGACCTGATCATCGTCGAGTCCTACAGCGCCGACGACGAGCTGATCGCCCAGCTGGAAGGCCGCGGCGTGCCCGTGCTCGCCACCATCGGTGCGGACGCCGCCGACCCGATCGGGAACATGAAGGGCGTCTTCGAGATGATCGCCGAGGCGACCGGACGCACCGACCGCGCCGAGCAGGTGCTGACCGAGTTCGACGAGCACCTCGCCGAGGCGAAGGCCACCGTCTCGACCGTCGAGCTGCCGACGACCGACTTCCTGTTCTTCGACGGCTGGATCGAGGGCGGCAACGTCGTCATCCGTCCGTACGGCAAGGGCGCGCTGTTCACCGCACTGGGCGAGCAGCTCGGCCTGACCTCGGCCTGGACCGACGAGATCGACTCGGCCTACGGCAACGGCGGCGTCGACCCGGCCTACGGCCTCGCCCAGACCGACATCGAGGGTCTCACCGCGGTCGGCGAGGCGAACCTGTTCTTCTCGAACGACGACACGGCCGACAGCTACGTGACCGAGCTCGAGAAGAGCACGATCTGGACCTCGCTCCCCGCCGTGCAGCAGGATCGAGCGCACCCGTTCCCGTCGGGAGTGTGGGGCGCGGGTGGACCGATCTCCAACGAGCTGGCCATCGACGCCTACGTCGCCGCGCTGACCGAGGGCTGATCCGGGAGTGACCGGCCTCCGCGAGGCGGGCGGCATCGCGCCGCCGCAGGGCTCGGGCACGGCGCCGTCGGGGCGCCGGCCCGGGTCCGGCGTGGCCGTGCTGGTCGTGCTTCTCGCCGCGGTCGTCGGCGTCGGTCTCTGGCATCTCACGCAGGGCACCTCCGGTGTCGGCGTCGACGCCCTGCTGCGCTCTGTGTTCGGCGCGCGCGAGTCGGTGAACGGTGTGCCCGTGTCCGACGTCCTCACCGGGTCGCGCCTGCCGCGCCTGCTCGCCGGCGTCGCCGTCGGCTTCGCCCTGGGCGTGGCCGGCGCCCTGCTGCAGTCGGTCACCCGCAACTCGCTCGCCTCTCCCGACACCCTCGCCGTCACCTCGGGCTCGTACTTCGCCCTCACTCTGGTGGCCGCCTTCGGCCTCTCCGTGCCGCTCTGGGCCTCCAGCGGCGTCGCCTTCATCGGCGGTCTCGCCTGCGCCGCCCTGGTGCTCGCGCTCTCCGGCAGCGCCGCGGGCACCGCCTCCACCCGGCTGATCCTGGCCGGGTCGGCGATCGCGATGGCGCTCGACGCCGCCACGGCGATGCTGCTGATCGTGTTCAAGGAGAACACGACGGGCCTGTTCGCCTGGGGCAGCGGATCGCTGTCGCAACTCAACATCGACGCGGGCCTGCGTGCCGTGCCCGTGATCGTCGCGGTGCTGATCGCGTCGCTGCTGATGGCCCGGCGGCTGGACGTGCTGCGGCTGGGCGACGAGACCGCGGTGTCGCTGGGTGTGCCGATCCGTTCGACCCGTCTTCTGGCTGTGGTCTTCGCGGCGCTGCTGACCAGCATCTCGGTGACGCTCGCCGGGCCGATCGCGTTCGTGGGGCTCGCCGCGCCGGTGGCCGCGCGCCTGCTGGCCGGGCGCATCCGTCCGCTCAACCGGCACCTGCTCTTCATCCCCGCCAGCGGGCTGCTCGGGGCGCTGCTCGTGTTGCTCGCCGACGCCGTGGTGCGCGGCCTGCTCGGTGCCGAGAGCGCCACCTCGATCCCCACGGGCGTGACGACCGCGCTGCTCGGCGGTGTGGTGATCGTCGTGCTGGCCCGCCGGCTGCGCGAGTCGGGGGCGGCCCGGGATGCGCCGCAGGGCGGTTTCCGCTCCCGGTCGCGGCGGCGGTTCCTGCTCGTGGTGGGCATCACGGTGGTGCTGCTGATCGCGGCGGCGGTGACGGGACTGCTCGCGGGCAGCCTCTGGCTCCGGATGGGCGACATCGTGCTGTGGCTGCAGAGCGCGGCCCCCGACCTCGTGGCGCGGGCCTTCGACGAGCGCACCCCGCGCGTGGCCGCGGCGATCCTGGCCGGTGCGGCGCTCGCGCTGGCCGGATCGGTGGTGCAGGGCACCGTGCGCAACCCGCTCGCGGAGCCCGGCATCCTGGGCATCACGGCCGGGGCGGGACTCGGGGCGGTGATCATCGTGACCTCGGGGCTTGCGGGAGGCCGCCCGCTGCTGATCGCCGCCGCCGTGGGGCTGGGCCTCGGGACGTTCGCGCTGATCGCTCTGCTGTCGCGGAAGGGCGGGTTCCTGCCCGACCGCTTCCTGCTGATCGGCATCGGCTGCGGCTACAGCCTGAGCGCGGTGACGACGTTCCTGCTGCTGCGCTCCGACCCGTGGAACACGCCGCGCATCCTGACCTGGCTCTCGGGCACGACGTACGGACGCGTGCTGCCCGATGTGCTGCCGGTCGCCGTGGTGCTGCTGGTGGCGACGCCGGTGGTGCTGGGCCTGAGCCGTCAGCTCGATCTACTCGCCATCGACGAGGACACTCCGCGCATCTTCGGCGTGCGGCGAGATCGCGCCCGGCTGGGCCTGCTCACGATCGCCGCCGTGCTCGCGGCCGTCAGTGTGGTGGCGGTGGGCGTGATCGGCTTCGTCGGGCTCGTCGCGCCGCACATGGCGCGCTCACTCGTCGGTTCTCGTCACAGCCGTTCGGTGCCGGTGGCGATGCTGCTCGGCGCCCTGCTCGTGTGCGTCGCCGACATCCTGGGCCGCACCCTCATCGCCCCCGCCCAGATCCCCGCCGGCCTGATGATGGCCCTCGTCGGCGCCCCCTATTTCGTCTGGCTGCTCCGCAAGAGCTAGCTCTTACTGCGCGAGAGACCTCTCGCCTTCGGCGAGGGGCCTCTCGCGGTCGCGCCGGTCCCTGCCCGGCGCGAGGCGACGTGTTCGCGTGCGGTCGCTTCGCGGCCACGCGCTCACCCTGGGTCGTCGAGTACGGCCTGAGACCGGTGACTACCTCGGTGGTGCGTTCGTGCCGCGAGTCGGGGATCGGCGGTCCTGGTCAGGGGGTGCTCAGGAAGCCCTGCAAGAGGGTGGTTACGAGGGCGGGGCGCTCGGCGATCAGGGAGTGGGTGGTGCCGGGTACGAGGCAGAGCTGGGCGCCGGGGATCGAGGCCGCGATGCGGAGGGTGTGGTCGGGGCGGATGGTGTCGCGGTCGCCGGCCATGACGAGGGTGGGGGCCGCGATGGCCTCGAGCTCGGCGGGGGCGATGTGCGGTTCGGTGGTCCAGAGGCGGATGAGCTTGGCCAGCACGACGTCGGCGTGCGCGGGGCCGTCGGGGGAGAGACGCTCGTACAGCATCCGCTCGGCGTCGGGCTGCGGATCGGGCGAGGGGTCGTCGCCGACCACCGTGCGGGGCGCCTCCGTCGCCTCCGGGGCCCTTTCGCGCGCCGGGGCGAGCATGACCGCGGTCTCCGGGTCGGCCGAGTCGGAGAAGGTGAACGCCGAGGGGTCGAGGTTCGCGCTGATGGCCACCAATGAGCGCACGCGTTCCGGATGCCGCATCGCCAGCAGCAGGCCGAGGATGGCGCCGTCGCTGTAGCCGACCACGTGCACCGCGCCGAGGCCGTGGGCATCGAGGTAGCCGAGGGTGTCGCTCAGACTCCGCGCGTACGAGTACTCTTCGTCGATGTCGGCCGAGCGCCCGTGGCCGGGCCGCTCGAACGCGAACACGCGGTGCGAGCCGGCGAGCGCCTCGGCCTGCGGGCGCATCGACTCGAGGGAGCAGAACCCGCCGTGCAGCAGCAGCACGGGCTCGCCGTGCTCCGGGCCGGCGACCTCCGAATACAGGTCGACGCCGCCGATCCGCACGACGCTCACGCCGCGGGCTGCCAGAGCTCGATACGGTTGCCCTCCGGGTCGGTCACCCAGCCGAAGCGGCCGATGCCCTCGTAGTCCTGGGTTTGCTCGTCGACCTTGGCCCCGCTCTCGCGGAGCTGGGCGAGCATCGCGTCGAGGTCGCGCACCCGGAAGTTCAGCATGGTGCCCTGCCCCGACGGCCCGAAGTAGTCGGTGTCCGCCTCGAACGCCGCGAACACGGTGGGCCCGGCATCCGGATGCCACAGTCCGTTCTCGTCGAGGCCCAGCCCGAGGGCGTCGCGGTACCAGGCGGTCAGGGCTTCGGGATCCCGCGCCCGCACGAAGTAGCCGCCGATGCCCAGTACACGTTCCATGCCGACGAACCTACCGTGCCCGCCGGTCTACTGATCCGCGACGTCGATCAGCACCTTGCCCACCACGCCCGACTCCACCGCATCGTGCGCCGCGGCTGTCTCGGCGAGCGGGAACCGGGTCAGCGGCAGGCCCGCGTCTTCGCCGACCCCGAGGGCTCCGTCGGCCAGCGCGGCGGTGATGTCCTCCGCGGCGGCGGACAGGGCATCCGGACCCACCGTGTAGAGCAGCAGGAACTGGTAGCGCACGTTCAGGGCGAAGTGGTGGCGTACGTCGAGCGTGACGTGAGCGCCGCCGTCGGTGGCGTACACCGCCACACTGCCGTGGTTGGCGAGCACGGCGGCGTTCAGCTCGGCGTTCGCGGCGGGGGAGACCTCGACCACGAGGTCGACCCCGTCGGGCGCGGCCTCGCGGATGCGGGCGGCCGCGTCCTCCTCGCGGTAGTTCACGATCACGTCGGCACCGGCCGCCTTCGCGAGCGCGGCCTTCGCGGGTGAGGAGATCGTCGTGATCACGGTCGCGCCCGCCCAGTGCGCGAGCTGGATGGCGGCGTGCCCCACCGCTCCGGCGCCACCGGCGACGAGCACGGTGCGGCCGGTCAGCGTGCCGCGTGCGAGTCGTGCCGGCCCGCCCTCGTGCACCGTCAGCGCGCGATGGGCCGTCATAGCGGGCACGCCCATCGAGGCGCCCTGATCGAAGGATGCCGCGTCGGGCAGCTTCACGGCGCGCTCCGCGGGCACCACCGTGTACTCCTGCGCGGTGCCCGTCGGCCTCTGGTAGGCGGAGAGGAACAGCCAGACCCGGTCACCGGGAGCGAAGGCCGTGACGCCGGAGCCCACGGCATCCACCACCCCCGCGCCATCCTGATTCGGCGTGATCTCGGCCTGCCCGTCGACCGAAACGCCCCCGCCGGAGCGGTTCTTCCAGTCGGTCGGGTTGACCGCCGAAACGGCCACCCGCACGCGCACCTCGCCCGCCGCAGGCTCGGGCACCGCCCGTTCCTCGAGCCGGAGCACATCGGAGGGGCCTGTTTCGGAGTACACGATCGATCTCATACGTCAGTCCAACGCACCCGCCGGCGGGTTGCATTCCCGCTCGGCGGATGTCGTAGGCTCGTCGAACGCCACAGTTGTCGAGGCCGTGCGCCCCGACGAGAACCGGGGGACCCCATGCACATCCGTTCCATGTCCTCGCATCCGCGCGCTGCGCTGCGCTCTCTCACGATCGGTTTCGCGGCCGTCGTCGCCGCGGCGGCCCTGGTGGCGTCGCCGCTCGCCGCGAACGCGTCCGGCGTCGCACCGGAGCCACTGTCGGGAGGCGCCCTGGGATCGCTGCCCGCCTCGCCGGCCGAGGCCGGGCAGGGCGACGCCTCTTTCCTGGCCGACGACGGCAGCTATTTCATCTACCGCTTCGGCGGAGCCAGCCGCTACGAGGTGGCTGCGAACATCACCGCCGACACGTTCGACACCGGGGTGCCCGTTCTGTACATCGCGAGCGGCGAGACCTTCCCCGACGCCCTGAGCGCAGGGCCCGCCGCCGCGAAGCAGGACGGCGGGCTGCTGCTGGTGTCGCACGACTCGATCCCGGCGGCCACCCGCACCACCATCGTCGGCCTGCAGCCGCAGAAGCTGGTCGTGGTCGGGGGCGTCGACACGATCTCCGACGCCGTGTACAACGAGCTCGCGGCCCTCCAGTCGAACATCCTGCGCATCGCCGGCGCCGACCGCTACGAGGTCTCGCGCAACATCATCGACTACGCCTTCTGCGACATCGTGCCCGGCGGGGCGACGGATCCGGCGTCGTGCCCGGGCGGCGGCTTCGCCGACGTCTTCGTGGCCACCGGCGGCAACTTCCCCGACGCCCTCGCCGCCGGGCCCGCGGCCGCCCGCTTCGGCTCCGGCGTGCTGCTCGTGAACGGCGGCGCAACGAGCCTCGACGACCCGACCCGCGCGCTGCTCGGCCGGGTGGGGGCCGAGGCCGCGAGCATCGCGGGCGGCGTGAACTCGGTCAGCCAAGAGATCGAGAACGACCTGCGGGCCACCGTCTCGTTCGCCGCACGCTACGACGGAGCCGACCGGTTCGAGGTGGCGGCGAACCTGAACAACAGCTTCTTCCCGCCCGAGACGAGCACCGTGTTCATCGCGTCGGGAGCGGTGTTCCCGGATGCGCTCTCGGCCGGTCCGGCCGCGGCCGCGTACGGCGCCCCGCTGTTCCTGGTGCGCTCGGACTGCTACCCGGCGCCCACGGCCGACGCGATCTTCTCGACGGCGTACGACCTCGAGAACCTCGTGATCATGGGCGGCACGAACACCATCGACAACGGATTCGTGACGGCTCCGCGCTACTGCTGAGCTCTACCGCTGACCGTAAGCGCTACCGCTGAGCGCGTCGGCGCGGTGTGGGAGGAGCATCCGGGGCCTCCCGCACGAGCGCCGGCAGCCGCTTGTCGAGCACGGTGAGCAGGGCGGCGATGCCGATCGCGATCACCAGGATGACGGCGGAGTTGCGCACCGAGTCGCCGAACCCGATCAGGTCGACGTCGAGGAAGGGATACGGGTACCACCCCGTGAGGGCCCCGCGGATGAAGGTGCCCACCAGCCAGGCGACCGGCCAGATGAAGGCGAGCGCCATCACGCGCCAGCCCATCCGGGGCCGCGGGCCGAACACGAGCCAGCCGATCAGCGTGGCCCAGGGCGAGATGTAGTGGAAGCCGATGGTGGCGGCCAGCGCCCAGCCGGTGGGGTGCACGAGGGCGGCCAGCACGAAGTCGTAGACGAGACCGGTGATGATGATGCCGAGCATCGCGTCCAGCCTCAGGATGCGCCACAACCGGCCGTCGCGGTGGATGCTGAGGGCGAGGGCGATCGAGGTGCCGAGCACGAACAGGTTGCTCTGGATGGTGAAGTAACTGAACAGGTTGAACAGGCGTTCGCCGAGGCTCTGGTCATTCGTGGGCTGGAACGAGTTGACGTCTTGCCCACCGGTGAACACGAGCACCAGCTGGATGACCAGGGCGGTGCCCACCACCACGGCGATGCCGCCGAACCAGATGCGGGCCGCGCGCGCTCGTGCGCCGCTCACCCGGCCGTCGGCGCCGCTCGTGCGCGCATCCGTCTGCACCATGACCCACCCCCGTGTCCGCGGCCGCCGTGGCCGCGGGTCCAGGATAGTGGCCGGGCGTTGCCGGGCGAGCGGTTCCTTGCGACCCTGGCGTCACGCGGTGCCGCGCGACGGAAGGACAGCTCAGGCCGGGTCGTATCGAGATCGATCTGTTCAGCACCCTCGACGGGGTGATGCAGGCGCCGGGAGGGCCCGAGGAGGACACCTCGGGCGGTTTCGCGTTCGGGGGCTGGCAGGCGCCGGTGATGGACGAGGCCGTGGGTGCTCAGGTGATGGCGGGCATCGGGCGGATGGACGCCCTGCTGCTCGGCCGGCGCACCTACGACATCTTCGCCGGGTACTGGCCTCTGCAAGACCAGGGCGACGGGCCCGACACCGCGATCGCCCGCACCCTCAACGCCGTTCCGAAGTACGTGGCCTCCCGTGGCCGGCCCGAGCTGAGCTGGAACGGCTCGCAGCTGCTCGGCCCCGACCTGGCCGCCGAGATCGCTGCACTGCGCGACCGGCACCGCGAGGTGCACGTGATCGGCAGTGTCGACTTCGCCCGCACCCTGGTGGCCGAGGGGCTCTTCGATCAGCTGAACCTCTGGGTGTACCCGATCGTGCTGGGCGCCGGCAAGCGGCTGTTCCCCGATGACGGGCCGCCCGCGAGCCTGCGGCTGCTCGAACCGGCCGCGAGCACCGCGAACGGCGCGCTGCTGCTGCGCTACGGGCCGACGGGCGAGATCCCGGCGACGGGCGACATGACCTAGGTGCGGGTCGATCAGCGCCTAGAGCCAGCCGTTCTGCTCGGCGATGCGGGCGGCGTCGGCGCGGTTGCGGCCGGCGGTCTTGCCGATCGCGCTGGAGAGGTGGTTGCGCACCGTGCCCTCGGAGAGGTGCACCATCCGCGCGATGTCGGCGATCGACCCGCCGGTTCTGGCCGCCTCCAGCACATCGGTCTCCCGTTCGGTGAGCGGGGAGTCGCCCTGCGCGAGCGACTCCGCGGCGAGCGTCGGATCGACGACCCGCAGCCCTTGCCGCACCCGCCGTACGGCGTCGGCGAGCTGGGCCGCGGGCGTGTCCTTCACCACGAATCCGGATGCCCCGGCCCGCATGGCCCGCTTCAGGTAACCGGGCCGGCCGAAGGTCGTGACGATGATCACCGCGCACGACGGGAGGGCGGTGCGCAGCGCGGCGGCCGCCTCGATCCCATCGATCCCGGGCATCTCGATGTCGAGCATGGCCACGTCGGGGCGGGACGCCGCGGCGGCGTCGACGACCTCGTCGCCGCGCCCCACCTCGGCCACCACCTCGATGTCGGCCTCGAGCCCGAGCAGGGCCGAGAGCGCACCGCGCACGAGCGCCTGGTCGTCGGCGATGAGCAAGCGGATCGGCGCACCCGCCGCCCCAGCTGCCGCGCTCACCGCGTCACCCGCGGGGTTCACAGCAGCACCCGCAGGCTGAAGCCGCCGAGGTCGCTGCGGCCCACGCTCATCCGGGCGCCCGCCGACTCGACCCGCTCGCGCAGGCCCGCGAGGCCCGACGACGACGCCGAGGCGGCGACGGGGCCGCATCCGTCGTCGGCCACCTCGATCTCATCGGCCCGCAGCACGATCCGGCAGTGCGCTGCACCGGAATGACGGATGACGTTGGTGACGCCCTCGCGCACGATCCAGCCGGCCAGCTCCCGCCGCTCCGCCGGCACGGACTCGGTCGAGGAGGGAACCTCGGCGTCGATCCCGGCCGCGTCCAGCGCCGAGCGTGCGGCAGCGAGCTCGCCGCTCACGTTGACCCCGCGAAAGCCCGCGACGGTGGCCCGCACGTCGACCAGGGCACCGCGGGCCAGCGCCTCGACCTCGGCGATCTCGCTCCGCGCCCGCACCGGATCGGCCTCCATCAGGCGGCCGGCCAGCTCGGCCTTCACCGTGATGACCGTCAGGGAGTGGCCCAGGATGTCGTGCAGATCGCGGCCCACCCGATTGCGCTCGCGTTCGACGGCGAGCACCTCGAGCTGCGCCTGGGTGTCGCGCAGCCGGTTCATCGCCGCCGTGGTGCGCCCGAAGGCGGCCATCATCAGCGAGATCGACACGATGATCGCGGGCAGCCACAGGATGTCCTCCGACCAGCCGTCGGAGAGGCCGGCCGCGAGCAGGGCCACCGCACCCAGCCCGAGGATGACCGGCCAGGTGATGCGCCAGCTCAGCACGCTGACACCGACCAGGACCCCGACGTAGGTCCAGGTGCCCACCACGCCCCAGCCGATCCAGGGGAAGAGCGCGAACGAGAGCGCGAGCAGTCCGGCGCAGACGAGCAGCCGTCGTTCGGCCGGGAGCGACCAGGCCAGGGGTGCTCCGGTGAGGAACGCGATCGCGAACACGACCAGCAGCGCGAGGCCGGCGGCCATCGCCAGCGCCGATCCGGACTGCAGCACGATCTCCTGGCCGACGCTGATCAGCCAGATCAGGGCGATCGAGGCACCGAAATACCAGCTGGCGGCGCGACGGGAGAAGATGATCGACCGCACCGGGCCGCCCCCGCCGGACGCCGACCGGATGGGCCAGTCCGGCCCGACGGGGCGGTCGTGCCGGGGGGCTTCGGAGACATCCACGTGCATCACCCTAGAGCGGCGAGGACAGCGGCCTGCACCGGCAGGGCCCGCACCGGTCTCACACCCGCTTCGTGTCGCGACGGAACGCCCACACGGTGCCGGCGACGAAGACGACGAGCCAGGCGAGGGCGTTGATCACCCAGAGCAGATCGAGCCCCTCGCCGGTCAGCGGCGCCCGGGCGATCTGGCTGATGCCGTACACGGGCGTGAAGGCCGCGATCGTCTGCATGAAGTCGGGCATCGAGCTCACCGGGTAGAACAGTCCGCCGAGGAAGGCGAGCAGCACGATCGCGAGGCTCGTGATCTGCGCGGCGTTCTCGCCGGGCACGAGGTAGCCGACCAGCAGGCCGAGGGCGGTGAAGACCGCGCCGGCGAGGATCCAGCCGGACAGACCGGAGCCGATCCACTCCGCCGCCGAGAGCTGCACGCCGCTGATCGCACCGGCCGCGAAGGTCGCCACGACGGCGAGGAGGCCCAGGGCCATCCCGGCGATCATCTTGGTGACCACGTTCACCAGCGGGTTCAGCGGGGTCAGCCGCAGCTGCCGGCTCCAGCCCTGGGCGCGCTCGACGCCCACGGCGGCGCCGGTCTGGGTGGCCGACATCATGGCGCCGTACATCGCCATCGACACCATGATGTAGGCGGCGACCGAAGGGCCGCCGTCGGCGATCGGCGTACCGGTCAACGGCTGGTCGCCGAGCGGGAGGCCGATGATGACGAACATCACCACCGGGAACGCGATCGTGAAGATCAGCGTGCGGCGGTTGCGCAGCCGGCGCTTCAGCTCGATGCCGAGGTAGGTGAGGTTGAAGCCGCCGAACGGGGGGACCCGGCGCTGGAGGTCGACGCGGTCGGTGAGGGCGCGCCCGGCGGCCGTCGTGGTCGAGGTCGTGCTGGTCATGCGGATGCTCCGTCCGAGGTGAGGGCGAGGAAGACGCTCTCGAGGTTCTGCGGGGTGATCTCCACGTCGCGGGCCGGGGTCTGCGTGAGCAGGTACCGGGCGACGGCGTCGGAGTCCTTGGTGCCGATGGTGATCCGCTCGCCCTGCACCTGCACCTCGTCGACGCCCAGCTGGGCGGCGAGGGCGACCGGATCGGCGCCGGGCAGGGTGGCGTGCACGATCCGCCCCGAGACGAGGTTCTTGATCTCGGTCGTCGTGCCGTCGGCGACGATGCGGCCGCGGCTCATCAGCACGATGCGGTCGGCGTACTCGTCGGCCTCCTCGAGGTAGTGCGTGGCGAACAGCACGGTGCGCCCGCGGGCGGCGTCGGCACGGATGGCGCTCCAGAACGATCGGCGCCCCTCGACGTCCATCCCGGTGGTGGGTTCGTCGAGGATGAGCAGTCCCGGGTCGGAGAGCAGGGCCATCGCGAAGCGCAGGCGCTGCTGCTGGCCGCCCGAGCACAGTCCGACCCGCCGCTCGGCGATCTCGGCGATGCCCGCGCGCTGGAGCACCTCGTCGACGGGGCGGGTGTCGGCGAACAGGCTGGCGGTGAGATCGAGCGTCTCGCGCACCGTGACGTCTTTCAGCAGCCCACCGGTCTGCAGCACGGCCGAGACGAGCCCGTGGGCGATGGCGGCGCGCGGCGACTCGCCGAAGACCTGAACGGATCCGGAGTCGGGGGTGGCGAGGCCGAGCAGCATGTCGATGGTGCTGGTCTTGCCGGCACCGTTGGGGCCGAGGAAGGCGACGATCTCGCCCTGGGCGACGGTCAGGTCGACGCCGTCGACGGCGCGCACCGCGCCGAAGCTCTTGACGAGCCCGGTGGCGGCGACCGCGGGCCGTGCGCCCGGCGAGGCGGGAGGCGTGGAACGGGGGAGGGCACTGGTTTCCATGGCTCCAGCATCACGGCTGCGGCAGCGACGGCCCCGGTCCGCCCGTCACGAACCGGCCGTGACATCCGTCATGCCCGCTCCCGCGACCGTCATGCCCGCTCCCGCGACAGGCCTGCTCGCGCCGAGCCTCGCGCCGCGTGTGGCGATCACGGTGACGCTCGATGCCGTGGAGACGCACGAGGGCGAGCCCGATGGCCGCCCTCGTGTGCGCCTCACGGTGGTTCCGGCCGGCTCAGCCTGAGGGGTTCTCCACCGGGGTGCCGTCGGGCTCCGTGCCCTCGATCGGGTCGATCTCGTCGGGCTTCGGGGTGTGCTCGGGGCGCGGCGCGGAGGGCCGGGGGTCGTGCGGGCGGGGGTCACTCATGGCGGCCACCGTCTCCCGCGAGGTTCTCGCCGACCGCGCGCACGCTGCGCACGCTGTCGTCGAGCGCGGCGTCGCGCTTCGCGTCGGCCTCGGCCTGTTCCTGCCGCCCGTCGCGCTTCTCCTGCTCGGTGGCGTCGTCGGCGCCGGCCATCACGGGCTCGTCCTGGGTGCCCTCGGGAGGGTTCTCGTCTGGTGTCGTGTCGTCTGTACTCATACCTGCACCGTACGGCGGAAGCCGCGTTCCGGCTCGTGAGCGGCGGGGACTTGCCAGGCGCGGATTCGACGCGGGCCAGGGGCCGGGCGGATCAGGCGGTGTAGTCGTTCGACCAGGAGGTGTCGGGGCGCACGAGGAACACCGTCAGGCCGTCTCGCAGCTCGTAGGGGCCGCCGGTGTACTTCTGGGCGATGCGGTCGACGATGGGCATCGCCTCGGCGCCGTCGATCCGCCGCACGGCGACTCCACGCACGGTCGCCATGTCGAGCGGCTCATCCGGCCGGGTCACCGAGATCGCGAGCCGCGGATCCCGTTGCAGATTGCGGTCTTTGCGCGACCCGGAGACCATGAAGATCGCCAGCTCGTCACCCTCGACCCCGACCCAGACGGGAACGGAGTGCGGTGAGCCGTCGGGCATCAGCGTCGCCACGTGGGCGACCGCGGCCCGCTCGAAGTAGGGACGTGTGCTCTCCCAGGACGCCATCGCGTGCCTCCGTTCTCGGTGCGCTCTCGCCCCAAGCCTAGGTCGTCAGGCCGCGAGGGCGAACGCTGCCGCGGTGCCCGAGGTGATTGCCGGGGCGGCCGGTGCCGCCGACTCGTGCAGGCGCTCGGCCACCCCGCTGGTGAGCTCGAGCAGCGTGGTGTCGAGCGAGGCGCCGATCGCCGCGAGGATCTCGCTGGAGGGCTCCTTGAAGCCGCGCTCGATCTCGGAGAGGTACTGCGGTGACACGCGTGCGCGTCCCGCGACCCCGCGCAGCGACTCCCCGCGGCCGATCCGGATCTCGCGCAGCTGCTCGCCGACGAGCACGCGCCAGAGCTGTTCGGACTTGGGCCGCTCGGGCCGGAGCTGTTCGGACTTGGGCCGCTCGGGCCGGAGCTGTTCGGGCCGCGGAGCTCCGCTCGGCCGGGCGGGACTCTGGTCGGGGCGCGTCTCAGTCATGACCCCATCCAATCGCCCGTGGCGCGGTGCCGGCAGAGGGTTCCGCTCACAGCAGACAGGATCGCGGAGCACGAGCGCATACCGGCAGTGCTACAGCAGCGCCTCGAGCTGCTCGACGACGAGGTCGGAGCGGGTGATGAACGGATGGTGCCCGGTCGGCAGATCGACCGAGCGCGTGGCGCGGGCCGCATGGGCGCGCTGCAGCGCGAGGGAGGTACTGCGGTCGTCGGTGCAGACCAGGTAGGTGGAGTCGACGCCCTCCCAGCCGGCGGCCGTGGTCGGGGTCATGAAGGCCGCCGCCGACTGCGAGGTGACCCGCCGCCAGGCCTCCTGTTGCGTGGTCTCGTCGGCATCGTGCAGAAAACGTGCCGCGAACGAGGCGGCGTCGTACCCTGCCACGCTCAGCGTGCCGTCGCCGTTGTCGCCGATCGAGACCGGATCGGGCTCACCGCTCATGATCGCGCCCTGCGCCAGCCCGGCCTCGGGCAGATACGATGACACGAACAGCAGGTGCCCCACCGCCGGATGCCGCCCCGCCTCCGCGATGACCGTGCCGCCGTAGGAGTGGCCGACGACGATCGCCGAGCTCTCGCCGCCAGCCGTGAGCGCGTCGTCGAGCGCGCGGCGCAGTGCCGCGGCATCCGCCACCAGCCCGCCGGCCTGGTCGCCGCTCTGATCGCCGGCCGGCTCGCCCTCTGCCGTCTCGCTGCAGGAGGGCAGAGCGAGGGACCGGCTCCGGATGCCCGTGCGCGCGGCCAGCAGGGTGGCGGTGTTCTGCCACCACCAGGCGCCGTCGCGAACCAGGGCGCCGTGCACGAAGATCAGCTGCGTGGGGGAGGTCATGGCACGAGAGTACGTCGCGCCGCCGACACCGGTGGCCGCATCCGACGCGCATCCGCTCGCAGCAGACGCCGGGTGCGTCCCGCTTGCCATACCTGGCTATGCAGCATATGTTGTTATGCATGATAAGTGACGTCGGCGCCCAGCTGCGCAAGGGAGTGGTGGAGTACTGCGTGCTCGGCCTTCTGCAGCAGGCGCCGGCGTACGGCTGGAAGATCTCCGAGCGGCTCGTCGACCTCGGGCTGATCGGCAGCATCGGCACGCTGTATCCGCTGCTCGCCCGTCTTCGGGCGCAGGGCCTCATCGTGGCGCACGCCGACGAGTCGGATTCCGCGCGGCCTCGCAAGTACTACACACTCACCGACGACGGGCGGATGCAGCTGCGGCAGTTCCGCGCGCAGTGGCAGCCCTTCGCCGCCGCCGTCGACGCCATCACCACCGACGCCATCACCACCGACCCCGACGCGATCACCACCGACACCGACACCGACACCGACGCTGTCGCCGACACCGCCGAGCACTCCCCAGTGGAAGGAACGGTCTGATGACCACGCCCGACTCCCCGAACGCCATCGCCCGGAGCTACCTCGCCGAGCTGGACGCCGCTCTCGCCACGGCGCCCGCCGGTATCCGCACCGAGATGGTCGCCGACATCGCCGACGAGCTCAGCGGACTCAGCGACGCCGAGACCCGGGCCAGGATCGCCGAACTGGGCGATCCGCTGGTCATCGCCGCCGATGCGACCGCCGGCAGCCGCGAAGCCGTCACCGTCGCCGTGGCGCCGCCGCCCACCAAAACCTACCCGACCGTCGCCGCGGTCATCCTCACCGCCGGCTGGTATGTGGCGCCGGTGCTGGGCTGGATCGGCGGTCTCGTCATGATCGGGGTCGGCGCGCACTGGTCTTCCGCCGTCAAGCGCCGGGCGATCCTGGCCTCGATCATCGCCGGTGTGGTCGCGATTCTCGCCCTGCTGGTGTTCCGCGGAACCGAGGTCTGGCCGATCGGCCTGGTGGCCTTCCTGGTCGTCCCGCTGATCGCCAACATCTTCGTCGACTCCTACATCCGCGAGCGGTGGGGGCTCACTCCTCCTGGTGCGTGAACTCGCTGCTCGAGGGGTTCACGTACGTCGAGCGTTTCGGCTCGGCATCGGACTGGTTCGCGTTCGTCGCGTCCTTGTCCTTGTAGAACTCCGCGTCGGCACGCTCCTGCGCGTCGCGGCCGGCGGCCTTCTCGTCGTCGGTGGCCTCGTCCGATCCGTGCATGATCGGCTCGTCCTGGGTCTCGTCATGGCTTTCGTCCGGAGTGCGGTCATCCGTGCTGTCATCGCTCATGTTCGCGACACTAGCCCCGCACCCCATCCGGCACCCCGCCACGGCAAAGGTTCAGCCGAGCCGCGTCTGCTCCGAGAGTCCGCCGTGGTCGGGAGCCACGAACGACAGGATGCGGTCCCACTCCGTCGCGATCGCCAGCGCACCGCCCGAGGACACCCGCACCACCTTCGAGGAGCGGATGCGACGGCGGTACCAGTGGCCGTCGTAGCGGTCGACCTGACTCAGGTCGTCGGCGTAGATCAGTCGCACCTCGGCGCGGATCGCCCCGAGTTCGCGGGCCCAGGAGTGATCGGCGAGCGCCTGGCGATCGAGTTCGACGCCGGCGCTGCCCTGCAGACCGGCTTCCTCCAGCATCCGGTCGAGGCGGTTGCGCAGGCCCGGCCGCTCCAGCAGCGGGTCGTCGGCGGGGATGCCGAGCGCTTCGGGGCCGAACGGCGCTACAGCTTGCAGCGAGGGGTCGAAGCTGAGGCCGTGCGGTGCGGCGGTCTGGAAGGCGGCGACCCGGTCGACGAGATCCGGATGCCGGGCCGCGAGCGCGAGGGCCACCATGCCGCCGGTGCCCCAGCCCACCACGCCGGCGGCGCCGAAGACGGTCGCGCCGGACTGCCGGGCGTCGCCCTGCGAGGAGCGCAGCCACGCGGCGAGGTCGTCGGCGCGATCCTGGATCGAGCCCCGGCTCCGGCCGCCCTCTCCCTCGCCCGTGCCCTGACCCGATCCGGATCCCGGCGGCGTGGCGCCGTATCCCGGCCGGTCGAGCGCGACGACGTGCACGCCCCAGCGGTTCGTGACCACCGGGTCGGGGTCGAACATCCCGGCCCCGGGCGTCGGCAGGCACAGCAGCACCAGCCGCTGGGCCAGCGGATCCCCGGTCGCCGAGAACCCCACCTCGTCGCCCGAGGGCAGTGTCGTCAGGTGATGCGCCACGTGGTACCCGCACTCTCCGGTCTAGAAACCCCACCCACCCTTCTACGCCCCCGCGCCGATTCCGCAAGGGCCGAGCGCCGTTCACTCCAGCGAGTTTCAGCGCGAGTTCGCGCACTATGGCCGAGGTTCGCCTGAGACTCGCCGACGTGAACGCGACCCCGGGGTCGCCGGCCTACTCGCCGCGGAGTTCGAGGTACTTGGCGATGAGGGACTTCGTGGAGGAGTCCTGGGTGGCGAGGGCGGCGGCATCGCCGTCGACCGCGGGGGCGATCTGCAGCGCCAGCTGCTTGCCGAGCTCGACGCCCCACTGGTCGAACGAGTCGATGCCCCAGATGGTGCCCTCGGTGAACACGATGTGCTCGTAGAGCGCGATCAGCTGACCGACGACCGACGGCGTGAGGGCCGGCGCGAGGATGGACGTGGTGGGCCGGTTGCCCGAGAACACGCGGGCCGGCACCACCGCCTCGGCGGTTCCCTCGGCACGCACCTCGTCGGCGGTCTTGCCGAAGGCGAGCGCCTTGGTCTGCGCGAAGAAGTTCGCCAGGTACAGCGCGTGCACGTCGGCGCCGGGCTGAACCGCGGCCCCGTCGCCCGTGGCGTCCTTCAGCGGATGCGCCGGGTTGGCCACCGCGATGAAGTCGGCCGGGATGAGGCGGGTGCCCTGGTGGATCAGTTGGTAGAACGCGTGCTGCCCGTTGGTGCCCGGCTCGCCCCAGAAGATCTCGCCGGTGTCGGTGGTGACGGGGGAGCCGTCCCAGCGCACGCTCTTGCCGTTGGACTCCATCGTGAGCTGCTGCAGGTAGGCCGGGAAGCGGTGCAGGTACTGGGCGTACGGCAGCACCGCGTGGCTCTGCGACCCCAGGAAGTTCGAGTACCAGACGTTCAGCAGCCCCATCAGCACGGGCACGTTCCGCTCCAGCGGGGTGGTGCGCATGTGCTCGTCGAGGGCGTGGAAGCCGGCTAGGAACTCGCGGAACCCGTCGGGTCCGATCGCGATCGCCACCGAGGTTCCGATGGCCGAGTCGACCGAGTAGCGGCCGCCCACCCAGTCCCAGAACCCGAAGGCGTTCTCGGGGTCGATGCCGAACGCGGCCACCTTGTCGAGCGCGGTCGAGACGGCCACGAAGTGCTTCGCCACGGCGCCGGTGCGCGCCCCGTCGTCGTCGGCGATGGCTCCGGATGCGACGAGTCCGTCCCACAGCCACTGGCGGGCCAGGCGGGCGTTGGTGAGCGTCTCGAGCGTGCCGAAGGTCTTCGACGCGACGATGAACAGGGTGGTCTCCGGGTCGAGGCCGGCCGTCTTCTCATAGATGTCGGAGGGGTCGATGTTCGAGACGAAGCGGGCCTCCAGGCCCTCCTGCACGTACGGCTTGAGGGCTTCGTACACCATCACGGGGCCGAGGTCGGAGCCGCCGATGCCGATGTTCACGACGGTCTCGATGCGCTTGCCGGTGACGCCCGTCCACTCGCCGGATCGCACGCGGTCGGCGAAGGCGTAGACCTTGTCGAGGGTGGCGTGCACCTCGGCGTCGATGTCGGCGCCGTCGACCACGAAGCCGGCGGCCGGGTCGAGCGTGTCGGCTCCGGGCGTGCCGGCGGCCGGGCGGCGGAGAGCGGTGTGCAGCACCGCGCGGTCTTCGGTGACGTTGATGTGCTCGCCCGCGATCATGGCCTGGTAGCGCCGGGCGACCCCGGCATCCTCCGCCAGCTGCAGCAGGTGGCCGAGGATCTCCTCGGTCACCAGGTTCTTCGACAGGTCGACGGTGAGGTCGGCGGCCTGGAACGTGTAGGTCGAAGCGCGGCCCTCGTCGGAGGCGAACCAGGCGCGCAGGTCGGGCGAGAAACCGTCGGCGATCTGCTCGAGCGCCTCCCATGCCTCGGTTGCGGTCGGGTCGATAGGAGCCGATTCGGCCATTGTTCTCTCCAGATCTCGTGCCTCGCAGCCGACGATGCCGCCGTGCTGCGCTCACGGTGAAATCTACCGGGTGGAGGGCTCCCCGAACCACGCCCGCAGTCGATGCGCGAGCCTGGCGGGATCGTCGCCGGCCCAGACGACGTGCCCGTCGGGCCGCAGCAGCACTGCGGCAGCCCCGAGATCGGCGCTCCCGGTCGCGACGAGGTCGACACGGTCGACGCGGTCGGCCCAGCCGGTGAGGGCGAGAGCGCCGGTGGAGTCCAGCAGCAGGCCGTGGCCCGTGTGCATCCGCTCGAAGAGGCGCGGGCCGGGCGGAACCGCGAGATCCGGCATCCGTCGTCCGAGCAGAACGGATGCCTCGGCGCCCGTCGCCTCCTCACCCACGTCGTAGCGGATACCGAGTCCGGTGACGCGTTCGGCCAGCAGCCGGCTCACCTCCTCGAGGTTCATCAGCTCGGTGAGCAGCTGCCGCACGGCCTGGGGCCCGGCTTCGGGTGACAGCAGCTCGCTCTGCGCCCGGGTGAGCGCGAGCACCTGCTCGGCCACCGGGTGCCGCTCGCTGAAGTAGCTGTCGAGCAGCCCGGGAGGCGCCCAGCCCCGCACGGTGGCGGCGAGCTTCCAGCCGAGGTTGAAGGCGTCCTGGATGCCGAGGTTCAGCCCCTGCCCGCCGAGCGGGGGATGCACATGCGCGGCATCGCCGGCCAGCAGCACCCGGCCCACCCGGTACTGCTCGGCCAGTCGCGTGGCGTCGCCGAAGCGGGTCAGCGAGCGCGCAGAGTGCACGCCGAAGTCGGTGCCCGCGTAGGCCCGCAGCTGCGTGCGGAACTCCTCGAGGCTCGGCGGTGTCGTTCGGTCGTCGGCGACGGATGCGGCGGGCACCACCGCGCGGAACAGCCCGTCGCCGGCCGGGCCGATCCCGAATCCGCGATGGGTCTCGCGCGCCCGCGCCGACACCACGGCCACCTCCTCGGCATCGGCCGTGAGCGCCACCTCGCCGAGCAGCCACTCGGTCGTGGCGGGCTCGCCCGGGAAGCCGACGCCCAGCATCCGTCGCACCAGGCTCCGCCCGCCGTCGCACCCCACCAGCCAGCGCGATCGCAGCGTGGTGCCGTCGGAGAGGTCGACGTCGACCCCGTCGTCGTCGGGGCGGAAGCCGACGACCTCGGCGCCGCGCCGCAGCACGGCACCCCGCTCGACGGCGTGGTCGGCGAGCAGCCGATCGGTGACGGGCTGGGGGATGCCGAGGATGTAGTCGTGCGTGGTGTCGAGCCGGGGCGGCCGCGCGGGGACGATGCCGGCGAAGTGCCCGGCGGCTCCCGGATACGGTGTTCCGGCCTCGAGGAACCGCTCGAGCAGGCCGCGCTGATCGAGGATCTCGATGCTGCGGGGATGCAGTCCGAGCGAGCGCACCGCCGGGTTCGGCTGGAGGTCGCGCTCCACGACGAGCACCTCGACGCCCTGCAGCCTCAGCTCGGCGGCGAGCATCATGCCCGTGGGGCCACCGCCGCTGATGATCACGTCGTACATGGGGCGCTACCCTTCCGGCCGGCGCAGCACGAGGCGATCGATCGCGTCGGCGAGCCAGGTCTCGTAGTGCTCGTCGCTCCAGCCGCGTTCGCGGGTGAAGAAGCGGTAGGTCTCGGGCGCCACGAGGTAGGTGAGGGTCTCGGTGCGCTCCTCGGCATCGACGTCGCCGTGCAGCAGTCCGTGGGCCTCACACCAGGTGATGGCCATCCCGATGTCGGCGTGCCGGCGGATGTTCAGGTCGGCCACCAGAGCGGCCACCCTCTCGTCGGACTCGGCCGCCACGGAGAGCGCGCGGTCGACGCCGGCCGTGCGCGCGTTCGCCTCGGCGAGGAAGTGCACGTAGGCGGGCAGCGCCTCGCCGGGCGGCAGCTGCATGATCGAGGCCAGCGCAGGTCGTTCGTGCAGCGGATGGGTGCCCTCGTCGCCGGCCAGCGCCACCTCGAACGCCGCCATCAACA
The DNA here is from genome assembly GCF_023264855.1 of Herbiconiux sp. GTDB lineage: Bacteria > Actinomycetota > Actinomycetes > Actinomycetales > Microbacteriaceae > Herbiconiux. The sequence continues at coordinate 14,529 of NZ_JAHFUW010000033.1, read as the reverse complement.
GGGCGCTCTTGGGCCCGGCGAGGTGCACGCTCTGCACCGAGACGCCCGCGTGTGCGGCGATCGCGGGCATCGTGGTGCCCGCGTAGCCGTCGCGGGCGAACAAGTCGGTCGCCGCCTCCACGATGCGCCGTCGGGTCTGTGCCGACGACTCCTGCCGGATCGACGAGGTGTAAGGCCGAGGTGCCATGCCGCGATCCTAATATTTGCTGTAGTCATCCGTCAATGAATAGATGTGTGCTACAACAGACCCATGTCGACCTACCTCGTCTGCAGCTCGCCGATCCACGGGCATGCTGTGCCCATGCTCACGGCGGCACGCCATCTCGTGCAGCGGGGGCATCGGGTGATCGTGCTCACCGGCGCGCGCTTCGCCGGCCGGGTGCGCGAGATCGGCGCCGAGTTCCGCCCGCTCGGCGGCCGGGCCGACTTCGACGACCGGGATGTGTCGTCGTACCTGCCCGACCGGGATCGCTACCGCGGCCTCGCCCAGGCGCAGTACGACATCCAGAACATCTTCGTGAAGACCATCCCCGACCAGTACCGTGCCGTGTCGGCGATCCTCGAGGCCGAGAAGCCGGATGCGGTGCTCGTCGACGGGGCGTTCGCCGGTGTGGCGCCGCTGCTGCTGCGCACGGGCCCGCGACCTCCGGTGCTGGCGCTCGGGGTGACACCGCTCACGCAGAGCAGCCGCGACGTGGCCCCGGCGGGAACCGGGCTGCCGCCGTCGGCGACGGCGGCGGGCCGCATCCGGAACCGCCTGCTCGGGGTGCTCGCCCGCCGCGTGCTCTTCCGGCGCACCCAGACGCTCGCGCAGGGGCTCTTCGCCGACCTCGGCGTCGACCGGCTCGACCTGTTCGTGATGGATCTCTCCGGCGCCTTCGACCGCTTTCTGCAGCTCTGCCCGGCCGGGTTCGAATACCCGCGCAGCGACATCGCGCCGAACACCGTGTTCGTCGGGGCGATGCCGCCGGGCGGATCGAGCGGCGGATCGGCGGGCGCCGCGCTGCCCGAGTGGTGGGGCGACCTCGACGACGGCCGGCCGATCGTGCACGTCACGCAGGGCACGATCGACAACCACGACCTCGACCGGCTGATCCGTCCCACCCTGGCCGCGCTGCGCGGGCTGGACGTGACTGTCGTGGTGTCGCTCGGAGGACGGCCCCTCGCCGCCCTCGCCGCCACGGACCTCCCGCCGAACGCCCGGGTCGCCTCGTATCTGCCCTACGACGAGCTGCTGCCGCGCACCGCGGTGTACGTCACGAACGGCGGTTACGGCGGCGTGCAGCACGCACTCGGTGCGGGAGTGCCGATGGTGGTGGCCGGCGACACGGAGGACAAGCCCGAGGTGGCCGCGCGCGTGGCGTGGTCGGGCACCGGCGTGAACCTGCGCACCGGCACCCCATCGCCCGACGCCCTGCGTACTGCGGTGCAGAGGGTGCTCGACGACCCCTCCTACCGCGAACGGGCCGGGCGGATGGCGGCCGAGGCCGCCGGGTACGACACCCTGGCGCTGATCGAGGCCGAGCTGGAGTCGGCCGTGGCCGCCTGGCCGCGCTGGTACTGAAAGGGACCGCTGGGCGAGGGGAGCGGGTCGAGGCGGGTCGGCCTCAGGCCGCCGGCTGCTCGATCAGCGCCAGCTGTGTGCCGTCGGGATCGATCAGGTAGCCTGCGCGCAGCCCCCACTCCTGCAGGCGGATCGGATGCAGCCGGGGCATCCCGCTCGTGCTCTCGGGCACTCCGGAGCGGCGGATCGCGTCGTAGAGCTCGTCGGCATCCGTCACCCGCACCGAGCACATGAAGTCGCTGGCGAACGGGTCGAGGGCCGGCAGCGGAAAGAACTCCAGCTGCAGCCCGCCGCGCACGAGGATCAGCCAGCCCTCGTCGCGGAACACGTGCGTGAAGCCGAAGGCTCCGTAGAAGGCCTCCGTGGTGTCGAAGTCCCGCGACGGCAGGTTCGGCACGGCTCGGTCGGACGGCGGAATCGGCGACATGACTCCATGATGCCCCTCCGACGCGCGTCATCCGTGGTTCGATGGGCGGCATGACGAAGACTGCCTCCCGGCGCCGGCCCGGATCCGTGACGTTCGCCGTGGTGCTGATGTACATCGGCGGCATCGCCCAGATCGCCCTGGGCATCCTGGCCATCTTCCTGCGGTACGTGCCCGAGGCCTCCGAAGGCGGCGTCGCGCTCACGGTGACGCTGCTGGGCGTCGCGATGATCCTGTTCGGCCTGTTCGTGATCGCCCTGGCCTCGGGCGTGGCCCGGGGGAGCCGGGCGTCGCGGATCGGCGCGACCGTGGTGATGCTGCTGGCGCTGCTGCTCGCCGTGCTCGACCTGGTGGTGGCGGGAGACGGCGACTGGTCGGGCGTGGCCGTGCAGCTGGTGGTGGCGGCCGCGGTGATCGTCCCGCTGTGGACGGGGCCGGGACGGCGCTACTTCGCGGGCGTCTGAAAGGTCGTCGCCGAGGGGTCGGTGGAGGCGCGGGCCGCGTTCTCGAGCGAGTCGGTGCCGGTATCCAGGTAGCCGAACTCCCGCATGTGCTGGGCGTACAGGCGGTCGCGTTCGGCGGGGTCGGCGTACTTCGTCCAGGCCCCCGAGGTGGGGTCGTCGTTGTAGGGGGAGTGCAGGATCGGGGCGTGCCCGGTGACGCCCACGAGCCCGCGCGCGGGATCGCCGTCGGCGCCGATGACGGTGGCGCCGAAGGCGGGCGCGCGCGGATCGATCCGCTCGATCCGGCCGAGCCCCGCCTCCAGGTCGGCGACGGCCTCGCCCGCGAACACCTGCTCGGCGCTCAGCGCGGCGGCACGGCCGATCCGGTATTCGATCCCGGCCGAGCCGAGCATCACGAAGGCGTAGAGGCCGAGATCGTCGTCGGCCAGCGCATCCGCCGCCGTCGTGGTGCCGTAGGAGTGCGCGATCACGCTCACCGTGTCGAGCCCGGTTCCGTCGCGAGCCGCGGTGAGGGCCCGGATGTCGGCACTCAGCAGGGGCGCGCCACGAGCGGCGTACGCACCCGCGGTGGCGTCGATGCCCGGGGGTGGGGGGACGTACCCGATCCATGCGATGACGGAACGCGCGGCCGGCGCGCCCGCCCGGCCCTGGGCACGATGGATGTTCTCGGCCCCCGTCGTCCACAGCTGCATGTCGTCGGTGTAGGTGCCCATGCCGGGAACGGAATACGTCACCTGCCGCGCCGTGTCGGGGTCGCCGACGGCCACGGCCGCGAGCGGAGGCTGGTCGTCGGTGAGCTCGACCAGGTAGCGGGCCGGTTCGTGCTTTCCCTTCGAGGCGCCGTGGATGGCGCTGAGGGCGGCGAACCGGCTCGCGGCCTCGGCGTCGGAGGGATCGGCCGCCACCGCCTTGCCCGCGGCGTCGAGGCGTTCGGCGAGCTGGGCGCGGTTCGCGGTGTCGCGCGAGGCGTAGTCGATGCCGCCGAGGTTGCCGATCGTCTCCGGCGCCGACTCCACCATCTCAGCCCGGTCTTCGGGGGACTGCTCCGACCACCACTCGGCCACCACGTCGGGCCGGGTGTTCAGGGCCTTCAGCGCGAGCCCCGGCCGATCGGCCAGGTAGTCGTCGACCTGGTCGTCGGGCAGGCTCAGCAAGGTGGCGATGTCGGGATCGGGCTCGACCCGCTCGTGGCCCGGGCCGAGCGCCACGGCGACCACGGCGACGATGCCGGCCGCCAGCAGGGAGATCACCCGCCTGGCCGTTCGCCGCATCACGCCGCCTCCGTCGTGGGCGGGCGATCAGCGGCCCGCCATGCGGCCATCTTCGCCCATCCCGCAGACCGGATCAAATCAACCGGGGCGGGCCGCCCGCGCCCGCGCTAGGGTCATCTCCAACAACGGCTGATCCGACCGGCAGGGGGTCTCGTGAGCACGATGACCGTAGTGAAGAACGGCCGCCTCAACCCCGATGTGCGGCTCTGGACGGGCATCGCGGCCATCGCGGTCGGAACGCTCACCCTGGCGGAGTTCGTGCTGCAGCTCGTGCTGTTCGTGCCCGCCCCGTCTCTGGACGACGCAGACGCTCTCGTGCGGTACGCCTCGGCGACCGCCGACCTGACGCTGGTGAACGTGCTCTTCGACACCTTCCTGCTCGCCGCGATCGTGGTGTTCGTCTCGGGCTTCCGCCAGCTCATCACGCAGGCCCGGCCCGATCTGCAGTGGGTGACCGGCATCCTGTTCGGATCGGGTCTGCTGCTCGTGCTGTGCACCCTGGTCGGCGATGCGCTGCAGGGTGCCACCGCGCTGGACACGATGGATCTGCGGCCGGATCCCTCGTCGCTCCGAACCCTCGTGGAGGGTCACACGCTGCTCTTCGGGTCGGTCGGCTGCACCCTCACGGCGCTGGTCGCTGCATCCGCCGCGTACGTCATCATCGCCTCGGCCGCGTTGCCGGCCTGGACGGGGTACCTGGCCTACGCCGTGGCCGGCCTCAACCTGCTGGCCGTGCCGACGATGTTCGGCGGCACGAACCCCGACGCGTTCTTCGCGGCGGCGGGCGGCGCCACCGTGCTTCTGGCGACCTTCCCCTGGCTGATCTGGGTGTTCTGCGTGGGGATCGTCGCCATCCGTGACCGCCGGCGGATCGAGCACCTGCCGGCCGCCGTTCGGGAAGCGGTGGGCCGATGATCGTCCCGTGGCTCCACGACGTGCTGGTGGCCCACCCCGAGATCGTGGTGTTCGCGACGCTCGGTCTGGGGTTCCTGCTCGGGCGGGTGAGCGTGCGGGGCATCGGCCTGGGGACGGTCACCTCGACGCTGCTGGTGGGCGTGGTGTTCGGGGCGGTGATCGGCAGCGACCTGCAGGTGGCGCCCGTGATGAAGCAGACCTTCTTCCTGCTCTTCCTGTTCTCGCTCGGCTACAAGCTGGGGCCGCAGTTCTTCGCCGGGCTACGGCGCTCGGGGCTGCCGCAGGCCGGCTTCGCGCTGGCGACGGCCGTGGTCGGCTTCGCCGTCACGATCGGGGTGAGCGTGATCCTCGGCTACAACCCGGGCATCGCGGCGGGTCTGGCGGGCGGCGGCCTCACCCAGTCGGCGATCATCGGGGTGGCGCAGGATGCCATCGCGGGACTGCCGGTGGACGGGTCGACCGCCCAGGCCTGGAGCGATCTCGTGCCGGTCGCCTACGCCGTGACCTACATCTTCGGCACCCTCGGTGCCGCCCTCTACATCTCGCTGCTCGCACCGAGGCTGCTGGGCATCCGGGATCTGCCCGCCGCCTCGCGCGAGCTCGAGCAGCGCCTCGGGTTCCACGAGGAGGCCCCGGATGTGTCCAGCGCGTATCCGCTGATCGCCCGGCGGGCCTACCGGCTCGGCCCCGACTTCGCGGCCCGTACCGTGCGCGCGTTCGAGTCGGAGGCCGCGGAGATCGCCGGGTCCCACCTCTACGTCGCCCGGGTGCGCCGAAGCTCGGGCATCGTGGATCCCGGGCCCGACGACGCGCTCGCGCCCGGAGACGAGATCGTCGTCGCCGGAACCACGCCGGCACTGATCGCCCGGCAGCTGGAGAACGCCGGAACGGAGATCGCCGATCGCGAGTTGCTCGACTTCCCGCTGGAGGCGCTGGACATCGTGGTGACGAACAAGTCGGCCGTCGGGCGCACAATCGCCGAGATGCGGAACGACCCGCGCTCGCGCCGCATTTTCGCCACCCGGCTGCTGCGGGCGGGCCGGCCGATCGCCGTCACCGGGCACACCGTGCTGCAGGCGGGCGACGAACTGCGCGTGCAGGGGCCGACGGATCTGCTCGAGCAGGGCATTCAGGCGGTGGGCCGGGCCGAACGCACCGATCCGAAGACCGACATCGTCACGATCGGTTTCGGCATCGCCCTCGGCGCCCTGATCGGCGTGCCCAGCCTGCTCGTCGGAGACGTTCCGCTCTCGCTCACCTCGAGCGTCGGTGTGCTGCTCGTCGGGCTCGTGCTGGGCTGGCGGCGCGCGAAGCGGCCGACGTTCGGGCGCATCCCGCCGGGCGCGCAGTGGTTCTTCGAGACCGTGGGCCTGGCGATGTTCGTGGCGATCGTGGGCATCGACTCGGGCCCGGGGTTCGTGGAGGGCCTGATCGACTACGGCGCCGGCCTCTTCCTCGCCGGCGTGGTGGTGACGCTCGTGCCCCTGCTGGTGATGACCGTCGTCGGCCGCTTCCTGATGCGCAAGACCGAACCGGTGGTGATCCTCGGCATGCTGGCCGGCTCGCTCACCACCACCGCCGCGGTCGGGGCCCTGCGCGAACGGGCACGCAGCAGCGTCCCGCTGCTCGGGTTCACCATCCCGTACGCCGTCGGCAACATCGTCCTGACCCTGGGCGGCGCACTGGTAGTAGCCGTCATCGCCCTCGTGGCCCTCTGATCCCTCGCAGCCGTCCTAAGGAGACCCCGTGCCGCACCCCAGCATCACCCGCGAGCGCATCGCCCGGCTGCAGACGCTGTCGCCGTTCGAGCTGAAGTCCGAACTGCAGCGCCTCGCCGGCGAGCACGAGGCGCGTACCGCCTTCCAGATGCTGAACGCCGGCCGCGGCAACCCCAATTTCATCGCCTCGGCGCCGCGCGAGGCCTTCTTCGCCCTCGGGCGGTTCGCGCTGACCGTCTGCCGTGAGAACCGGGAGTGGGATCCGGAACTCATCGGCGTGCCGGAGAAGGACGGCATCGCGGACCGGTTCACGCGCTGGCTCGACGAGAACGACGGCGAGGCGGGAACCGGTCTGCTGCGCCGCGTGCTGGCGCTCGGCCTCGACGAACTCGGCTTCGACGCCGACTCCTTCGTGTGGGAACTCGCCGACTCCGTGATCGGCGACCACTATCCCGAGCCCGACCGGATGCTGCACCACGCCGAGGCGATCACCCACCGGTACCTGGTGCAGGAGCTCTGTGCCGGCGTCGAGCCCGAGGTGCCGTTCGACCTGTTCGCGGTCGAGGGCGGAACGGCGGCGATGTGCTACATCTTCGACTCGCTGCTGAAGAACAAGGTGCTGCACCGCGGGGACCGGATCGCGATCATGACGCCGATCTTCACGCCGTACCTGGAGATCCCGCGCCTGTCCGACTACGACTTCGACGTGGTGCATCTCGCGGCCAGCGAGGTCGACGACCGCGGGGTGAATCTCTGGCAGTACCCGGCGGCGGAGATCGAGCGGCTGCGCGATCCCTCGATCGCGGCGCTGTTCGTGGTGAACCCCTCCAACCCGCCCTCGGTACGCATCGCCGACGAGACCATCCGGCTGATCTCCGAGACCGTCCGCGAGCACAATCCCGGGCTGACGATCATCACCGACGACGTGTACTGCACCTTCATCGACGGGTTCCGCTCGCTGCTGGCCGAACTGCCCCGCAACACCATCGGCGTCTACTCGTACTCGAAGTACTTCGGGGCCACCGGATGGCGGCTGGGCGCCATCGCGCTCAGCCGCGACAACGTGTTCGACGAGAAGATCGCCGCGCTCGGCGAGAACGACCTGGCCGAGCTCGACGCCCGCTACGGCTCGCTCTCGCTCGCCCCGCGCCGCATCCGCTTCATCGACCGGCTCGTGGCCGACAGCCGCTCGGTGGCGCTCAACCACACCGCGGGCCTCTCGCTGCCGCAGCAGTGCATGATGCTGCTGTTCTCGGCCTCCTGCCTGCTCGACAGCGACGATCACTACCGTCACGCCGTGCAGGCGCTCATCCGGCGCCGGATGGACATGCTCACCGAGGGGATGGCCGTGCGGTTTCCGGACGACCCGTACCGCGTGGGCTACTACGTCGAGCTCGACCTGCTCGCCTACGCCCGGCGCCACTGGGATCCGGAGTTCGCCGAATACCTGGAGCGCACGTACGAACCCACCGACATCCTCTTCCGCCTGGCCGAGCAGACCGGCATCATCCTGCTGAACGGCGGCGGCTTCGAGGGGCCGGCGTGGTCGATCCGGGTCTCGCTCGCCAACCTGCGCGATGTGCAGTATGCCCGGATCGGGGAGAGTCTGCGCTCCGTCGCCCTGGAGTACGTAAAAGAATGGCAGGCGAGCCGATCATGAGACCACCTTCCTTGCGCGACATCGTCACCCGCATCCCCGCCACCCTCGCGCTGGTCGCCGTGGTGCTGATCGTCGGCGTCGCCGGTCAGGGTCTGTGGTCGCCCACCGCGCAGCAGCCGTGGTGGGAATCGGTGGCGTTCGGTGTTCCCGCCTTGCAGGACGGCCGATGGTGGACTCCCGTCACCGGCACGTTCTTCGTGGCGGAGCCCTGGGGCTACCTCTTCGCGGTGCTCGGCTTCTTCTGGATGGGGCTTCTGGAGTGGCAGCGCGGATGGCGACGAGCTCTTCTCTACTTCGGCGCCGGCCAGCTGGTGGCCGTGCTGGCGACCGCCGCCTTCCTCTGGCTGGCGAGCATGCTGCCGTGGCCGTGGGCGATCACCCTCGCCGGCATGCTCGACGTGGGCCCCTCGGGCGGCACCATGGCCTGCTTCGCCGCCTGTGTCTCGCTCTTCGCCTCGCCGTGGCGGCAGCGCGGCTGGATCATCGTGGTGGGCTACACCGCGATCGGACTGCTCTTTCTCGGCACCCTCGCCGATCTCGAGCACGCCTTCGCCGTGGTGTTCGTGCTCGTGGTCGACCGGTCGTTCCGCATCCAGCGCGCGAGCGTACGGGAGCGGCGGCTGCTCGCGTTCGCGGCGGGCCTCGCGCTGGGCGTGGTGCAGATCCTGACCCTGCTGCTGCCGACGAACGGTCCGTTCGGGCCCACCGCGGCGGCGGACGGACCGTGGGTCGAGGTGCTGATCGACGCGGCCGTCATCCTGCTCGTCGCCAACGGGCTGCGGCTCGGCCGGCGGTGGGCCTGGGTTCTGACGGTGATCTGGGCGGTCGTGAACGTGCTCGTCGCGGTGCTCTACATCGCGCTGTCGGTATTGGACCCGGTCGACCTGCAGCTGGACTGGGGCGACGCGGATGTGGCCATCGCGACCTCCGTGCTCTGGCTCGCGTTCCTGATCTACCTCGTCGCCACCCGTCGCGCGTTCGCCTCGCACCGTCGCCGCCCGCTCGGGGTGCCGCGCAAGCGCGAGCACCGTGAGCTGCCCACGGCCGACGACGCGCGCGCGATCATCAAGGCCGACGGGGGAGGCACGCTGTCCTGGATGGCCACCTGGGAGGGCATGGAGTACTTCCGCACCACGGCCGGGCTGGTGCCGTACCAGAAGCACCTGGGCGTGGCGATCGTGCTGGCCGATCCGCTGGGCCCGTCGGAGTCGGTCGCGGCGAGCGTCGACGAGTTCGTGCGGGCGGCCGAGCGCGACTCCCTCGTGCCGTGCTTCTTCAGCTCCAGCCAGGCGACGCGCGACGCGATGCCCGAGGGATGGCGCGATCTCATCATCGCCGACGACACGATCGTCGATCTGCCGGGGCTGGCGTTCACGGGCAAGGCCTGGGCGAACATCCGCACCGCGTTGAACAAGGCCGAGCGGGAGGGGATGACCTTCCGCCTCACGCGCCTCGCGGATGAACCGTGGGGGGTGCGCCAGCAGCTGCGGGCCATCTCCGAGGGGTGGGTGGGTGACAAGGAGCTGCCCGAGATGCGGTTCACGCTCGGCACGCTCCAGGAGGCCGACGACCCCGAGGTGCGGCTCGCGCTCGCCCTCTCGCCGCAGGGCGACGTGGACGGTTTCCTCAGCTGGCTGCCCGTGTTCGGCCCGGGCGGAGAGCACCACGGCTGGACGCTCGACCTGATGCGGCGCCGCGACGACGGGTTCGGCTCGGTGATGGAGTACCTGATCGGCTCCTCGGCCCGCGCCTTCGCCGAGGAGGGGGCGCAGATCCTCTCGCTCTCCGGCGCACCGCTCGCCCACCATGCGGGTGAGGACGAGGGGCGGATCGCGCACCTGCTCGGGCAGTTGAGCGCCATCCTCGAGCCGGTGTACGGCTTCTCGTCACTGCACCGGTTCAAGCAGAAGTTCAACCCGCGCTCGGAGCCGATCTACCTGCTCTACCGCGACGAGGGCGACCTCACCCGCATCGGTGCGGCGCTCACCCGGGCGTTCCTGCCGGATGCCACGCTGCGGCAGTTCGCCGGCGCGGGCCTGGACATGCTCCGCCGGGACTGACCTGCGGCGCCGGCACCGACCATCGGCGCCGGGAACGACGAAGGCGCCGGAATGGACGAAAGGGGCTGCGCATGCTGGCCGATGTGGTGACCGTTCTTCTCGCGATCGTCTCGGCGGTGCTGGTGGGCTTCGTGGCCCGGCGCATCCTGGACACCCCGGTGGGCTGGCCGCGCAGCATCGTGGTGGGGCTGCTGGTGTTCGCGGCAGGCCTGCCCTTCGCCTCGTGGGTGCTCGACGGCACCGGCCTGCAGCCGGACGGCCAGGTGCAGGATGCCCGGCACGCGCTGGTCGTGCTGGCCGTGGTGGTGCTCGCCCTCGCCTGGGTGTTCGCGTTGGGTATCGCGGTGCTGGTCGCTCTGGAGGCGATCGTGCCGACGCGCGCGCTGCCGAACCCGGTCGACGCGGTGCGGGCGGCGCTCCGGCAGCGGCGCCGGTCGAAGCGGTACCTGCAGATCCTCGCCATCGCCTCGCGGCACGGGGCCGGCTGGCTCTTCCACCCGCGCGCATCCACCGATCATGAGCTCACCACGAGCGCGCAGCGGGCCCAGGCGATCGTCGACACGATCAACGAGTCGGGTGTCACGTTCGTGAAACTCGGGCAGGTGCTCTCCACCCGGCGCGACCTCGTTCCGGAGCCGTATCTGAGCGCGCTGGCCTCCCTGCAGTCCGGCGCCACCACGCTGCCCTGGGAGACGATCCGCCCGCTGATCGAAGAGGGGATCGGGGGCCCGCTCGACACCGTGTTCGCGTCGGTCGACCCCGAACCGCTGGCGGCGGCATCCGTGGCCCAGGTGCACCGGGCCGAGCTGCTCGACGGCACTCCGGTCGTGGTCAAGGTGCAGCGTCCGGCGGCTCGGGCCCAGGTGGAGGCCGACGTCGACATCATCCTGCGCCTGGCCCAGCGGGCCGAGACGCACACCCGGATGGGACGCGACCTCCGCCTGGAATCGGTGGCCAGGGGCTTCACCAGCACACTGCTGGACGAGCTGGACTACGGCATCGAGGCCTCCAACACCGAGATGATCCGCAGCACGCTCGCGCTGATCGCGGCCGACGACCACGGGCGCGACGTTCCGATCGCGGTGCCCCGCATCCATCCGCAGGCCTCCGGCGCGCGGATGCTGACGATGGACCTGGTGGACGGGGTGCCGCTCAGCCGGGCCGGGGCACGCTTGGCCGAACTGACGGAGGAGGCGCGCGAGGCCCTCGCCGTGTCGCTGATGACGGCCGTGATCGAGCAGATCCTCGTGCACGGCGTCTTCCACGCCGACCTGCACCCGGGCAACGTCATCCTGCGCGAGGACGGCTCGCTGGGCCTGATCGACTTCGGAGCCGTGGGCATCGTGGAGCGCAGCCGGCGGCAGCACCTCGCCGCGCTGATGCTCGCGGCGACCAGCGAAGACGACGTGGGGGCCACGGATGCGCTTCTGCTCATCGTCGACGTTCCGGATGACGTCGACCTCGACGCCTTCCGTCACGACATCGGCGTGGTGCTGACCTCGCAGCGTCACCTGCCGCCCGGCGACGGATCGATCTTCACCCGGGTGGTCGACGTCATCCGCCAGCACCGCATCGCCCTGCCCGCCGATCTGGCCTCGGCGTTCCGCAGCTTCGCCACCCTCGAGGGGTGCCTCAAAGTGATCGTTCCCGATTTCGACCTGGTGCAGCGGGCCATCCCCGTGGTGCCCCGGGTGCTGCGGCACATGGTCAAGCTCAGGCAGTTCGCCACCGGCGCCCAGGCGCAGGCCGCCGTGACGGCCGCGCTGGTGCGGGGGCTGCCGCGCCGCCTCGACACGCTGCTCTCGGGGCTGGAGCGCGGATCCGTCGGCATCAAGCTGCGAGCGTTCACCGACGAGGCCGATCAGCGCTTCGCCCGCACCATCACCTCGGAGATCGTCGGCACCCTCATCTCGATCGCGGCCGTGGTGCTGGCGGTGGTGCTGCTGGTGACCGACTCGAGCCCGCAGCTCGCCAGCGGGCTGCGCCTGTTCGACCTGCTCGGAGCGCTGATCGGGTTCTTCGGGTTCCTCGGCCTGCTCAGGGTCGTCCGGCAGATCTTCGTGCGCCGCGCGCGCCGGTAGCGCTCCGCGCGAGCCCGGCCGTCTCGGCGTCGCGTCGCGCGATCCGGCGGTGGGCGAAGCGCACGATCTCGATCAGCGCGATCGACAGCAGCGAGGTGCCGAGCACGAGCAGCGCGGTGGTGAGCGACGGGTCGACCAGCTGCAGGAAGTCGCGCACGATCGGCACCGTGTACACCAGCACCAGTCCGATCATCATGGCGCCGATCACGAGCCCCTTGAACCGGGTGACCGGGCGCGAGAGCACCACCAGGATCCACAGCCCGATGATGGTCAGGATGAGCGTCGACCCGGTGCGGATCTCGGCCTCGGGGATCTGCGCGTTCGCGGCCAGGCGGGCGAACGCGGCGATGCCGAGCGTCACGGCGACGCCGGCGGGCACCGCGAAGGTGAGCGAACGGCGCAGGAATCCGGGTACGTACCGCTGCGCGTTGGGCAGCAGTGCCAGGAAGAACGCCGGAATGCCGATGGTGAGGCCATCCGTCACCGACAGCTGGCGGGGCAGGAAGGGGAAGGGCAGCAGCAGGATGCCGAACGTGATCGCCAGGAAGGTCGCGTAGGCGGTCTTGGTGAGGAAGAGCATCGACACGCGCTCGATGTTCGCGATCACCTGCCGACCCTCGGCGACGACGCTCGGCAGGTGCGAGAACTTGCCGTCGAGCAGCACCAGCCGCGCCACGGCCTTGGTGGCCGCCGCGCCGGAGTTCATGGCCACGCCGATGTCGGCCTCCTTGATGGCCAGGGCGTCGTTCACGCCGTCCCCGGTCATCGCCACGGTGTGTCCGGCCGCTTTCAGCGCCACGACGATCCGCTTCTTCTGGTCGGGCGTCACCCGGCCGAACACGAGGTTCTCGTCGAGCACCCGCAGCAGCTCGTCCGCGTCGTCGGGCAGCTCGCGGGCGTCGAAGCCGTGCGGGGCGTCCAGCCCCACCTCGCGGGCGATGGCGGCCACGGTCTGCGGGTTGTCGCCCGAGATGATGCGCACCCCCACGTCTTGCGCGGCGAAGTAGGCGAGCGTCTCGGCGGCATCCGGGCGGATGTTCTCGCGGAAGGTCAGCAGCACCACCGGCACGGCGTCGGCCGGCACGGTCTCGTCGCCGGTGGGCGTGCCGTGCGCGAGCACGAGCGTGCGGCGGCCGGTCGCGGCCAGCTCGGCGGCGCGCTCGGCGAGCTTCCGGCGCATCGGGTCAGCGGATGCGCCGGGAAACACCATCTCGGGCCCGCCCAGAATCCACATCCCGTCGCCGAACATCACGGCGCTCCATTTGCGGGCCGACGAGAACGGCACACGGTCGACCGGGGCATCCGTTCGCACCGCCGGGAACGGCTCGGCGAGGCTGCGCGCCGTCGCGTTGGCGTCGTTCTGCACGCCGTACCAGGCCAGCACACCCTCCCAGCCGGGCACCTCGGCGAGCGGATGCGCGGCGTCGAACACGATGTCGCCCTGCGTGAGCGTGCCGGTCTTGTCGAGGCAGATCAGGTCGACCCGAGCGAGCCCCTCCACCGCGGGGAGCTCCTGCACCAGCACCTGCTGACGGGCGAGCTTCACGGCGCCGACGGCGAAGGTGATGCTCGTCATGAGCACGAGGCCGAGCGGCACCATGGCGACGACCGAGGCGATGGTGGCGACGGCCGCGTCGCGCCAGGCTCCGCTCTCCCAGGCCTGCACCCAGCCGCCCTGCGCGATCATCTGCGCGTTCAGCACCAGCAGCGCGACGGGGCCGATGATCCAGGCCACCCACTTCAGCACCCGGTTGATCGAGGAGCGCAGTTCGGAGGCCACGAGCGAGAACCGCTTGGCCTCGGCGGCGAGCGAGTTGGCGAACGAGTCGGCGCCCACCCGGTCGACCACGGCGGTGCCCTCGCCGCCCACCACTACCGAACCGGAGAGCACCCGGTCGCCGGGCGCCTTCTCCACCGGGTCGGACTCGCCGGTGAGCATCGACTCGTCCAGCTGCAGGCCGCGCGAGGCCTGCACGAGCGCGTCGGCGGGAACCTGGTCGCCGGCGCGCAGCACGAGCATGTCGTCCACCACCACGGCAGCCACGTCGACCTCCGCCTCCGCGCCGTCGCGGAGCACCCGCGCGTGCGGGGCGTTCAGCAGGGCCAGCTTGTCGAGGGCGCGCTTGGCGCGGTACTCCTGCACGCTGCCGATCACCGCGTTGGCCACGGCGGAGAAGCCGAACAGCGCATCCTGCCACCGGCCGATCGCCAGCAGCACCAGGAAGCAGGCCAGGATGATGCCGTTGAACAGCGTGAGCACGTTCGCGCGCACGATGCTCCACACGCTACGGCTGGTGTCTTGCACGAACGCGTTCGTGCGGCCGGCCGCGACGCGCTCGGCGACCTCGGCCGCAGTCAGCCCCGAGGGCGAC
>NZ_JAHFUW010000032.1 GCF_023264855.1 Herbiconiux sp. | reverse complement strand
CGCCGGTGCGGCCCCGATCGCTCCGCAGCCGGGCGCCGAGAGCGCACCCACTCCGCCCGCTGACGGACCTACTCCGCCGACGGACGCCCAGACGCCGCCGACCGACGCTCCTGTCCCGCCGACCGACGCTCCGACGCCGCCCAGCGGCACTCCGGACGGCGGATCGGGCGAGCAGCCGGCGGACGGCGGATCCGGGTCCTGATCGGACCGCTCCGGCGGGCGCCGGGTCGCGGAAGCGGCCCGCGTCAGCCCCGGTGGGCCCGCTCGATGATGCGGAGCACCTGCTCGCTGTCGCGCGGGTCGACCGGAAGCGGGGCGCCGGTACGGAGCGCCTCGGCGAGGGCGCGGTAGAAGCCCGGGTAGTCACCGCGCTCGAGCACGACCTCGCGCGCTTCACCGGGAGCGCGCAGCACGCCGACGGGGTTCTCCTCGCTCAGGCCGAACGCCGGGTCGTCGGTGCCGACGCCGTCTTGCAGCTGGTTCTCCTGCGGATCCAGGCCCCACGATTCGAACACCGCCCGCGAGCCGACGACCCGGAAGCGCGGGCGGTTCGCCGGCGAGACGGCGCTCATCCAGAGGCGGGAGCGCACGCCGCTCCGGTGCGTCAGACTCACGAACGAGTCGTCGTCGTTGACCGCGCCCTCGCGGCGCGAATCCAGCTCGGCGTACACGCCCCCACCCTCGACGTCCACCTCGCCGAACAGCTGCAGCGCCTGGTCGATCAGGTGCGGACCGAGGTCGTAGAGGATGCCGCCGCCCTCGGCCGGCGTCGCCTCGTTCTTCCACTGCTTGGCGCCGAGTTCGGGCTTCCACCATTCGAACGCCGACTCGAACTGCCGCACCTCGCCGAGCTCGCCGCTGGCTATGAGCGCCCGCACGGTGAGGTAGTCGCCGTCCCACCGCCGGTTCTGGAACACGGCCACCCGGCGGCCCACGGAATCCGCGTGCGCGATGACCTCGCCCGCCTCTGCGGCGGTGAGCGCGAACGGCTTGTCGACCACCACGTCGAGACCGGCGTCGAGAGCGCGGTGCGCGAGCGGAACGTGCGTGTCGTTCGGGCTCGTGATGACCACCAGATCGAGCTGCCCGGCGCGCGCGAAGAGCGCGTCGGCATCCGGAACCACCACATCGGCCCCGTACCGCTCCGTCGCCTGCGCCGCCCGTTCGGGGTTGCCCGTGACGATCGTCGTGAGGGCATAGGCGGGATCGGCGGCGATCAGCGGCGCGTGGAAGACCTGGCCGCCCAGGCCGTAGCCCAGAACGCCGGTGCGGAGAGGATTCGACATGCCCTCAACGCTACGCGACACCGCCGACAGCATCCGAATCCGGGGCATCGCTCCCCTCCGTGGGAGACTCGGACCATGACGACCGCCGCCTCCGGCCCCACCGACTCCGCCCACCTCGACCTCGCGATCGCCGCCGCCCGCCGGGGCCGTGCCGAGGGCGGCATCCCGATCGGCGCCGCACTCATCGTCGACGGCGAGCCGCTGGCCACCGGCTACAACCGCCGGGTGCAGGATGGCAGCCCCATCCATCATGGTGAGACGAACTGCCTCGAGAACGCGGGCCGGCTGCCGGCCAGCACGTACGCGCGGGCGACGATGGTCACCACCCTGTCGCCCTGCGACATGTGCACGGGCGCGATCCTGCTCTACAAGATCCCGCGCGTGGTCATCGGCGAGAACCGCACCTTCTACGGCAACGAGGACTACCTGCGCGAGCGCGGCGTCGAGGTGGTCGTGCTCGACAGCGAGGAGTGCGTGGCGATGATGACGGAGTTCATCGCGGCCGAGCCCGCCCTCTGGAACGAAGACATCGGCGTCTGACCCGGCCGGGCTCGGTCGGGCAGGACGTCACGATTTGAGCCACTCCAGGGCGGCGTCGCGCTCGGCGTGGCCGAAGACGCGCACGTCGGCCTGGATGAAGTGGGAGCCGGCCTTGGCCAGCGTGGCGAGCCAGCCGGCATCCGTCAGCAGAGCGGCCCGCCGCACCTTCTTCTCCAGGCCGGCCGAGCGCAGGTCTTCCCAGAGGGCCTTCGGCTCGATCTTGGTGAGCTCGACGTCACCGTAGACCGCCAGGAGGTCGGCTGGGTCGTTGGCGTCGAGGAATGCCTCGAGGTCGCCGCGCAGCGCCTCGAACTCGGCGGCCTCGAGGCCGCCCGCGTACTCGATCTCGAAGATGTGGGTGTCGGGGATCTGGCGTCCGGTGAGCATGGGACCAGCATGCCACCGCCGGCCCCAGGAAGGATGGGCGGGTCAGCCCCAGGTGCCGGCCGGCGAGGCGATCACCGGCACGGCCGTGTACGACCAGTGCGAACCGTTCGCATAGTGGCTGCTCGCCCACGGCGAGGCCCAGATCGCGGCCTCGATCTGTTCGGTGGGGGCGGATGCGGCGAAGCCCGCGACGATCGCCGAATAGCCCGAGTTGCCGTGCAGCGCGTTCCCCACGTTCTCGGCCGCGGTGACGAGGGTGTCGTAGCTGCCGAGGCCGCTGCCGCCGCCGGAGCCCCAGCCGTTGTTCAGCGGATTGTTGCGGTTCCACCAGTCGTCGGGGCCGTTCTCCTGGCGCATCCAGCGCAGCATCACGGTGACGTTGGAGTCGCTCACCGGGAATCCGGCGAGCATCAGCACGAGCTTGGCCCAGTCTTCGTTGGTGCTGCCGGCGATGAACGACTCGACGCCCTCCGTGGCCTGGTAGCGGTCGCGGGTGACCACCAGCTGGCCGGCATCCGCCGTCACCGACAGGGTCTGCGAGCCGATGCCGGCGACATCGCCCGAGGCGATCGCGGTGCTCTGCGGCGGCGGCGCGAGCGCGGTGAGCGCCGTCAGTGCGAACACCGAGACTCCGGCGAACAGCGCGAGCGGCAGGCCCCACGGGCGACGCCCGGGGCCCTTCTGCGCAGATCGGAGAAACAGTGAACTCATGATGGACTCCCCAGATTACTCGCGCAGCCTGAGGCCGCACCCGGGGTCACCCCGTGTTCTGCAGGCCCGCGGCGACGCCGTTCACGGCGAGGAGGAGGAGCCGGTGCGGCGCATCCTGCGGGTCGGTGCTGCCGGAGGCGCGCACGGAACGGAGCGCGCGCAGCTGCAGCAGCGAGAGCGCGTCGACGTAGGGGCTGCGCAGGCGCACGGCCCGCTGCAGCACCGGCTTGTCGTCGAGGATCTCGCCGTGCCCGCTGGTGCGCTGCACCCACTCGCGGGTGAGCTGCATCTCCGAGAGCACGAGCGCGGCGAGGTCGGCACGATCGCCGAGCGCGAGATACCGCTCCGCGATCCGCAGGTCGGTCTTCGCGAGCGACATCTCGACGTTGTCGATCATCGAGGTGAACAGCGGCCAGCGCCGGTACGCGTCGCGCAGCAGCGCCTCGTCGCCCACCGCGGCGAGCGCCGTGCCGAGCCCGAACCAGCCGGTGAGGTTGATGCGGGCCTGCGTCCAGGCGAACACCCACGGGATGGCGCGCAGGTCTTCCAGCGACGACACCGAGAGCCCGCGGCGGGCCGGGCGGGAACCCAGCGCGAGCAGGCCCACCTCCTCCATCGGAGTGACCTGCGCGAACCAGGGCGCGAAGCCCTCGGCCTTCACGAGCTCGAAGAAGCGGGTGCGGGATGCCTCGTCCATCGTCGCGGCGACGGGCGCGAACTCGTCGGCGGCCGCCCGGTTCGCCTCTTCGTTCGCGGGAGAGGAGGCCAGCAACGTGGCCGCGGCCATCTGTTCGATGTGGCGCGCCGCGATGGTCTTGTCGCCGTACTGCGCGAAGATCACCTCGCCCTGCTCGGTGAGCTTGAAGCGGTCGTCGACCGATCCGGGCGGCTGCGCCATCACGGCCTCGTTCGCCGGACCGCCCCCGCGCCCGAGCGCTCCCCCGCGCCCGTGGAACAGCGTGAGCACGATGTCGTTGTCCTTCGCCCACGAGGCGATCCGCGACTGGGCGTCATAGAGCGCGAGCGTGGCCGACACCGGCCCCACATCTTTCGAGGAGTCGGAGTAGCCGAGCATCACCTCGAGCTTGCGGCCTGTGGCGGCCAGCCGCGCCTTGACGGGCGCCAGCTCGATCATCTCACTCAGGATGCGCGTGGAGTTCTGCAGGTCGTCGAAGGTCTCGAACAGCGGGATGGCGTCGAGCACGGGCGCGGCCTCGGCCGATCCGAGTGCCGCCTCGGCCAGGTCGTACACGGTGGCGAGGTCGGTGGAGGACTGCGTGAACGACACGATGTAGCGGCGGGCGGCATCCACGCCGTAGCGCTTCTGCAGGTACGCGATGGTGCGGTAGACCTCGAGCACCTCGATCGTCATGTCGGCGAGCGCGCCCCCTGCCTTCACATCGGCGAGCGCT
Source organism: Herbiconiux sp. (assembly GCF_023264855.1). Taxonomy (GTDB): domain Bacteria; phylum Actinomycetota; class Actinomycetes; order Actinomycetales; family Microbacteriaceae; genus Herbiconiux. The sequence goes on along the minus strand of NZ_JAHFUW010000032.1, from coordinate 48,232 downwards.
TCGCGGTGCACCTTCGAGTGCTGGCGCACCTCGAGCTCGGCGAGGTGGAAGCCGAAGGTCTGCACCTGCCAGATGAGGTTCTGCAGCTCGCCGTTGGCGTTGCGCCGGGCACCACCGGCCCGCAGCGAGTTCTGCACGATCCGCAGCTCGTCGAGAAGGGCCGAGGGGTCGGCATAGGCCAGGGCCTCGTCGCCGCGGCGGGTGGCTGCGATCCGCTCGGCGATCACCAGCAGTACCCGGCGGTGCGGCTCGTTGGGCGCACGGGTGCCGATCTGCGAGGTGACGGATGCCGCGAGCTCCTCCTGGCGAGCGGCGAGCGCGCGGAGGGCGTCGTCGGGCCGGGTCTCGGACTCGTCGAGCGTGAGGGTGCGGCCGATGCGGGTGGCGGCGTGCTCGAGGCCGAGCAGCACGTGCTCGGCGGCGATCGCGGCCGCCTCCTTGGTGACGTTCGCCGTGACGAAGGGGTTGCCGTCGCGGTCGGCGCCGATCCAGCTGCCCAGGCGCAGGAAGGCGGGAGCCTTCGCCTCGGCGACCCCGGCATCCGTTCCCAGCAGCCAGTCGTCGAGCAGGCGGTACACCTGCGGCACGATCTGGAACAGCGTCTGGTCGAAGATCGACATCGCCGTGCGCACCTCGTCCAGCGGGGTGGGGCGGGTGGTGCGCAGCGGCGAGGTGCGCCAGAGCACCTCGATCTGCTCGAGCAGGCGGCGCTCGTTCTCGGCGCCGGTGGCCGAGGCGGGATCGGCGGGCACCCGCGCATCGAGCAGTTCGCTGATGCGGCGGATGGTGGAGGCGACCGCCCGCCGGCGCGCCTCGGTGGGGTGGGCGGTGAGCACCGGGTGGAAGCGCAGGCCCTGCAGCCGCTCGGCCGTCGCCTCGGCGCCGACCTCCTCGCGCATCCGTTCGAGAGCGGCGGGGAGGGTGTCGGTGCTGACGGATGCCGGCCCCGCGGCCGAGCGGGCGCGCAGCACGCGCACGCGGTGGTGCTCCTCGGCGAGGTTGGAGAGGTGGAAGTAGCAGGTGAACGCGCGGGCGACCTGCTCGGCGCGCTCGGGGGTGAACGACTCGACGAGCGCCTCGGCGTCTTCGATCGAGGCGTCGTGGTCGCGCTCGTAGGCGCGGATGACGAGGCCGCGGAGGTTCTCGACATCCGCCAGCAGGTCGTCACCGCCCGCCTCGGTGAGCACGCGGCCGAGCAGCGAGCCGAGCAGGCTGATGTCGGCGCGCAGATCACGGTCGACCTCGCCGCTGATGCGCGCTCGGCTGTGATCGGTGGTTCCTGGCAGGACTTCGGTCTCGTCGGTCACCCTGCAACGCTAGTGGCGAGGGCCGTTCGCCGGGAAATCAGGCACGGATCCGGGCATATCCGGGCCCGGAACCGGTGTTTCCGCGCCCGCGCGCACCCGCGACGACTACCGTAAGAGGATGGCTTCATCAGCAACCGCCGATCCGGGCGAGACAGAATCTCCCCGCACCGAGCAGACCTTCTCCGATCTGGGCCTCGAGCCCGCCGTCCTCAAGGCTTTGAAGGACGTCGGCTACGAGACCCCCTCGGCCATCCAGGCCGCCACCATCCCCCCTCTTCTCTCCGGCCGCGACGTCGTGGGCCTCGCCCAGACCGGAACCGGCAAGACCGCCGCGTTCGCGCTGCCCATCCTCTCCCGCCTCGACCTCGCGCAGAAGACCCCGCAGGCCCTCGTGCTCGCGCCCACGCGTGAGCTCGCCCTGCAGGTCTGCGAGGCGTTCGAGAAGTACGCGGCGCACCTGAAGGGTGTGCACGTGCTGCCCGTCTACGGCGGCCAGGCGTACGGCCAGCAGCTCTCCGCGCTCCGACGCGGCGTGCACATCGTGGTGGGCACGCCCGGCCGCATCATGGATCACCTCGACAAGGGCACGCTGGATCTCACCGAGCTGAAGTACCTGGTGCTCGACGAGGCTGACGAGATGCTCAAGATGGGCGTCGCCGAGGATGTCGAGACCATCCTCGCCGACACCCCCGAGTACAAGCAGGTGGCGCTGTTCTCGGCCACCATGCCCGCGCAGATCCGCCGCATCTCGGCCAAGTACCTGCACGACCCCGAAGAGATCACGGTCAAGAGCAAGACCACGACCTCGGTGAACACCACCCAGCGCTACCTCGTGGTGTCGTACCCGCAGAAGGTCGACGCGCTCACCCGCATCCTCGAGACCGAGAACTTCGAGGGCATGATCGTGTTCACCCGCACGAAGAACGAGACCGAGACGCTGGCCGAGAAGCTGCGCGCCCGGGGCTATGCCGCCGCCGCCATCAACGGCGACGTGGTGCAGGCCCAGCGCGAGCGCACGGTCAACCAGCTGAAGTCGGGCAAGCTCGACATCCTGGTGGCGACGGATGTCGCGGCCCGCGGTCTCGACGTGGAGCGCATCACGCACGTCGTGAACTACGACCTGCCGATCGACACCGAGTCGTACGTGCACCGCATCGGCCGCACCGGCCGCGCCGGCCGCTCGGGCGACGCCATCAGCTTCGTGACGCCCCGTGAGCGACGGATGCTGACCTCGATCGAGAAGGCGACCCGCCAGCCGCTGACCGAGATGAGGCTGCCGAGCGTCGACGACGTCAACGCCACCCGCCTCACCCGCTTCGACGACGCGATCACGGCGGCGCTGGCCGATCCGGCGCAGCTGCAGGTCTTCCGCGACATCGTGGGGCACTATGTGACGCACCACGACGTGCCCGAGGCCGACGTGGCCGCGGCGCTGGCCGTGGTGGCGCAGGGAGACACCCCGCTGCTGCTGGAACCGGATGCGGCGCGAGGCGCGCGCTTCGACCGCGACGACCGCGGCTCGGACCGATCCGACCGCGGCGGCGACCGTTCCGACCGCAGCGGCGGCTACCAGGGAGATCGCGGCGACCGCGGCGAACGCCCGGAGCGCCGCAGCCGCCCGGCCGGCGGCGCGATGGCCACCTATCGCATCTCGGTGGGCAAGCGGCAGAAGGTCGACCCGCGCCAGATCGTGGGCGCCCTCGCCAATGAGGGGGGCCTGCGCCGCGAGCACTTCGGCGCCATCCAGATCCGGCCCGACTTCTCGCTCGTCGAGCTGCCGGCCGATCTGCCGCCCGGAACCCTCGAGCGCCTGCGCGACACCCGCATCAGCGGCCAGCTGATCGAGCTGAAGCCCGACCGTTTCGGCTCCTCCGCAAAGCGCGAAGACCGGCCGCGCTGGAAGAACCCGCGCGACTGACCCTCGCCCCACCTCGCGAGTCGCCGAGAACCGCCCCCATTCTCCGGAGTGGGGGCGGTTTTCGGCGGGACGCGACCAGGTCGCGAGAGCCCCGGGAGGTTCGAATGCCGTTCGAGCGGAGACGGGGCGTATCGTGGAAGACAGGCACCGGGCGGTGCCGCACCGTCTCCCCCAGACCTCGGGACTCACGCGCGTTCGAGGAGTTCTGCATGCAGGTCGTCAGGTTGCACTTCGGCTCCCAGGAGTTCGTACTCCCTCCGGATGCCGACGTCGACGGATTGAGACGCCGCATCCTCGAGGCCGCCGGCGGGCCGGCCGCGTTCGTGGACTTCGAGACGTCGGCGCACACCTCGGTCTCGCTGCTGATCACCCCGTCGGCCGCCGTGCGTCTGGAAACCCGGGAGCTGGTGAGCGGCGGGCCGGACGACGGATCGGCGTTCACACCCTACGGCTCCTTCGACGAGCACCAGCTCGTGTTCGACGAGTTCGAGTTCTGAGCCGTGCGTGCCTGGACCGGTCTCGAGAGCGCACATCCGTTCTCGCGGGCGACTACGGTTCAAGCATGACCGACGCCTTTGCACGAGCGCTCGCCGTCTTGCGCGATTTCTCCGGTGACGGCTCCGGGCTGGCCGATCCGCTCGTGGCCGCTCTCCCGATCGACGGTGCCGCGGTCGCCACCCTCGGCCCGCTTCTGGCGTCCGAGACGATCGCCGCGAGCGACCCGACGGTGGCCCGGCTGGACGAGTTGCAGTTCGATCTGCGCGAGGGGCCGTGCTGGGATGCCCTGCGCACCGCCCGCCCGGTGCTCGAGCCCGACCTGCGCCACAATCCCCGCCACAGCTGGCCGGCGTTCTCCGAGGCCGCCCTGCGCGAAGACGTCGGGGCGATCTTCGCCTTTCCGATGATCGTCGGCCGGCTGAAGATCGGGGCGGTGGACCTCTACTCCGCACGAGCCCGCGAGTTCACCCGCGACCAGTCCGAGCAGGCCGGTGCGCTGGTCGCCGTGGTGGGCCGGCAGGTGCTGCGGCGCTCGCTCGACGCGCTCGTGGCCGACGCCGGCGAGGCTCCGCGCACCGACCGGTTCTCCCGCCGCATCGTGCACCAGGCCACGGGCATGGTGATCGCCCAGCTGGGCGTCTCGCCCGGCGAGGCCGAACTCGTGCTGCGTGGCCATGCCTTCGCCGAATCCCGCAGCATGCGCGAGGTGGCCGAGGACGTGCTGGCGGGGCGGCTCGGCTTCCGATTCGACAACGCAGGCATCGAGGACCACGCATGAGCAGCGAACCAGGAACGGGCAGCGAACTCCGCGACAAGCGGCTGATCGAGGCCTTCGCCACCCTCGCCGACACGCTCGTCGACGACTACGACATCGTCGACCTGCTGCAGACCCTGGTCGAGATCTGCGACGGCGTGCTCGACGTCGAGGCATCCGGCATCCTGCTGGCCGACGAGGAGGGCGAGCTCGAGCTGATGGTCTCCACCAGCGAGGAGAGCCGCCTGGTGGAGGTCATGCAGCTCGGAGCCGAGGCCGGCCCGTGCATCGAGTGCTTCCGCACCGGCGAGGCCGTCTCGGTCGTGGTGGCCGACGCGCCCCCGGAGTGGATCCGGTTCCGCGAGGCCGCGCACGAGCAAGGGTTCGCGTCGGTCCAGGCCATCCCGATGCGGCTACGCGAGAGCGTGATCGGCACCCTCAACCTCTTCCGCGCGAGCAGTGACGTGCTGGCACCGGGCGATCTGATGGCGGCACAGGCCCTCGCCGATGTGGCCACCATCGGCATCCTGCACGAACGGTCGCTCCGCGAGACGGATGCGGTGCGCGATCAGCTGCAGAAGGCGCTGAACTCCCGGGTAGTCATCGAGCAGGCCAAGGGAGTGCTCGCGCACACCCACGGCATCTCCCCCGACGAGGCCTTCGGCGTGCTGCGCCAGTACGCCCGAAGCCACCAGCTCAGCCTGGGCGCCGTCGCCGACGACCTGGTGAACCGCCGCATCATCTTCTGATCGCGCTGCACCCTCGGAAGAGGCGCCGAGCCAGGTCCGAAGAGGCGTTACCGGCGTTGCTGCGGGGATGGGAGGCGGGGGCTCTGGCTCGTCCGGTTCACGCACACCGGGGCACGCACCCGCCTGAAATTATTCGAGCTTTCATCAGGTCTTTCTGATAGAATCTCAGTATGCAGACAGCCACTGAACTCCCGGAGATCACCGCCGATCTTCGCGGTGTCGTGAGCAAGATCTGCGCGGGGCTGGCGGGGCTCAGCGGTGACGAGGTGCTGGAGGTCATGGCCGATTTCGAGGCGGCAGGGCGGGTGCTCTCGGCGGGGCAGGTTCGGGTGGCCGGTGAGGTCGGGGTGCGGTCGCGCAGCGAACTCGGCGATGAGGGGTTGAGCAGGTCGCAGAACTTCACCAGCCCGGTCAAGCTCGTCTCAACCGTCACCGGCACCTCGGTGCGGGAGAGCAAGACGCGCCTCGAGATCGGGCGCAAACTGCGCGGTGCGGTGCTTCTGGGTGGCGGTGAAGGGCCTGCCCCGTTCCCGGCCGTAGCCCAGGCCCTCGACGGCGGCGTTCTCGGGGTCGAGACGGCGTCGATCATCGTGACCCGGTGCTCCGAACTGACGGAGCGCGGATGCTCCCCCGAGGTTGTGGCCAGTGCCGAGCAGACCCTCGTCGACGAGACCCTCACGAACCATCTCACTGCCGATCAGACCTCCCGGCTTGCCATTCATTTGCGTGAGGTCATCGACCCTGACGGTGCGGAGCCTCGGGATGAGCGGCTCCAGCAGCAGCGCTCCCTCACGATCGGCCAGGCCAGTGACGGGATGATTCGCGGCCGGTTCGCCCTCACCCCCGAGCAGGGCGCGGTGTGGTTGGCGAGCATCCAGGCCATGCAAAGCCCCCGCATTGCAGGATCACCCTCCGGCGGGCCGCGGTTCCTGACCGAAGACGAATACGTGGCGCAGACCGCTACCGCGGATATTCGCACGCAGGCGCAGAAGAACGCCGACACGATCACCGAACTCATCGCCCGCGCCGCCGGCGCCCCCGACATGCCCCGCCTCAACGGCGCCACCACCACCCTCAACGTCCACATCACCCTCGACAACCTCGAAACGGGCCGTGGTGTCGGGTGGATTGACGGCATCGACGAACCCGTTCCCGCCTCCACCATCGCGCAGCTGCGCTGCAGCTCCCCCACCGCCGTGACGCTGTTCAACGACCGGGGTGCGGTGCTCTACCACGGTAAGACAGAACGCCTCTTCAGCCCCGCTCAGAACCGGGCGCTCGCAGCTAGGGACGGCGGATGCGTCTGGCCCAACTGCGACCGGCCACCGTCCTACTGCGAAACCCACCACGCAGACGAATGGGTCTCGGCCGATCATCCACCGGGACGCACCGACATCGACAACGGTGTCCTGCTCTGCCATTTCCATCACTCGCACCTGCACAAGTCATCCTGGAAACTCACCATGCTCACGGGTGTGCCCCACCTCATCCCGCCGAGGTGGATCGATATCGAGCAGACGCCGATCCCGACCACCCGCCGACGCACCACCCAACGCCCAGCCGCCTAATCACGCGCGCCCACCTCCCTGAACCGGGCACGGTCATCGAGGGCAAGCGCGAAGCGCGCGGCAGCCCATAGCTAAGCCAAGCCTCCGGACACCGAACCGTGCGGGGCTGCCGCGCGCTTCGCGCTTGCCGACGATGGTCATGGCTGAGTCTGCAAGAGCCTGATCGCACCTGGGTCAGCTGAAATTCACCAGAGTTCGATGAGGTCGACAACAAGGCACGCAACGCCGTCGAACTGGACTTTGCCGTCACTCAACGTCGGGCCATCGCGGCCCCCTACGACACACTCGCCCATACCTATCGACGAGACGCCATCCTCCGAGCCATCACCAACTGGTCCCAAGCATCAGAAGACACGGACTAGTGGCCGAGCACTTCGACTCGAAGGGCGGCGAGCTCGTCGAGGCGGGTCATCAGCGCGGCCGGGGTGTCGGCCACAAGCGCGATGTTCACGTGCGCCACGCCGTTGCGGAGATACGCCTCGAGGTCGGTGGCGTCGCAGGATCCCGGTGCGATGCCCACGGGGACGGCATCCGGATCGCGTCCCGCCTCCGCCACCAGCTCGCGGAACCGGGGCAGCGCGTCGGTCAGGTGCGGGTCGCTCATCGGGGGCGTGGGGTACCAGACATCCGCCCACTCGGCCGCGTGCCGCATGGTGAGCGGACCGCTGCCGCCGAGGTAGACCGGGGGAAGCTGCTGCACCGGCTTCGGCCAGCACCAGCTGGGCTCGAAGTCGACGAAGTCGCCGTGGAACTCGGCCACGTCCTCCGTCCAGAGCGTGCGGATCGCCGCCACCTGCTCGCGCACCTTGCGGTGCCGGGTGCCGAAGTGCACGCCGTGGGTGGCGAACTCGTCGCGGTTCCAGCCGAAACCCACGCCGAACGCGAAACGGCCGCCGCTCAGCCGGTCGATCGAGGCCGCCGTCTTGGCCACGTGCACCGCATCCCGCAACGCCAGCAGAGTGACCCCGGTGCCCACCTGCAGCGTGGTGGTGGCAGCGGCCGCGAACGCGCAGGAGATGAAGGGATCGTAGGTGCGCTTGTAGAAGTCGGGCAGCACTCCCCCGCCGTACTGCTCGGGGTAGGCCGTCGCCCGCGCGACCGGGATGTGCGAGTGCTCGGGGAAGAACAGGCTGTCGAATCCGCGCTGCTCGATCTCGAGGGCGAGCGGGCCCGGATCCGGATCCAGGTCCGTCGCGAACACGTAGACGCCGACCTTCATGGGTGACTCCTTCTGTGACGGCTGTGACAGGACTCAGCGCACCGAGTTGCGCCCCTTCAGCGGCAGCACGTATGTGAGCAGGGCGATCAGCGTGATGCCGCCGATGAACAGCAGGTTCACGCCCTGCGAGATGCGCAGCACCGTGGCGAGCGTCATCAGCAGCGCCAGCATCACCGCACCGAGCAGCGCGCCGATCAGCGTGCCACGCCCACCCAGGAGGCTCGCGCCGCCGATCACGGGGGCCGCGATCGCGAGCAGCGTGTAGATCTCGCCCACCGAGGCGTCGCCGATGCCCACCTGGGCGGCGAGCAGGATGCCGGCGATCGCGGCGAGCACGGCGCAGAGTACGTAGGCGGCCCCGCGGATGGCGCTGGCACGGATGCCGAGCCGGTTCGCGTAGAGCCCGTTGATGCCGACCGCGCGCACCCGCAGACCGAATCCGGTGCGGCGCAGCAGGATGTCGCCGATGATCACGAGCACCGCGAGCACCAGCAGCGCGATCGGGAAGATGCCGATGCTGCGGGTGATCGCGCTCATCATCTGGTAGTCGATCGCGCCACCCGGAGTGGGCCGCAGCGTCAGGGCGACACCGGTGACGATACCGAGGGTCGCGATGGTGGCGATGACCGCCGAGAGCTTCATCCGCTCGACCAGCCAGGCGTTGATCAGGCCCACGACCACACCCAGCACGATCGCGGCGCCGATCGCGATCGCGATGTTCGGGAACACGCCCCCGGTCTGCACCAGATACGACATCACCACCACGCTGAGACTCATCGTGGCGCCCACCGACACGTCGATGCCGCCCACCAGCAGCACGAAGTACTGGGCGATGGCCACCGCGGTCAGCGGGGTGGCGATCAGCAGCACGTTCTTCAGGCTGAGCTCGCTGAGGAAGGTAGGGTTCTGCGCCGCCGTCACCGCGCCGATGGCGAGCATCAGCAGCGCGAGCACGACGAGCCGGGTGGTCTCCTCGTTGCGCGCCCAGCGCGGGAGCCGCGTCTTCTTCGCGCCGGCGGCGACGGGCACGGGGCGGCCGGCGGCGACCGCGGCCTGCACTTCGGCCTCGGGCACGGATGCGACGGCCACGTCGTCGACCCCGGTGACCGGATCCGACACCGGCTCGCCGTCGCCCTCCACCACGCGGGACTCCACGGCGAAGGCGCCGACGATGCTCTCCTCGTTCGAGCCGAGGCCGGGCATGTCCTCGATGATCCGGCCGCGCGACATCACGATGATCCGGTCGGCGACGCCGGCCAGTTCCGAGGCGTCGGAGGAGACGATCACGACCGCGCTGCCGGAGTCGGCGGCGGTGCGGAGAAAACGGTAGATGTCCATCCGGGAGCGCACGTCGACGCCCTGGGTGGGCTCGTCGATCAGAAAGACCTTGGGCTCGGTGGCGAGCGCCTTGCTGATGGCGATCTTCTGCTGGTTTCCGCCCGACAGCGAAGAGGGCGGGTCCGCGGGCGTGCCGAGACGGATGCCGTAGTCGGCGATCTGCTTCTTCACGAAGCGGCGCTCGGCGGGAGCGCTCACCAGGCCCGCGGTCGAGATCTTGCCGAGCACGCCGGAGGTCATGTTCTCGCGGATCGACAGCGCCTGGAAGAGCGACTCGTTCTTGCGGTCGCCGCTCAGGAACACGATGCCGTCGCGGGTAGCCTGGCGGTAGCTCTTGAGGGCCTTGCCGAGCGAGGTCACACTGCCGCCGGAGACGCCGAGCGAGGCGAGACCCCGCAGCAACTGGCCCTGCCCGTTGCCGTCGGCGCCGGCGATGCCGAGGATCTGGCCCGCACGGAGGGTGAGGTCGACCGGTCCGAACTTCTCGCCGCTCAGTCCGTCGGCGCGCAGCAGCTCCTTCGCACCGGCGTCCAGCGGTGCACGCGTCGGGAACTCCATCTCGACCTTCGTGCCGGCCATCAGCTCCACGATCTGCTGCGGCGACACCTCGTGGGCCTGATGGGTGCCGACGAAGCGGCCGTCGCGGAGGATCGAGACGGTGTCGGCCACGCGGAACACCTCGGCGAGGCGGTGGGTGACGAACAGCACGCCCGACCCCTGCAGCGCGGCCAGCCGCATCAGGTCGAGCACCTTGTCGACACCGCTGGCATCCAGCGCCGAGGTCGATTCGTCCAGCAGCAGCAGCCGGGGCTTGGCCATCACGGCGCGCACGATCTCGAGGATCTGGCGGTCGCCGGGCGCGAGCGCGGCCACCTTGAGCTGGGGATCGAGGTCGAGCTCGTACTCGGCCAGGTGCCCGGCGGCCCAGCCGGCGATCTCGCCGTACTTCGGGCGTTGCGCGGCCGGGGTGCCGATGTAGAGGTTCTGCGCCACCGTGAGGGTGGTCAGCAGCGAGCCGTCCTGGAAGACGGTGAGCACGCCGGCGGTCTGCGACTCGACCGGCAGGTGCTTGGAGAGGGACTGCTCGGCGACCGTCACGGTCCCCGTGTTGGGAACGACGGTGCCGCTGACGATTCCGACGAACGTCGACTTGCCCGATCCGTTCTCGCCCACCAGGGCACGCACCTCACCGGCGCGCACCGAGAGCGACATCTCGCGGAGCGCCAGCACCGGGCCGTACTGCTTGCTGACGCCCTCGGTCGAGAGCACGACCTCGGTCGTCTGCTTGTCGGTCTTCGACATCTCGTCGGTCGAACTAGTCATCGAGCGCTTCCCCGTGGTCGTGAGCGGTGGGTGGAGTGGAGGGTGTTCGTGGGGGGGGTGTTCTGGGAGAGCGGATGCGGGGCGGCGCCGTTATCGCGACACCCCGCATCCTCGGTGGTGGTGTTACTCGAGCATCCCGGCCATCACGTTGTCGGGGATGAGGGCACTGAAGCCCGGGAAGTCACCCGGCAGGTCGGCCTGGTAGATGCCCTTCTCGGCCTTGATCAGCGGCAGCGGGAGCGCCGTGCGGGCGGGGATGTCCTCGCCGGCCAGGATGCTCATCGCGTTCGTGGTCGCGAGCCGCGCCTGGTTCACCAGCGCGTTCGTGTAGTAGAGCGGGAACTCCGTGTCGGTGCCCAGGCGCTTCTCCCAGATGCCGAAGAGCTCGTTCTGCTCGGTCCAGGTGAGGATCGCGGGAACCTGCACGCCGGCCTGGTCGTAGGCGCTGATCAGCTGCGGGATCGGGTCGGCGTAGGTGTTCAGCACTGCCTGTGCGGGAACGCCGGAGGCGATCAGTGCCGAGGCGGCTGCGGCCACACCGGGTCGCGACCAGTCGGTGTCCTGCTGGAAGCCCACCTTCGGGCCGTTCAGCTCGGTGAGCGACTTGTCGAGGCATCCGGTCACGATCGTGTCCTGGGGGTTGCCCGGGGTGCCGAACAGGAACGCGATCTGGTCGGCGCTGGTGAGGCCGAGATCCTTCGACGTCACCTCGCCCATGCCGGTGCCGGCGTCGCAGGCCTCGGCGTAGACCTGGTTGTTGATCACGTCGCCCTCCACGTCGGGGGTCTCACCGGTGTAGGTGGCGACGACCGCTCCGGCGGCCTGCGCCTCCTGGAACACCGGCGCCATGGCGGCTCCGAACGCGTTGTAGCCGATGATGATGTTCGCGCCGCCGGCGGCGAGGCTGCGCACCGCGGCCTGGGCCGAGGGCAGGTCGGCCACGAACGAGTACGAGATCTTGCCGACCTCGGGGTAGGTCATCGCCTGCAGGATGATGTCCATCACGGCGGTGGTCTGCCACAGGTTGTCGACGGCGTTGAAGATGCCGATGTGCACCGGGCCGTCGCCGATCGTGCACTCGGGCTGCTTCCAGCAGTCCAGCGCGGTCTGAACCTGCTCGTCGGTGAGCGTCGCGGTGGCGCGCTCGAAGCCGGTGACGGCCTCGGCAGGCAGGCTGTCGACCGGGGTGTCGACCCCGAACGCCAGGTTGACGAGGTCTTGCGTGGCGGTGGGGTCGGCGTCGAACGAGGTGTCGATCGAGATGCCGGCCGACTCGGTGCTGCCGGCGTCGCCGCCGGACGAACAGCCGGCGACGAGCAGCGCCATCGCGACTGCGGCGGCGCCGAGCGACAGTGCTCGGCGGGCGCGGATTGATGTGGCCATCGGATTCCTCTTCCTTCTCTTGGTTCTGGGTCGGTGCGGGTAGGGGGTGGTGCAGGTCGTGGGGAGGCGGGGGGCGCTCAGGCGTTCTGCAGAGCCGGGTCGGCCGGTGCGGCGGGTGGCGCCGGCGGTGCCGCATCCGTCGTCTTGGCCTTGGAGGTGCGCGGCCGCATCAGCAGTCCGACGCCCGCCAGGCCGAGGGCGAGCACGAGACCCTGCACGAGCGTGCGGGCCCCGGTGGAGAAGCCCTGCACGGCGAGGCCGTGGTCGAGCAGGATGATGAAGGTCGCACCCAGCAGGGTGGCGAACGGGCCCACCCGGCCGCCGGTCAGCACGGCGCCGCCGAGCACCACCACCACGATGCTGAGCAGCAGGTAGGGGCCGCCGGAGGACATGTCGGGAGACGAGAGCTGGCCCGCCAGCAGCACGCCGCCGACGCCGGCGATCAGCGAGGCGATCACCCAGGCCAGAACGCGCAGTGACAGGAACCGCACGCCGGTCAGCTGGCTGGCGCGCAACGAGGCGCTGGCCAGCACGAGCCGGCGGCCGGTGGTGATGCGGCGCACGAACAGCAGGATGAGCGCCGAGAGCACCACGGCGACGATCAGGATGAAGCTGACGCCGAACACGTTGGCCTGCGCCCACGACGAGAGGTCGGAGGGCACCTTGGTGATCTTGAGCGCTCCCTCGCGGTAGATGACGGTGGCGCCGAGGATGAGCTGGCCGGTCGCGAGGGTGGTGACCAGGGCGTTCAGCCCGAGCACCTCCACCAGCAGGCCGTTGACCAGACCGATCACGATGCACACGATCGCCGCCACGAGCAGCGCCTTCGGCAGCTGGTCGTTCTGGCCGCCGGACTCGCGCAGCATCATGATGCCCATCAGCGTGATCACCGACGGGATGCTGAGGTCGATGCCGCCGGTGCCGATCACGAAGGCCTGCGCGAGGCCCACCAGCACCATCACGCCCAGCAGCGGGGTGAGGGTCGACATCGTGCGCGGCTCGAACAGGTTCTGCCCGGCGATCAGCTGCAGATAGAGCACCAGCAGCACATTGGCGATCAGGATCACCGTGAGCGGTGACCACCGGAACGAGATGCGCTGACGGGGCGAGGCCACCTGGTGCGCGTTCGGCTCTGACACTCGCAACCCTCCTTTGGGCTTGTCGGTGCGAGCATCCTCTCCCACCGCCGGAAGCCGCTTCGGGATCCTGTGTCATAACGGGACACTGCGCCCCGGCGCCTTCGGATCGAGACGAAAATGCAAGAAGCGGACCAGCGACACAGCCCCGCGCGCGTGCTGTAATGAGTCACCCGCGTGCCCTCGCGACGCTATTGATCCCAACGATGTGTTCAATGCAAGGAGTATCCCGTCATGCCCTCCAACCCGAGACTCGATGATCTGCGCGACACCTTTCTGAACGACGGCAAACTCGACCTCCGGATGGAGCAGCTCGTTCGGCCGATCGTGCTGGAATCGTGGAAGCGATCCCGCGGCTTCGGCTCGCCCAGCCGCTCCGGCCGACTGCCGTTCGAATCCCCGATCGTGAGCGACTCGGTGCTGCTGCGCGCTGCCCGGCCGATCCTCACGAACCTCGCCGACGAGCTCGGCATGAGCAACGCCAGCCTGCTCGTGGCCGACCGGCACGCCCGCATCCTGGAGACCTGGATCTCGAACCAGAACCTGGCCCGGCGCCTGGAACGGGTCGGATCGGTGCCCGGACACTCCGGCGCCGAGGAGCTCGTGGGAACCAACGGCATCGGCACCCCCGCGGCCGACAAGAAGGCCGGCATGATCGTGGGAGCCGAGCACATCGCCGACGTGCTCACCGACTTCGCCTGCGTGGGAGCGCCCATCCACAACCCGATCACGGGGCGGTCAGAGGGCGTGGTGACGTTGACCGCCTTGGTGCAGGATGCCAGTCCCATCCTGCCCAGCCTGATCAACCAGGCCGCCCGCGAGGTGGGGCGCCAGCTCGTGAACCTCTCGAGCATGCGCGAGCGGGTGCTGTTCGACGCCTTCCTCAGCGCCTCACGGCTCGGCCGGGCGGTGGCCGTGGTGGGCGGCGACCTGCTGATGGAGAACCCCTCGGCGAGCGAGTACCTGCACCACATCGACAAGTCGACGCTGTGGATGATCGTGTCCGAGTCGATCTCGGCCGCGCGCCCGAAGAGCACCGTTCGACTGGAGACCGAGTCGGCCATCACCGAGCTCGCCTGTTCGGCCGTGATGTTCGACGACGAGATGATCGGCGCGATCGTGGAGGTGGTGCAGCAGATCCATACCGAGCCACTGATCCCCATCACACCGGCGCCGGCCTCGGCGAACTGGCCGCCGCTGGCCGACTCGCTGCCCGGTACCAGCCAGGCCTGGGTGTACGCCCGCGAGCAGGCGGAGTCGGCGATGCGCGCATCCTTGCCCGTCGTGGTGTTCGGGGCACCCGGCACCGGCAAGTTCACGCTGCTGCGCCACATGCTCGACCGGGTGGCCCCGCGGCAGACACCCCTCGTGTTCGAGGGGCAGGACTCGCACCGCGATCCCGAGACCTGGTTCGCCGGGCTGACGGCCGCGCTCGAGGGGCGCACCCCGATCGTTTTCCGGCACCTGGACGGCCTGGAGGATGCAGATGCCCAGCGCGTCGCCGACCTGCTCGCCGCCTCCCCCGCGCTGCTGGCCCGCGGGCTCGTGCTCGGCACGGCCGGGGCACAGGGATCGAAAGCGCTCGGCTCGGGGCATCAGGCGCTGCTGGATCTGATCGCGGTCGGCCGCATCGACATGCCCAACCTGCGCGAGCGCAAGCAGGACATGCGCAGCCTGCTGCACGTGTTCGAGCGCAAGTACGCCTCGGCGGTGAGCATCAGCTACACCCAGGGCGCCTACACGGCGCTCTCGCGGGCGCCCTGGCCGGGCAACCTGCGCCAGCTCGACTCCGTGATGCGCGGCGTGTTCGCGCTCGGCCGGCGCACCGAGGTGACGATCGACCAGCTTCCGCCCGCGATCGCCGCCTACTCGCGCCGCCGCGACCTCACCATGCTCGAGCAGCTCGAGGTCGACGGCATCATCAACGCGCTCATCCGCTGCTTCGGCAACAAGGTGCTGGCCGCCGAGATGCTCGGCATCTCCCGCAGCACGCTGTACCGCAAGATCAGCGGCTACAAGCTCGACGAGGAACGCTTGTTTATCTAGCTGCGCGAGAGACCTCTCGCCTGCGGCGAGGGGCCTCTCGCGGTCGCGCCGGTCCCCGCCCGGCGCGAGGCGACATGTTCGGGTGCGGTCGCTTCGCGGCCACGCCCTCACCCTGGGTCGTCGGGTACGGCCTGAGACTTCGTGCGCTCAGACCCGGGGGGGGCTCAGACCGGGGGCGCTGAGACGGGTGCTGCCCTGGGGACTCGGCAGGCTATCGGGAGGCGGAGGTCGGCTCGGGTGAAGGGGCCTGCGGGGAGGGCTGCGCGGATGCGGGCCTCGGTGAAGGGGCGGGCGGGGCGCTGCGCTTCCGGGAGTTCGGGGGCGTACGGGAGGGGTTCGTTGACGCCCTCGGCCAGCATCGTCGCCTGGGCCTTCGCCACGAGCGGTGTGCGCATGGTCCACTCGGTGAGCTGGGCGAGGGCACGGATGCTCCACACCGGCACCGGGAAGAAGACCGGCCGTCGGTCGGCCACGCGGGCGATGCGGCGCACGGCCTCGCCGAGAGTGAGCGTTTCCGCGCCCATCACCGCGACGGTGGGCTCGGCGATCCGGCCCTCGAGAGCGGCGACGAGCACGTCGACCGCATCCTCGATGGGGACCGGCCGCACCAGGCGTTCGCGGTAACCGACGGTGGCGAAGACCGGAAGGGTGCGCACCGCTTTGGTGACGTGATCGACCATGTGGTCGCCCGGGCCGTAGATCATGCCGGCCTTGAGCACGGTGTACTCCAGGCCCGAGTGCCGCAGCAGCTCTTCGGCGGCCCACTTCGTCTCGTGGTAGGCCGATCCGCAGTCCGGCCGGGCGCGCAGGAAGCTGAGCATCACGATGCGCTTCACCCCGGCGCGCCGTGCGGCCTCGATCACGGCACGGGTGCCGGCGACGTGCACGCGCTCGAAGGTCTGGCCGCCGATCTCGCGATTGATGCCCGCGCAGTGCGCCACGGCGTCGCAGCCGGCGAACGCTGCGGCGAGCGCGTCCACGTCGTCGATCTCGACGCCGGTGCGGCGCGAGACGATCACCGTCTGCTCCGCGCCGAGCCGCTCGGCGAGGTGCCGCCCCACGAATCCGGTTCCCCCGGTGATCGCTACCCGCATGATGTCTCTCCTTCGCTTATTAGCAACGAAGCTACACTGTAATTAGCTCTTGTGCTAGATTGCAAACATGACAGATGCAGCCTCCGACATCTTCACCGCCCTGGCCCACCCGACCCGACGGCAGATCCTGCAGGATCTGAAGGATGGCGAGCTCGCCGCCGGAGAGATCGCCTCGCGTTTCAACGCTTCCGGCCCCACCATCTCCCGTCACCTCGGCGTGCTCCGCCAGGCCGGCCTGGTCACCGAGCGCCGCGACGCCAACCGCATCCTCTACTCCCTCGTCGGCGAGCGTCTCGCGCTCTCGGTCGGCGACTTCCTCTCCACCGTCTGCCCCGAGCAGATCGTCCTCCGCGAGGTGCGCAAGCGCACCCCCAAGTCCGGCCCGACGGAGAACGCGACAGACGTCTCCAGCGCGACCGCGCCGACGACGGCGTAGCTCGTCGAAAAAAGCTGCATTTCACCCACACCGACCCCGTATACGGCCCCGCTCCCCGTAATTTGCAGCTTTTTCGACGCACAACCCCCGCCGGCATCCCGGTCTCAGGCCGTACCCGACGACCCAGGGTGAGCGCGTGGCCGCGAAGCGACCGCACGCGAACATGTCGCCTCGCGCCGGGCAGGGACCGGCGCGACCGAAAGAGCCCCCTCGCCGAAGGCGAGAGGGCTCTTTCGCAGCTAGCACAGAGCAGCCGGCACTACTCCTTCGTGGCGGCCGCCAGCGCGTCGACCATCTGGTCGAGCCCCCAGGGCAGCGAGAGGGCGTTCGGCGGCGAGACCGCGGCGATGTACTGCGTGCCGACGAGCGAGGCGACGTGGCCCGACTTGACGGCCGGGATGACCGAGGTCTGCGGTGCCGTGAGGAACGCGTCGGCCTCGGCCTGCGTGTCGGTGTAGCTCAGCACCACGTCGGCGTCGAGCTGGTCGAGCTGCTCGTAGCTCAGCGTGTAGAAGAAGGTCGAGTCGCCGTTGGCGAGCGCATCCACGGCCGGGGCGTTCTCGAAGCCCAGGTCGAACAGGAACTCCACCCGCGGGTCGGCCTGCTTGTAGACGTAGAAGGTTCCGGCGAGGTCCCAGACCGCGGCGATGGTCTTGCCCTCGAACTCCGGATGCGCGGCGGCCGCCGCGGCGACCTCCTCGTCGATGCCGGCCAGCACCTGCCCGGCCTCGGCGGTCTTGCCGAGCGCCTTGCCGACGGTGGTGACGACGTCGCGCCAAGGGGTGCTCCAGGCCACATCCGGGTACGCCACGGTCGGCGCGATCTGGCTGAGGGTGTCGTACTGCTCCTGCGTGATGCCGGAGTAGACGGCGAGGATGACGTCGGGGTCGGCGGCGGCGATCGCCTCGTAGGGCGGCTCGTCGGCCGACTCGGGCAGCACCTCGGGCAGCTCCGCGCCCGCGGCGTCGACCGCCTCGGCGACCCACGGCAGCACGCCGTTCTCGTCACCGGCGTAGGAGTCGAACGGGATGGCGACGGGGATGACGCCGACCGCGATGGAGGCCTCGGTGGAACCCCAGCCGAGGGTCACGACGTTCTGCGGGTCGGCCGGAACGGTGGTCTCACCGAAGGCGTGCTCGATCGTGACGGCCTCGCTGGAGCCGGAGGCGCCGTCGGTGGCGGGAGCGCCGGTCGAGCCGGACGCGCATCCGGAGAGCACGAGGGCGGCGGCGAGCGTCGTCGCGGCGACCGCGGCGAGTCGGAGACGGATTCTGGGCACTGTTGTCCTCCAGTGTCGGGAAGGGGAGCTGTGATTAGGAAAGCCTAACCTAATCATCGTAGGTCATTCCGCGCTGCGGTGGAACCGCCCCATCGGCACCACCATCGGCGAGCGGCTGACCGGATCCTCTATCACCAGCGCTTCGAGCCCGAACGCCGTGCGCACGATCTCGGTGGAGATGACCTCGCGGGGCGCTCCTTCGGCCACGATGCTCCCCCGCGCCATCACCACGAGGTGGTCGGCGTAGCGGGCGGCGAGGTTGAGGTCGTGCAGCACCATCACCACGGTCGTGCCGCGTGTGCGGTTGAGCTCGTGCAGCAGGTCGAGCACCTCGATCTGATGCGTGACGTCGAGGAAGGTGGTGGGCTCGTCCAGCAGCAGGATGTCGGTCTCCTGGGCCAGCGCCATCGCGATCCAGACCCGCTGCCGCTGACCGCCGGAGAGCTCCTCCACCCGCCGGTCGGCGATGCCGATCGTGTCGGTGGAGCGCAGCGCCGTGGCGACGGCGTGGTCGTCCTCCTCGGTCCACTGCCGGAACAGCCCTTGCCGGGGGAAGCGGCCTCGGCCCACCAGGTCGGCCACCGTGATGCCCTCGGGCGCCACCGGCTGCTGCGGCAGCAGCCCCAGCACGGTCGCGAGCTTCTTGCTCGGGTACCGGTGCACATCCGTGCCGTCGAGCGTGACCGCCCCCTCCTCGGGCTTCAACAGTCGCGCCAGCGCGCGCAGCAGCGTCGACTTGCCGCAGGCATTCGGGCCGACGATCACGGTCACGCGCCCGTCGGGCACAACCACGTCGAGCCCGTCGACGACCCGCCGGCCGTCGTAGCCGAGGGAGAGCGCCTCGGCGCGCAGCTCGTGCGAACTCATGCGGTTCCTCTCGTTCGGTTGCCGCGGGCCAGCAGCCCGAGCAGGATCGGGGCGCCCACGATGCCCGTCACGATGCCGACCGGCACCTGCAGGCTCGGCAGGGCGTGCTGGGCGATGATGTCGGCGCCCGTCACCACGACCGCACCGACCAGGGCGCTCGTGACGAGAGCGGTCGCCGTACCGCCGAGCAGTCGCCGGGCGATCGGCGCCGACACGAAGGCCACGAAGGCGATCGGCCCCACCGCCGCCGTGGCGACGGCCGCGAGCCCCACGGCCACCAGGGTCAGCAGCAACCGGGTGCGGGTGATGCGCACCCCCAGGCCCGAGGCGGTCTCGTCACCGAGCTGCAGCATCCGGAGCCGCGGGGCGAGCAGGGCGAGACCCAGGGCGAGAACGGCGACGCCGATGGCGGTGAAGACGAGCTCCTCGGGCGGCACGGTTCCGATGCTGCCGACCAGCCACACCAGGGCCGACTGCGCGTCGCGCACGTCGGATCGGGTGAGGAGATACTGGATCAGCGCCTGGGCGAGGAAGGCGAGCGCGATGCCGATCAGCACGAATCGCGAGCCGGCCACGCCGTTGCGCGAGGCGAGGATCGTGATCAGGGCGGCCACGAGAATGGCCCCGGCGAAGGCCGCGACCGACACCGCGAGCCCGCTCAGGCCGAACACGAGGATGGCGCCGACCGCCGCGGCGCTGGCCCCCTGCGAGATGCCGATGATGTCGGGGCTGGCCAGCGGATTGCCCAGCAGACTCTGGAACACCGCCCCCGCGAGCCCGAACGCCACGCCCACCATCAGGCCCATCGCGAGCCGCGGCAGGCGCAGCCCGAGCACCACGAAGCGGTCACCGCCCGAGCCCTGCCCGAACAGCGCGGCCAGCACGTCGCCGGGCGCGATCACCCGGTCGCCCAGCATCAGGGCCAGGACGGCGAAGACCACGAGCAGGGTGACGAGAACGGCCGTCACGACCAGATAGCGGGCGAGGCCGATTCGGCGCACGGTCCGGAGCATCCGTCGGTCGTCGGATGCGGCGGCGCCCGTGTCGGGCCCGTGACCGGATGCGGCGTCGCCGCCGGGCGGGTGTATCTCGGCGGCCGTCACCGGATCACCGCCCGGTCGCGGCGCACCAGCACGATCAGCACGGGTGCGCCGATGATGGCCACCACGATCCCGGCCTCGAGCTCGGCGGGCTGCGCGATCAGCCGCCCGAGGGTGTCGGCGAGCACCAGCAGGATGGCGCCGAGCGGGATCGAGTACGCGAGGATCCAGCGGAAGTCGGGCCCGATCATCCGCCGCGCGACGTGCGGCACCACGAGGCCGACGAACACCAGAGGCCCGGCGAGCGAGGTCGCCGATCCGCAGAGCAGGATGATGGCCGCGCCCGCGATCGCCCGCGTGAGGCCGACCCGCTGGCCGAGCCCGCGCGCCACGTCGTCGCCGAGCGCCAGCCCGTTCAGGCTGCGGCCGAGCAGCAGGGCGACCACGGCACCCACGATCAGTAAGGGCGCGAGGCCGAGCGCCGTGCCGGCATCCCTCCCCACCAGCGAACCGACCGACCAGAAGCGGTACTGGCCGAGGGTGTCGAGATCGCGCAGCAGCACGAGTGTGATGAGGGAGGTGAGTACCGCGGTCACGGCCGCGCCCGCCAGGGTGAGGCTGAGCGGGGTGGGGCCGTTGCGGCCCGAGGCGACGGCGTACACCAGCACGGCGGCCACGGCGGCGCCGAGGAAGGCGAACCAGATGTAGCCGGAGGGGGCGGTGACCCCGAACGCCGCGATGGCGGTCACCACGGCGAGCGAGGCGCCCGCGTTCACGCCGAGCAGGCCCGGGTCGGCCAGCGGGTTGCGGGTCAGGCCCTGCATCAGGGCTCCCGCGAGCCCGAGCGCGGCACCGGCCACCAGGCCGATGATGGTGCGCGGCACCCGCAGGTCGAGCACGACCATCTGCTCGACGGCGTCGCCGGTGCGCCCGCCGAGCGCCTCCAGAACCGCGGCCAGGTCGATGCTGCGCGAGCCGAGGAAGAGGCTGAGCCCCACGGCCACGAGAACGGCGACGAGCATCCCGAGCAGGCCCAGGATGCGGGTGAGCCGTCGCCGCGCGAGAACGGGCGCCGCCGGAGCGGCCGTGGTCACTGCCCTTCGGCCTTGCCGAGCCGCCAGTAGCCCATGAACGCCACGCGGTGGCGGTCGACGCCGATCTCGCTCACCAGCAGGCGGCGCAGCAGCTTGATCACGGCGGACTCCCCGGCCAGCCAGGCGTAGAAACGGCCGGTGGCGTCGTCGGGCGAATCCCAGAGCATCTCGACGTCGACGTCGATGTCGGCGAGCTCCTGGGCCTGGGCGGCGAGGGCGGGAGTGAGGCGGTCGCGGTTGGTCTCGGTCCAGGTGCGCACGGCCTCGAGCAGGGTGGGGTCTCCGTCGTCGTCGCGGGCGAGCCAGGTGATCGTCACGTCGGCACCCTCCGGCACCGCGATCGGCAGGCGGTCGCCGGCGTGCGGCACCTCGAGGAAGGCCTGGGCGCGCGTGCCGGCGGGCAGCGACTCGAGGATGCTCGCGATGGCGGGCGCAGCCGTCTCGTCCCCGGCGAGCAGGTAGTCGATCGCCTCGCCGGGGTGCCAGTCGAGGCCGACGCGGTAGTCGAGGCTGAGGTCGTCGGGGCCGACGATCACGATCTCCTCGCCCACGGCGGCGGTCTCCAGCCACACGGATGCGGGCCCCTCCGCCGTGTGTCCGTCGGCGCCGGCGTGCACCACGAAGTCGACGTCGAGCTCGGCGGGCGCCTCGGCGGTGGCGGCGCGGATGGCGCGCACCGTGTAGGTGCGGAACGGGTTGCGCTGCTCTTCGGGCAGCTCGCGCCAGGCCTGGTACCAGGTGCCGGCCTCGAGGGTGTCGTCGTCGAACCAGCCGCAGTCGCCGTAGCGGCCCTCGATGCCGGGGGCACCGGAGGCCGAGGCCCCGGATGCGCCGGTGCCGGCAGCACCGGCGAACGGCAGCACGATCTTCACCCGCTGGTCGAGCCCGGCGGTGCCGAAGCGGTCGAAGTCCGGGCCGGAGAAGGTCACCCGGCGAAAGCTCGGGCTCAGTTGCACGATCCGTCGCACCTCGGCCAGGAACGGCCGGTACGCGGGGCACGAGCTGCGGTCGGCGTCCGTTCGAGCAACATAGGTAAGCATTACCTAATTATGCATGATGCTCTCCGGCCGGCGACGTGAGGGCGGGCGTGTGCGTGTGCTCGTGCGAGATGGCGTCGGCCATCGTGGGAGGCGAGATCGCGGCGGCCGCCTGCTGACGGGTGAGCTCGGCGTCGAGCGCCCGGCCGTCACCGCGGGCCCGCGCCACCCAGGCACGGCCGGCCGAGGGCGACATGTGGCAGAGGCCGGGCACGTCGGGATTCTGCGCGCAGAGCGAGGCGAATTCCGCCTTCTCCTTGCGCGCGCGACGAGCTTCGGATGCTGCGGCGGCGGTTCCCGGTGCGGGCGCCGTCGTGGCATCCGCACCACCCGAGCCACGACCCGAGATCATGCCCACGGGCGAGAACAGGCGTCGTGCCTCTCCCCCGCACGCGCACGTGCGCAGGGCGGGGGCCGGCGAGGCGACGAACGCCTCGTGCCGGCTGCCGCACGCGGTGCAGCGGTAGTCCACCAGAATCGCCACGAGATGCCCCGCCCCTACTCGTAGAAGCCGGGCGCGTGCGCGAACTCGGCCCAGTCATCCGGATCGTGGCTGATCCACACCGTGGCCTCGAGGCTCT
Source organism: Herbiconiux sp. (assembly GCF_023264855.1). Taxonomy (GTDB): domain Bacteria; phylum Actinomycetota; class Actinomycetes; order Actinomycetales; family Microbacteriaceae; genus Herbiconiux. Next base: position 25,565 of record NZ_JAHFUW010000032.1, on the reverse strand, counting down.
CCTTGAGGTACTTCAGGCGCCGGAGCGAGCGCAGCGCCGTCTTCGTGTCGGCGTCGATCGGGAAGTGGTACTCCTGCTCGAGCTGGGCCCGCAGGTGCAGGGCGTCGCCGGTGAGGATGAAGGTGCGGTTGGCCAGGCGCACGACCAGGCTGACCTCGCCCGGGCTGTGCCCCGGCGTGGCGAGCACCTCGATGGCCCCGTCGCCGAAGAGGTCGTGATCGCCCACGAGCTCGCGCGTGTCGAGCCGCTTGATGACGTCGAGCACCTCCTGCCGGTACACGAAGGCCTGGATGGGGTCGGGCCAGTTCGCATAGCGCAGCTCCCCCTCACCGAAGTAGTGCTTGGCCTCGGGGAAGAGGAAGAGCCCACCGGTGTGGTCGAAGTGCCCGTGCGAGGAGATGACGTGCGTGATGTCGGAGAGCTTGTAGCCGAGGTTCTGGATCTGCACGTCGAGCCGCTGCTCACGCGTTCCGCCGATGCCCAGCAGCGGAGCCAGCTCGGAGCCGTAGATCTTCTCGGGGTCGGTGATGGCATCCGGGTGCAGTCCCGTGTCGAAGAGCACGAGGCCTCGATCGTGTTCGATCAGGAACGAGGGGCACGGGATGGTGACCTCCCCGCTCGTGCCGTACAGCAGGGTCTCCGACTGCACCGTGAGGGTGGGGGCATCCAGGGCCCAGAGGCGGCGCGCGTGTCCGTGAGTCATTCGAGATCGCTCCTTTCGCGGGGTACGTCGTCGTACTGGGAGCCAGTCTGCCGCCGGGGATCTGCGCGCCCCGGGGCCTGTCCCATCTTGGGTCAGGGGCCCCGGATGCCCCCTCCCGCACTGCCTACTATCGGGTCATCGTCCCAGGCAAAGGAGCATCGGGTGCAAGGCAGAGTGACCGCCGTCGTCGGGCCCAGGCAGTTCGAGGTCAAGGAGTACGAGGTTCCGGATCCGGCCGCCGGCGCGCTGGTGCTGAAGGTGCGCCGGGCGAACGTGTGCGGCAGCGACCTGCACCAGTACCACGGCGACTCCCCCGCCCTGCGGGAAGCCGTGCTCGGCCACGAGTTCGTGGGCGAGGTGACGGCCCTCGGTGACGGCGTCACGCACGACAACGCCGGCCGCCCCGTGGCGATCGGCGACCGGGTCGTTCCGGTCTACTACGTCACCTGCCGGCGCTGCCCCGCGTGCCTGCGCGGCGACTTCGGCATGTGCCAGAACTCGCTGCGGGAGTGGTCGAAGAACCCCGATCGCGCCCCGCACTTCACCGGCGGCTTCAGCACCCACTACTACGTGAACGAAGACCAGTACTTCTTCACCGTGCCCGACGAGCTCGACGACCAGATCGTCGCCGGCGCCAACTGCGGTCTGGCCCAGATGATCTTCGCGCTGGACCGCACCCGCCTGGGCGCGGGCGGCACCCTCGTGGTGCAGGGCGCCGGCGGACTCGGCCTCTACGCCGTCGCCGTGGCCAAGGAGCGCGGCGCCCGCGTGATCGTGGTCGACGGCGTGCCCGAGCGCATCGCCCTCGCCACCCGGTTCGGTGCCGACGAGGTGGTCGACCTCGGCGAGTACACCACCAGCGACGAGCGGATCGCGCGCGTTCAAGAGCTCACCGGCGGGCAGGGCGCCGACGTCGTGCTCGAGGTCACCGGATTCGCCCCCGCCTTCACCGAGGCCGTGGGCCTCGCGCGCACCGGCGGCGAGATCCTTTCGGTGGGCAACCTCAACGTGGGCGAGGCCTTCGAGGTGTCGCTCTCTCCCGGCGTGATCACCCGCAAGAGCCTGAACATCCACGGCGTGCTGCGGTACGACCCCTGGTACCTGAACCGGGCGCTGGACTTCTTGGTGCGCACGCAGCACCGGTACCCGTTCGAGGCGCTCACGGCCGACGCTCATCCGTTCGACGACATCGGCGCGGCGATCGCGGCCGGCGAGTCGCGCAGCGTGGCGCGCGCCTCGATCGTGTTCTGAGCCGCCAGGCGATCCGTTCCCCCTTCCTACGTTCCCCTTAGACAGAGAGCAGAGCTCCGGATGACCGACTACCTCACCAAACTGTTCATCGACGGCACCTGGCAGGATGCGGCCGCGGGCGAGACCTTCCCGGTGCTCGACCCGGCCACCGGCCTCGAGATCGCCCGGGTCGCCGACGCGAACGCCGACGACATGACCCGCGCGATCGACGGCGCCGAGGCCGCGCAGCCGGCCTGGGCCGCGCTGCCTGCGCTGGAGCGTTCGAAGATCATCCGCCGGGCCGCCGAGATCGCCCGAGCCGACATCCAGCGGCTGGCCGAGGTGATGACCGCCGAACACGGCAAGCCCGTCGCGCAGTCGATCGGCGAGCTGAACTACGGCCTCGACTTCCTCGAGTGGTTCGCCGAGGAGGGCCGCCGCACCTACGGCACGACCGTGCCCTCGACCGGTCCGGACAAGCGGATCACCGCCATCCGCCAGGCCGCCGGGGTGAGTGTGGCGATCACGCCGTGGAACTTCCCCTCGCTGCAGATCCTGCGCAAGCTCGGTGCCGCCCTGGCCGCCGGCTGCTCGATGGTGGTGAAGCCCGCTGCCCTCACGCCGATCTCGGCGCTGGAGATCGGCCGATTCTTCGCCGAGGCGGGACTGCCGGCCGGTGTGCTGCAGGTCGTCACCTCGTCGAAGGCCTCGCGGGTGAGCCCCACGATCATGGCCGACAGCCGGGTGCGGGTGCTCTCGTTCACCGGATCGACCGAGGTGGGCAAGATCCTGATGCGCGAGGGCGCCGCCACCATGAAGCGGCTCTCGCTCGAGCTCGGCGGCCACGCGCCGTTCATCGTGTTCGACGACGCCGACGTCGACCACGCGCTCGAGCAGCTGGTGGCCGTGAAGATGCGCAACATGGGGCAGACGTGTGTGTCGGCCAACCGCATCTTCGTTCAGCGCGGCATCGCGCCCGAGTTCACCCGCCGCCTGGTGGAGCGCCTGTCGGCGATGCCGATCGGGCTGGGCTCCGAGGAGGGCGTCGAGGTGGGCCCGCTGATCGAAGACGCGGCCGTGCAGAAGGTGGAGGCGCACGTGGCGGATGCCGTGGCATCCGGGGCCTCGGTCGCCACCGGCGGCAAGCGGCCCACCCACGAGTCGCTGGCGAACGGGCACTTCTACGAGCCGACCGTGCTCACCGGGGTGACCGACGACATGCTCGTCGCCCGCGACGAGACCTTCGGCCCGGTGGCCCCGATCTTCGAGTTCGACACCGAGGAGGAGGTCGTGCGCCGCGCGAACAACTCCCCGTACGGGCTCGCCGCCTACTTCTTCACCCGCGACGTGAACCGCGTGGTGCGCGTCTCCGAGGCGCTGCAGTACGGCACCGTCGGCGCGAACGACGGCACCATCTCGGCCGTGCAGGCGCCGTTCGGCGGCGTGAAGGAGAGCGGCATCGGCCGCGAGGGCGGCCACTGGGGCATGGAGGAGTACATGGACACGAAGTACATCTCGCTGGCGGGGCTGACCCGGCCGTAGCCGTCGTCCCCATTCATTCGCAACGACGCAAGGAGAGCACGACAGATGACAGGAAAACTCGACGCACGCAAAGCCGTCGTCACCGGAGCCGGCTCGGGCATGGGCCGCGCAATCGCGCAGCGGTTCGCAGCCGAGGGGGCGGCGGTGGCCGCGCTCGACCTCGATCCGGCGGCGGCGGAGGCCACGGCCGCGTCGATCCGCGAGGCGGGCGGATCGGCGCACGCCGTGCAGGTCGACGTCTCGAACAGCGCCTCGGTGACCGCGGCGATCGAGCAGAGCGTGGCGGCGCTCGGCGGGGTGGACGTGCTGGCGAACATCGCGGGCATCCTCGACGGCTACGCGCCCATCCTCGACACCAGCGAAGAGCTCTGGGACCGGATCATCGGCGTCGACCTCAAGGGCGTCTTCCTGGTGACGAAGGCGGCGCTGCCGACGATGCTCGAAGGAGGCGGCGGCACGATCGTGAACATGGCGTCGATCGCCGGCTTCGTGGCGCGCGGCGGCGGAACCGCCTACACCTCGGCCAAGCACGGCGTGGTGGGGCTCACCAAGCAGCTCGCCGCCGACTACGGCCTGCAGGGCGTGCGCGTGAACGCGATCTGCCCCGGCGCGGTGGAGACGGCGATGACCAAGAAGATCCTCGAAGATGGTGAGGCCGCGGTGATCGAGTCGATCAACGCCGTCCCCGCCGGCCGTCACGCGCAGCCCGAGGAGATCGCGAATCTCGCGCTGTTCCTCGCGGGCCCCGAGTCCGACTTCGTGCACGGCGCCGCCTACGTCATCGACGGAGGCTGGACGATCGTGTAGCCCGCCCGCGCCTCAGCGGGCGATCGCGAAGGCGAAGGGGGCGAAACCCAGGGTGGCCAGCAGGCTGGGCACGAGGAGAGCCAGCGCCTCGGTGCCGCGGGAGGTCTCGATGCCGCCCAGGTCGAGCATCCAGTCGTCGTGCCAGCCCAGGTCGCGCAGCACGCCGCGCACCTCGGCCTTGGCGGCCTCGTCGTCGCCCGACAGGAAGACCGTCGGCGTCGAGCCGAGGGCTCCGGGCGCCGTCATCGCCGAGAAGAGCATCGTGTTGAGCGACTTCACCACCCGCGTCTGCGGCAGCGCCGCCTGAAGGCGCTCGCCGAGGCCGGCGCCGAAGTACACGAGGCCGCCCGGGAGTCCGTCGCCACCCCGGGTCGTGGCGTTGGAGACGTCGAGCAGCACGCGGCCGGCGAGCGCGTCGCCGAGGGCGCTGAGCCGCTCGAGGCTGGTGTCGCCCGGGGTGGCGTTCACGATCAGGGGCGAGCGCTCGATGGCGGACGCCACGTCGAGGTAGGTGAGCTCCGGATGCGCTGACGCGGCGCGCGCGGCTTCGGGGTCGCGCACGCCGACGACGACCTCGCGGCCGCTGCGGATCAGAGCAGCAGCGAGGGCGGATCCCACGCGGCCATTGCCGAGGATGGTGGTGCTGGTCATGGTGTCGTCTTTCGTTGTCGGGTGTTCAGGTCGATCGGGTGGAACAGTAGGGAGCCGCCGACGGTCAGCGGATGGCCGACAGCACGTCGACGACCTCCGCGGCCAGGCCCGGCGCGGAGGCGACGAACCCCTCACCGGCCAGGGTCCAGGGGGAGCCGTCGAGGTCGAGCACGGCGCCGCCGGCCTCCCGCACGAGCAGGGCGCCGGCGACGAGCCCCGAGCGGATCTGCCCGTACTGCCAGAACGCGTCGGCGTGGCCGGCCGCGACCGGCAGGATCTGCAGGGTCGCCGGAACCCCGGCGGAGACCAGCAGGGCCCGGTCGAGCATCGCGTCGAGGGAGGCGCTCATCCGCCGACGGATCGCGGGCTCCTCCCCGGGCATCCCCTGCCCCGTGCCGACCAGCGCCGCCCGCAGCTCCGTCTTGGCGGACACCGCCAGCCGCTCGCCGTTCCGGAAGGCGCCTTCTCCTGCGACAGCCGTGTACGTCTCCCCCGAGACGGGCAGGTGCACCACGGTCAGCACGGGCAGGGCGTCGCGCACGAGGGTGGCGGTGACCCCCCAGCCGTTCGCCCCGTGGATGTGGTTCACGTTGCCCTCGGCGGCATCCGCCACCCACCACTCGCCCGGGCCGAGACTGCCGCGACCCTCCTCGTCGTCGTCCCAGCGCGCCTCCGGCCGCACGCGCTCGAGGGCCGGTCGCAGCACGGCCAGGGAGGTGGTGTCGTTGGCCTCGATCGCGGCGAGCAGCGATCGGGCGTCAGTCACGCGCAGGGCCGGCGAGAATCGATCGAGCAGCACCCGGCCCGCTGCCTGCACGGCGGCCGTCGTCTCCTCGAGCATCCGGCCGGTGTCCGGTGCGAGCACCCTGTCGTTCATGGTCATCCTGTCCCGCTGTTCTGCCGCCGGTCGTTCCGGGCGGTGATTCCACGCTAAGAGCACCCCCGAATAACGTCAAAGACATTCCGCGCATCAGTAGAATTACCCTCATGCAACTGGATCTGAATCTCCTCACCGCGCTCAACGCCCTGCTCGAAGAGGAGAGCGTCAGCGGTGCGGCGGAGCGGTTGCACCTCTCGGAGCCGGCCATGAGCCGCAGCCTCGGCCGCATCCGGCGGGCCACCGGCGACGCGATCCTGGTGCGATCCGGCCGGCGGATGATCCCCACTCCGCGAGCGCTGTCGATGCGCGAGGAGGTGCGCGCCCTGGTGCTCCGCAGTGAAGCCGTGCTGACGCCGGAGAGCGACCTCGACCTCGGAACGCTGCAGCGCACCTTCACCGTGCGCTGCCACGATGCGCTCGCCGCGGCCCTCGCTCCCGCCCTGGTGGCGGAGTCCGCCCGCGTGGCACCAGGGGTATCGTTCCGCTTCCTGGGTGAATCGGCGGGCGACACCGTCGATCTGGCCCGGGGCACGATCGACCTCGAGGTCGGTTCGAGCACCGCCGGGCCCGCCGATGTGGCTCACGAGCACGTGGCCGACGACCACCTCCTCGGGCTGGCCAGAGCATCCGGCAGCGCTGTGCCGCAGCACGTCGACCTGGCGGCCTTCGCGTCAGCTCTGCACGTCGTGGTCTCGCGCCGCGGGCGGCTGCGCGACAGGGTCGACGACGCGCTGGAACCGCTCGGCCTGAGTCGACGGGTCATCGCCTCCGTCGCCTCCACCGGGGCGGCTCTGCAGATCGTGCGGGCGGCGGATGCGGTCGTGGTCGTACCCTCGTCGGTCTCCCGAGGCCGCGCCGGCGCGGCCGAGCTGCGTGCCTTCGCCCTGCCCGTCGACCTCCCGCCGGTTCCCGTCGTGCTCGCCTGGCACCGCCGTCTCGGCGCCGACCTCGCCCACGCCTGGCTGCGCCGCACGGTCACCGCCGCGATCCACGACACCCTGCACTCGCACCCCTCCCGTTGAGTTGCGAGTTCTGGCTCTGATCTGCCTGATGTGGAGCCAGAACTCGCAAGTCAGCGGTAGGGGAGGTCAGGGGCGGGAGCTGCGCGGACCACCACGGCGTCGACCGCTCGGAGTGCGGGGTGCTCGGGGCCGTTCAGGGGCAGCAGCATGATTGGATTGAGGTCGACCTCCAGGAGGCCCAGGGCGGGGTCGAGCATCGCGGCGCCGAGGGCGACCGCGGCGTCGGCCCAGGCGTCGAGGTCGACGGGGGGCGCGCCGCGCACGCCGCCGAGAACCGCTGCCAGACGCAGGCGCCGGATGGCGCCGAGCGCGTCCTCCCGCGAGAACGGGGGCAGCAGCAGCTGCACGTCGGGCATCGCCTCCACGTGGATGCCGCCGGCGCCGATCACCACGACCGGGCCGAACACCGGGTCGAAGCGCGCCCCGAGCATGCCCTCGTGCTCGCCCTTCACCATCCGGGCCAGGATCACGCCCTCGGAGGCCACGCCCTCGCGGGCCATCGTGGCGATCATCTCGGTCACGACAGCCGCGGCGTCGTCCGCCGGGACGCCTACGCGCACGAGGCCCAGCTCCGACTTGTGGGTGACCTCGGACGAGCATCCTTTGATCACGACGCGGTCGACCCCGAGCGCCGCCAGCGCGGCCGTCACCTCCGACGGATGCGACACCAGCACGTGCTCGACGGCCGGCACGCCCACGGTCTCCAGCAGCCGCAGGCTCTGCGACTCGTTGAGCGCGGTGCGGGCAAGGCCGGGGCCGGCCTCGGACCGGCGGTCGCGCGGGCGCGGGTCGAGGCATCCGGAGTCCAGGCGGGCACGGGCCTCGGCGATGAGCGTGTGGTGCCGCAGGTACTGGGCGAGCGCGTGCACGGCCTCGGCCTCATCGGCGAACACCACGATCCCGCGCTCGCGGAACACGCGGGCCACGGATGTCTGCGGCACGGCCATCACGACCGGCACCGCGGTCGACACCTCGAACTCAGCCACGTCGGAGGCGAAACGCTCGACGTCATAACCACGGCCGGCGACCGGGATGCCCACCAGGCAGGCGTCGACCGCGGCATCCCGGCCGAGTACCGGCAGCACCTTGCCGAACAGCGAGCTGTCGGTGAGCAGGGCGGCGGTCACGTCGACCGGGTTCTCGACCGAGGCGAACGAGGGCAGAGCATCCGTCAGGGCGGCGCGGGTCCCGGCCGAGAGCGGCGCCAGCGGCAGACCTTCCTCGGCGGCCGCGTCGGCGGCCAGCACGCAGACGGCGCCGGAGTTGCTCACGATCGCCAGCCGCTCGCCCCGCGGAACGCCCGGCCGCAGGTAGAACGCGGCCGCCGCCACGAGGTCGCGCGTGCTGCGTGCCCGCCAGATGCCGTGCTTGCTGAGGAAGGCGTCGACCACGGCGTCTTCGGTCGCGAGAGCTCCGGTGTGCGAGGCCGCGGCCCGCTGTCCGGCCTCGCTGCGGCCGCCTTTGAGAGCCACCACGGGTACGCCCCGGGAAAGCGCCGTGCGTGCGACGGCGCCGAGCGAGTCGAGGTCGGCGATGTCCTCCAGGTAGAGCAGCAGCAGCTTCACCTCGGGGTCGGCCACCACCTCGGCCGCGAGCTCGGCGGCCGTCACGTCGATGTCGTTGCCCGTCGCATGGGCGTAGCGCACACCGATGCCGGCCTCGCGCAGCAGCCCGTAAGGAATCGAGCACATCGCCCCGCTCTGGCTCACCACGGCCACCGCGCCGTCGGCGGGCGGCTGCTCGGTGAACAGCGTCGAGAAGCTCAGCACGGCACCGGTGGCGAAGTTCGCGAGGCCCTGCGAGTTGGGACCGATCAGACGCATCCCGGATCGGGCCGCGGCGTCGAGCATCTCGCGCTGCCAGGCGAGCCCCTGCTCGTCGCCGGTCTCGCCGAAGCCGGACGCCATGATCACGCAGCCCTTCACACCCAGCTCGGCGCAGCGCACGATCTGCGCCACGGCCGTCGCACCGGAGACGGCGATGATGGCGACCTCGGGCACCTGAGGCAGGTCGTCGAGCGAAGCGTAGGCCGGCAGCCCCTGGATCTCGGGGCGCGTCGGGTTGATCGGATAGATCGCACCGGTATATCCGCTTTCGCGCATATACCGGATGGGCCGCCCGCCGATCTTCTCCGGATCGCTGGAGGCGCCGATCACCGCCACCGAGGCGGGATCGTGGAAGAAGCGCAGGCCGCTGCCGGTGCCGCCGCTCATGCCGTCACCTCCGCGCAGAACGGCAGCAGCCGCTGAGAGCCCTCGTCGAACTCGATCGACACCTGAACCCGTGCCCCGACCGGGGTTCCGGGAACGCACCGCACCATCATCCGTACTCCTTCGTCGAGATCGACCAGCGCGATGCCGATCGCCTCCTTGGCTTTCGGGCCGGCCGGGTCTCCGGATGCCGCGACCCGGCGATGCAGGCTGGTTTGCGCGAACACGATGCCGCATCCGCTCGGCTCGAACGTGCTCACGACGGCGGCGCACCGGGGGCAGCGCAGGCGGGGCAGGTACCAGGCGTGCCCTTCGGGGCAGCGCTGGGCGAACAGCCGCGGCTCCCCCGTGGTCCAGTCGGCGTCCACAGTCATGCCCGGTCTCCTCTCGAAGCCTCTGCCGGCGCACCCTCCAGCACCACCGACACGTGGGCCGAGAGCACGCCACCGTCGGCGTGCAGCAATCCCTTCCGGGGCAGGTCGGCCAGCTGCCGCGCCCCCGCCTCGCCGCGCAGCTGGGTCACCATCTCCACGAGATGCGCCATCCCGCCGGCCACACCGGAGTGCCCGTACGAGAGCAGCCCGCCGTGCAGGTTCAGCGGATAGCGGCCGTCCGCCGCGAACAGGCCCTCGGAAGCCCGCCGCCCCGCGGTACCCGGCGCGACGATCCCGATCTCCTCGAGCAAGATCGCGAGCGTGATGGTGAAGCTGTCGTAGACACCGAGGATGTCGAGCTCGCCCACTCCCGTCCCCGCTTCGGCGAGCGCCGCCGCCGAGCTCTCCCCCGCCCCGAACGCCCCGAAGTCGGCCTCGCTCACGTGTTGGTGCAGGTTCGCCTGCCCGAGCCCCGCGATCCGCACCGACGCTCGGCCCGAAGGCGAGGCAGGGGCGCGCGACACCACGACTGCCGCCGCTCCGTCCGACATGGGGCAGCAGTCGAGCAGGCCGAGGGGCTCGGCGATCGGCGGGGCGTCGAGCACGTCCTGCACCGTGATCGGGGTGCGGAACTGGGCTCCCGGATGCGACACCGCGTGCGCGCGCATCTGCACGGCCAGCGGCGCCAGATCCGCCCGCGACAGCCCGAACCGCGCCAGGTACTCCGAGGCCAGCAGCGCGTAGTACGCGGGGATGTTCGCCCCCAGCACCACCTCGTGCGAGGCGTGCCCCACCTGCGCGAGCGTCGCGATCGCCTGGTCGCGGCTCTGCCCGCTGGCCCGGTTCTCGCCGCCCACCACCAGCACGTGCGTGGCGACCCCGGCGCGCATTAGCCGAGCCGCCTCGGCCACCATCGCCAGTCCGGTGGCCCCGCCCACGCTCATCCCGAAGGCCCGCGCGGGCCGGGCGCCGAGGTATTCGGCCAGAACGTTGGCCGGCATGATGTGGTTCACCGTCGTCGCGTAGCCCGCGATCACCGTGTCGACGTCGCGAGCGAGAAGGCCCGCGTCGTCGAGCGCCTGGTACGCGGCCGTGGCCTGCAGATCGAGGGCGCCGAGCCCCGCATCGCGGCTGAAGGGGGTGAGGCCGACACCGGAGATCACGGCGTCGTCGCCTGTTCGTTGCTGGGGCACGGCCACAGTCTCACCGATCGTCGACGGGCATCCGGCCGGGCTGTCCCATATTGCGACGGACAGGCCGGAGCCCGCGATGCGCGGGTGATGATCGTGTCCTAGTCAGTCTTGGGAAGAGAAAGGGAATCCGACGATGAGCAATGTCGCTACACGGCCGGATGTGATCGAAGTCGATGCCGTTGTCATCGGAGGTGGGTTCGCGGGGCTGTACACGGTGCACGCGCTGCGCGACAACCTCGGGCTCACCGTCCAGGCGTTCGACAACGCGGACGACGTGGGAGGCACCTGGTACTGGAACCGCTACCCCGGTGCCCGCTCCGACACCGAGGTCAACGCCTACTGCTACTTCTTCGACAAGGAGCTCTACAACGAATGGCAGTGGAGTGAGCGCTACCCGCGGCAGAGCGAGATCCTCGCCTACCTCAACCACGTGGCCGACCGCTACGAACTGCGCAAGAACTACCAGTTCAGCACCCAGATCGAGAGCCTGATCTTCGACGAGGACAGCAACCGCTGGCAGGTCGTCACCGACAAGGGCCAGCACTTCTCGGCGCAGTTCCTGGTGGAGGCCGTGGGCCTGCTCTCGGCCACGAACGTGCCCGAGTTCCCCGGCCAGGAGAACTTCCGCGGCGAGATCTACCACACCGCCCGCTGGCCGCACGAGCCCGTCGAACTGAAGGGCAAGCGCGTCGGCGTGATCGGCACCGGGTCCAGCGGCATCCAGGTGATCTCCGAGCTCGCCCCCATCGTGGAGCACCTCACCGTCTTCCAGCGCACCCCGCAGTGGGTCGTGCCCTCCCGGCACCGGCCGATCGACCCCGACCTGATCGCCCGCATCCGCGACGACTTCGAGGGCTACCACCACGACGTGCTGTACTCCACGACCGCCTTCGGCTTCCCCGAGAGCCAGGTCTCGGCGGAGAGCGTCGACGAGACCGAGCGGCATGCCCGCTTCGAGGAGGTCTACGACGACGGCGGCGGCTTCCAGTACATGTTCAAGGCCTTCAACGACGTCGGCACGAGCGAGATCTCGAACAAGGCGGCGACGGACGTGATCGAGAAGCGCATCCGCGAGACGGTCAACGACCCCATCGTGGCCGAGCTCCTGGTGCCCACCGAGCTGTACGCCAAGCGGCCGCTGTGCTGCGACAACTACTACGAGGCCTACAACCGGGCCACCACCACGCTCGTCGACGTGAAGACGAACCCGATCGTGGAGTTCACCGAGAAGGGCATCAAGGCCGGCGACACCGAATACGAGCTCGACGTGATCGTGCTCGCCACCGGCTTCGACGCGGTCTCCGGCAACCAGCTGCGCATCTTCCAGCAGGGCCGGCACGGCCTCACGCTGCAGGACAAGTGGCGCGACCGCGCGTACACCTACCTCGGCACGATGACGGCGAGCTTCCCCAACATGTACATGGTCTACGGGCCGATGGGGCCGTTCACGAACCAGCCGCCGGTGCACGAGGCGCAGGTGAACTGGATCGCGGATGCCATCAAGCACACGATCGACTCGGGCGCCAAGACCCTCGAGCCCACCCAGAAGGCGGAGGACGACTGGATGGAGCTCTGCGACGAAGGCGCGGCCCTCACGCTGTTCCCGCGGGTGAACTCCTGGATCAACGGTGCGAACATCCCCGGCAAGCCGGTGGTGAATTACTTCTTCATGGGTGGGATGGCGGCGTACATGGACTTCATGGATGCCGACCGCTCCTCGGAGTTCGGCGAGCACTTCCTCACCGACGGGCAGCCGGCAGAGGCGGCTCCCGCCTCCGTGAAGGCCTGAGCCCGTGGCATCCGACCCCCTGGGAACGACCGTGCGGCGCAATCCCGCCACCGAGCGCACGGCCGGCGAGCTGCGCGCCGAGGCGCAAAAGCTGCGCCGCACCATGCTCCGGATGGCCAGCGACAAGGGCGAGGGCTACATCGCGCAGGGCATGGACATCGCCGACCTGCTCACGGTGCTCTACTTCCGCGAACTGGCCTTCGATCCGCACGACCCCGAATGGAGCGGCCGCGACCGCTTCGTGCTCTCGATCGGCCACTACTCGATCGCGCTGTACGCGGTGCTGCACCGCATCGGCTACATCGACGAGGCCGAGCTGGACACCTTCGGGCTGAACGGCGCGCGGCTGGCCCTCAGCACCTTCGACGACCAGCCGGGCGTCGAGATCACCGGTGGATCGCTCGGTCACGGCCTCGGGCAGGCGGTCGGGATGGCCCTCGGCTACCGCATCGACGGGCATCCGGGGCGCATCGTCTGCGCGATCGGCGACGGCGAACTGCAGGAGGGCTCGATCTGGGAGTCGGCGATGGCCGCCTCGGCGCACGCCGTCGACAACCTGGTGCTCGTGATCGACTGCAACGGCATCCAGGCCGACGGGCCGACCGTGCTCGGCATGGAGCCGATCGCCGACAAGTGGCGGGCGTTCGGCTGGGACACCCAGGAGATCGACGGCAACGACATCGAGGCGCTCATGACGGCGTTCGACAACGCCCGCGCGCTCGACGGGAAACCGAAGGCGATCATCCTGCGCACCACTCCCGGCAAGGGCATTCCCACGCTGGTCGCCCGCGAGCGCGCGCACTTCGTGCGGGTAGATCCGGACGAGTGGGCGAAGCTGCGCGCCGAACTGGACGAGAACTACGACGGGCCCTCGTCGGACGAGAGGAACAGCCGTGGTTGACCTGAAGGGCCGCGCCGGCGGCATGGGCGAGATCCTCGACGTCGAGGGTCCGTACGAGGTGGCACCGCTCGGGCGGGCGCTGGTCGAACTGTCGGAGAACCGGCCCGAGATCGTCGGGCTCACCGCCGACATGGGGCGTTTCAGCGACATCCGGCCGTTCCGCGACGCGCATCCGGAGCGCTTCTTCCAGGTGGGGATGGCCGAGGCCGACCTGCTGATGATCGCCGCCGGCCTCGCCAAGACCGGCAAGATCGCCTACTGCACCAGCTACTCGGTGTTCATCACGCGGCGGGCGCTCGACTTCTTGATCATCGCGTGTGCGCACAGCAACGCGAACGTGAAGATCCTGGCCGGGATGCCCGGGCTGATGAACCCTTACGGCGCCACGCACCAGGCCACCGACGACATCGCGGTGCTGCGGATGATCCCCGAGCTCAGCATCATCGATCCCTGCGACGCCACCGAGCTCGCACAGGTCGTGAAGGCGGTGGCGGATGTCCCGGGCACCGTCTACGTGCGGAGCCTGCGCGGCAAGGTGCCGGTCGTGTTCGATCCCTCGGAGTACCAGTTCGAATTCGGCAAGGCGAAGCGGCTGCGCACGGGTAGCGATGTGGGCGTGATCTCGACCGGGTTCATGACCCAGCGAGCCTTGGTGGCCGCGGATGCCGCATCCGCAGCCGGTGTCTCGGCCGGTGTGCTGCACGTTCCCACGCTGAAGCCCTTCGACACCGAGGCCGTGGTGCGCTTCGCGGCCGGGGTCGACCGGCTGGTGATCGCCGAGAACCACCAGATGACGGGCGGGCTCGCCACGATGGTGGTGGAGGCGCTCTACGAGGCGGGCATCCACGTGCCGATCATCAAGATCGGCATCCAGCACCGCTTCCACGAGTGCGGCTCGCAGGCGTACATGGAGGAGAAGTACGGCATGGACCAGGGGCGCATCACGCGCGCCGTGGTCGACGGCCTCTGATGGCGGGCACGTCAGGGGCCCCACACGGCGGCTCGCCGGGATCCGGAGCCCCCACGGAACCCGGCGAGTCCGCACCGGTAGGGTCGCTGGCCGGCCGCGTGGCGCTGATCACGGGCGCCGGCAGCGGACTGGGGCGGGCGACCGCGATCACGATGGCGTCCCGGGGGGCTCGGATCGTGGCGTGCGACCTCTCGGCCGCGGGGCTCGAGGCCACTCTCGCGCTGCTCCCCGGCAGCGGCCACCTCCCCGTCACGGGCGACATCGCGCGGCAGAACGAGGTCGACGCGGTCGTGGCTGCAGCGCTCGCCGACGCCGGCACCTCCGGCATCGACATCCTGGTGAACAGCGCCGGCATCGCCGAGGGCGCGGGCGACACCTTCGAGCACTCGCTCGAGCACTGGCAGAAGATCATCGACGTGAACCTCACCGGCAGCTACCTGATGTGCCAGGCGGTCGCCCGCGCGATGCGCGATTCGGGCCGGGGCGGCGTCATCCTGAACCTCAGCTCGATCGCGGGCGTGATCGGCCTGCCCAGGCGTACCGCCTACAGCGCGTCGAAGGGCGCGGTCAGCATGATGACCCGGGTGCTCGCGGCCGAGTGGGCGCGGTACGGCATCCGGGTTAATGCGGTAGCGCCGGGGTACATCCGCACCCCGCTCACCGAGAAGCTGGCGGCCGAGGGCCGGCTCGACGTGGCCGCCATCCTGCGTCGCTCCCCCACCGGAGCGATGGGAACGGCCCAGGATGTGGCCGACGCCCTGGCCTTCCTCGCCAGCGACCAGGCCACGTTCATCACGGGTGCGATCCTGCCGGTGGATGGCGCGTACACCGCGTACGGCGCTCCCGAAGACGCCTACCCGGCCGAGCTGCTGGGGGCTCCGGATGCCTGAGGCCGAGTCTCCCGCCCGCGGCCTGCGCGTCTTCGGGGCAGCCGGTCGATACGTGCAGGGGCCGGGAGCGCTCGACGAGCTCGGCCCGCAGGTCGCGTCGCTGTCGCTGGGATCGCAGGGGCTCGTGCTGATCGACGCGTTCCTGTTCGACGCGCTGGAGCCGCAGATCGCGGCGTCGTTCGCGGGCGAGGCGGCGGCGGGCACCCGCGTGCACTGCGTGCCGGTCTCGGCGGAGGTGACGCAGCCTTCCATCGATTCGATCGCGGATGCGGCGCCCGCGGGCAGCGACTTCGTGGTCGGGGTCGGCGGCGGCAAGACGATCGACATCGCCAAAGGCGTCTCCCGGCGCTTGGGCCTGCGGGTCGTGACGGTTCCCACCATCGCGAGCAACGACAGCCCCGCGAGCCGCGCCATCGCGATGTACGACGAGCACCACCAGCTGACCGCCGTGCCGCTGATGGACCACAATCCCGCCCTCGTCCTGGTCGACACCCTCGTGATGGCCGGGGCGCCCGCGCGCTTCCTGTCGGCCGGCATCGGCGACGCCCTCTCGAAGCACTTCGAGGTGGAGGCCACACGCGCTGCGGGCGGGTCGACCATGCAGGGCACGCCCGGCCTGCTCATCGCCTCGATCGTGGGCGAGGGCTGCTACCGCACGCTCCGCGCAAATGCGGTTGCAGCTCTCGCCGCCCTGAAGTCGCATCACGCCCTCCAGTCCGGCGGCTCGGGTGGCTCCCGCGACTCGGGCGGCTCCGGCGGCTCGAGCAGCCCCGGCGGCCCCGGCGACCCCGGCGACCCCGGCGACCCCGGCGGCCCCGGCGACTCGGGTGGCTCCCGCGGCTCGGACAGCTCCGGCGGCTCGGGCAGCTCCGGCCATCCTCTCGGGCAGGAGTTCGAAGACACGGTCGAGGCGGTCGTGCTGCTCTCCGGCCTCGCATTCGAGAACGGCGGACTCTCGATCGCGCACGCCCTCACCCGCGGCCTGATGGCCGTGCCCGGCGCATCCGCCCGCCTGCACGGCGAACACGTGGCCTACGGCCTGCTCGTGCAGCTGGCACTGACGGGCGCCACGGATGCCGACCTCCTCGACCTGGCCGCCTTCCTCGCCGAGGTCGGCCTCCCCCGCTCCCTCGCAGAGCTCGGCGTGGAGCCCGCCGACGCGGCCACTGCACCTACCCCGTCGCCCGCCGAGGCGGCCTTCGCCGCCATCGTCGAGCGCACGCTCACGGCCCCTCACGTCGTGAACGTCCCCCCGTCCACCCCCGTCACCGCGGAAACCCTCACGTCAGCCCTGCTCCGCGTCGAGTCACTCGACGCATCCTGACCTCCGCTCGTCGCAGTTCCCTTCGGTCGCATTATTGTGTCTTCCGCACCACGTAAAGACACGATTTTGCGACCAAACGCGCCACGGATCACGTGTCACGGGGCGCCGTCGAGCTGGCAGAGGGTGTCGGCGGGCGGGAGCTCGCCGCGCAGGAGGTAGGCGTCGGTGTACGCATCGATGCAGGAAGCGTTCTGCTTGAGGTACGAGGCGCCGTGCTGGTTGGCCTCGAGCGAGAGCAGCTCGGCCGTACCGAGCTGGGCGACGAGGCTCACGGCCTTGTCGTAGGGGGTCGCGTGGTCGCCCGTGACTCCGATCACGAGGATCGGCGCGGATCCGGTGGCATCGAACGACTCGGTGAAATCGGTGCCCTCCTCCTCCAGCAGCGAGCAATCGGTTCCCAGATCGGACACCTCGTCGGCCGCCCGATCCTGATCCCCGGTCACCTCGAGCACATGGTCATAGAGGGCGAGCAGATCCGGATGCACCGGTCGCGAGAAGCAGCCCACGATCGAGCCGGCCAGCCCCACCGACGAGGAAGCATGATCCGCGGCGATGGCATCGATCGAGGCCTGATCGCCCGAGGCGGCCCCGGCGATCAGCTCCAGCCGGTGCGCCCGCTCGGCGTTGACCTTGTAGTTCGTGGTGGTGAGGTAGCCGTCGAAGAAGGAGTCGCCCACCTCGGTGCCGTCGCTCGCGACCCAGGGTGTCTCGGTCAGCCGGTCGCGCAGTGCCTGCAGCTGTTCCTCGTCGGCCCACGCACACGGGAACGCGGTGGTGTTGGTGACGCCGCAGCTGGCGCCGAGCTCCGCCGAGGCGCGCTCGATGGCCTGTGTCTGGTCGAAAGCGTTGATCGGGCCGCTCCAGGTGGCGTCGATGGCGCTGTCGAGCACCATCCGCCCCACCAGTTGCGGAAACAGCGAGGCGTAGGTGGCGCCGAGAGCCGTGCCGTACGAATAGCCGAGGTAGTTCAGCTGCGCGTCGCCCACCAGCACGCGCACGGCATCCAGGTCTTTCGCCACGGATGACGTGCCCATGTGATGCGTCAGCGGGTTGTCGCGCAGGCACTCGGCGAAGAGCACGGTGTCGGGCTTCACGTCATCGTCGGCGACGCAGTCGATCGGTGACGACTGCCCGATGCCGCGCGGATCCATCCCCACCAGGTCGTAGGCGGCCGAGAGGTGGTCGGCCCGGGGCTCGGCGGCGAGCCGTGCCGCGAGCGACTGCCCGTCACCGCCCGGCCCGCCGGGGTTCACCAGCAGCGACCCGAGCCGCTCCGACGCCGGGCCGGTGGCCGGATACCGCACCACGGCGAGCTCGATCCGCGCGCTGTCCGCGGGGTCGTCCCAGTCCAGCGGCACGCTCACCCGCGCGCACTCGCGGTCGTCCCGTGAGCGCCCCGCCGCATCGAACGCCGCCTGCACCTTGGCGTCGAGCGGAGCGCATTCCCCCCACGCCACGCTCTGCCCGTACACATCGTCGAACCCCGCGACCCCGGGAGCCAGTGCCGCGACGCCGGTCCCGGATGACGCCCCCGCGGTTGCAGTCGGCCCTGGCTCCCCGCCCCCACCGCCCGTGCACCCCGAAACCACCAAGGCCGCGGCCAGCACCCCGACCACGCCGCCGATCCCGCGCCGCATCACAAGCGTCTTCATCCCGAACATCCCCCCGCCATCAGGATGGCATGCACGGGCCGTCAGCGTCGAACGCTGCGGGCCGCGAACGCATCCAATGCCGCGATGACCAACGGCGCCACCCAGATGCGGTTTCGCGCACGGGAGTTCCCCGGGGCAAGTACGCCGGCGTCCTGAAGCCTGGTGAGCGCGGCGAGCGCTGTCTTCGCAGGCACACCCAATCGCTGTTCCACCACGCGCGAATTCAGCACCGGATGCTCCAGGGCCAGATCGACCAGTCGATGCGCGGTCGATCCACGGCGCACCGTGCTGAGCTGTTCGAGCCAGCGATCTCGCACGTCGGCGATGTCATCGGCGAGCTGCCGCCCGTTCCCCACGGCCGCAAAGGCCGCAGAGCAGAACACCTCGACGACCGGAACGATGTCCCCCTCCCGATACCGGCTCAGCGCTTCGAAATAGCGGTCTCGTTGCTGCAAGAGCCCTGCCGAGAGAGGAACGCTCACGTGGCGCGTGACTCCGGTGTGCCTCAGGAGTGATTGCACCAACGCACGCCCGGTGCGGCCGTTGCCGTCGACGAAAGGATGGATGGTTTCGAACTGCGCGTGGGCGACAGCGATGAAGGGCAGCACAGCGAGATCCGTCCGGGCCGTGAACCGAAGCAGATCCCGCATCGCGGCGGGCACTCGTTCCGCGACGGGCGGCACGAAG
Source organism: Herbiconiux sp. (assembly GCF_023264855.1). Taxonomy (GTDB): domain Bacteria; phylum Actinomycetota; class Actinomycetes; order Actinomycetales; family Microbacteriaceae; genus Herbiconiux. The sequence continues at coordinate 6,740 of NZ_JAHFUW010000032.1, read as the reverse complement.
GATGCGCGGTGCGGGCTGTGGTCGCTACCACCGATCCAGACCTGCTCGTCCCGGTAGGCCCCGGTGATGTCAGGCCGCGACTGACCGAGAAGCGCACGCTGCATGGCGATCACCGAGTCGTCGTCCAGGTGGTCGGCGAGATCCAAGGCCGCCTGCATCGCCGTCACGTTGCTCAGGATGAGAGCCGCATTGCCGGTAGACCGCTCACCGATCTCGGCCTCGGCGATCGCTCGAGCGCCGCTGGTGAGGTTCTCGATCTGCGAGCTCGAGGCCGACTCACTCCGCAGGAGCAGCGAGGCGAACGGGGCGTTGACGTGTCCGACCTGCTCGTCGAAGCGCACCAGCGCCTGGGCTGCATCGCCCGCCTCCGCGGCGACCGCATCCGGAAGGCGCAGCGACGCGCCACCAATCTCCGGCACAATGCTCGCCTGGTACGGGAGCTGCATTTCCTCCCAGGCTCGTCTCGTGACGACATCCGGAGACAGGCGGGATCGCCACTGCACGCTTTCGGATGCAACGGCGGGCCAGCGAATATCCATACCCTCCATACTTACACCTATGACCCTAAGTGTAAATAACGGCAGCTCTCAGTAACGGATGGCGCGTCGTCAAGTGGCGGGGACACGAAGGCCCCGGCCGCGCGAACGCGACCGGGGCCCTCGAGAGGTGCGAGCGGAGGATCAGGCCTCGCTCATCACCAGCTTCTCCTGCTGGCCGCGCGCGGCGAGCGCGGCGGCACGGGCGGCGAGGCGGCGGGTCTGCTCGGCCTGGCCGGCGTCGAGCTCGTCCTGCGGAACCGCGACGCTCTCGACGTGCGAGACGCCGTTGTACTTCTCGATGTAGGCGTCGAGCTCGGGGCCCGACTCCCACGACGTGATCAGGCAGTAGCGCGCCGAGTCACCGGGGTGGGTGGCGGCGTGCCAGAGGCGCTGGGTGTCGACGATCAGCTGCGCGCCGGCCGGGAGCGCGATGCGCACCTCACCCTCGGGGTCGGTGCGGTTGTGGCGCAGCACGAAGTAGCTGTCCTTGTCGTCGGTCAGGTTGAAGAAGCCGCGCACGACCCAACCGGTGCCATCCGGGTTCAGGCGGTTGTTGTCGTCCTGGTGGAGGTTGTAGAGGCAGTCGGAGTAGGTGTTCGGCTGCAGCTCGATCACGCGGCATCGGCCGACGTTGGCGCCCGGCTCCTGGGCGCGACGGGTGAGGTCGGGGGCCTTCTCGGTCTGCGAGTCGATCCACACGCCGTCTTTGTCGGTGCGCGGCGGCTTGTGGTTCCAGAAGCCGTTGCACTCGATCTCGCCCTTGGCCGAGGCCAGCGGGGCGAAGCGGGTGTCTCCCGAGGACTTCCAGTCGTTGTACTCGATGTCGAGCCACTCCCGGGGATCCATCTCGCGGTCGTATTTGTCGAGAACGACGTAGCCGGTCTCTTCCAGCGCTGCTGATTTGATGTATGCCATGACGGTCGTCATGTCCTTTCGTCGGAGGACCAGCACGTTTTAACAGGTCCAACTTAGGTCAGCCTAACAGCGGCACCCTGGGAGGCGCCTCACCCGGTCACGGCGCGTTCTCGTCCAGTAAACTCGGCCGATATGGTCACTGCCACGAACGTCGAAGCCACCGCCGTCAACACCGTCGCCTGGCTCTCCGCCGAACGCACGACCATCGTCGTCCCGGTCTACCAGCGCCAGTACCGCTGGGACATCGGCGGCTGCGAGAAGCTGCTCGCCGACATCCGCACCGTCTCCGACACCGACGACCGCCAGACGCACTTCATCGGGTCGATCCTCTCCACGGCGGCCGACACGGCGACGGATGACGCCGAGCTCGTGCTGATCGACGGCCAGCAGCGCATCACCACGCTGATGCTGCTGGTCGCCGCCCTGCAGCACACCGTCCGCGGCGACGATCCGGAACTCGCTGCCGAGCTCTCCCGCGTGCTCGTGCGCGCCGGCGATCCCGGCCGCACGAAACTGCGCCCGCACCGCGCCTGGGCCGAGGTGTTCGAGAGCGTCGTGCTCGACCGCCGCGACGACGGCGACGAGCTGCGTGACTCCCGCTTCGACGACAACTACGCCTTCTTCCGTTCGCAGGTGCGGCCCGACGAGGTGCGCCGGGTCTGGCGCGGCCTGCAGAAGCTCGAGCACGTGGCCATCACCCTGGGGGCGGATGCGAACGCCCAGCAGATCTTCGAGAGCCTGAACTCCACCGGCGAGCCGCTGCGCGACCACGAGCTGATCCACAACTACGTCTTGATGGGTCTCTCGCACGCCGAGCAGACCGAGATCGAACAGGAGTACTGGCTGCCGATCGAGCAGCACACGGGCGAGTCGATCGCGCAGTTCTGGCGCGACTACCTGGTGATGACCACCGGCCGCGAGGTCGTCGTCACCGGCGGCCGCGGTGTCTACGACGCCTTCCGGCAGGAGTTCCCGCGGCTGGACATCGGCACCCTGCGCGCCCACGCGAGCCGCTGGCGCGAGTACGCCGAGACGTATCGCACGCTGCTCGAGCCGGAGCGCGAAGCCGATCCGCAGATCGCCCGCCACCTCGGCTACCTCACCTCCTTCGGCCGCGGGATGTACCCCCTTGTGATGCGCGCCTACGACGACTACGCGCACAGCGGTTCGAGCGCCATCACGCTGATCCGCACCCTGGAGTCGGTGCAGTCGCTGCTGCTGCGCCGCACGGTGGTGGGCCTCACGAACGACCGCCTGGTGGCGCGCCTGTGCCGAGCCCGCGAAGACGGCGACGACAGCCTGGTGCGGGCGATCGCGCGCATCACCCCCTCGGATGAGCGCGTGCGGGTGGGCCTGAAGTTCACCGAGCTGCCGCACGCCCCGTACGTGCTCGGCCGCCTGGCCGACCTCGCCTCGCTCGACGGGCTCGACCTCGAGCACGTCGTGCCGCTCGCACCCGCCGACGACTGGACCGGCGACGGCACGCGCCGCTGGTCGGAGTACAGCGACGACGAGCAGAACAGCCACCGCGCCCTGGCGCAGACCCTCGGCAACCTGACGTTGCTCGAGCAGCCGCTCGCGGAGCGCGCCTTCGACCGCTCCTTCCCGGCCAAGCGCGAGATCTATGCCGAGAGCGGGGTGAACCTCACCGAGCAGCTGGCCGAGGTGCCGGCTTGGGGCACGGCGGCCATCGCGGCCCGCACGGTGCACCTGAGCGAGCTCTTCCTGCGAGTGTGGGCGCGCCCGGCCCTCCGCGGCATCGACGACGACGACCTCACCCCCATCCTCGACGCGATCCGCCGCAGCGGCTGGCCGCGCGGCTGGGAGCGCGAGTGGGACTACGTGGAGTACCGCGGCGAGCACTGGGAGGTGTACGACGTCAAGTACCTCTTCAACCGCATCTTCAAGCGCCTCTGGGCCGACTCCCGCGAGAGCGTCGTCGCGTTCAGCGCACGCCGGGGCGGGCCGGTCTACGAGGCCCGATCCTGGAACGGCCACTGGGACGCGCTCGACGACACCCACCACCTCTACATGGGCTGGGATTCGAAGTACATGCTCACGGCCGTGCAGGGCGTGCTCGACGAGGCCGGATTCGCGTCCGAGGTCTTCGTCAAGTACTCCTACTTCGGCGCCATCATGTGAGGCACCCGGCCGCCTGGGGCTACGGTTGACCCAGGCGACGCTTTGGGTGGCGGCGCCGGTGCGACCCGGGTGGCGCACCAGAGCGGATCGGGGCACGCCATGCACGACGAGAATTTCGAATCCCGCTTCGGCGCGGCCGACGCCCGAACCCTGCGGATCCCGCCCGAGGGCCAGCTGGCGGCCACCGCCCTGCTCGACGCCGTCATCTCTCAGCGCGCCGGGGCCTCGAACGAGGCCAATCTGCAGGCGCTGGGCCAGGCCTTGTCGATCCTCACTCCCGGCGAGCTGTATCCACAGGAGCAGCTGCCGGATGCGGGCGACATCACCGCCGCCGCCATGGTGTGCATCAGCTGGCTGGCCAACAAGCTCGCGGTCACCACCGGCACGTCGATCGAGGCCGAGATCAGCGAACTGCGCGCCTTTCTGGACTCGGTCGCCGAACACTGATCCGCCAGACTTCGACCCACCTCAGGCATATAGTTAGTTCACAACAACTAATTGCCTGAGCAGGGCGTCGACCCCGGCGCCGACGGCCGGAGGAACGATGGCGGAGAAAGCGGTGCGCGAGCGCACGGGCATGTTCAACCGGGATCACCCGCGCTACAAGTGGGTGGCACTCAGCAACACCACGCTCGGCATGCTGATGGCCACGATCAACGGGTCGATCGTGCTGATCTCGCTGCCCGCGATCTTCACCGGCATCCAGCTGAATCCGCTGGAGCCCGGCAACGTGAGCTACCTGCTCTGGATGCTGATGGGCTACATCCTCGTCACGGCCGTGCTCGTGATGACCTTCGGCCGCCTCGGCGACATGGTGGGCCGGGTCAAGATCTACAACCTCGGTTTCGTCGTGTTCACCGTCGCAGCCATCGCCCTGGTGTTCGACCCCTTCACCTCGGGCGCCGGTGCGCTCTGGCTGATCGGCTGGCGAGTCGTGCAGGCCGTCGGCGGATCGATGATCATGGCGAACTCCACGGCCATCCTCACCGACGCCTTCCCCGCGAATCGGCGCGGGATGGCCATCGGCATCAACCAGATCGCGGCCATCGCGGGAACCTTCCTCGGCCTCGTGATCGGCGGCCTCCTGGCCGCGCTGGACTGGCGGGCGATCTTCCTGGTGAGCGTGCCGTTCGGCGTGCTGGGCTCGATCTGGTCGTACAAGTCACTGCACGAGGTGGGCACGAAGAGCGCCGGGCGGATCGACTGGTGGGGCAACATCCTCTTCGCCGTGGGGTTGGTGGCCGTGCTCGCGGGCATCACCTACGGCATCCAGCCCTACGGCGACAGTTCGACCGGCTGGCTGAATCCGTGGGTGCTGGGCGCGATCATCGGGGGTGTGGTGGTGCTGGTCGCCTTCGTGCTGCTGGAGCTGCGGGTGCGGGATCCGCTGTTCAACGTGCGCCTGTTCGCCATCCGCACCTTCGCCTGGGGAAATGTCGCGGGCCTGCTGGCCTCGATCGGCCGCGGCGGGCTGCAGTTCATGCTGATCATCTGGCTGCAGGGCATCTGGCTGCCGCTGCACGGCTACTCCTATGAGAGCACGCCGTTCTGGGCGGGCATCTACCTGCTGCCGCTGACCGTCGGATTCCTCGTCTCCGGCCCCATCTCGGGCACGCTCAGCGACCGCTTCGGCGCCCGCGCGCTGTCCACCACCGGGCTCGTGCTGGTGGCGGCCACCTTCGTGGCGCTGCTGCTGATCCCGGTGAACTTCGCGTATTGGGTCTTCGCTCTCATCACGCTGCTGAACGGCATCGGATCGGGCATGTTCGCGGCCCCGAACCGCACGGCCATCATGAACTCGGTGCCCGCGACGCAACGCGGGGCGGCCTCCGGCATGACCGGCACCTTCCAGAACGCGGGCAACTCGCTCTCGATCGGCATCTTCTTCTCGCTGATGATCGCGGGCCTGGCGAACACCCTCCCCCAGCAGCTGTTCTCGGGCCTCACGGCCCACGGCGTCACGGCGGAGGTGGCCGGCCAGGTGGCCGCGACCCCGCCGGTGGGCAGCCTGTTCGCCGCCTTCCTCGGCTACAACCCGATCGAGTCGATCCTCGGCCCGGTGGGGGTGCTGGATGCTCTTCCCGCCGCCGACTCGGCCGCCCTGACCGGGCAGACCTTCTTCCCCGAACTCATCGCGGAGCCCTTCCACGCCGGTCTCGTGATCGTGTTCACCGCCGCGGCCGTGATGTCGCTGATCGGCGCGGTCGCCTCGTTCCTGGCGGGCGGGAAGTACGTGCACGCCGAGACCCCCACCGCCGCGGCACCCGCGCCGGCCACCGCGACCGCCAGCGCCACCGCCGAGCTCAGCGACGTCTGAGCCGCAGTCGCAGTCGCAGCCGGCTCAGGATGCGGCGCCGCCGATGAGCGACGCGATCAGGCCCGGGAAGCGCGCATCCAGCTCGCTGCGGCGCAGCTGGATGGCATGGGTGCGGCCGTCGATGATCGTGCGGGTGAGCCCCGCTTCCCGCAGAGACTTGAAGTGGTGGGCCATGGTCGACTTCTGCACGTCGAAGCCCCACTCCTGCGCACTCTTGGGGTGAGGCTCTCCGTCGGCGAGCACGACGACGATCTGCAGACGGATCGGGTCGGCCAGCGCACGGAGGAGTTCGACCAGGTCGACGTCGGCCATGTCGGGAACCGGGTAGTCGCTGCTCATACAACCCTCCTGCGCGTCAGACGGCTGCCGGAGGAACGGATGCCGCGAAAACAGTTCGATGAACATCGAACAGTGATAGTCTTCACGGTATGACGTTCATCGAACAATCGTACGCCAAGCCGCTGTATCCGCGCTTGGCCGTTCTGGCGGGCGGCCTGTTCGTCGTCGCCACGAACGCCTTCGTCATCGCCGGGCTGCTGCCCGACATCGCCGCGACCCTCGGCGTCACACCCAGCCAGGTCGGCTACTCGATCACCGACTACTCGATCGTGGTGGCCGTCGGGGCGCCCGCCATCTCCATCCTGCTCCCCCGGCTGTCCCGCACCGTCCTGATGGCGATCGGTCTCGCCTTCGTCGCCGGCGGCACGATCCTGGCCGCCCTCGCGCCTGACGTCACGGCGTTCACACTCGGCCGCGTTCTCGCCGGCCTCGGCGGCGCGGCCCTGGTGCCCGCGGCCACGGCGGCCGCCGCCTCGCTCGCGCCCGCC
>NZ_JAHFUW010000031.1 GCF_023264855.1 Herbiconiux sp. | reverse complement strand
CGACGTGCTCCTCGGGCGTCCACCCGGCGGACACCGGATCGAAGGCCGGCACCCTCAGCACGTACCACTCCTCGTGATAGTCCCGAAGCACCCCGTCGGCGGGCTCGGCCACGAAGTCCCGGCTCCAGAACGGCTCGCCGAACGCCTCGGGAGCGATGACGAGCCCGGTCTCCTCGAACAGCTCGCGCACCGCGCCGTCGAGGTGCGACTCGCCCGGCTCGAGGTGGCCGCCCGGCGTGAGCCACCTGGTGGGGTGGGTGGCCACGTCGGCGCGTGTGTAGAAGAGGAGGGTGCGGCCGGCCTGATCCAGCAGCAGCACCCGGGATTTCAGGATGACGCCGCCTTCCGGCGTCGCCGCATCCGCAGCCCCGCTCACGATCTCCTCCGCCCGCCCGCTCGGCCCTATTCGCCTTCGATGGCGCCGAAGTCGGAGATGTCGCCGACGTAGCGCGTGTGGTTCTCGGGCACCGGATCGACAGCCGCGGCGGCCACCTCGGCGGCGAACTCGCTCACGTTGTACAGGCGGCCGGCGGCCTCCTTGCGGGCTCCGATCGCTCCGGGGTTCGCGCGCTCGAGCAGCGTGGCCGTGATGGTGCCCTCGATCATGTCGCCCGACACCACGACGAAGCCGATGCCGGCCTCATCCAGCTGAGGGATCATCGCGCGCAGGGCGTCTTCGCCCGCCCGCTTGCTGAGCGCCACGGCCTCGTACTCGGGCATGGTCTCGGTGGTGCGGATGAAGTGCGCCTGGTGGCTGGTGACAAACACCACGCGGGAGCCGGGAGCGAGCAGCGGCAGGGCTGCCGTCAGCAGCTGCACCTGGGCGTCGCGGTTGAGGGCCATCGCGTAGTCCTCGGCCATCCCGCTCTCCATGCCGCCCGAGGCGTTCATGACGAGGATGTCGAGGCCGTCGAGCTCGGCCTGCACCTGGTCGAACATCGCGGCGACGGATGCGGGGTCGGTGAGGTCGGCACCCACCACGATCGCCGATCCGCCCGCCTCGCGGATGCTGTTCGCCAGCTTCGCGGCCCGTGCCTCTTTGTTGCGGTAGTTGATGACGACGGAGGCGCCCGCCTCGGCGAAGTAGCCGACCGTGTCGGCACCGATGCCGCGGGAGGAGCCGGTGACGAGGGCGCGCTTTCCGGTGAGCGAACCGGGGGCGAGTGGATTGGGCACGGAGAACTCCTCGTAGATCGAAACGACCTCCCGAGACTACCAAGTAGCCGTTACTCCGGTCGGTCGACACGGATCCCTGCTAGCGTCGAAGGCGTCAGGTCACACTGGCGATCAGCGCCGAGAGGAGACCACGGATGCTCGAATTCCTCGACTCCTACGCCTGGATCTTCTGGCTGGGCCTCATCCTGCTCTTCGTCGTGATCGAGATGCTCACGCTCGAGTTCACCTTCTTGATGATCGCCATCGGCAGCCTCGGGGGCCTCGTCGCCGGCGCGTTCGGCGCCCCCTGGTACATCCAGATCGTCGTGGCGGCCGTGGTGTCGCTGCTGCTCCTGCTCACGCTGCGTCCTCCCCTGCTCCGGCTGCTGAAGCGGGGCGGCGACCCGGCCCGGAGCAACGTCGACGCCCTCCTGGGTCTGGAGGGCCTCGTGCTCGACGGCGTCACGTCGTCGGCCGGGCACGTGAAGCTCTCCAACGGCGACACCTGGACGGCGCGTATCAGCACCCTCACCGAGCCACGTGAACTGCAGCGCGGTGAGCGCGTGCTCGTCACGGCCATCGACGGCGCCACCGCGATCGTGGTTCCCGCCGAACGGGCCCCATCGGTCGGCGAGCAGCAGACTCCCGTCGAACGAAAGGACTCCCCCGCATGAACGAGAACGTCGTGGGCCAGGTGATCCTGGTGGTCGTCATCGTCATCATCGTCATCTTCGTGCTGGTGGTGGTGGCCCGGTCGGTACGGATCATCCCGCAGGCCCGCGCCGGTGTGGTCGAGCGCCTCGGCCGCTACCACAAGACCCTCATGCCGGGCCTGAACATCCTGGTTCCATTCATCGACCGGCTGCGCCCGCTGATCGATCTCCGCGAGCAGGTCGTGTCGTTCCCGCCGCAGCCCGTCATCACCGAAGACAACCTGGTGGTCTCCATCGACACCGTGGTGTTCTTCCAGGTGACGGATGCTCGGGCCGCGACCTACGAGATCGCCAACTACCTCGGCGCCGTCGAGCAGCTCGCCACCACCACCCTTCGAAACGTGGTGGGTGGCCTGAACCTCGAAGAGGCGCTCACCAGCCGTGACGAGATCAACGGCCAGCTGCGCATCGTGCTCGACGAGGCCACCGGCAAGTGGGGCATCCGCGTGTCGCGCGTCGAGCTCAAGGCGATCGACCCGCCCCTGTCCATCCAGGACTCGATGGAGAAGCAGATGCGTGCCGAGCGGGAGCGCCGCGCGGTCATCCTGACGGCCGAGGGAACCAAGCAGTCCGCCATCCTGGAGGCCGAAGGCCATCGGCAGGGCGAGATCTTGCGGGCCGAGGGTGACGCCAAGGCCGCCGTGCTGCGCGCCCAAGGTGAGGCGGAGGCCATCACCACCGTCTTCAGCGCCATCCACAAGGGCGAACCCGACAACATGCTGCTCGCCTACCAGTACCTGCAGACCCTGCCGAAGCTGGCCGAGGGCAGCGCGAACAAGCTCTGGGTCATCCCGAGCGAGCTCACCGAAGCCCTCAAGGGCATCGGCCAGGCATTCGGCGAGCGAGGTGCCGCGGCGTCGAAGCCGGGAACGGCCGATGGTGCCGCACGCCAGGGCGAGTAGCACTCCGACGAAGCCCTACTTCGCGCCCCCAAAACCGCGCGTGCTCGCCCACCGTGGTCTGGCGATCGGCGTTCCCGAGAACACCCTCGCCTCCTTCGAGCGCGCCGTCGCGGCCGGTGCCACGTATGTCGAGACCGACGTCAACGCCTCGGCCGACGGTGTGGCCGTGGTCGTGCACGATCCCACCCTCGACCGTATCGTGGGGCGCGCCGATCGGGTGGCCGATCTGACGCTCGAGCAGTTGCGCTCGATCGATCTCGGTGGCGGCGTGCGATTCGTCACGCTCCAGGAGGCGCTCGAGGCGCTGCCGGGGACGCGGTTCAACATCGACATCAAGTCCGACGACGTCGCGGCCCCGGCGGCCGCCGCGATCGCAGCCGCGGGCGCGGTCGACCGGGTGCTGATCACCTCCTTCTCCGGGGCACGACGTCGGGCTGCGATCGCCGCCCTGGGAACGCGGGTGGCGGCCTCGGCCTCGGCCTCGGAGTTCGTGCCGGCGCTGCTGCTGGCCAAACTCGGCCTCACTCCCCTGGTGCGCTTCGCGCTGCGCCGGGTGGATGCCGTGCAGATCCCGATGCGCATCTTCGGACTGCACACCACCACACGCCGTACCATCGACCGCCTGCACGCCGCCGGCGTGGAGGTGCACGTCTGGACGATCAACGACGTGCCGGTGGCACGGGGCCTTCTGGAACGGGGCGTCGACGGCATCGTCAGCGATCGCGCCGACCTGATGCTGGCGCTCACGGCCCCCGAAGGGGGAATTGCCTAATTCGCTGAGAGAGTACTGGCAAAAGACGGCTTTGGAAAGGTTTGGCCGGGCTCTGAGGTTTATAAAGTTCGAAGCAATGCGAGAGGAGACCACACAATGGCAGATCGCAGTTTGCGCGGAATGCGTCTGGGCGCACAAAGCCTGCAGAGCGAAGAGGGCGTCGTATTTTCGCCCCGATCCAGCTACACGTATCGCTGTGCCACCTGCGGCCGTGACACCGACATGGTGTTCTCGGCCGAAGCCGAAGCCCCCGAGACCTGGGAGTGCAAGTACTGCTCCCACGAGGCCGTTCTGATGGTGGGCTCCGAGCCCATGACCATCGATCACGCCGACGCGAAGACTCCGCGGAGTCACTGGGACATGCTGCTCGAGCGCCGCACACGCGCCGAGCTCGAAGAGCTGCTCGAAGAGCGCCTGCAGTTCCTGCGCGCCCGTCGCGGCACTCAGAAGATCGGCGCCTAGCAGCCGATTGGCACCACACGACAAAGGCCGTGCCACCCGTCAGGGTCGGCGCGGCCTTTTCCTCGTGCGTGCTGACGCGCCGGCACCCGACGTCAGGGCCACCAGCAACCCGATGATGCCGAACCCGGCGAACAGCCATTCGAGCTGGAACCCGGCGACGGAGGCGGGGGTCGCCGCGGTCGCCAGCGGCACGTCCGCCACCATCGAGCCCGCCTCGTAGGCCGGGATGCTCGCGATGGTGCTGCCATCGGGAGCGATGATCTCGCTGTGGCCCACCGTCGAGATGTTCACCACGCTCGTGCCGAACTCCACAGCCCGCAGCCGCGCGATCGCGAGCTGCTGCAGGTTCTCGTCGGTCTGCCCGAAGTCGGCGTTGTTGGTCTGGGCGAGCACGACCTGGGCGCCTTCGGCGGACATCGCCCGCATCACCGCGTCGTCGGTGATGTCGAAGCAGATCGAGATGCCGGCAATCAGGCCGTTGATGTCGAAGGTGAGGTCGGTGTCGCCGAACTCGTAGTCGCGTGTCACCAGGTCGACGAGGTCGGGCGCCAGGGCCCGGAAGAACTCCCGGTTCGGCATCCATTCGGCGAAGGGCACGGGATGCCGCTTGTCGTAGAAGTCGGTGACGCCCCCGTTCTGCCACAGCAGCGAGGTGTTGTAGACCTTGTCGCCACGGGCCTGGATCGTGCCGACCACCAGCGGCACGTCGCCGAGTTCGGCACTGACGGCATCCAGGGTCTGGGACGCGTAGGTGAACTGGGTCGGATCGATGTCGGAGGAGTTCTCCGGCCACACCACCACGTCCATGTCCTGCCCGATCAGGCCGGCCGAGGCCGAGACGTGGTCGCTCAGGATGTCGCCACGCTCGTGCACGGCGAACAGTCCGGCGTTCGAGTTGCCCTGCACGGCGCCGATGCGGGCGGTTCCGGATGTGACGGCCGGCCAGGCGGGAACGGCCAGTGTGGCGGCGATCGCCACGCACGCTGCAAGCACGCGGGTCGACGAGCGCAGCCCGTCCTCGCGCACCAGCTGCACCAGGAACGCGACCAGCCACACCAGCACGAAGCTCAGCCCCGCCATCCCCACCCAGGCGATCAGGCCGGTGTACGGGCTCTCGGACTGCGACATCGCCACCCGGCCCCAGGAGAAGCCGCCGTAGGGCGCGATGGAGTTGATCCCTTCGCGCAGCACCCAGAGGCCGGCGACCACCAGCGGCAGCACCGTCAGGCGCCGCGCACGCGACGGCCAGGCCGCCTCCGCCCGGCGGTACACGAGCGCGATCAGCAGCGCGCCCAGAGCGAAGTAGCCGCCCTCGAAGATCGCGAGCCCGAGCCACGGCACCGGCCCGAGGTACAGGGTGAGCCAGAAGATGTGGACGCCCCAGAAGCTGACGCCGGCCACGAAACCGATCAGCAGGGCGCTTCCCCAGCGCCGGCCGATCAGCGCGGTGAGCACGATGGCCACACCCACCAACGTGAGCGGCCACCAGCCCTTGTCGGGGAAGCCGGCGTCGAGGGCGATACCGGCGCCGACCGCGCCCAGGAGAGCGAGCCAGAGGGGCATCACGGGCCGCGTGAACCCGGGCGCTTCGAGAGCCGGCAGATCGCGCCGCAGGGCAGGATCGGCCGGGCGCGCGGCCGCGGAGGACACCGGGGTACGGGAGACAGCAGTGCTCACGACGTCACGCCACCGAGGAGTAGGCGACGATGCCGCGGCGTACCGCGTCGATCGCCGAACGGGCGCTCGTGGCGAGCCGCGCATCCGGAGTGCCCTGCAGCTGGTCGAGCAGGTCGATGGTCTGCTTCGCCCAGCGCACGAAGTCGCCGGCGGCCATGTCGGCCTCGCTCAGCACCTCGTCGAGCGTGGCACCGCGAGCCCACTTGTGCATGGCCGTGCAGAGCCCGATCGCCACCGGGTCGCTGCCCGGCAGCTTGTGGTCGCGCTCGATGTCGTCGATCGTCGCCCAGAGCGTCTGCGTCTCGTCGAGCGCTTGGCGAAATGATCCGCGAGGCAGGTAGCGCTCGGCGTTCTCGCTCTCGTCGCGCCGCGGCTGGTAGACCAGCGCACACGCGATCGAGGCGAGCGAGGCCGGGTCGAGGTCTTTCCACACACCGCGACGGATGCACTCCGCCACCAGCAGGTCGCGTTCGCCGTAGATGCGCTTGAGCGTGTGCCCCTGAGCGGTGATCACGGTCTGCCCGTGCTCGTCGGTGGTGAGGTAGCCGAGCCCGAGCAGCACATCCGTCACCCGGTCGAAGACCTTCGCGATGACGTTGGTGCGGGTCTGGATCTGCTGGGTGAGGCGATCCGTCTCCTTCTTCAGGGTGAAGTAGCGCTCTGCCCAGCGCGCGTGCGCCTCGCGGTCTTTGCAGCCGTGCACCGGATGCGCGCGCAGCTGTTTGCGCAGCGACGCGATGTGCCGCTGCCGCTTCTCCCGATCGGCGTGCGGGCGGTGCGAGTCGCCCTTGCCGGCGCTGGAGCGCTCGAGGTCGGTGAGCTCGCGGCGGATCTCCGCGTACTCCCGGAAGTCGCCGAGATGGCAGGTCATCGCCTTGTCGAAGCCGGCCAGCGACTCCTCCTGCTGCCGAACCTTACGGGCGAGGTCGACCACGGCGCGGTCGGCCTGGAACTGGGCGAACGACGACTCCAGGATCTCGCGGGTGCGCGGCCGGCCGAACTGATCGATCAGGTTCACGGCCATGTTGTAGGTGGGCCGGAAGCTCGAGTTGAGCGGGTAGGTGCGCCGCGAGGCGAGCGAGGCAACCTCTTGCGGGTCGAGCCCCTCCCGCCACTGGATGACCGAGTGGCCCTCCACGTCGATTCCCCGACGCCCCGCACGGCCGGTGAGCTGCGTGTACTCCCCCGCCGTGATGGGCACACGCGCCTCGCCGTTGAACTTCTCGAGCTTCTCGAGCACCACGGTGCGCGCCGGCATGTTGATGCCGAGCGCCAGCGTCTCGGTGGCGAAGACGACCTTGACGAGCTTCTTCTGGTAGAGCTCCTCCACCACCTCTTTGAAGGCGGGCAGCATGCCGGCGTGGTGAGCCGCGACACCGCGCTGCAGGCCCTCGGTCCACTCCCAGTAGCCGAGCACGGCGAGGTCTTCGTCGCGCAGGGTGCGGCAGCGCTCGTCGACGATCTTGCGGATCTCGTCGCGCTCCTCGGTGGTGGTGAGTCGCACGCCGGCGCGGAGCACCTGCTTCACGGCCTGGTCGCAGCCGATTCGGCTGAACACGAAGAAGATGGCGGGCAACAGCCGGTGCTCATCGAGCAGGCGCACCACCTCGGGCCGGTCCATCCGCTCGAACCCGCCACGGTTGTGCGGGCCGCCGTTCCCGGTGCCGTAGCCGCCGCGGCCGCCTCCGCGCCCGTTGCGGTTGTGCCCACCGCGTCCCCGCCCCCCGCGGTCGGCGGCCAGCGAAGCACCTCCACGCACCAGTTGGGCGAGCTCGGGATTGACCCGGTTCGTGGCCGCCCGGCCCGTCGAGTCGAACAGGTCGAGCAGCTTGGTCTTCACGAGCGCGTGCTGGTCGAGCGGAACGGGCCGTTCCTCCGACACGATCACCTCGGTGTCGCCGCGTACGGCCTGCAGCCAGTCGCCGAATTCCTCGGCGTTCGAGACGGTCGCCGAGAGCGAGACCAGCTTCACCGACTGCGGGAGATGGATGATCACCTCTTCCCAGACGGCGCCGCGGAAACGGTCGGCCAGGTAGTGCACCTCGTCCATCACCACGAACCGCAGGTTCTTCAGCAGGTTCGAGTCGGCGTAGAGCATGTTGCGCAAGACCTCGGTGGTCATCACCACGATCCGCGCATCCGCGTTGATGTTGGTGTCACCGGTGAGCAGGCCCACCTCGTCGGGCCCGTACTCGGTCACGAACTCGTTGAACTTCTGGTTCGACAGCGCCTTCATCGGCGCCGTGTAGAACACCTTGTCGCGCACCGACTGCATCGCCAGGTGCACCGCGAACTCCGCGACCACGGTCTTGCCCGCACCGGTGGGGGCGGCCACGAGAACGCTGCGGCCGTCTTCGAGCGCACCGGCGGCCTCGATCTGGAACGGGTCGAGATCGAAGCCGATTCCCGCACGGAACACCTCGACCTGCGGATGCCCCGCCCGCTTGCGACTGGCGGCGAACCGCTCGGAGGGACTCAGCAGCTCGGCCGGATCCGCGGCCTTCGCCATCAGACGGCCAGCTCGATGTCGAGGTTCGACAGCTGTTTCTTCTTGCGCCGGTCGTGCAGGAACGCGATGCCGGCCGCACCGAAGTACAGCAGCAGCATCGGGATGGCGAGCAGGAACATCGACATCACGTCGGCCGCCGGTGTGGCGATGGCCGTGAAGAGCGTGATGGCCAGGATGGCGATGCGCCACGACTTGAGGATCGTGACCGCGCTCAGCACCCCGGCGAAGTTCAGGATGACCAGGAACACCGGCAGCACGAATGCGATGCCGATGACCAGCACCAGCTTCAGCACGAAGTCGTAATAGGACCGTGCGGTGAGAAGCGCCGTCGTGCCCTCAGGCGCGAAACCGGTGAGCAGCACCACCATATGGGGCAGCACGAACCAGCCGGCCACGGTGCCCGCGAAGAACAGCGGCACAGCGGCCAGCACGAAGCCGATAGCGAAGCGCTTCTCGTTGCGCTTGAGCCCCGGCATCACGAACGCGAAGATCTGGTACAGCCACACCGGCGCCGACAGCACAACGCCCACGGTGAAGGCGATCTGGATGCGCAGGTCGAACGCCGACGAGACGTCGGTGAAGTTCAGGCTCGCCTCACGCCCCTGCTGGGCCGCGATGTCGGCGATCGGCTGGGTCAGCGCCACCAGCACGAAGTCGGACAGGATGAACCCGACGACCATGCCCACCACGATCGCAAGGGCCGCGATGAACAGCCGCTTCCGGAGTTCGACCAGGTGGGAGCCCAGCGACATCCGGCCGTCGCGGTTGCGCTGCCGCGAAGACTTGACGGCCACGGAGCCTACGGCTTCGGGTGCTCGGAGGTGGTGCTCTCCGGAGCGACTGCGGGCGCCGGGGCAGGAGCGACCGGCGGAGCGGGAGCGGCGGCAGCCGGCGGAGCGGGAGCAGCGGCGGCCGGCGGAACGGTCTCGGTGGCGACCGGTGCAACCGGCGTCTCGCCGTTCTCCTCTTTCATGGCCTTCGTCTCACTGCGGAAGATGCGCATCGACTGGCCGAGGCTCTTCGAGAGAGCCGGCAGCCGGGTCGCGCCGAACAGCAGGAGGATGACGACGAGGATGATGACCAGGTGCCACCCGTTGAGGTTTCCGAGCATTGGTCTACTTCCTTAGGGTCGGAACGATTTCAGGATTGACGAGCAGTTTACCCCGAGCCAGCCGGGCATCCCTGCGGGACTGCCGCAATTCATCCCGCAGCCGGTTGTGGTCTTCCCGGCGCCGGGCGACTTCGGCATACCCCAGCGTAATGGCCCGTTCGGTCGGTTCGGGAGCGAGTTCCTCCACGACGTCGCTCAGACGTGCTACCTGGTCCGTCAGTTCACCCAGGGCGTCGAGCGCCCCACGGAACTTGCGGTAGAGCCGGTAGCCGAGGCCCGCCAGGGTCGCCAGCAGGCCCAGGACGAGAACCGTCCAGATGATCAGCCATGCCCACCACGCCATGCCGCAAGCCTAGGCGAGTCCGGGACCGGCGGTGTTCCCGCCGGCATCCTGCACCGTGTCGAGCGGCTGGCGGTACCGGGCCAGCGCCTCCTCGGCCCAGTCCACGACCGCCGCGCGCGCCTCGGCGGGCTCGATCACGGTGACCGTCCAGGAGAGGGAGGTGACCAGACGCTTCAGACCGTGCAGATGGGCGACCCGGATGCGCACGCGCACGCGCCCCGACGAGCCGGCGGGAGCATCCGGACCGGCGTCGAGCCGCCGCGGATCGACGCTCGCAACGAACTCGCCGAGCATCGACAGGGCGGTCGCATCCAGCTCGAGCGTCACGACGAGATCGTCGTCGCCGCCCTGGAACAGGCTGTCGCCGATCGGCAGCTCGCCGTGCGCGTCGACGGGCTCGTCGGTGACGCGCAGCCCGGTCATCCGGTCGAGCCGGAAGGTGCGCACGGCACCGCGAACGCGGTCCCAGGCGCGCAGGTACCAGTTCTCGTCGTCGGAGTCGATGCGCAGCGGATCGACCAGCCGGCGCTCCTGCGAGCCGCGGGAGGAGAGGTAGTCGAACTCGAGTCGACGGCCGCGCGCCACCGCGTCGCGTACCTCGGCGAGCGATCCGGTGGTCTCGGAGCGGGCGACGGCGACCTGGCTGGGCCGCTCGGATGCACCGCGGGCCAGCTTGTCCATCAGAGAGGAGTAGACGCCGCCGTCGACGTTCTCGGGCAGCGACTGCAGGTACTGCAGGCCCGCGATCAGGGCCGCGGCCTCACGCGCCGAGAATCGCGGTGAGTCGTCCAGCGCCACCTTGTGCGTGATCACGATCTCGTCGCGCTCGTCGAAGTCGTCCCAGGAGATGTCGAAGAGGTCGCCGTGCTGGTACTGGGTGGTCTCCCCCGGCACGCCGGACACGGCGATCAGGCTCACGGCGTCACGGATCTGCTTCTCGGTCACCTGGAAGTGCGCGGCCGCATCCGTCACCGACACCCGCCCGATGTCGAGCAGGTACGGCACGAGCGCGAGCAGGAAGGTCAGTTTGTCTTGCGCGTAGGTGAACGGGGTCGCCTCGGCGGCCATCAGCGTGCCTCTCCGGCTGGAGCGGAGACGGGGTCGCCGTGGCGGCGGATGGCGGCCTCCAGGCGCTGCACGACCGCGTCGACCAGCGTGCCGGGCCCGATCACCCGCACCTCGGGGCCGAACCCGGCGAGCTCGTCGGCCAGCAGATTGGCGTCGGTGAAGTGCAGCAGGATGCGATCGCCGGGCTCGACGCTGGCCCCGCGCCGGCGGGAGAGCCGCACCGCGGCATCCGTTCCCGGGCGCACCTGGATCTCGGCGACATTGCCCTCCCAGATGCGATCGAGCTCCTCCAGCGCGGAGGCGGCGTAGCTGCCGGTGTCGGCGGGCAGCGGCAGCCGGCCGAGCTTCACCGCACCCGTGATGCGCGAGAGCAGGAAGGTGCGCTGCTGCTTCACAGCCTGATCGATCGCCTTGAGGTGCCAGCGGCCCTGGTGCTGCACCAGCGCGAGCGGCTCCACGGTGCGGTAGCGCGCCGCCGGGTCACCCGGCTTGAGATACGAGAAGGATGCCGTGACGCGCTTGGAGAGGGCATCCGACAGCGGGCCGAATGCGGCGTCCCGGGTGCGGATGCGCGGTGCATAGCCGAGCACCGGGTCGCTCGTCTCCACGCCGATCGAGCGCAGCTTGAGCAGCGCACGCCGCGATTCCCGGGAGAGCGAACCCTCCTGCCAGGCCATCGCGGCGAGGTTCAGCAGGGCCGTCTCGGCGGGAGAGAAGGTGATGTCGGCGGGCAGTTCGTACGCCGTGCGCGGGATGCGATAGCGCAACGACTGGTTGTTGCCCGGCTCCCCCGGCGTGTCGATCGTCTCCAGAGGAACGCCGAGTTCGCGGATGTCGTCCTTGTCGCGCTCGAACTGCCGCTCGAGGGTGGTGTTCTCACCCGAGGGCTCGTAGCGCTGGCGGTAGCCCTGCACGGTCGAGAGGATCTCGGCCTTCGTCAGCCCCGCCTCGGTGGCGAGCAGCGCCAGCACGAGGCTGAACAGCCGCTCCTCCACCGGAACCGGCGCGGATGATCGATTCTCGGAGGACACCCCAGAATTCTACTGGGCCGGGCCGGGCCACCGAGCCGGGCCGAATTACTGAGCCGGGATGATCCCGAGGATGTCGACCACGTAGGCGGTGGCCGCGGTGCCGGCATCCGTGTCGCCGGGAATCAGCACGATGACCTCGGAACCGACGGTCTGGCCCACCAGCTCGCTCACGATGCCGGCCGGCTGGGTGGAGCCGGAGGTGGCGGTCGCGTCGTCGGACATCAGCCAGATCACCGGCTTGCCGTCGGCCCAGGTGCTGCTGGTGACCTTCTTGGTGTCGAACGACACCGCGGTCGACTGCAGGATGAGGGAGTCGCCCTCGGCCACGGTGGCGCCCTCGCCCTTGATCAGCACGGCGCTCTTCACCTCGTCGGGAGCGGTGGTGGAACCGATCGAGATGCCGGGACGGCCGTCTTCGCCGTGCACCACACCCGGGAAACCGGAGGGCGTGATCTGCGCAACGCCCTTGGCGGCGGCCGGATAGGCGTCGAGCACGTCGATCACCATCACGAGCGAGCCGGGCGCGCCGGGAACGATCTGGGTCGCGGCGTCGTTGGGCAGCACGACCGACACGCGTCCGCCGGCCGGGGTGCAGGCCAGCACGTCGCCGAGCCCGCCGGGCAGGCTGTCGGAGGCGATGATCAGGCCGGCGCTCGGCGCGCCGCCGGAGGCTCCGGTCGAGCCGTCGTAGAGCGTGTAGCTGGCGTTGACGATGCCGCCGACGCCCGCGGGAGCGCCGTCGCCGGCGATCTCGACCGTGGCCTCGGTGTTGTCGGCCACCAGGGGGTAGGGGAACGTCGAGGTGGTGGTGCTGCCGAGATCGCCCGTGGTGCTCACGAGTGCACTGGCGTCACCCGAGGGCACGCCCGAGGAGCAGTCGGCCGCCGAGCTCGAGGCGCTGCACGCCGAGAGGGCGAGCAGCAGTCCGGCCGACAGAGTGAGCGCGAGAGACTTGCGCACGGATCCTCTTTTCTTGCATCACAGGTTTGTGGCATCACGAGCAGCATTCGGCGAGCCGACGGCCCGGTGAGCGAAACTATCCTATTTCATCGCTCAGGAGCTGGGATCCACCTGGTCGGCGGGCGCCTCGGAGGCGGCATCCGCCCCTTCCCGCGCCTCGCGGGCCAGGGCCGCGTCGGCGGTCGCCGTGGCGGCACGCACGCGTTTGCGCAGGCTCTTGGCACTGATGCCGCGTTCGCCGAGGGCTCCGGGGGTCCAGGCCTCCATGTCCTCGTCGCTGAAGTCGCTCTTAGAGGCACGGCGCTTGAGCTCGGGCAGCACCGCGCCGGGGGCGAGGCGGCGTGCCGTCACCAGGAAGCCGGTGTGGCCGATCATCCGGTGGTCGGGGCGCACCGCGAGACCCTCGACGTGCCAGCCGCGCACCATCGTCTCGCTCGGAACCGGGTTGGTGAAGCATCCGGAGTCGCGGAAGGCCTCGACCACGCGGGAGAGCTGGGTGACGGTGGCCACGTAGCAGAGCACCACTCCGCCGGGCTTGAGGGCGTCGGCCACGACGTCGACGCACTCCCATGGGGCGAGCATGTCGAGCACCACGCGGTCGACGGTGTGCTCCGGATGCGCGGCCGGCAGTGCCTCGACGAGGTCGCCGACCGTCACGGTCCACGACGCGGGCGTGTGGCCGAAGTACGCGGCCACGTTCGCGCGGGCGACGTCGGAGAACTCCTCGCGACGCTCGAAGCTGCTGAGGCGGCCCTCGGGACCGATGGCGCGCAGCAGCCAGAGCGAGAGCGCACCGGAGCCCACGCCGGCCTCCACGACGGTGGCACCGGGGAAGACGTCGGCCTGCGCCAGGATCTGCGCGGCATCCTTCGGGTAGATGATGGCGGCGCCTCGGGGCATCGACATCACGAAATCGGTGAGCAGCGGCCGGAGGGCGAGGTGCTCGACGCCGACGGAGTTCTGGATGACGGAGCCGTCGGGCAGACCGATCAGCGTGTCGTGCTCGATCGCACCTCGGTGGGTGTGGAAGACCTTGCCGGCTTCCAGCGTGATGCTGTTGAGCTTGCCCTTGGGGCCGGTGAGCTGCACGCGGTCGCCCTCGCGGAACGGCCCGCTGAACGCGGCGGTCACGAGCGCGCTCCGGTCGTCGCCTCGGCGGTTCGGGCCGTTCTCGCGGCCTGCACCTCGGCGAAGACGGCGTTCAGGTCGGCGACCGATCGGCCGCCGAGCGTGGGCCAGACCCGGTCGGCGCCGGTGTCGTCGAGGTTGAGCAGGTGCTCGACGCCGATCACCACGGCTCCGGATGCCACGGCGGAGGCGACCCCGGTGGGCGAGTCCTCGATCGCGAGCGTCTGGGTGATGTCCACGCCGAGGATCCCGGCCGCGGTGAGGTACGCCTCCGGATGCGGCTTGCTCTGCGTGACCGTGTCGGCCGACACGATGGTGCCGAACACGCCCTCGGGGCCGAAGCCGGCCACGTGGCGCGCCATCCGGTCGATCGACATCGTGACCAGCGCCTGGGGGATGCCGGCCTGCTGCAGCGCGGTGAGCATCTCGACGGCGCCGGGCCGCCAGGGCACCTTGCGGGTGATCTCGTCCATCACCTGACTGGTGAGCCGCTCGATGATCTCGCGGATCGGCAGTTCGACGCCGAATTCCTGCAGGATGCGGGCGCTGCGGTCCAGGCCCGAGCCGATCAGGGTCATCGCGTCGTCGTGCGTCCAGCTGCCGCCGAAGGAGGCGACGAGCTCTCCCTCGGCCTGCATCCAATAGGGCTCGGTGTCGACGATCGTGCCGTCCATGTCCCAGAGGACGGCGGCGGGAGTGGTTTCGGTCACGGGCGTCAAGTCTACGGCCCTCGGCCCGGCCGGTCGGCCGAGCGCCTATCCTTGATGCACGGCAGCCGCAGCTCGCGGAGGTCTTGAAAGGCAGTTGAGGCTCTCACGGTGACAGACAACGGATTCCTGAGCGGGCGGCTGCTCCTGGTCGCCTTCGAAGGCTGGAACGATGCGGGCGAGGCTGCGACCGGCGCGCTGCAGGTGCTCAGGGGCCAGCTCGACGTCGTGCCGATCAGCGAGGTCGACACCGAGGAGTACTTCGACTTCCAGTTCAACCGGCCCTCGGTCGAGGTCGACGACGAAGGCCGGCGCGTGCTGGTGTGGCCGGGCGCCACCGTCTACGGCCCCGACAGCGATGCTCCCGCCGATGCGATCTCGACGCTCGAGGGCCCGGGCACCTCCCTCTACCTGCTGATCGGCGCCGAGCCGTCGCGCAATTGGCGCAAGTTCACCGCCGAGATCATCGCCACCGCCCTGGCCGAAGACATCGGCGGCATCGTGCTGCTCGGCGCGATGCTGGCGGACGTGCCGCACACCCGGCCGATCTCCATCTTCGCCACGAGCGAGAACCCGCTCGTGCGCAGCGAGTACGAGCTCGAGCGCAGCTCCTACGAGGGGCCCGTGGGCATCCTGAGCGTGCTCTCCGACGCGGCGGAGGCCGCCGGCATCCCGAGTGTGGCGATCTGGGCATCCGTGCCCCACTACGTGCACAACGCGCCCTCGCCCAAGGCGACGCTCGCGCTGATCGAGAAGCTCGAGGAGCTGATCGACATCACGGTCGAGCGCGGCGCGCTGGCCGACGAGTCTGCCGCCTGGGAGACGGGCATCGATGCCTTGGCCGGCGACGACGAAGACATGGCCGCCTACATCCAGCAGCTGGAGCAGGCGCGCGACACGGTCGACTCCCCCGAGGCCACGGGCGACGCGATCGCGCAGGAGTTCGAGCGCTACCTCCGCAAGCGCGGCCCGGGAGGCCCAGGCGACGGCCGCGCCGGTGGCCCGTCCGGCCCGGCCGGCTCGGGTGGCCCCGACGAGCCCTGGCGCCGCGACTAGAGGCGGATGCCCAGGAGGGCGTCGAGGGCGCGGGCGGCCAGAGCGGTGGCCGCGGGGGCGTGCGGGGCGTCGAACCAGGCGTCGAAGAGCGCGAGAGCTCCGGGGGTGTCGAGGTCGTCGTGCAGACGGGTTCGCACCTGCTCGAGCAGGTCGAGCGCCTCGGACTCGCCCTCACCGTTCGGGAGGTCGAAAGCGGAGGCCGCATTCGCTGACCCGTCAGCCACCACCGCGACACCGGCCGCAGCGCGCCAGCCGGCCAGGCGCTCCGCGGCGCGCTGCTCATCGCCGCGGTGCCACTCCCAGTCGTCGCGATACGGATGCGACAGGATCGCCAGACGGATGGCCGCCGGCTCGACGCCCGCGGCGCGCAACTGCGACACCAGCACCAGGTTGCCGAGCGATTTGCTCATCTTCTCGCCGTCGAAGGCCACCAGGCCGCCGTGGGCGTTCACCCGGGCGAAACGCTCCCCGGTGAGCGCGGTCGCGTGCGCCGCACTGAACTCGTGGTGCGGGAAGACCAGGTCTCCCCCGCCGCCCTGCACGCAGATCGTGTCGCCCAAGGTGTCCCGGGCGATCACCGAGCACTCGATGTGCCAGCCGGGGCGCCCGCGGCCCATCAGTGAGTCCCAGGCGGGCTCGCCGGTGCGCTCGGCGCGCCAGAGCAGCGGATCCAGCGGGTCGCGTTTTCCCTCACGCCCCGGGTCGCCGCCGCGCTCGGCGAACAGCGTACTCATCGTGGCGCGGTCCAGGCCGCTCTCCGAACCGAGCACCCACGGGGTGGCGGCCTCGGCGGCCGCGATGTCGAAGTACCAGTCCTCGCCGCCGGTCACGGCCGCATCCGGAGTCGGCACCGGATAGGCGATGCCCTTCGTGCGCAGCGCATCGACGGCCGCGGCGATCTCGTCGATCGTCTCGGTGACGCCCAGATACGAGGCGGGAGGCACGACCCCGAGGGCCGCCATGTCGGTGCGGAAGAGCTCGATCTGGCTCGCGGCGAGCTCCCGCCAGTCGACGCCCGTGGCGGTCGCGCGTTCCAGCAGGGGGTCGTCGACGTCGGTGACGTTCTGCGTGTAGACCACGTCGATGCCGGCATCCAGCCAGCTGCGCACCAGCGTGTCGAACGCGAGGTAGGTGGCCGCATGCCCGATGTGCGTGGCGTCATAGGGCGTGATGCCGCACACGTACAGGGTGGCTTCGGCACCCGCCTCGGCCGACTCGAGGAAGTGCCCGCTGGAGTCGTCGTGCAGCCGTGGAGCACGGCCGCTTCCGGGAAGGGCGGGGATGTCGGGTCGGGGCCAGGATCGCACCGCACAAGCCTAGTTCGCTTCCGCCGCCCGAACGCACGCGGGCGGTGCCGAAACGGCGCTAGGCGGCGATGGTGTTCGTGGCGAGCAGCACGATCAGCACGCCGCCGAGCGCGATGCGGTAGATCACGAACGGCAGGAAGCTGCGCTTGGAGATGTAGCTCATGAAGAACGCGATCACCACGAGGCCCACGATGAACGCGATGACCGTGGCCACGATGGTCTCGCCGGCCCCGTAGGCACCGCCGGTCTCGCCGATGCTCTTGTAGACCTGGTAGAGGCCCGAGCCGAACACCGCCGGGATCGCCAGCAGGAACGAGTAGCGGGCCGCGGCGCGCCGCTCGTAGCCCATGAACAGCCCCGCGGTGATGGTGCCGCCCGAGCGCGAGACGCCCGGGATGAGCGCCAGCGCCTGGGCGAAGCCGAAGATGATGCCGTGCGGCACGGTGAGGTCTTTCAGCCGCCGGCGCTTGGCCCCCACGACGTCGGCGATGCCGAGCAGGATGCCGAAGCCGATCAGCGTGGCCGCCACGATCCAGAGCGAGCGGAACGTGGTCTCGATCGCATCCTGGAACAGCAGGCCCAGGATGATGATCGGGATCGAGCCGATGATGATCAGCCAGCCCATCCGGGCATCCGGATCATTGCGCGGCACCTTGCCCACGAGCGACTTCGCCCAGCGGCTGACGATCTTCACGATGTCGCGCCAGAAGAACACCACCACGGCGGTCTCGGTGCCGAGCTGGGTGATGGCGGTGAACGCCGCTCCGGGGTCTTTGGCGCCGGGCAGGAGCTCGCCGATGATGCGCAGGTGAGCGCTCGAGGAGATCGGCAGAAATTCGGTCAGCCCCTGCACGAAACCGAGGATGACGGCGTTCAGAAAGTCCATGTCTCCCTTTGGAGTGAATTCGGGTGGGCCCTCGCCATGAGGATGGGACGCTGCCGGTGGCGGCGCGTGCGGTCAGTAGCGCAGCAGCAGGTCGGTCAGAACATCTGAGCCAAACCCTAGCGCGGAAAGCGGCACACGCTCATCGACGCCGTGGAACATCGCGGGGAAGTCCAGGTCGGCCGGCAGTTTGAGCGGTGCGAAGCCGAATCCGCGGATGCCGAGCAGGCTCAGCGCCTTGTTGTCGGTGCCGCCCGACAGAAGGTGCGGCAGCACCTCCGCGCCCGGATCGAAGCGCTGCAGGCTGCCCACCATCGCGTCGACGAGGGCGCCGTCGAAGGTGGTCTCGAGCCCGATGTCCTGGTGCGAAATGACGATCTCGATGTCGTCGCCGACCATCTCGCGGATCTCGGCCAGCACGGCCTCCTCGTGCCCCGGCAGCACGCGCACGTCGAGCATCGCCTCGGCCCGATCCGGGATCACGTTGTGCTTGTACCCGGCGGTCAGCCCGGTGGGGTTCGTGGTGGTGCGCAGGGTCGCCGAGATGAAGCGCGAGGCGGTGCCGGTGGAGATCGCGATCTCGTCGGGGCTCAGTTGCGTCGCATCCTGGCCCAGGAGGGCGGCGACCCGGTCGAGCAGCTGACGGGTGGTCGCCGTGAGGTGCACGGGCCACTCGCGGCTGCCGATCGCGGCCACGGCGCGCGCCAGGCGGGTGACGGCGTTGTCGCGGTTGATCTGCGAACCGTGGCCCGCGGTGCCGCGCGCCACGAGCTTCATCCAGATGAGAGCCTTCTCGCCGGTCTGCACGAGGTAGGCGCGTTTGCCCGCCAGGTCGACCGAGTAGCCGCCGACCTCGCTGATGGCCTCGGTGGCCCCGGCGAAGAGCTCCGGATGCTCGTGCACGAGGTAGTGCGAACCCCGCACTCCCCCGGCCTCCTCGTCGGCGAAGAAGGCCACCACCAGATCGCGTTCGGGCTGCTGACCCGAACTCAGGATGCGGTCCAGCGCGGTGACGATCATGGCGTCCATGTTCTTCATGTCCACCGCACCGCGGCCCCAGAGCATGCCGTCTTTGATGACGCCGCCGAAGGGATCGACCGACCAGTCCTCCGCGATCGCGGGCACCACGTCCGTGTGGCCGTGCACCACGAGGGCCGGTTTGCTCGAATCGCGACCGGGAACACGGGTGACGATGCTCGTGCGCCGCGGCTCCGAATCGAACGACTGCACCGTGAGGCCGAGACGTTCGAGATGTGCTGCGAGGTACTCCGCCGCCTCCGTCTCACCGTTGGACCTGCCCTCGCCGTAGTTCGAGGTGTCGAACCGGATGAGGTCACGCGCGATGCGCGTGGTGAGGTCGATTTCGGCGTTCTCCGCTGCTGACGTCATGGTGCAACGCTACCGGGAGCCGGACCGGGGCGCCGTGGATTTACGCACTCCGCATCCGTGCTATTGTCTTTCCTTGGCGCCAGAGAGATCGGGCGCCGACATCCACTCCGGGTGGCGGAAATGGCAGACGCGCTAGCTTGAGGTGCTAGTGCCCGTATAGGGCGTGGGGGTTCAAGTCCCCCCTCGGAGACGAATCCACTTCGGTGGAGTCGATTACTGGTTGAGACAGTAGAGAAGGCCCGGCATTACGCCCGGGTCTTCTGTCGTTAACGCCTTTCCCCTACGCTCGCAGGAGGGACCGGTTCGCGTCCCGTCCGTCGTGAAAGGAACGTGCCGCAATGGCCGATTTGATCGTCATCGCTTTCGACAATGAGACAGACGCCGAGGGCGCCTACGAGAAGGTTCAGGAGCTCCAGGGCGACCTGATCGTGCAGCTCGCCGGTCTCGCCCTCGTGAAGGTCGACGCCGAGGGCAAGACCCATGTCGACCACCCGGGCGGAGCGGGCAACATCGGTCTCGGCGCCGCGGGTGGAGCCCTGTTCGGCACCCTCATCGGCATCCTCTTCTTCGTGCCGTTCTTCGGTCTCGTGTTCGGCGGTCTCCTCGGCGCCCTGTTCGCCGGCATCGACAAGACGGGACTCAACAGCGAGTTCCGCTCGCAGGTGAAAGACGCCGTCTCGGCCGGCAAGTCGGCCGTGGTCATCTACACGACCAAGATCACTGAGGACAAATTCGCCGCAGCGCTCGCGCCGTTCAACGGCACGATCATCAAGACCTCGCTCAGCGCCGAGGACGAGAAGGCCCTCATCCACGACCTGTCGGACCAGCCCCAGGCCTGAAGCGGATCATCGGGCGGGAGGAGCACATCATGGGTATCGTGACACCGGGATTCGTCGGGAAGCGCCGCGACGCCGATCCGCGCCTCCCGCCCGGGCAGTACGAGACGAAGGACTTCCCGGTTCTCTCCGTGGGGCCGACCCCCAACATCCACGCGGGCGAGTGGCAGTTCTCCATCACCACCGAGCACGGCGAGACGCGCCGCTGGTCGTGGGAGGAGTTCCGGGCGCTGCCCGTCGAAGACGTGCACACCGACATCCACTGCGTCACCCGCTGGTCGAAGTTCGGAACACTCTGGCGCGGCGTGTCGCTCGACACGCTGTTCGAGGGCCTGCAGACCGACGCGGGCTACGTGATGGAGCACGCCTACGGCGGCTACACCACCAACGTGCCCCTGGCCGAACTCCGCGGCGGCAAGGCATGGCTGGTGTTCGAGTACGACGGTGAGCCGCTCGACCCCGAGCACGGCGGCCCCGTGCGGCTGCTGGTGCCGCACCTGTATTTCTGGAAGAGCGCGAAGTGGGTCACCGGGCTGACCCTGCACACCACCGAGGAGCTGGGCTTCTGGGAGGTCAACGGCTACCACGCCCATGGCGACCCGTGGAAGGAACAGCGCTATTACTACGACTCCTGAGCTCTCATGGCCGGCGTGAAGTGGGTCGTCGCCGAGGTCGTCGGCATCCGCGACGAGACGGCGACGGCACGCACGCTGCTGCTCCGCATCCCGCGCTGGACGGGGCATCTGGCCGGTCAGCACATCGACGTGCGGCTCACCGCCGCCGACGGCTACCAGGCCGCCCGCTCGTACTCGCTGTCCTCGGCGGGCGATGACGAATTCGCCGCCATCAGCGTCGAACGGATGCCCGACGGCGAAGTCTCGCCGTACCTGGTCGACGGCGTCGTCGTCGGTACGCAGCTCGAAGTCCTCGGCCCGCTGGGCGGCTGGTTCGTCTGGCGGCCGACGCAGGCCGAGCCCATCCGGATGATCGGCGGGGGCTCGGGAATCGCCCCGCTGGTGTCGATCCTGCGAACGCACCTGCATTCCGGCAGCGACGCCCCCGTGCAGCTGCTGTACTCCGTGCGCTCGCCGGAGTTCGTGTACTTCAAAGACGAGCTGGCCGAGCTCACGGCGGCGGCCCGGGCCGATGTCAGCATCCGCTACACCCGGTCCGCGCCGGAGGGCTGGAGCGGCCCCGTCGGGCGGCTGAGTGCCGCCGACGTGCAGGCCTGGGCTGCGCGCACTCCCGCCTCGTCGTTGCCCGCCTCGAGCTACATCTGCGGCCCCACCCGTTTCGTCGAGCTGATGGCCGACGCACTCGTGGCCGGCGGAACGGATCCGCTCACCGTGCGCACGGAGCGTTTCGGCGGCGCCTGAGGCGGCGATCAGCTCTCGCCGTGCCACCACAGAGCGGCCTTGGCACTGAAGAAGGCGGCGAAGCACGCCACCGAGAACGCGGCGAACCCGGCCGTGATCATCGTCAGAGCCGGTGACTGCCTCGCCTCGGCAGACGCCAGGTCGGCGAGTGCCAGCCCAAGCGGCCACACCGCGCAGCACGCAATGCCGCGAACGGCATAGCGACGCACCCGTCGCCAGGTCGGAACGGGAGTGCGCTGGGCCTGCGCGACATACTGCTGAGGCGGGACGGGCGGCGTGATCACAACGCTGAGCATACCTCAGCTCTGTGCGCTGCGCACCACGCACCATTCGTTGCCCTCGGGGTCGAGCAGCACCTGGAAGGTGCCCACCGAGTCGCTGTGCAGCTCACCACTCAGCACGGCGCCCAGCGTCACGGCCGCCCGTGCCGCGGCGGGCACGTCGTCGACGGCGACGTCGAGGTGCACCCGGTTCTTCGCCGACTTGCCCTCGGGAACGCGCTGGAACGCGATCCGCAGCCCTCCGGCCGAGTCGAAATACGACCAGTCGGGGCTGCGATGCGTGGGGGGATCGCCGCCGAGCACCGCGTGCCAGAACGCCGACAGCACCACCGGGTCGGCGCAGTCGATGACGATCTCGTCGAGTGTGCCGAGCATCCGGTCAGCGCACCCCGCTCATCAGCTTGCGCACCCACGGGGTGATGGAGATCAGCGCACCGCCCACCAGGATCGCCACGAGGCCCGAGATGCCGAAGTAGGGCACCTCGTTGTTCTCGTTGTAGAAGCCGGCGAGGATGCCCGAGAGGGCGGTGCCGAGGGCGATCGAGAGGAAGAACAGGGCCACCATCTGGGTCTGGAAGGCCTGCGGCGCGAGCTTGGTCGACAGCGAGAGCCCCACGGGCGAGAGCAGCAGCTCGGCGATGGTGAACACGAACAGGATGCCCACCAGTGCGAGCAACGGCGTGCCGTGCGCCCCCGTGCCGGAGAAGGGGATGAACAACAGGAACGCGATGCCCATCACGATCGCCGCCGTCGCGAACTTGTAGGGGGTGGCCGGTTGCTTGGCACCCCATTTGGTCCAGATGGCGGCGAAGACGCCGGAGAGGATGATGATGAAGATCGGGTTGATCGACTGCACCCAGGCCACCGGCATGTCCCAGCCGAAGAGGTTGAGGTCGAGGCGATCGTTGGCGTAGAGCGTCACCACGGTGAACTGCTGCTGGTACAGCGCCCAGAAGGCCACGCTCGTGATGAACATCGGGATGAACGAGAGCACCCGGCTGCGCTCGACCCCCTGGAGCTTCTTGCTCGACAGGATGATAAGGAAGAGCGCGATCGAGGCGGCCAGCGTCACGAGCGCCACCGCGTCGGCCAGGTTGTCGGAGTTCAGCACGCCGACCAGCACGAGCACCACGACCAGCACGATCGCGGCCGCGCCGATCAGGGCCATCCGGATGCGGTGCGAACGAGGCAGCGGGTTCGGCACCTCCTTGGCCTTCTCGGGCAAGCTGCGCCGGCCGAACGAGTACTGCGTCAGCCCGATCGCCATGCCGACGGCGGCGAGCCCGAAGCCCCAGTGGAAGCCGACGGTGCTCTGCAGCAGACCGGTGAGCAGCGGCCCGAAGAAGGCGCCGAGGTTGATGCCCAGGTAGAAGATCGAGAACCCGGCGTCGCGACGGACGTCTTTCTCGCCGTACAGGGTGCCGACCACGCTCGTGGCGTTCGCCTTCACGCCGCCCGACCCGAGGGCGATCAGGATCAGACCCGCGCCGAGCCCGAACAGCCCCGGCAGCAGCGACAGCGCCACGTGCCCGGCCATCACGACGATGGCGCTGAAGAACAGGGTGCGCTCGGCGCCCAGCACGCGGTCGGCGAGCCACGCGCCCAGGATCGTCGCGAGATACACCGATCCGCCGTACGCCCCGATGATCCCCACCGCGACCGGCTTCGGGATGCCGAGGCCGCCCTCGGCCGCCGAGTAGAACATGTACAGCAGCAGGATGCCCTGCATGCCGTAGAAGGAGAACCGCTCCCACATCTCCACCCCGAAGATGTGCACCAGCGAGAACGGCTGCCCGAAGAAGGTGCGCTCCTTCTTCTCCGGTGTGCCGGCCCCCATGACGGTCTCAGTACTCATCCCCAAATAGTGCCACGCCCCATCACCCCCGCACCCGAAAGTCGTACCCCCCTTTAGCGGTGCAGAGGGGTGGGGGTGGGGGATTTCGGCGGGGTGTGGTGGGGGTCGGGGGATTTCCCCCTCCGCCTAGGGGTTGAGCGGAGCTCAAAGGCGGCGGAGGCGAAAATCCCCCGACCCCCACCACGGGTTCGCGACGTTGGTGGACAGATCAGTGCTGCGCAGCACCCATCCATTTGCGCACGGTTACGATGCGCGACTGGAGCTGGGTGACGCTGGCCTGGGCCACCGCGGGGCCGCCGCAGATACGGCGGAGTTCGGCGTGGATGAGGCCGTGCGGCTCGTTGGAGGTCTTCGACCAGATGCCTACGAGGCTGTTGAGCAGGGTGCGCTGCTCTTTGAGCGTGCGGTAGAGCGGCGCAGGGACCTCGCCGGGCCCGGGAGTGTCGAGCGGGCCGGGCTTCTTCACGGTGGAGGCGTGCTTCTGCTGGCGGGCCTGTCGGTGCTGCAGCAGGTCGCGCACCTGCTCCGGTTCGAGCAGGCCCGGGAGCCCCAGGAAGTCGAGCTCCTCTTCGCTGCCGACCACGGCTTCGAAGCCGAACTCGCCGCCGTCGTAGACGACCCGGTCGAAGGTGGCCTCCGAGCCGATCGCCACGAACGAGAACTCTTCGAGCAGGCCCTCGGAGGCGCGGTCTTCTTTGTTGGCAGCCGCCACCATGGCGTCTTCGGGGTTGTAGAAGTCGCCCTCGGGGTTCGAGCCGTCGTCGCGCTTGTCGAGCGCGTGATCGCGTTCGAGCTCGAGCTTCTCGGCCAGCGCCATCAGCGAGGGCACGTTCGGAAGGAAGACGGATGCGGTCTCGCCGCGGCGCCTCGCCCGCACGAAACGGCCGATCGCCTGCGCGAAGAACAGCGGCGTGGAGGCGCTCGTGGCGTACACGCCCACGGCGAGCCGGGGCACGTCGACGCCCTCCGACACCATCCGCACCGCCACCATCCAGCGCTTGGACGAGTTCGAGAACGCGTCGATGCGGTCGGAGGCCTCCTTCTCGTCGGAGAGCACCACGGTGACGGGCTCGCCGGAGATCTGCTCGAGGATGGCCGCATACGCGCGCGCGACCGTCTGGTCGGTGGCGATCACCAGGCCGCCGGCATCCGGAATCGCCTGACGTACCTCGGAGAGGCGTTTGTCGGCGGCCCCCAGCACCTGCGGGATCCACTCGCCCGCCGGGTCGAGCGCCGTGCGCCAGGCCTGCGAGGTGATGTCTTTGGTGTTGCCCTCCCCGAGCCGGGCCTCCATCTCGTCACCGGTCTTGGTGCGCCAGCGCATGTGGCCGGCGTAGACCATGAAGATGACGGGGCGCACGACGCCGTCTTTGAGGGCACGGCCGTAGCCGTAGCTGTAGTCGCTGCGGGAGACACGGATGCCGTGCTCATCCGGCGCGTACTCCACGAACGGGATGGGCGAGGTGTCGGAGCGGAACGGCGTTCCCGTCAGCGAGAGCCGGCGGGTGGCCGGCTCGAAGGCCTCACGCACGGCGTCGCCCCAGCTCAGGGCGTCGCCGCCGTGGTGCACCTCGTCGAGGATGACCAGGGTCTGCGCGCCCTGGGTGAGCTCGCGGTGCAGCTCGGGGCGGGCCGCGACCTGGGCGTAGGTGAGCGCCACACCGTGGAAGTGCCGGCCGAAGCGCGACTCGCTGTTGCGGAAGCCCGGGTTCAGCTTGATGCCTGCGCGGTCGGCGGCATCCGCCCACTGCCGTTTGAGGTGTTCGGTGGGCGCCACCACGATCACCCGGTCGACGGTGCGCCGGTGCAGCAGCTCGGAGGCGAGGCGCAGGGCGAAGGTGGTCTTGCCGGCGCCGGGGGTGGCGGCGGCGAGGAAATCGCGCGGCTCCCTCTCGAAATAGGCGGTGAGGGCCTCCTCCTGCCAGGCCCGAAGGCGGCCGGCGGTGCCCCACGGGGCCCGGGCCGGGAAGCTCGGCGAGAGGTGACCGGCCGCGCTCGTTCCGGGGGCCGGTTCGAAGGCGGGGAGTTGGGTCACGATGATCGAGGATACCCCGCTCCGCCGACACCGGAGGGCGCATCGGGAGCATCCTGAGGGCGCGCTCCGAGCATCCCGGGCGCGTCGGAGTTACGCTTGTCGGGCAGTGCGAAAGGAGCATCCTCAGATGACTCAACCTCACCCCTGGCGGCGGTATGTGGCCCTCGGCGATTCGTTCACCGAGGGCATCGGAGACCCGGAGCCCGACAGCCCCGGAGGCTACCGCGGCTGGGCCGACCGGGTGGCCGACGTGCTGGCGTACGAGGCCGACGGCGAGTTCTCGTACGCGAACCTCGCCATCCGGGGGCGCCTGCTGCAGCAGATCGTCGACGAGCAGGTCGAGCCGGCGCTCGCGCTGCGACCCGACCTGATCACCATCTCGGCGGGTGGGAACGACGTCATCCGCCCGGGCACCGATCCCGATGACATCGCGGCGCGCTTCGAGGTGGGTATCCGGCGGCTGCGTCAGGATGACGCCACCGTGGTGATCTTCACGGGCGTCGACACCTCGTTCACCCCCGTGTTCCGGGGCATCCGCGGCAAGGTCGCGATCTACAACGAGAACCTGCGCGTGATCGCCGACCGTTACGACTGCATCGTGGCCGATCAGTGGGGGCTGAAGGAGATCCAGGACAGCCGGATGTGGGCCGACGACCGCCTGCATCTGAACCCGCTCGGCCACCACGAAGTGGCCCGGCAGGTGCTGCGGGCGCTGAACGTCGACAACGACCTGCAGGCGGGCTCCCCCGAGCCGCTGCCCGGCCGCACCTGGCGGAAGGCCCGGGCCGAAGACTTCGTCTGGGCGCGCGTGCACCTCGTGCCGTGGGTCGTGCGGCGCATCACGCACCGCTCGAGCGGCGACGGCGTGGCGCCCAAGCGCCCCATCCCCGAGCCCGTCTACACCACGAAAGACGCCGACTGAGCTGAGAGCCGGCCTCGGAACCGGTCAGGACGGGGCAGGTCGGGTCAGCCGAAGAGACGGCCTGGGTTGGCGAGCTTCCAGCCGGCATCCGGGCCTTCGAGCTCGGTGGCGAGCGTCAGCGGAACCGTGAGCTCGGGTCCGTCCAGCGCGAGGCCGGTGACCGTGAAGCGGGCCGTGCCCACCTCGGTGCCGGCCGGCGCCGTCGTGAGCGACAGCACCTCGCTGGACTCCGCGATGGTGGCGCCCGACCAGACCGTCGTCGTGAGCGACTCCCCCGCCACGATGTCGGCGCTCGAACCCCACGGCGTCGAGTAGCTGCCGAGCACCTGGCCGGCCGTCACCACGTCGACCGTGCGGAAGCCGGCCTGCGCGCTCTGCAGCAGGGCCAGCACGGCGGCGTGCAGTTCGTCCTCCGAGGCGGCGCCGAGCACCACGCCGACGAGCGGGATGCTCTGCCCGGCCACCTCGAAATCGGCCGAGAAGAGCAGGCAGAGGCCCGCCTCGTCCGTGGTGCCGGTCTTGATGCCGTCGATGCCCGACGAGCCGAGCAGGGTGTTGGTGTTCTCGATCTCGCCCAGCTGCGGCAGCTGATCCGAGGCGGTGCCCACGATGGCCGCGAGCGTCGGATCGGCGAGAACCAGGCCGGCGATCGTCAGCAGGTCGGCCGTGGTGCTCCTGCTGCCGGGATCGAGGCCGCTCGTGTCCACCACGGTGGTGCCGCTCAGGCCGTGGTCGGCGATCCAGGCATCGGCGGCCGCCAGGTACGCCGGCACCGACCCGAACGCCCAGTTCGCCAGCGTCAGGCTGTAGTTGTTGGCCGATTCGAGCATCATGATCTCGATCACCTGCCGCTCACTGAGCACCTGGCCGGGGAAGACGCTCGCCCAGGATCCGCCGACCGCGATGGTGTCGGCGAGGTACTGCGCATCCGTGTCGGTGATCGTGATGTCGGGGCCCTGGCCACCGTCGGGGATCGGCATCGCGTCGAGCACGACGAGCGCGGTGATCGACTTGGTGATGCTCGCGATGGGCAGCGGATCGGCGCTGCCGCTGGTGCCGAGGGTCGTGCCGGCCAGCACGGAGCCCGTGCTGCCGATGCCGATCGCGCTGGACCCGGCGGCCGGAGTCGCCAGGGCGACGGCCTCGATCGACTGCTCGGGCGCATCCGGGATCGTGGCCGAGGCGGCCGGTACCGGAGCCAGCAGCGCGACCGGAAGATAGCTGCCGAGCAGGGCGATGACTACCAGGGCACCCAGCACCACGATCCTGCGACGCCGGTAGACGGCACGGCTGGCAGGACTCACCCGGCCATCCTAGAGCGAGCCGGCTGAGCATCCGTGCAGCGAGCCGCTACATCAGCCCGCCGTCGACCGAGCGCGGGATCAGCTGCTCGTCCTCGGGCGCCAGCACCTCGGTGTCGCGGTTGAGGCTCTCGCCGCGGAAGAACGGCTTCGACTGGGCGAAGAAGAACCACACCAGCATGAGTACCACCCCCACGAGGAGCGACCCGACGCCGATCACGAACACCCCGCCGATGCCGAAGATGACCGTGTAGCCGTACTCGGGGTCGTACATGTCGATGGCCGACTGGATGAACGCGGCCGTGAGCATGAGCCCGCCGATCAGCGGGAACAGTCCTTTGAAGAGGAAGTTGCGCACCGTGGTGAAGATCTCTTTGCGGAAATACCACACGCAGGCGTAGCTCGTGATGGCGTAGTAGAACGCGATCGCGAGCCCGATCGACAGGATGGTGTCGGAGAGCACGTTCTCGCTCACCAGCGTCATGCCCACGTAGAAGGTGATCGCCACCACGCTCATGAAGATCGTGGCGAAGCGCGGGGTCTTGAAGGCCGGGTTGATGCGGCCGAAACGCTCCGGCAGCGCGCGGTAGGTGGCCATCGCCAGGGTGCCGCGGGCGGTCGGGAGGATGGTGGTCTGGGTCGAGGAGATCGCCGAGACGCAGACGGCGATCACGAGCAGCCAGGCCCAGGGACCGAAGATCGCGTCCTTGAGGGCCAGGAAGACGTCGCCCGAGTTCTCCTCGTTGCCGAGGCCGAGACCGGAGTCGCCGAGGCCGGCGAACGACATCGCCGCCACGGTGACCGAGACGTAGGTGACCAGCAGGATGACCGTCGAGAGCACGGCGGCGCGCCCGGGGGTGCGCTCCGGGTCCTTCGTCTCCTCGTTCAGCGCCAGGCAGGTGTCCCAGCCCCAGTAGATGAACAGGCACAGCAGGATGGCCTCGGTGAAGCCCGAGAGCGAGGTGAAGGCGAAGGGGTTGAACCAGTCGGCCTGCGGCAGGGTCGCCCCTTCGGGAGCGGTGCCGGTGAAGACGGCCCAGAGGGCCAGGATCACGAACAGGATGAGGGCGACGTACTGCACGCCGAGCAGCACGTTCTGCAGCCGTTCGCCGATCTGCAGGCCGCGGATGCTGATGAACGTCATCAGGGCGATGAACACCACGCCCGTGGCCGTGACCAGGAACACGTTGTCGTACAGGTCGGGATTGTTCGTCAGCAGCCAGAGGTACTTGCTGCCGATCTGGGCGAGGTTCGCCAGCACGATGATGCCGGCCACGGCCACGCCCCAGCCGGCCATCCAGCCCACCCACGGACCGAAGGCCTTGGTGCCCCAGGTGAAGGCGGTGCCGCAGTCGGGCACGGCGCGGTTCAGCTCGCGGTAGGCGTAGGCCGTGAGGAACATCGGGATGAATGCCAGGATCATCGCGATCGGCGCTTGGGCACCGACTGCGAGCACCACGAAGCCGACGGTCGCGGCCAGCGAATAGACCGGAGCGGTCGAGGCCAGGCCGATGACGGTGGAGCCGAACAGGCCCAGCGTGCCGGCCGCGAGCCCCTTGCTGCCGGTGGGTGTGGGGTCGACTGCGGGAGCAGAGCGCTTCTCGGACACCAAATGCCTCCTCGGATCAGGTAGAGGAAGCATATAGCGACCGGCGACCCCCGAATACGCCACTCTGTCGCGGGAGCACCGTCCGTGTGCCGACTCGTCCCGCCGGACGAGATGGACGGGTGCTACCGGGGGTGATGGCCGAGAAGCGGCCCGAAGCTCAGGAGGCGGTGGCCGGGCCGTACTCCCCCGTCACCTCGGCGAGTTCCATCTCCGCAGTGGTCTGGATGAGCTTCAGCAGATCGGCGTCCAGCCCCGGCGAGAACTCCTCGAGCCGCTCCGGCGCGATGAACGACGGCACACCCTTGGGCGCTTGCTCCGAGGCATCCAACTCGGTGCCGTCATTGCTCGGCGATGCTCCCTGGAAGATGCGGCCCGCCTCCGACTCGCCCTTGAGGTCGAACGAGAACTGCTTGCTCTGCAGCCCGAGGTCGACGAGCTTCCTCACCTCGGGGAACTTCTCGGCATTGGTCTTCGGAATCGGAAGGGTCTTCTTCCAGTCGATGCCGAGCGTCTCGAGCGCCTTGGCATAGGCGTTCTCGTGAGCCTGATCGCGCACGATCAGATAGGCGACCGTCGAGCGCGCCGTCTTGTTCGCGGTCATCTCGTAGATGCGGCACTTCTGCAGCCGCCCGGTCGACTCCAGCATGAGGTTGTAGAGCAGGTCGAGCACGAGGTTGCCCGAGTTGTAGACGTAGCTGCCCATCCACGGGTTGCCGGCGGAGTCGACCGGCAGGGCGCCCTGGGCGCCGACCAGGTAGTGGTGGATGTTGCCCGTGTCCAGCGCGATGCTCAGCGGGGTGGCTCCCCCGGCACCCGGGGTGTCGAGCTTGTCGGTCTTCCGGCCGTGGTAGTCGGGCGCGCCGTCCAGGAGCCGCGAGATGGTGGTGCCGATCAGCTCGACGTGGCTGATCTCCTCGGTGCCGACGCCCTGGATCAGGTCGCGGTACGGCTTGGCGGCCGGCCCGCGGAAGTTCACCGCCTGGAAGAGGTACTGCATCATCGTGCGCATCTCGCCGAACTGCCCGCCGAGGCCTTCCTGCAGGGCGTTCGCGGCGGCCGGATCCGGCTCGTCCTCGGCGATGTCGTTGATCCATTCCTGTGCGTGGAAATACATGCGGCGCCTCCGATGGCCCTCGGCGGCGCGGTGCCGCCCTGTGCCCACCCTGCGCCGCATCCGGATATCCCGGGCCCCCTTGCGCCCGGCCCTCCGCCGTGACGAGCGGTCAGCTCTCCAGCGAGAAGAGCTCGGCGGGGCGCACTGTGGAGGAGCTGTTCGATCTGGCGCGGGACATCGATTCGCATCTCGGGTCACAGGCCGACTCAGAGGAGCGGGCAGTGGCCGGGGTTACCAGCGGCCTGATCGGGCTCGGCGAAGAAGTGACCTGGTAGGCGCGGCATCTCGGCGTCCGGTTCACGATGACGAGCCGGGTGACGGCATTCGACCGGCCGCACCGCTTCGTCGACGAGCAGGTGCGCGGGCCGTTCCGCTCGCTCGTGCTCGACCGTTATCTGCGCCGCCTTGTCAGGGAGCGGGGGCGCTACCTCGCGGAGCGCTGAGACGCGAAGCGGAGGGCGTAGAGGGCAACGGCGCTCGCCGAGGCCACGTTCAGCGAGTCGACGCCGTGCAGCATCGGGATCTCGACCCGCACGTCGGCGGCCGCCAGGGCGCGGCGGCTGAGGCCGTCGCCCTCCGTGCCGAGCACGATCGCCACGCGCTCCGGGAGGGAGGCGGTGAACTCCGGCAGCGGGATCGAGTCGTCGCCGAGTGCCAGCGCGGCGATCGTGAAGCCCGCCTCGTGCAGCGCCGGCACGGCCTCCTTCCACTCCCCGATGCGCGTCCACGGCACCTGCAGCACCGTGCCCATGCTCACCCGCACGCTCCGCCGGTAGAGCGGATCGGCGCACCGCGGGCTGATCAGCACCGCATCCGCCCCCAGCCCCGCCGCCGAGCGGAAGGCCGCGCCCACGTTGGTGTGGTCGACGATGTCCTCGAGCACCACCACGGTGTGGGCATCCGTCAGCAACGACGACAACGACGGCAGCTCCGGCCGATGCATCGACGCCAGCGCACCACGGTGCATCTGGAAGCCGGTCAGCTGCTCGAGCTGCGCATCCGAAGCCACGTAGATCGGGACGTCCGGGAACCGCTCCCCCACCCAGGCCAGGTCGGGCAGCCACTTCTCTTGCAGCAGCACCGAGCGCGGGCGGTGGCCGGCCTCGACGGCGCGCGCGATCACCTTGCTCGACTCGGCCAGGTACAGGCCGCCGGCCGGCTCCAGGATGCGGCGCAGCGCGACATCCGTCAGATCGGCGTAGTCGGCGAGCCCGGGGTGCTCGAGTCGGGCGTCGTCGAGGGCGGCGATGGGGATGACGGGCACGAGGGCCTCTCTGGTCGGCGAATTCACCCCCAACTCTGCCAGGCCGGAAACATTCCGGAAAACTTCGCTGTTTAGACTGCAAGAGCCGGGCCCCATCGCCGGCGTGGAGGTGTCATGGTTCCGCTCGTGTCGTCCGCTCCGGATGCGCCGGTTTCGCCGGCTGTCCCGACGGCCCTCGACGAAGCCGTCCGCGAGGCGGCGCAGATCCTGGCCGGCAAGCGCGTCGTCGTACTCACCGGCGCCGGCGTCAGCACCGATTCGGGCATCCCCGACTACCGCGGCGAAGGCGCTCCGCCGCGCAACCCGATGACCTTCGACCAGTTCCTGGCGAGCCCTTCCTACCGCAAGCGCTACTGGGCGGGCAGCCACCTGGGCTGGCGGATGTTCGATGCCGCAGCCCCCAACGACACCCACCGCATCCTCGCCGAGCTCGAAGACGCCGGCGTGGTGAACGGCGTCGTCACGCAGAACGTCGACGGCCTGCACGCCCGGGCCGGCACCCGGCACCTGGTCGATCTGCACGGCTCGATGGACCGCGTGAACTGCCTCAGCTGCGGCCAGACCTTCGCCCGCGCCTCGATCGCCGAGCGGATCAGCACGGCCAACCCGTGGCTGACCGAACCCGAGCTGGTGCGGATGGCGCCCGACGGCGACGCCGACGTGGCCGAGTACGAGGCGTTCGAGGTTCCCGCCTGCACCGTCTGCGGCGGCGTGCTGAAGCCCGACGTGGTGTTCTTCGGCGAGTTCGTGCCGACCGAGAAGTTCGCCGAAGCCGCCTCGATGGTGGCGTCGTCCGACGCCATGCTGATCGCCGGATCGTCGCTCGTGGTCAACTCCGGCATCCGCCTGCTCGAGCAGGCCCGCCGGCGCAAGCTGCCGATCGTGATCATCAACCGCGGCGTCACCAAGGGCGACAACCGCGCCACCCTCAAGATCGACGCCGGCGCCGCTGAGACCCTCACCCCCCTCGCCGCCCACCTCCTCCCCTGACCGGCTCGGCCCCTTCCCCGTCTCGTCGGGCCCCGTAGACTGGCGGGGATGACTACCTTCACCTTCGTGCGGCACGGGCAGACCGACTGGAACTTCCAG
This sequence comes from Herbiconiux sp., assembly GCF_023264855.1. Classification (GTDB taxonomy): domain Bacteria; phylum Actinomycetota; class Actinomycetes; order Actinomycetales; family Microbacteriaceae; genus Herbiconiux. The sequence goes on along the minus strand of NZ_JAHFUW010000031.1, from coordinate 19,869 downwards.
AAGCGCATCCAGGGCAGCACCGACGTGCCGCTGAACGAGACCGGCCGCGAGCAGGCCCGTGAGACCGGCCGTGTGCTGGCCGAACGGCGCTGGGACGGCATCGTGGCGAGTCCGCTCAGCCGGGCCCGCGAGACCGCCGAGATCATCGCCGCCGAGCTCGGCATCGACGAGGTCGAGCTCGTGCCGGAGCTGGTCGAGCGCAGCTACGGCGAGGTCGAGGGCCTGAACGCCGAGCAGATCGCCGAGCGCTTCCCCGGGCATCCGATGAACGTCGTGCCCGGCCGCGAACGCCGCTCCGACGTGGTGGCCCGTGTGCTGCCCGCACTCGAGGCGCTGGCCGAGGAGCACCCCGGCGATTCACTGATCGTGGTCTCCCACGGCGGCGTGATCGGCTCCCTCATCCGCTACGTCACCGACCGGGCCCTGCCTCAGCAGGGGCAGATGATCCCGAACGGATCGGCGCACGACTTCGTGGTCGACGACGGCCACCTGTCGATCGCCGAGTTCAACGGCGAGGCTATCCCCGAAGAGATCCGGTCGCGAGCTCCGCTAGCGCTCGAGCTGACGCTTCCCAGCTGAACGTCTCCGCCTGCGCGCGCGAGGCGAGCGAGCGGGCACGCCACTCCCCGGCGTCTTCGAGCGAGCGGATGGCGCGCGCGAACGCGTGCGGGTCGCGCGCCGGCGCGTAGCGGGCTGCGGATGCCCCGATCTCGCGGAACACCGGGATCTCGCTGACCACCACCGGCGTGCCGAACCCCATCGACTCCACGAGCGGGATGCCGAAGCCCTCGTCGAGCGAGGCCGTCACGAGCGCCGTCGCCTGCTGAAGCAAGGCGTGGTACTCCTCGTCGCTGACGCCGTCGTGGAATTCGAGAAGCGCCTCCGGGTCGATCGCCCGCAGCCGGGCCTTGTCGGCATCCGTCGCCCGGCTCAGCAGGTGCAGCGTGTAGCCGGGCAGTTCCGCCACGGCACGCACGAGCGTCTCGACGTTCTTGTAGGGCATGAACGAGCCCATGTAGAGCACCGACCGGGCTGTGGATCGGGCCGCCGCGTCGTCGGCCGCCTCGGCCGCCCGCTCGGCAGGAGGCAGATCGGCGGCGTTCCGCGCCACGACCGCCGGCCGCTTGGTGAGACGGTGCGAGGCGATCAGGCCGCGGGTGGTCTCGGAAACCGTCACCACAGCATCCGCGCGGTTCAGCAGCAGCCGCTGCGGCCACCAGGCCTTGTGATAGAGCCGCCAGAGCACGCGCACGAAGCCCGGGAGGTCGTGCGGGGGCTCGGGGTTGGAGTAATAGATGAGGTCGTGCACCGTGAGCGCGAGCCGGTACCGGCGGCCGAGCGTGCCCATCGTCTGCATGGGGCTGAACACGACGTCGGGCCGCAGCGCGTTCACCTGCAGGGCGACGAGCGGCTCGCGCACGCTCGTGGGGCCCGAGACCTTCTGCCAGGGCAGATCGGGCAGCATGGCGAGCTGGCGCTCGTCGCTGATGACCATGGCCAGCTCGACACCGGCCACCGCCGGGTCGTTCGCGTCGATCAAGGCCTTCAGCGCTGTCACGACCCCCGCGGTGTAGCGGCTGATGCCGTCGTGGCGGCCGATCCGCGTGTACCGGCAGTCGACGACGAGCTTCACGAGGCGGGCTCGAGGAACGCGTCGATCGCCGCCGCCGCCTCGATCGGGCGCTCGTAGTGGATGAGGTGCCCGACGTCGTCGAGCACCACCAGGCGCGCGTCGGGCATGGCCTCCTGGAGGCGGTGCTGGGCGGCGAGGGGCGTGATGTCGTCCTTGTCTGCCGCGATCAGCAGGGTCGGCGCGGTGATGCGCTCCGCGTACTCGCTGACGTCGTTGCTGACCGAGGCTCGGAAGGCGTCGAGCACCACGGTGCGGTTCGCGAACGCGCTGAAGTAGCGGTGGTGCTGGTCGTGGATCCAGCGGCGCAGCGGCCGGTTCTTCGTCTTGGCCATCGTGACGCTGATCACCTGCACCATCACGGGGCTCGACAGCAGAACGTGGCCGAGTTTCTCGGGCACGGCGGCGCCGAGCTGGTAGTAGCCGATGGCGATCCGGGTCATGACGCCGCGCGGGCCCTTGAGCGCGGGGGCGGCGATGGGGTTGATCAACACGGCCGCGTCGACGGGGATGCCGGAGGGCCCGGCGATCGAGGCCGCCACCACGATCGAGCCGAACGAGTGGCCGACGATCACCACCCGCGCATCCGGTGACTCGGCCCGCACCAGCTCGGCGAATGCCCGCAACCAGTCGACGTACCCGTCGAGATCGTGCACGGCGTCCAGCGGGGTCGACACGCCGAAGCCCGGGAGGTCGGGTGCGACGATCCGGTAGCCGGGCCGGTTCAGCTGGGCGATCACGGGCTCGAGCCCGTGGTGGTCGCCGCGGTAGCCGTGCACCACGATCACGAGCGTGCCGGCCTCGCGACGGGCCTCGTCGTCGAGCCCGCCGGATCCGTATTCCCAGACGTGCGTGTCGCTCCCTCGCACGGGCAGAACCCGCGTGGTGACGGGCATCCGGGCGAGTTCGGGGGCGTAGGGCGAGGCGACGGTCATCCGCTCCAGCATAGACGGGGCTGCTGCGATCGGGCCGGGCCGACGCGCCCGCCGGGCCGCACCCCTGGCGGTGTCGGTGACCTGGGCTATCGTGAACCCAGGTATGCACGAGCCGGCCGATCGTCATCCGAAAGGATCCCTGTGAACTACACCGCACCCATCCAGACTCCGGGCCTCACTCTCGACCCGCAGTGGTACAGGCGATCGGTGTTCTACGAGGTGATGATCCGCTCGTTCGTCGACTCGAACGGCGACGGCTTCGGCGACATCGCCGGGCTCATCTCCAAGCTCGACTACCTGCAGTGGCTCGGGATCGACGCGCTCTGGCTGCCCCCGTTCTTCCAGTCGCCGCTGCGCGACGGCGGCTACGACGTCTCCGACTTCACCTCGGTGCTCTCCGAGTACGGCACGGTCGACGAATTCCGCGACCTGGTCACGAAGGCCCACGAGCGCAACATGCGCATCATCATGGACTTCCCGCTCAACCACACCTCGGATGCGCACGAGTGGTTCCAGCAGTCCCGCGCCGACCCCGAGGGCCCCTACGGCGACTTCTACGTCTGGAGCGACACCGACGAGAAGTACGAGAACATCCGCATCATCTTCGTCGACACCGAGGAATCGAACTGGACGTTCGACCCCGTGCGCCGGCAGTTCTTCTGGCACCGTTTCTTCTCGCACCAGCCCGACCTCAACTTCGAGAACCCCGCCGTGCAGGAGGCCATCTTCGACGTCTGCCGGTTCTGGCTCGACATGGGCGTCGACGGGCTGCGGCTGGATGCCATCCCCTACCTGTTCGAGTCCGACGAGGGCAACGGCGAGGGCGAGCCGAAGACGCACGACTACATCGTGCGGCTGCGCGAGATGATCGACACCGAGTACCCGGGGCGGATGCTGGTGGCCGAAGCCAACCAGTGGCCCCGCGAGGTGGCGGCCTTCTTCGGTACCGACGAAGAGCCGGAATGCCACATGGCGTTCGACTTCCCGGTGATGCCGCGGATCTACTACTCGCTCCGCTCTCAGAAGGCCGACGAGCTGATCCGGGTGCTCTCGGAGACCACCGACATCCCCGAGGGCGCCGCCTGGGGCGTGTTCCTGCGCAACCACGACGAGCTGACCCTGGAGATGGTGTCGGAGGAATACCGGCAGGCGATGTACGGCTGGTACGCCTACGACCCGCGGATGCGCTCGAACATCGGCATCCGGCGCCGCCTGGCACCGCTGCTCGACAACTCGCGCGCCGAGCTCGAGCTGGCGCACGCCCTGCTCTTCGCCCTGCCCGGCTCGCCCTTCCTGTACTACGGCGACGAGATCGGGATGGGCGACAACATCTGGCTGCCCGACCGCGACTCCTCCCGCACGCCCATGCAGTGGACGCCCGACCGCAACGCCGGGTTCTCCACCGCCGACCCCGGCAAGCTGTTCCTGCCGGTGGTGCAGTCGCTGGTGTACAACTACAACCTGGTGAACGTGGAGTCGCAACTGGCGCAGTCGCGCTCGCTGCTGCACTGGGTGCGCAACGTCATCCACGTGCGGAAGGCCCATCCCACCTTCGGCCTCGGCAGCATGGAGGTGCTGAAGAGCGACCACGAGTCGGTGCTCGCCTTCGTGCGCTCGTACGAGGGCTCCGGCGCGTACTTCGGCGACGGACCGGAAGACGTGCTCTGCGTCTTCAGCTTCGCGCACAACCCGGTGTCGGCGACGATCACGGCTCCCCAGTTCGCCGGCCGCAGGCTGTTCGACCTCTTCGGGCACGCGGAGTTCCCGTCGTTCGACGAGAACGGCAGCGTCACGCTCACCTTCGGCACCCAGGCCTTCTATTGGCTGCACGTCGGCCAGCGCACCGAGCAGGAGCAGGGGCGCTAAGGAGTGGCCGACAGCGACATCCCGGTTCCTCTGTTCGACCTGCCCGAGGAGAGCCTCGGCGGCGAGGCCATCGGCCTGCACCGCCACCGCGGCAAGCACGCCGCTCCCCCGGCGCCCGAAGTGGTCGAGCGCTCGGTCACGGTCGAACGCTCCGTCACGATGTCGCTGACGGTCACCGAGAAGGTCACCCGCACGCACGGGACGGTGCCGCCGGAGGCCCCGCCGTACGACCCCGCGTTCGACGACGAGCCGATGGCCTTCGACGGCGAGTCCGGCCATCCGGAAGCCCCCGTCTACGTGCCGGCCTGGGCGTCGCGGCTCGCGGTCTTCGACCTCGAGACCACGGGCATCGACGTCGAGACCAGTCGCGTGGTCACCGCCAACATCTCGCTGCTGGATGCCGCGGGCCGCACGGTGCGGCGCCGCGACTGGCTGGCCGATCCAGGGGTCGAGATCCCCGAGCAGGCCACGGCGGTGCACGGTGTCACCACCGAGCGCGCGCGGGCCGAGGGGCGGCCGGCCGCCGAGGTGGTGGGCGAGATCGTCGACGAGCTGCGGCGGGCCTTCGCCGACGGCTACGCGCTCGTGGTGTACAACGCGCCGTACGACCTCACGTTGCTGAACCGGGAGTCCGTACGGCACGGCATCGCGCCGCTGGAATCGCCATCACCCGTGGTAGACCCCCTGGTGATCGACAAGCAGGTCGACCGCTATCGCAAGGGCAAGCGCACGCTCGAGGCGGCCGCCGGCAACTACGGTGTGTCGCTCACCGATGCGCACGACGCCGGAGCCGACGCCATCGCCGCGGGCCGGGTGGCGCAGGCGCTGGCCACGAAATTCCCGATCGAGCTCGACCTCACTCCACGTGCCCTGCACGAGGCCCAGATCGGTTGGCACGAGGCCCAGTGCGACTCCTTCGAAGAGTACATGCGCCGCACCAAAGACCCCGCTTTCACCTCCCGCCGAGGATGGCCCGAGGCCATCCCCCGTCCCGCCTGAACGCCTCTCAGAACGTCGTCTCAGAGCGTCCCGACGTCAGGAGGCGCCGATGGTCGCCACCCGGACGGGATCGACCCGCCGCAGACGCGTCTTGGTGAGGTTCACGCGCACGATCTGCGCGGCTGCGGGGTCGCCGCTCCGAGCCCAGCGCTCAAGCGCGTCGAAGCCCGGCCCGGGCGCGCCAGGCACGACGACGCTCCAGCAGTACCCGAGCGCTTTCTGCAGCACCCGGAAGCCCTCCGACCGGCGCTCCCCGATCGGTACCGCCACCAGCAGCTCCATGATGCGGTTCAGGATGTTCTGCCCGGCCAGGGCCGCTGCTTCGCCCTTCACCAGTCGAGGCTCGGCCACGCCGGCCGCCACCGCCCGCAGCGTCAGGAGCGAGGCTGCATCCGTCGCCGTCGCCGTCGCCGTCTCCTGCTTCAGCCATCGGTCGGCGAGGTCGAACAGAGCCGACGGATCGCGGTCACCCAGCGTCTGCAGCGCCATCGCGACGCCCTCTCGCACCCGCCACCGCGCATCCGCCGCCCGTGCCCGCAGGAAGGACTCGATCCGCCCGTCGTCCTCCCCCAGGAGCCGCCCGAGTGCTGCGGTTCCGCAGAGCGCCAGGTACTCATCCGGTCTGCCGGCGTATTCGATGACCGTTGCCGCCTCCGCGACGTCACCGAACGCCTGCACGAGGGTGAGATTCGCGCGCGGCCCCGGCAGCCCCGAATGCGCGGCGAGGTACACCGGCCACTCGTCGATCTCGAGGGCTCCGAGATCCGCGGCCAGGACTGCACGATCATTCACGCCCACATCCTCCCGCAGCGCCCGATCGATCTCCACCGGCCGCGTCTCCTGCAGACACGAAGAACCCCGCCGGCCTGAGCCGACGGGGTTCTTCGTGCGTGTGATTGCGGAAAGACTACTTGGTGCCGCCGCCGAAGCCCTTGTAGCGGGTGTTGAACTTCTCGACGCGGCCGGCGGAGTCGAGGATGCGCTGCTTGCCGGTGTAGAACGGGTGCGACTCCGACGAGATCTCGACATCGATCACCGGGTAGGTGTTGCCGTCTTCCCACTCGATCGTCTTGGCGGAGCCGACGGTCGAACGGGTGAGGAAGGTGGCGCCCGACGCGAGGTCGCGGAAGACGACTGCTTCGTACTTGGGGTGGATGTCAGTCTTCATAGTGGTGTCCTAGTTTCACAGCATGGGGGTCGGAAATCTTTGGTCTGACGAGGCTGACCAAGGGAAGAGCCTACCAGATAGCCGGGCAGGCTTCCAGAGCGGATGCTCGGCGTGTCAGGCCGCGCGGGCGGTGTAGCGGCCGTCCTCCGCCGAGAGGGCGATCGGCAGCCCGAACGTCGTCTCGAGGTTCTCGGAGGTGAGGATCTCGCCGAGCGGCCCGCTGGCCACGATGCCGTCCTTGTTCAGCAGCAGCGCGTGCGTGAAGCCGACGGGGATCTCCTCGACGTGGTGGGTCACCATCACGATCGCGGGCGCCTCGGGAGCACTGGCGTAGCCGCCGAGCAGCTGCAGCAGCTCCTCGCGGGCGCCCAGGTCGAGCGAAGCGGCCGGCTCGTCGAGCAGCAGCAGTTCGGGGTCGGTCATCACCGAGCGTGCGATCTGCACGCGCTTCTGCTCGCCGTCGCTGAGCGAGCCGAAGAGCCGCTCGGCGAGGTGGTCGAGGTTCCACTCGTTCAGAACCCGCTGCGCACGGCGCAGGTCGATCTCCTCGTACTGCTCGTTCCAGCGGCCGGTCACCGAGTAGGCCGCTGTCAGCACGACGTTCAGCACGGTCTCGTTCGGCGGGAAGCGCCGCGCCATCGCACTGGAGGCGAAGCCCACACGCGGACGCAGTTCGAACAGGTCGACCTCGCCGAGCTTGCCGTCGAGCACGTGCACCGTGCCGCCGGACGGATGGTTCATCGCCGCCGCGATCTGCAGCAGGGTGGTCTTGCCGGCGCCGTTGGGCCCGAGCACCACCCAGCGCTGATCGCCGTCGACCTTCCAGTTCACACCGCTCAGGATGGGGTTGCCATCCCGCACAACAGAAACGTCTTCAAGGTCGAGCACATTGGGCATGAGGCAAGCCTAACGAACCCGTTGCCGACTATCGCACCAGCGCGCGGTAGATGTCGGCGGTTTGTGAGGCGATCGCTCCCCAGCTGAACTCGGCCTCGGCGCGAGCACGGCCCGCGATGCCCATCTGCGCGGCGCGCTCGGGATCCGACACCACCTCGGTGAGGGCTCGGGCCAGGTCGCTCACGAAGCGATCGGGGTCGGTCGGCGTGCCCGTGCCATCCTGCAGCTGGTCGATCGGCACGAGCAGCCCGGTGACGCCGTCGTCGACGACCTCGGGGATGCCTCCGGTCGCGGTGCCCACGACGGGGAGGCCGCAGGCCATCGCCTCCAGGTTCACGATGCCGAGGGGTTCGTACACCGAAGGGCAGACGAACACGGTCGCGGCCGTCAGAACCGCGGCCAGCTGCGGCTGGGGCAGCATCTCCTCGATCCAGACGATTCCGCCGCGGGTCTGCTGCAGGGTGCGCACCGCGCTCGACACCTCCTCGAGGATCGCGGGCGTGTCGGGCGCACCCGCACACAGCACCACCTGCACGTCGGTGGGCAGCTGGGCGATGGCACGCAGGAAGTAGGGCAAGCCCTTCTGGCGCGTGATCCGGCCGACGAAGACCACGGTGGGCCGATCCTTCTCGATGCCGAGGCGGTCGAGCACAGCGTCGTCGTGCGTGGGCTTCCACGTGACCAGATCGATGCCGTTGTAGACGGTGACGAGCTTCGACTCGTCCAGAGCCGGGTACGAGCGCAGGATGTCGCGTGCCATTCCGTTGCTCACGGCGATCACCTGATCGGCGTTCTCGAACGCATCCTTCTCGATCTGCGACGAGATGCGGTAGCCGCCCCCGAGCTGCTCGGCCTTCCACGGGCGCAGCGGCTCGAGCGAGTGCGCGGTCACCACGTGCGGCACGTCGTGCAGCAGCGACGCGAGACGGCCGGCCGCGTTGGCGTACCAGGTGTGCGAGTGCACCAAGGATGTCCCGGCCACCGCCTCGGCGATCTGCAGGTCCACGCCCAGCGTGGTCAGGCTCGGGTTGGCCCCGGCGAGCTCGGCGGGCACGCCGTAGGCGAAGACGCCCTCCTCGGTGCGGGGAGCGCCGAAGCACCGCACCGCCACATCCAGATGCTCGCGCAGGCCCTTCACGAGCTCGGCGACATGCACGCCGGCGCCTCCGTAGACCTCGGGCGGATATTCACGGGTAATCACGTCGACTCGCATAGTTGAACGGTAGTACCACCGGGGCGAAACCTCATTAGGGTGGGGGCTATGGCTGCATCAAAGAAGATCTTCGGCATCGTTCTGGCCGGAGGTGAGGGCAAACGACTCATGCCTCTCACGGCTGACCGGGCTAAACCCGGCGTGCCCTTCGGAGGCGGGTACCGCCTCATCGACTTCGCGCTCTCCAACCTCGTCAACTCGGGGCTGCGGCAGATCGTGGTGCTCACGCAGTACAAGTCGCACAGCCTCGACCGCCATGTCTCGCAGACCTGGCACCTCGACGGCCTGCTCAACTCGTACGTGGCATCCGTGCCCGCGCAGCAGCGCCTCGGCAAGCGCTGGTTCAGCGGATCGGCCGACGCCATCCTGCAGAGCCTCAATCTCATCCGCGACGAGAACCCCGACATCGTCGTCGTGGTCGGCGCCGACCACGTGTACCGGATGGACTTCGACCAGATGATCCAGGCGCACATCGAGTCGGGGCGCGGCGCCACGGTCGCCGCCATCCGCCAGCCGATCAGCCTGGCCGATCAGTTCGGTGTGATCCAGACGGATGCCGACGACCCCACGCTGATCTCCGAGTTCCTCGAGAAGCCCAAGAACCCGCAGGGTCTCGTCGACTCCCCTCACGAGGTGCTCGCCTCGATGGGCAACTACATCTTCGACGCCGACCAGCTGATCGACGCGGTCATCCGCGACGGCGAGAAGCCGGAGTCCAGCCACGACATGGGTGGCGACATCATCCCCGACTTCGTGGCGCGCGGGAACGCGGCGGTCTACGACCTCAACCGCAACGACGTGCCCGGGTCGACCGATCGCGACCGTTACTACTGGCGCGATGTGGGAACCATCGACTCGTTCTACGACGCCCACCAAGACCTCATCTCGGCCCTGCCGGTGTTCAACCTCTACAACGAGAAGTGGCCGATCTACACCCAGCAGCTCAACTCGCCGCCCGCCAAGTTCGTGCGCGACAGCAAGGGCAACCCGGGGGTCACGGTCGAGTCGATCGTGTCGCTCGGATGCCTCATCTCCGGTGCTCGCGTCGAAGGCAGCGTCGTCGGCCCGTGGACGACGGTCGACTCCGGCGCGCTGGTGCAGCAGTCGGTGCTCTTCGACCGGGTGCACATCGAACCCGACGCCGTGGTGCACCGGGCCATCCTCGACAAGAACGTCGTCGTGTCGGCCGGGGCCCAGGTGGGAATCGACGCCGATCGTGACCGGGAGCGCGGCTTCACGGTCACCGACTCGGGCATCACCGTCGTCGGCAAGGGAGTCCGCGTCGTTCCCTGACGCGTCGGTCGTCCAGCGCGTCGGGCGTTCCTTGGGAGCGTCGTTCGTTCAGTAACCTGGCTGCATGCCTGATCCCCGCTTTCTCGTCGTGCTCGACGTCGATTCGACGCTGATCGAGAACGAGGTGATCGAGATGCTCGGCAACCTCGCCGGGCGGCACGCCGAGGTCGCGGCGATCACCGAGCGCGCGATGAGTGGCGAGATCGACTTCGCCGAGAGCCTGCGTGAACGTGTGGCCACCCTGGCGGGGCTTCCGGTGTCGTGCTTCGACGAGGTACGCGGTCAGATCGAGGTGACCCTCGGAGTGCCCGAGATGATCGCGACGTTGCACAAGCACGGGAGCGTCGTGGGAGTCGTCTCCGGCGGTTTCCACGAGATCCTCGATCCGCTGGCCGAGTCGCTGGGGCTCGACTACTGGCGGGCGAACCGGCTCGGCGTCGCCGACGGCCACCTCACCGGCACCGTCAGCGGCCCGATCATCGACCCGCAGAGCAAAGCGGATGCTCTGCTCGAGTGGGCGGGCGCTCACGGCATCCCCGCGGCGCATACCGTCGCGGTCGGCGACGGTGCCAACGACCTGCGCATGATGGAGGTCGCGGGCCTCTCGGTCGCGTTCGACGCACGCCCGGTGGTACGTGCCCAGGCCGACCTCGTGATGAACCGCCGCGACCTCAGCCAGCTGCTCCCCCTGCTGGGCCTGCGAGGCTGACACCTCGTCGGCTGCAACGGGATTGCGGGCCGTCCTGCGGCGCCTGTGAGCAGGAAATTAATCGAGCTTTCATCAGGTGTTTCTGATAGAATCTCAGTATGCAAATAGCCGCTCGATTCCAGGCGATCGCCGCCGATCTCCGTAGTGACGCGGGCGAGATCAACGCCGCGATGGCAGGGCTCGGTGACGAGGATGTTCTCGAGGTCATGGCCGCGATTGAGGCGGCCGGGCGGGCGCTCTCGGCCTGGCAGATTCGGGTCGCTGGGGAGGTCGGGGTGCGGTCCCGCAGCGAACTCGGTGACGAAGGCTTGAGCAGGTCGCAGAACTTCACCAGCCCGGTCAAGCTCGTCTCAACCGTCACCGGCACGTCGGCGCGGGAGAGCAAGACACGCCTCGAGATCGGGCGCAGGCTTCGCGGTGCGGTGCTACTGGGTGGCGGTGAAGGGCCTGCCCCGTTCCCGGTCGTCGGCCGGGCCCTTGATGAGGGTGTCCTCGCGGTTGAGACGGCATCGATCATCGTCGCCCGGTGCACCGAACTCACCGAGCGCGGATGCTCCCCCGAGGTGGTCGCTAGCGCCGAGCAGACCCTCGTCGACGAGACCCTCACGAAGCACCTGACTGCGGATCAGGCCTCCCGGCTCGCCATTCATCTTCGTGAGGTCATCGACCCGGATGGTGCTGAGCCTCGGGATGAGCGACTCCAGCAGCAGCGCTCGCTCACCATCGGCCAGGCCAGTGACGGGATGATCCGCGGCCGGTTCGCCCTCACCCCCGAACAAGGCAGCGTGTGGCTGGCGAGCATCCAGGCCATGCAAAGCCCCCGCATCTCAGGATCGCCCTCCAGTGGGCCGCGGTTCCTGACCGAAGACGAATACGTGGCACAGACCGCCACCGCGGACATTCGCACTCAGGCGCAGAAGAACGCCGACACCGTCACCGAACTCATCGCCCGCGCCGCCGGCGCCCCCGACATGCCCCGCCTCAACGGCGCCACCACCACCCTCAACGTCCACACCACTCTCGACAACCTCGAAACCGGGCGCGGGGTCGGCTGGATCGACGGCATCGACGAGCCCGTTCCCGCCTCCACCATCGCGCAACTGCGCTGCACCTCCCCCACCGCCGTGACACTGTTCAACGACCGCGGTGCGGTGCTCTACCACGGCAAGACAGAACGCCTCTTCACTCCGGCCCAGAACCGGGCCCTCGCGGCTCGAGATGGGGGATGTGTCTGGCCCGACTGCGACCGGCCACCGTCGTTCTGTGAAACACATCATGCAGATGAATGGGTTTCGGCCGATCATCCACCGGGTCGTACCGATATCGACAATGGTGTGCTGCTGTGCCATTTCCATCACTCGCATCTGCACAAGTCGTCCTGGAAACTGACCATGCATTCGGGTGTGCCCCACCTCATCCCACCCCGGTGGATCGACATCGAGCAGACGCCGATCCCGACCACCCGGCGACGCACCACCCACCGCCCAGCCGCCTAACCACGTATGCCCACCTCCCAAAACCGGGCACGGTCATCGAGGGCAAGCGCGAAGCGCGCGGCAGCACATCACCAGGCCAACCATCCAGGTACCGAACCGTACGAGGCTGCCGCGCGCTTCGCGCTTGCCGACGATGATCATGGCTGGGACGGCAAAAGCCTGATCGCACGCTGGGTAGTCGAAGTTCACCAAAGTTCGATGAAGTCGGCTACGAAACACGCGATTTCATCGAACGCAACCTTGCCGCCGTCACGCAACGGCAAACTCGCATACACCTACCGACGAGGCGCCATCCTCCGAACCATCACCATCTGGGCCCGAGCATTTGGAGAAACGGCCTAGTGGCCCATGCCGAGGCCGCCGTCGACCGGGATGACCGCGCCGGTGATGTAGGCGGCATCGTCGGAGGCGAGCCAGGCCACGGCCTTGGCGACCTCGGCGGCCTGGCCATAGCGGCCGGCGGGGATGCTCTTCTTGTACTCGGCCTGCTGCGCTTCGGGCAGTTCGGCGGTCATGTCCGTCTCGATGAAGCCGGGTGCCACGACGTTCGCGGTGATGCCGCGGGCCCCGAGCTCGCGGGACACCGAGCGAGCGAGACCGACTAGGGCGCTCTTCGAGGCGCTGTAGTTGACCTGGCCGGCCGATCCGTAGAGCCCCACCACGCTCGAGATCAGCACGATCCGGCCAAAGCGGGCCTTGAGCATCCCCTTCGAGGCACGCTTCACCACGCGGAACGCCCCGGTGAGGTTCGTGTCGATCACGCTGGTGAAGTCGTCCTCCGCCATGCGCATCAGAAGCATGTCGCGGGTGATGCCGGCGTTGGCCACGACGACCTCGACCGGGCCCAGCTTCTGCTCCACCTCGGTGAAGGCGGCGTCGATGGATGCTCCGTCGGTCACATCCGCGATCACGGTCAGCGTGCCCTCAGGGCCCGAACCGGACCGCGCGGTCACGGCCACGCGGTGCCCCTGGGCCACGAACTCCTCGGCGAGGGCGTAGCCGATGCCGCGGTTTCCGCCGGTGATGAGCACGGTGCGAGGTGTGGTCGAGGTGGTCACGGTGCGGAGGTCCTAACGTCGTGGGGCGGGTGGCGCCCTACCAGCTTAGGAGTTGCCCAGCGTCGGGGCCGGCCGACTCGGCAGGGCCTTCCGAAGCGTAGGCTTAGAGCGAATCATGAAGAGCGCCCAGCAGTCCCTCACGAGCCTTCCGCCCTCGCCCGACGACGAGCGGCGCAAGCGCATGATCAAATACCTGATCACCATGGGCATCCGCATCGTCTGCCTCGTGCTGATGCTCTTCGTGAAGGGCTGGTGGCTGGCTGTGGTCGCCGCCGGCGCCATCCTGCTCCCCTACTTTGCCGTGGTGCTCGGCAATGTGGGCACGTCGAACATGCGGCGTCATGAGAAGCCGAGCGAGATCGAGCTGTACCGCCCTGTTGTTCCCCCTGTCGTGCCGCCGGCTGAACCTGCTGCGGCGGGTCCGGATGCGGGACCGCGGGCATGATCGGAATCGGTCTCGAGCCCTCTGCCGAAGAGTGCTCGCGTGCGAGTTGCCGCGCCGACGCCGCGTGGCGGATCGAGTGGCGCAACCCCAAGATCCACACCGAGGATCGCCGCAAGATCTGGCTGGCCTGCGACGAGCACGTCGACTACCTGCGCGAATTCCTCGCCGCGCGCGACTTCCCGCTCGAGGTGTTGCCGATGAACGGGGCGGTGAGCACATGAGCGGCGGCTGGCGCTTCCTGCTGAGCCGGCGGTGGGCGGGGTACCTCGCGCTCACGGTGGTGTTCGCGATCGTCTGCGTGATGCTCGCCATGTGGCAGCTCGCCCGACGTGACGAGGCGGTCGCCGAGATCAACCGGGTCGCCGAGAACTTCGACGCCGACCCTGCTCCGCTCGCCGACGTGCTCCCCGAGTTGGACTCGTACGACGTCTCCCAGGAATGGCTCACCGTGTCGATGACCGGTCGCTACCTCGTCGACGACCAGACCCTCGTGCGCAACCGCCCGCTCGGCGGTGACGTCGGCTTCGACGTGCTGGTGCCCTTCCAGCTGGCGAACGGCGACGTGTTCATCGTCGACCGCGGCTGGGTGCCGACCGGCCAGAAGCAAGACGTTCCGGATGCCATCCCGGCAGCACCCACGGGCGAGATCACGGTCGTCGCCCGGTTGAAGGCCGGCGAGCCGCACCTCGACAACCGCGGGGCGGTGGCGGGTCAGATCGCAACGATCGAGCTGCCGGTGCTCGCCGACCAGGTCGGCCAGCCCACCTACACGGGCGCGTATGGCCTTCTGGCATCCGAGGATCCAGCCCCGGCCGAGCGGCCCATGGCGACGCCTAAGCCCACACCCGACGAGGGCGCGCACCTGTCGTACACGTTCCAGTGGTTCTGCTTCGGGCTGCTCGGGTTCGTCGGGCTCGGCTACATCATCCGGCAGGAGTTCCGTCGGGTGAATGAAGACGATCCGGAAGAGCAGGAGCGCGCCGCCGAGCGCGAGCGCAAGCGCCTGGCGAAGAAGAGCGATGCCCAAATCGAGGACGAGATCCTCGACAGCCGGAACTGAGACCGGCCGCGACGTGCCCCCGCTAGCGCTACGGCTGCGCGAGCGAGATCAGGCCAACGAGATCAGGTCGGCGTAGTCCTTGTTCCAGTGGTCTTCCACACCGTCGGGCAGGATGAGCACGCGCTCGGGGTTGAGCGCCTCGACCGCGCCCTCGTCGTGGCTGACCAGCACGACCGCGCCCTCGTAGTGGGCCAGAGCATCCAGAATCTCGTCGCGGCTGGCCGGGTCGAGGTTGTTCGTGGGCTCGTCGAGCAGCAGCACGTTGGCACCCGAGACCACGATCATCGCCAATGCGAGTCGGGTCTTCTCACCGCCCGAGAGGACGCCGGCGGGCTTGTGCCCGTCGTCGCCGGTGAACAGGAACGAGCCGAGCACGCGTCGCGCCTCAGTCTCGGTGAGGTTCGGTGAAGCGGAGACCATGTTCTCCAGCACCGAACGGTTCACGTCGATGGTCTCGTGCTCCTGGGCGTAGTAGCCGATCCGCAGGCCGTGGCCGGGCTCGATCTGCCCGGTGTCGGGCGTGTCGGCCCCGCCCAGGATGCGCAGCAGCGTGGTCTTGCCCGCACCGTTCAGCCCCAGGATGACCACCTTCGAGCCGCGGTCGATGGCCAGGTCGACGGCGGTGAAGATCTCGAGCGAGCCGTAGCTCTTCGAGAGGTTCGACGCCATCAGCGGCGTGCGGCCGCAGGCGACCGGGGTCGGGAAGCGCAGCTTGGCCACGCGATCGACCTCGCGCACCTCTTCGAGCACGGAGAGCATCTTCTCGGCGCGCGCCACCATCTGGTGGGCGGCGGCGGCCTTCGAGGCCTTGGCGCCGAAGCGGGCGGCCTGCATCTGCAGCTGGCCGGCCTTCTTCTCGACGTTGACGCGCTCCTTCTTGCGGCGCTCCTCGTCGGCGGCTCGCTGCCGCAGGTAGTTGCGCCAGTTCATGTTGTAGATGTCGATGACCTGGCGGTTGGCGTCGAGGTAGAACACGCGGTTCACCGTCTCGCCCACGAGCTCGATGTCGTGCGAGATAACGATGAAGCCGCCGTTGTAGCTCTTCAGGAACTCGCGCAGCCACACCACGGAGTCGGCGTCGAGGTGGTTGGTCGGCTCATCCAGAATGAGGGTCTCCGCGTCGGAGAACAGGATGCGCGCGAGCTCGATGCGGCGTCGCTGACCACCCGAGAGCGTCTTCAGCGGCTGGTCGAGGATGCGGTCGGGCAGGCTCAGGTTGCTGGCGATCGAGGCCGCCTCCGCCTCGGCGGCGTATCCGCCCAGCGCGTCGAAGCGCTCGGTGAGGTTGCCGTACTTCTTCATGGCGGCGGCGCTGACCTTGGGGTCGTCGGAGGCCATGGCCAGGGACGACTCGGTCATCCCCTCCAGCAGCGATCCGAGGCCGCGGGCGTTCAGGATGCGCGTGCGGGCCAGCTCCTCAGGGTCGCCCGAACGGGGATCCTGAGGCAGGTAGCCGAGCTCGCCGCTGCGATGCACGTCTCCCGCGGCGGGCTGCAGGTCGCCTGCGAGCACTTTCGTGAGGGTGGTCTTGCCGGCACCGTTGCGGCCTACGAGGCCGACTTTCTCGCCGGGGCCGACTCGGAAGGACACGTCCTCCATGAGGGTTCGTGCGCCGACCCGGATCGCCAGGTCTGAAACGCTGAGCACAGAGTTGTCCTAATCTTCTCGGAGGGGGGAACCAACCAAGTTTACGCCCTCCGCAGCGTCTCTCGGTCCGTCCCCTCCGCTACCGGGCTCGCCGACCCGGACGGCGCCGTCCGTGCGCCCGTCGCGCCACGGAATCGCTCTGGAGTTCTGCAGACAAAAAGGCCACCACACCCCTCTAAGGGTCCGGTGACCGTTTCGTTCGGAGAAGTCCGGGCTGCAGAGCGGCCGGGACACGCCTCAGATGGAGAAGCCGAGCGCCCGCATCATGTCGCGGCCGTCGTCGGTGATCTTGTCGGGGCCCCACGGCGGCATCCACACCCAGTTGATGCGGAACTGCTCGACGACGCCGTCGAGCGCCTCGGCGGTCTGCTCTTCAAGCACATCCGTCAGCGGGCAGCCGGCCGAGGTGAGCGTCATGTTGATGACCAGAGCGTCTTGCTCGTCGTCCCAGCCCAGGTCGTAGATGAGGCCGAGGTCGACGATGTTCACGCCGAGCTCGGGATCCATCACGTCTTTGAGCGCTTCTTCGATCTGATCGAAGCGCTGCGGTTCTAGTGTCGTGACCATTTCGTTATTCTACGGTCGCGCCGGTGAGAAAGCGATCGTAGCCCTCGTTCTCGAGGCGCACGGCGAGCTCGGGGCCACCCTGCTCCGCCACCTTGCCGGCCACGAACACGTGCACGAAGTCGGGCTTCACGTAGCGCAGGATGCGGTTGTAGTGCGTGATCAGCAGGATGCCGAGGCCGGTGTTCTCCTTGGCCCGGTTCACGCCCTCCGACACGATCTTCAGCGCGTCGACGTCGAGACCGGAGTCGGTCTCGTCGAGCACGGCGAACTTCGGCTTCAACAGTTCCAGCTGCAGGATCTCGTTGCGCTTCTTCTCGCCGCCCGAGAAGCCCTCGTTGACGTTGCGCTCGCGGAACGACTTGTCCATCCGCAGCGCCTTCATCGAGGAGTCGAGGTCTTTGATCCAGCCACGGATGGCCGGTGCCTCGCCGTCGATCGCGGTCTTCGCGGTGCGCAGGAAGTTCGACACCGAGACGCCGGGGATCTCCACTGGGTACTGCATCGCGAGGAAGAGGCCGGCGCGGGCGCGCTCGTCGACCGTCTTGTCGAGCATCTCCTCGCCGTCGAGCTTCACCGAGCCGCCCTCGACGTGGTACTTGGGGTGGCCGGCGATCGCGTAGGCGAGCGTGGACTTGCCCGATCCGTTGGGACCCATGATGGCGTGGGTCTCGCCCTCGCCGATCGACAGGTCGACACCGCGCAGGATGTGCTTGGTCCCCTGCTCGGTCTCGACGCTCACCTGGAGGTCTTCGATGGTCAGAACAGACATGCTAGTCAATCACTTTCGTCACGGTCGGGTCGATGTAGATGTCCCCGTCGATCACCTGGATCTCGAACACGGGGACGGGCTCGTAGGCCGGCAGCGTCAGAGGCTTGCCGGTCTCGAGCGAGAACTTGGAGCCGTGCGCCCAGCATTCGAGCGTGTCGTCCTCCACGAAGCCCTCGGCGAGCGAAATGTCGCCGTGGGTGCAGGTGTCGCCGATGGCGTGGCACTCCCCCGCACTGTCTTTCACGAGCGCGATGGCCACCCCGTCGACGACCACGCGCAGCGCCTGGTTCACGGGCACGTCATCGAACGCGCACACCTTCTCCGCCACGGCTCAGCGCACCGCCTGGGAACGCACCAGCTCGGCCTCGACGGCCTCGGAGAGTCGCGCTTCGAGTGCGGGCGATCCGATCTGCTGGATGATCTCGGCCAGGAAGCCGCGCACGACGAGTCGGCGCGCCTCTTCTTCGCTGATTCCCCGCGACTGCAGGTAGAACAACTGCTCGTCGTCGAAGCGCCCCGTCGAGGAGGCGTGACCGGCGCCCTGGATGTTCCCGGTCTCGATCTCGAGGTTCGGGATGCTGTCGGCGCGCGTGCCCTCGGACAGCACCAGGTTGCGGTTCTGCTCGTAGCTGTCGGTGCCGTCGGCGTGCGGGCCGATGAGAACATCGCCCACCCAGACCGTGTGCGCCTTCTCGCCCTGCAGTGCGCCCTTGTAGTTGACCCGGCTGCGCGTGTTGGCGGCGACGTGGTCGATGTAGGGGCGCTGCTCGAAGTACTGACCGGCGTCGGCGAAGTAGAGGCCGAAGGAGTCGATCGACGCACCCTGCTCCACCAGGTGGATGGAGGGGTTCACCCGCACGACCGAGCCGCCGAGCGACACGATGACGTGCCGCAGATTGGCGTCGCGGCCGACCCGGGCGAAGTGCGAGGAGAGGTGCAGAGCGCTGTCGTCCCACTCCTGCACCGTCACGACCGTGAGCTGGGCGTTGTCGCCCACCACGATCTCGACGTTCTCGGAGAGGTTCGCCGATCCCGAGTTCTCCAGGATGACGACGCCCTTGCTGTTCGGCACCGCCTCGATCACCACGTGCGCGGCGCGCGCCGATCCGTCGAACCGGTCGCGCCGGATGACGGTCTCTTCGCCCGCCTCGCCGGTCACCTTCACGTGCAGCGCCTTCTCGAAGCGCGTCCAGGCGTTGGCCGAGGCGCGCTCCTCGGGAGCGCCCGCCGAGCCGATCAGCGCATCGCTGCGGTCGATCCAGTCGACCGTGGCGCCGCCTGACTCGACGTAGCTGAACGCCGTGGGCGATCCGTCGAGGTCATCGGTGGTGAGGTGCTTGATCGTCGCGAACGGAGTGAATTTCCATTCGAACTCGAGCCCCGTGACCTGGGCGAAGTCGTCCACCGAGGTCGAGGTGAACCGCTCGGATCGAGTCTGGACCGGCACGAAGGCCGATCCGCCGTCGGAGTGGGCGACCAGGCCGTGCTGGCCGGGCTCGCTCTGGGCAGGTGCTGTGACAGTTGTTTCGGCGGCCATCTAGCCTACGGAGCCTTCCATGCCCATCTCGATGAGCTTGTTGAGTTCGAGTGCGTATTCCATCGGCAGCTCGCGGGCGATCGGTTCGATGAAGCCGCGCACGATCATCGCCATCGCCTCGTCTTCCGGAAGACCGCGCGACATCAGGTAGAACAGCTGCTCTTCGGAGACCTTCGAGACGGTGGCCTCGTGACCGAGCTGCACGTCGTCGACCCGGATGTCGATGGCCGGGTAGGTGTCGGAGCGCGAGATCGTGTCGACCAGCAGAGCATCGCAGCGAACCGTGTTCGCCGAGTGGTGCGCGTTCTCCGACATCCGGATCTCGCCCCGGTACCCGGCTCGACCACCGCCGCGCGCGATCGACTTGGAGACGATCGAGCTCTGCGTGTACGGCGCCATGTGGATCATCTTCGCGCCGGCATCCTGGTGCTGGCCGGGACCAGCGAAGGCCACCGAGAGCGTCTCGCCCTTGGCGTGCTCGCCGACCAGGTAGATCGACGGGTACTTCATGGTGACCTTGGAGCCGATGTTGCCGTCGATCCACTCCATCGTCGCGCCCTCGTGCGCGATCGCGCGCTTG